>NZ_JBFUMS010000001.1:0-658631 GCF_054049255.1 Roseateles sp. P5_E4 | reverse complement strand
TCGCTCGCCTCCATGCCGCCGAACTTGGCCCGCCACTTGTAGAACGTCGCGTCTGAGAACCCGCCCTTGCGGCAGATCTCCGCCACGGCCAGCCCCGCCTCGGCCTGCTTCAGGAACCCAATGATCTGTTCCTCGGTGAACTTGCTCTTCCTCATGTCCGTCATTCTCCTGATGAGCGGACTCCTTGCTACTTCAGCTTGGTATGGCAGGAAGGGTGCAGGTCAGTTCCCGCGCTGCGTCCAGGTAACGCCCCGTTGTGTGGCATGGGCCGAGTCGGCCGTGCTGCAGTGGGTTCAGGACCGTATCGGCGCCGCCCTGGCACCAACGACGGCCGAGAAGGCGGGCGTGGAATGAGGGGAAGAACCAGCCCAGGATCGTTGCCGATTGCGATTTGTCTGAGGCGCGCATGACTCCGTACAGCCGCACGCCCCGTCAGGTTCGGCCGCGCGTCATCACGCCCGAGCTGATCCGTCAGGCGCTGGCCTGCATTTCGCCTGCGGTTGATCGCGAAACTTGGGTGCGCCTGGGCATGGCGGTCAAGGCGGAGATGGGCGCCGAGGGCTTCGAACTGTGGAACGACTGGAGCGCACAGGCGGATGGCTACCGCTTGGCCGACGCCCGCGACACCTGGCGCAGCATCAAGGCAGGCGGCCGGGTGACGGTGGGCACGCTCTTTCGCATCGCCAAGGAACACGGCTTCCGCTTCCCCGAAGACTCCAGCCCGCCCATGAGCCCTAAGGCGCTGGCCGAGCTGGAGCGAAAGCAGGCCCAGGAAGCGGCCCGCCGCAAAGCCGCCGAGGAGGCTGAGGCAGAGCAGTGCCGGCGCAAGGCGGAAAAGGCGGCGCGGGACGCGGCCGAGCTGTGGGCCGAGGGTGCGGACATGGGCGCCAGCCCCTACCTACAGCGCAAGTGCGTCCAGGCCCACGGGGTGCGCTTCCTGCGGGACGGCACGCTGCTGGTGCCGATGCGTGATGCGGCCGGCGAGCTGCGCAACCTGCAGCGCATCGCCCCGCACCCACCGACCGAGGAAGAGAAGGCCCGAGGCCTCACGGAAAAGCGCTTCCTGCCTGGTGGCCGAAAGCGGGGCATGTTCCATGTCATCGGCCATGCCGAGGGCGCTCCGGCTGACCTGGTGCTCATGGCCGAGGGCTACGCGACGGCGGCCACGCTGCATGAAGCCAGCAGCCTGCCCGCCGTGGTGGCCTTCGATGCGGGCAACCTGGCGGCGGTGGCCGAAGCCATGCCGGCGCGCTTCCCTGGCGCCCGCTTCCTGGTGTGCGCCGACCATGACGCCGACACCGAGGCCCGCAGCGGCAAGAACCCGGGCCGCGACGGCGCCGAGAAGGCGGCCCGCAAGCTGCGGACGCTGGGCTGTGCTGTGGCCGTGCTGCTGCCCGAGGGCCTGCCCAGCGGCGGAACCGACTTCAACGACCTGGCAGCGGCTGAAGGCCTGGAAGCCGTGGCCTGGCAGGTAGGCGCCGCAGCCGATGCGCCGACCCGGGATGCCCCTCGGAAGCCCCGGGCGCCCCGCCAGCCGCAGGAATCGGCCCCAGGTGCCGCGAACGAGGGTGCGGCAGGTCCGGGTTGCGCCGACGACGACGCGGGCGCCCCTGAGGTCCTGCACGCCGCCGGGCCAGGTGGCCGTGACCCCTTCACGTTCGATGAGCGGGGCGTGTGGTTCATCGCGCGCGACAACCAAGGCGAGGACCGCCCGCCGCAGTGGGTGTGCGCGCCTCTGCAGGTGACGGCCCGCACGCGGGACGATGCGGCCAACGGCTGGGGCTACCTGCTGGAGTTCAACGATCCGGACGGCAACCCGAAGCAATGGGCCATGCCGGTGGCGATGCTGAGCGGGGAGGGAGCCGAGTGGGCGGCCCGCCTTGCGGACATGGGCCTAGAGATCGCTCATGGGCCGCTCGCCCGCAACCGTGTGGGCCAGTACATCAAAACCCGGCACATTGCCGAACGCGTCACCTGCACTGACCGCGTGGGCTGGCATGGCGGGGCCTATGTGCTGCCCAGTCGCTGCATCGGCGAGGCCGAGGGCCGGCGCTATGTGTTCCAGTCCGAAGCGGGCATGGAAGACACATTCCGCCAGCGGGGCGACCTGGACACCTGGCGGGCCATGGTGGCGGCGCCCTGCGTGGGCAATAGCCGCTTCGTGTTCGCGGTGAGCTGCGCATTTGCTGGGGCGCTGCTGCTGCCGGCCGGCGTGGAAAGCGGGGGCTTTCACTTCCGCAGCGGGTCCAGCCAGGGCAAGACCTCGGCCCTGCGGATCGCGGCCAGCGTGTGGGGCCGCTCTGACTACGTGAAGCGCTGGCGCACGACCGACAACGCCCTGGAGGCGACGGCGGTCCAACACAGTGACGGCCTGCTGATCCTGGACGAGATTGCGCAGCTCGACGCGGCGAAGGCCGGGGAGTGCGCCTACATGCTGGCGAACGAGCAGGAGAAGGGACGCAACACCCGGGGCGGGCTAAACCGCAAGCAGCGCACCTGGCGCGTGTTGTTCCTGTCTTCGGGCGAAGTGAGCTTGTCTACGCACATGGCCGAAGCCGGCAAGCGGGTTATGTCTGGCCAGGAAGTGCGCATGGTCGATATCCCGCTGGACGCCGGCCAGGGCATGGGCGGGGTTGAGACTCTGCATGGCCACGGCACGCCCGGTGCCTTGGTGGAAGCCATGACAGGCGCGGCGGCGCGCTGCTATGGCGTGGCCGGTCGCGCTTGGCTGGAATGGGCCTGCAGCCATCAAGCCGACCTGTCCGAGCGCTTGGCGCCCATGGTGGACCATCTGCGCGCGGACATGCTGCCGAATGGTGGCGGCGAGCAGGTGCGTCGCGTGGCCCGACGCTTTGCCTTGGTGGCCGCCGCTGGCGAGCTGGCCAGCGAAGCAGGCATCACGGGTTGGCCGGCCGGAACCGCGTCGGCCGGCGTGTGCCGCTGCTTTGCTGATTGGCTTGCGGCCCGTGGACACCTCGACAACGGAGAAGACGCACAGGCGCTGTCGCAGGTGAAAGCCTGGATCGAGAAGAACGGCGACGCGCTCTTGACCCCAATGCATCGAGCGCACGACGACCACAGGCCAAATACAGCGCTGCGAGCGGGCTTCAAGCGGCGTGTGGACGAGCATGGAAAGCCGATCAAGTTTGACGGTGCTACTGAGTATGTGGAGAAGCGCAGCTCGCCCGATTCATCTGAGAAGTTCAGTTCGTTTACGGAATACCTGATCTTTCCCGAGGCCTGGAAGCGCGAGGTCTGCAAGGGTTTGGACGCCACGGCTGTGGCGATGCTGCTGCGCAAGCGGGGACATCTAGACCATGAGGCCAACAGCTTGCAACGCAGCCATCGAGTACCGGGCATGGGCAAGGTGAAGCTGTATCACCTCAAGGCATCAGTGCTTGCCGATGAGCTTTGAGCCTTGCTGGTGGCCGAACACGTGGAGATCTGCGCCGGATTCTGGCTGAGTTATTTACTCGGGCGCCTGGGGCGCTGACTTGGCGCGCCGCGGCCATGTTGTTGGTAGCGGAAGGGCACATGGCCAGCTTGGGGAAGTCAGAGATGAAGCTTATCTGCAGGACCATCGAGAACATGGCGCGAGCTGGGCAACTCGAGGTCTGCGGCCATTCTCGAGTCCAGGGCAGCCGGCGCCCATGTCCTTGTTTCGGTTGACCGTACATCAGGATGGAGTAACAGGCGCTGCCACTTGGATGGACATTGCCAATGCCATGCGCCCTGTGTCAGCGCAGGCTCTTGGCTCTGACCTCAAGGTCGTCGATCACGATTCCTAGGCCGATCGGATTTGCCGGGAACTCATACTCCATCTCTCTGCCGCGCCTGGTTCGAACTGGAAGCCTCGCATCCAGCTCGTCGCGAAATAGCATGGCGTCAGCTTTGAAGGTGCGGTCGTACTCTTCCAAGAGCAATCTCGCCAGCTGGCGGTCATCGTCCCTCTCCGTTCGCCTCAAGAGCGTCGCGGCTGCTTTGTCGCCGCGCCCTTCTGCTGCCTCGATTTCTGACGCTCGCGATGCACGACTGTTGGCCACGTCCTTCGCGTACTTGTGCGACAAGTCCCGCAGCCTTAGCGAGAACTGCAGGACTTTCGCCTGAAGGTCCGCGCTGGAGAGTGCTTCATATTTCCGCCCACTTGCGGGCATCAAGCTGAGCCGCTGCTTGTAGTCTTCCAGTCGTTCGTCCTTGGCGGCCAAACGCTCTTTCAGCACGTCCACGTGCCGATCATGCTGGATGCCGGCGGCGCCGTAACCAGCGATGAATGCAAATGCGGCCACACCTATAAAACTAATAGGGGCACTGGTGAGCGTCGCCCATTCCTTCTTCAAAAATTCGAGCCAATCCATCGCCATTCCCCCTACCGTGGATGTTATCGACCGACGAGCTGGGGGGGGCGGTGTGCCCCGCGAGTCGGTAGCGTCACGCCAGTGCAGACGTCTGTACTGGCTCGCGCATTCGCGCCGTTTCAGCAAGGTTCAGTCGAGGGCGCCCGTCGAGGAGAGGGTCGCAATGGCCTCATTCAGCAGGGCATCAGGATCTGAGAGGAACCTGGCTCGTAGCAAGAAGGAGCTGAGGTCCTCGGCTGCGAGCAGAAGCACATTGAACTCGCGCAGGCTCTTTGTTGATGCTGCAATTTCATCTCTGGGTAAGCGGCACGCGAGGACAGCGATAACCGTTGCAGGCAGATTGGCGGCCGCGAGTGCTTTTGATAGTGCCGTACGGCGTTCTACCAACTTGCCAACCTTATTGGCAAAGTCAGCAATCTTGAGCGTGCATTCGACGATCACCGATTGCCCAGCCGGAGTTGTTGCTACAAGATCAGGCGCGTCAGACTCAATCGGTGCTGCTGTAGAGAACCCAAGCATGTAAAGCAGTGCGCCAACTGCCTGCTCAAACTTTCTGGACTCCGATGCGTCGAGCAACGCTTCTTTCAGTTTTCGAAGATCTACATCAAACTGATTGATCGCCAGGAAGCGCGCGTTGCGAGCCTTTGGCGGATCAACAACCCAGTGTCTGCGAACGTCAAACGCGTTTAGTGAAAGCATCGCGAGCACGCTGTCAGAGTTCGGCAGCGAGATGCTCGCTTTGCCAGTCCGTAGGTAGCCTTCTGGCTCTCCCCAGACTATCGAGCTGGCGACTTGCTGGCGTGATGCCAGCCCTTGGCCAGGTACGGCGCGAACGGCGAGGTCCACACGACTTAGATCAAGATTTTGGTGTGCGCGGACAGTGGCGGTTAGGGTGTCCTTTGAAAGGCTGGTCGCGTCCACAATCAGATCGACGGGCGGAGAAACACTTAGCGAAATCGCAGGCGCCCGTGCGCCGAAAAACTGAGCGTCAAGGTTCAAAAATTTGGCCAGATCCTCCGTGCCATCAAACGGTGGCACAGCGCGACGTAGCGCTCCATCTACCGATGCGACGAGAGAAGCGGAAGGGGCGATGGCTCGCCGCGCAGAGACTCGAAGATGCAATGGGCTAAACCAGCGATCTCTGTGTGTCATCTCGGAATAGACGTCGAGGTCCTCTGTCCCTGAAAGCTCAAGGGACAGATTCCCAGCGTCAATCCGCCCACCTGTGGCCGCCGTGAGCATCGCCATTGCTTGGTCCTTTGACGCCTTGGCCACTTGAAACTGTCCGGCTACTAGGTCACCTGCGTCGATGGTGAAGCTGTTGTCGACGGTCAGCGGGGCAGGCCCGAGCGAGACCGCGGCCTCGATGATTTCCAGCTGATCGCCGCGCCGCAGCGCGATGTATCGAGCTACGAGAGAAAAGTCGTCGCAGACCCATGAGTCAGCTGCGTCCAAGAAGGCGTGAACCAGTTGTTGTCCGTGCATACAAGAAGGTGAAGGTAAACGCTCGGCTTTGGTGCCGCGATCGAGCCGGCGATCCAATTGTCAGGGGCGGTGAAGACGTCGGCGATCGCAGCCCGTCCTACGCCACATGGGGCATTGAGACCTTGACAGTCATAAAGGGTGATAAACCGCCGAGCCGTACGATGTCTGGCCCGCATGAGGAGATGCCATGCCAGTCGAAATGAACCTGAAGCTTCGGCAACTGCATGCCGCGCTTGATGAGGCCCACATCAAGGACCTGTCGGGCTTGAACTTCAAGCGGGGGGAGGCGCCGATACCGTACGCAGAGGGTGCTGAAGCCTTCTACCTCGACGTGAATCTGGGTGCCACCGATGCCCAACTGGCCAACGCAGTTGATTCGCTCCTGAACAACATCGCTCGTCTCAAGGACCACCTTAAATCGGTCTGCAACTCAACGGGTGCGCAGTTTGAGGGGGACAACCTGATCAACGGCAATCGAGACGTCGCGATCATTCATGACCTGTGGAACCTTGGTAAGCATGCCGAGCTGAATAGCTCGCGGTCGGGTCTCTTTCCCACGCTGCGGGGACTTCAACGGGTGATCAGCGCGATAAGCGGCATGGGCGGTGCCGGTATTGAATTTAGCTTTGGCCCAACTGACGTCGGGTCGATAGTCGTCCCGAACGGCGCAACCGCAGCTGTAGAAATCTTTGCTGAGGTGGTTGACCAAAACGGGCAGGTGATCGACTTGCTCATGCCGATCGCTTGGCGGGCCGTGGCCGCCTGGGAAGTCGAGTTGGCGAAAGCCGGCATTCCGCTGCCGGCCAGGACTTAGGGCAACCCTTTCGGCGCTTCGCCAGTGCTGCGCTCAATCGGCAGGCGGCCCGCGTCGACCGGCCAGAGGCTACCGCCGCAGGTCTTCGAATGTCCCCGCCGCTGGCATAGCCGGGGACAGCTATCAGGGACGCTTTGCTCGTTGCAAATCAGAGGGTTGCAAGCCCTGTCCCTGCGTCCCCGCTGTCCCCGCCGCATTGGCGGCTGACGGGTTGTCAGCACCTGATTTCGAGTCAGGCACATGCGATGCGGGCCGGACGTTCAGTGCCGAGTTACCCGGTTTCCAGCTCGTCGAGTTACCCGGTCAGCGCGAGTTACCCGGAAAGTTACCCGGGTTGGGCGGCGGCGATGGCTGCCGGCTGGAGTCCAGGAAACACAATCCTGGACCTCATGCAAGGTGCGCCGGATCGCGCATGCGGCGCGCTGACCGGGTAACTTTCCGGGTAACTGCCCAGGGTCATTTGACGAAAACCCAATATCCACGCGGGTTCTCGGGGCGAGTTCAAGTGACCCCGGCCCACCATCTAAGGTTCCGCAAGGGACCGCAAACGACTGAAGGCGCTAGGTGAATCAATCACTTAGCGCCTTTTTTCTTGCGCATAGGGCCAGCACTGCCCCATCTGCGCGTGTGCGTGCAGGTGGCGCCGCAGGTCCTGCGTCCAGGTGTGCAGCACCAGCGTGAAGGCCCCTGTGCCGCCTAGCCAGCGCGGGTTGGCGGCGAACTCGCTCAGCGTGGCGGCGGCCTCGTGCATCAACGTGTCGTAGACCCAGCGCGCATGCGTTCCGCAGCCCTCTCGAGCACCGCAGGAGCTTGGGGATCGCCGCATAACCAGTCCAAGTTTTTGGCCGCACCCCCACTTTTTTGGCCTGATGCCGACCGAAAACTGAGCGGCGGACCTGAATCAGCCTAGCCTTAGATCGATTCACTTCGCGGGCAGGACGGTTCCTTGGCACTCGCCGAAGCCGATACGGGCTGAACCGACGCGCTCGCACCACGCGCGCATGGAAACGGTGTCTCCGTCTTCCAGGTAGATGCGCTGTTCACCGTTCGAGAGCATGAGTGGCCTCTGACCGCCCTGGGTCAACTCGAGCAGGCAACCCAATTCGTCTTCGCCGGGGCCAGACTGCGTACCGGTTCCCAGGAGGTCGCCAGGTCGAAGCGCACAGCCGCCTTCAGCGTGATGGGTCACCATCTGAGCCAGTGACCAGTAGCTGTGCCGGTAGCTGCTTCGAGACAGTAGGAACTCCTCAGCGCCACCTTGCGAGGTCAACAGGGAAGCCTGAAGCTGGATGTCAAACCCGCCCAGCTCGGTAGGCTGGGAAGACCGGAGGTGCGGCAGCGACGGTGGGTCCTCCGGCGTGCGCGGCGGTGAGCAACGATAGGGTGCAAGTGCCTCAATCGTGACGATCCACGGCGAGAGGGACGTCAGGAAGTTCTTGGCCAGAAAGGGACCAAGCGGCATGGCTTCCCAGGCTTGAACGTCGCGGGCAGACCAGTCGTTCAAGATCGACAGCCCGAAAATGTGATCCTCGGCCTCGTCGATAGGGATCGACGATCCGCGAGCGTTGCCCGGGCCTATCCACGCCCCGAGCTCGAACTCGTAGTCCAAGCGTTGCGTCGGACCGAAGGAGGGCGTCGCATTGCCAGGAAGGCGGGTCTGTCCATGGGGACGGACGACGTCCGCACCGCTCACATCCAGCGTGGACGAACGACCGTGATAGCCAATGGGCAGCCACCGGAAGTTCGGCAGTGGCGGTGCGTCGGGTTGGAAGATCCGACCCGCGTTGACCATGTGATGCCAGGACGTGAAGAAGTCGGTGTAGTCACCAACCACCGCGGGGAGCGTGTATTCCACATCGGATTGCGCAACGAGGCAGAAAGCCAGGCGCCGCTCTTCGGCCGCGCCTGCTCGGAGCACGCGTGAGAGCTCGGAGCGAAGCAAACGCCAGGCCGTCGGCCCCATGGCCATGAGGCCATTCAACGACGAGGCCTGCGCGGCACGCAACACGGCGTCCAGGTCAGATCGGAAGATGCCGATCTCGCGCGCTGCCCCGATATCCAGAATCTGGTCACCGATGGCGACGCCGCCGCGGAAACTCTCGTTGGCGTCGCTGCGCCGGAAGACGCCGTGCGGCAGATTCTGGATCGGGAAGTCGCAGCCAGGTCTCTGGGCGGATTGAATCCAGCTTCGCAGTGCCGGATCGTGCGTGGAGTTCAACATGGCTGCTCCTCTGTACTTCTCCATGCCCGCGTCAGAAACGGTGGCGGATGCCGACGCCGTAGCTGGTGCCGTTGGCGCCGACGTTCGTGAACGGAAACGGCAATGTGAGCGTCTGCGTTTTGTCGTTCATGACGATGGCGTAGACGTCCGTGCGCTTGGAGAAGTTGTAGTCGTAGCCCACGGTGAGCACTTCGCGCTTGATGCTGCCGCCAGCAACGGTTGCGGGAGAAACGGCGGGTGTGCCGCCCGTCTTGCGCTGGGCATAGCCGGCCAGGAGGTTGCCCGACCCGATCGGCACCTGCGCGCTGACTTCGGCGATGCGATAGGAGACATCCAGAGGGGCGGCCTCGGTGCCGTCGTTTTGCAGGCGACCCACGTGTGCGTAAACCTTCGCCACCTGGAAGTCGTAGGAGCCACCGAGGATCCAGGTCTTGACGTTGTTCCTTGACGTGCCGTCGGCGAAGGTCGTCGGATCCTTCTTTACTGATTGCCAGGTCAGATTCGCAGCGAAGGGGCCTTGTGCGTAGGCCAGACGGACGCTCGAGTTCGCGCCACCTTGGTTTTCCGAAACCGAACGCTGCAGGCTCAGCACGACGCCAGAGATGTTCGGGCTGTCGTAAACGATGGAGTTGGTCCAGCCCGTGCCGCCGGCCTGGGGATTGCCGATGTGCGCGACGAGGTTCAAGGGGCCGAAGACCGTCGAGTCACCGAACGCGTTCGACATGATGGAGTTGAAGAAGAGCAGGTTGGTGATGTTGCCGAGTCGCACGCGGCCCAGATCCTTGCTGGCGAGGCCGACCCAGGCAGCACGAGACCAGAAGGTGTCGGCTGCGACGTTGACCGGAGCGGGAACTGCATCCCCACGACCGACCACCCCTGTGTCATTGCGCAGGAAGGTTGCCATGTCGAACTGCGCGCTCAGACCGCCGCCGAGATCCTCGACGCCGCGGAAGCCGAGATGGCTCGTCGACAGACCGCCTCCTTCCACCTTCCAGATGGGCTTGTCCAGCGAGTTGACGCCGGTGGCCGGGCCAGTCATGCGACCCGCGAAGGCGTCGATGGCGCCGTAGACGGTGACGCTCGATTGAGCAACGGCAAAGCCATATGCGGACATCAGCAATGCTGCAAGAAGGGTGCTCTTTTGGTTCATCGTTGTCTCCGATTTATAGAACTTAGGGGTGAGTCATGCCCTGCGTCCATGCGACGCATGGAAGCAAAACAGGGAACTTGGAGGGAGGTGGCGCTAGGGCGCTACGGCGCTAGGGCGAGGAGGCCATCAGCACCTCGTCGAAGATGGCGACCGCACGGGTCCACCCGGCGGAGGCGTTACGGATCTTGTGCGGGAAGCAGGAGATGTAGAAGCCGTCCGCAGGCAGTGCTTCGAGGTTGTGCAGCTTCTCAAGATGGCAGTAGCCGATGTCGCGACCTGCTTTGTGACCTTCCCAGATGAGGGAGGCGTCGTTCGTCTCACCGTACTTTTTTGCGGTGTGGACGAAGGGAGCGTCCCAGCTCCATGCGTCGGTCCCCGTCAGGCGGATGCCGCGGTCCAGCAGGTAGCGCGTCGCGTCGTAGCCCATGCCACAACCCGCGCTGACGAAGTCGCGCTCGCCGTAGCGCGAGCCCGCCCGCGTATTGACGACAACGATCTCCAGGGGCTTGAGCTCGTGACCGACGCGCTTGAGTTCTGCTTCGACGTCCTCGGCGGTGACCACGTACCCGTCAGCAAAGTGACGGAAGTCGAGCTTCACGCCTGGTTGGAAGCACCACTCCAAAGGCACATCGTGGATGGCGATGGCCGAGCGCTTCTCGCCGAGCGCGGCGTCCATCGTGCTGTGGAAGTGCCAAGGAGCGTCGAGGTGGGTGCCGTTGTGCGTGGACAGCTGGACCAGTTCGACCGCCCAGCCCTCGCCGTCGGGCAGGTCCTCTTTGCGTAAGCCCGGGAAGAACGGGGCGATCTGCTCGTAGGTGTGCTCGTGCGTGAAGTAGGTGATCTTCGGCTCGAGCCCGGGCGGGTCCGACGCGATGTCGTTCTCAAGGAAGATGGACAAATCAACGAAACGGCGTGACATGAGAGGCCTTTAGCGAAATGAGGCGGTGGCGTCAGGGGTGCTGCCAACGGAGGAGACGTCGCTCTGCGAATGCGAGCAAGACGTTGCTGGTGAAGCCGATGAAGCCCAGCAGGATGGCGCCGGCGAAGAGTTCGCCCGACTGGAAGGACCGAGCTGCCAGCAGGACGGCTTGGCCGAGGCCCGGCTGCGAGGCCACCATCTCACCGACCACCGACACGATCAGCGACACCGTCATCGCCAGGCGCATGCCGGCCAGGATGTCCGGCATGGCGTTCGGGAGGCCGATCTTGACCATGTAGTCGATGCGGCTGAGCTGCAGCGCTGCGGTCACTTCCTTCAGGCGCACGTGGACCGACGAAACACCGTGACTGGTGGCGAGCAGGACGGGCCACATTGCGCCGATCGCGACCACCACGAGCACCATGCTGGACGACAGACCGAAGACGGCGATGGCCAGCGGGATCAAGGCGGACGCCGGCAGGGGTCGAATGAATTCCAGCGTCGGCTCCACCCAGGCGCGAGCCGCTGGCGAGCTGCCGATCCAAGCGCCCAGTGCGATACCTAGCAGGGACGCCAGGAGCCAGCCGACCACCATGCGCCACATGGTGGCGAGCGTGAACGCGAGGAGCTGGCCGTTGCGAATGCCGTCGACCAAGCAGTCGAAAGCCCTCCCAGGAGACGGGAGGAAGACTCGGCTGACCCAGTTGAACTGGGAGGACATCCACCACAGCGCACCGACTGCGGCCAGCATCGCCAAGGAGTAGAGGGTGTCGCGGACGTTGTTGCGCGTCATTGCTGCACCTCGCCCATCTTGCGGGCCACCGAGCGCTGGGCGCGCTCGGCAACCGCGTTGATTGCGAAGCCCACGAGGCCGATCCAACCGAGCCAGGCCATCATCAGTGAGGGGGACAGGCTCTGTTGAGCCAGCATGAGGGCGTAGCCCATGCCGTGGGGATTGGCAGCGATCTCGACGGTGACGGCGACGACCAGCGCAATTGCTACACCGAGGCGGAAGGCGACGAACAAGCGCGGCACTACCGCCGGGAGCACGATCTTGGTTGCCCGCTGCAGGGTTGTCAGCTCAAGGGCAGCGCTGACTTCGATCAAGCGCGGCTCCAGCTGCCGAACGGCGTTCTGGGACAGGATGAGCATCGGCCAGAAGGTGGCGAATGCAATCACGCTCACCTCCATCGAAATCCCGAAGCCGAACATGAGCATGGCGATCGGGATGAGCGCGACCGAGGGCACCGGGCGCAGCATCTCGACCGTGAGGAAGCTGGTAGCAGCAGCGCGGCGCGAGAGTCCGGTGAGCATGCCGAAGACGATGCCCAGCACAAGCCCGATCAGCAGCCCAAGCGCGGCGCAACCCAGGGTGAAGCCTGTCGCTTGCATCAGCGACCCGTCTTTCAGCGCGGAAAGGAATGCAACGACCGCTGCGGTCGGGGCAGCAAGGCTGTCGCTGTCCTTGCCGATGGTCCGGGCAAAGATCTCCAAACCTGCCAGTGCAACCACGGGCAAGGCGAGGGGGCGGACGACCCGGAGGAGGCGTTCAGGCATGACCGTGCCCCAGGTAGCCGTAGAGCTCACGACGCAGGCGCAGGAACTCGGGATGCTCCTTCGTCGAAAGCTGGTCGCGCGGCTTCGGAATGTTCACGTCGATGACACGAGCCAGGCTCGGACGCCCCGGACCCGGGTTGGTGCGCAGCGCCACGACACGGTCGCCGAGGTAGATCGCCTCTTCCAGATCGTGGGTGACAAACAGGACGGTCAGACCGGTCTCGCGAACCAGTCGAGCCAATTCGTCCTGGAGGCTCTCGCGGGTCATCGCGTCCAGCGCACCAAAGGGCTCGTCCATCATGAGGAGGTCAGGACCTTGGGCAAGACAGCGAGCGATCTGGACTCGCTGCTGCATGCCGCCCGACAGCTGCGCGGGGAATTTCTCCGCGTGGCCGAGCAGACCCACGGTGTTCAGGATTTCCCGGGCTTGCTTGCCGCGCTGAGCGCGCGGAATCTTCGCTGCCTCAAAGGCGAGCTCAACGTTGCCCTGGACGGTTCGCCAGGGGAGCAGCGCGCGTCCGTAGTCCTGGAAAACGAAGGCCACCTCACGCGAAGGCCGGTCGACAACCTGGCCCTGGCGCTGTACGGCGCCGCCGCTCGGTTTGACGAAACCTGCGGCCGCCCTCAGCAGCGTCGTCTTGCCGCAACCGGACGGGCCGATGATGCTGACGAACTCACCGCGCGCGACCTTGAAGTTGGTGGGAGAGAGGATTTCGCGACCGCCGAGGTTGATGGCGACGTTGACAAACTCAAGGATGTCTTCGCGCGGCGCAACGGCGCCTCCGGTTCGAATATCAAGAGCTGGCTGAGCACCCATGATCGTCAGGCCTTGGCGATCAGGCTGGCGTAGTCGGGCTCGCTCTTCAGATAGCCCTGCTCACGCATCAGCGTGCC
This sequence comes from Roseateles sp. P5_E4, assembly GCF_054049255.1. Taxonomy (NCBI): domain Bacteria; kingdom Pseudomonadati; phylum Pseudomonadota; class Betaproteobacteria; order Burkholderiales; family Sphaerotilaceae; genus Roseateles; species Roseateles sp. P5_E4. The sequence continues at coordinate 645,236 of NZ_JBFUMS010000001.1, read as the reverse complement.
CCAGTACTGCAGCTGCTTGGGCGTCACGATCGGCGCCGGAGGCGAGATCTGCATCGACTTGACGACCGGTTCCGGCAGCTTCAGGTGCTTGGCGAGAGCTGCGCGCACTGCGCCGTCGTTTGCGGGCTTGGACATGAACTGGGCGGCTTCGACGAGCGCGTCGCGGAAACCCTTCACCGCCATAGGATTCTTTTGCGCCCACTCGCGCGTGGCGACGTGCACGACCGTCGGAGGACCGTCAGGCAGAAAGGTGGAGAAGTAGGCGGCAACCTTGCCCTCGCCGCTGCCGAGGATGCGGGCCATGAACGGACCGGCCGTGACCACCGCGTCGATCGTGCCGGCGCGCAGCATGTCGGCATGCTGTGGGAACGGCGCCTCGATGAAAGTCACCTTGCTCTGGTCGACGTTGCTCATCTTGAGCCACTGACGGAATGCGACGTGCAGCAGAGCACCCAGACCGGGAACGGCGATCTTCTTGCCGGCGCAATCTGCCGCACTGGCGATGCCCGCGCCGGGCTTGGTGACCAGGCCGACTTCCGTGAAGGATTTGGACAATGCGCCGCCGCCCCCAACCACGACTTGGTCCAGCCCGCCGGCCACGGCCTGCAGATAGGTCGTAGGGGTGGGGCCGCCGATCTGCAGCGAGCCCGACTGGATCGCCGGCAGGATGGTCGGATTCAGCGGGATGAAGCGCAGTTCGATGTCGATGCCGTGCTTGGCGAACATGCCCTGTTCAGCAGCAACGAAGACGGTTGCAAAGTCTGTGACGGCCGAGTAGCCGTACGCGACCTTGGTGGGTTGTTCAGCAGCGCGCGCTGCGGAGAGAGCGGTGCCAACAGCTGCAGCCACGAAGGTGCGCCGGTTGAGGATCGAGTCCATTGCGTTTGTCTCCAGCTTTTAGAAAGCGGTGTTGTAGGTCGAGCCGCAAGATCCGCGAGCGAATCCGAGCACCTATCGTTGAACAAGTGTGCAATACATTGAACACTTGTACAAACTAGGGAAAACGCTGGCTACCAAGACGTATTCGTTGCTCCCGGGGAGAGCCGTGAGCACTCGCGCCTAACCGGGCCTTTTTGAGGAGCCGATTGGTCGTTTTCCCGCGGCCTTGCCGCTGCCTTCGGGCTGGCCGTTCGGCGCACCTGTTACAGCCTTGAAGCCCGAGGTCAAGAAGGCCAGAAGCGTGTCCTTCGCTGCCGGATCCGCTGGGCGGTTCTCACCCAGCGAGAGGCGCTCCACCCGCTTGTCCGCGAGGAAGTGAAGCAGGGCGCCCAGCATGAATTGGTAACACCACGCGACCTGGCCTCGCCTGACTCCTGGTGCCGTTGTCATGAGCGCGTCGATGAAGGCGTGGGCCAGCGGATCGAAGAACTCGAGGTTGGCGCGTTCAGCCTCTGGCGTGGGGGCGGCCAGGTCGCGAGCTGCCATCTGGGCGTAGTACTGCCCTTCCGGATGTTGGTGCAGCGCAATGAGCGGGCTGACGAAGGAGTCGAGGATGCGCGCTAGCCTGAGCTCGATGTCGGGCTCTGCGACGGCCACATGCAGCGCTTCGACGCGCCCCTTGATAGCCGAGCTCCATGACTGGAAGATCGAGTGATAGAGCTCGTGCTTGGCGCCGTAGTAGTAGCCAACCAGCGCCAGAGGCACGCCAGCCTCGGCGGCGATGTCGCGAATCGACACAGCATGGAAGCCACGCGTGGCGAAGAGTTTTTCGGCAGCGAGCAGGATGTTGGTTCGACGGTCCGGCTGAGCCTCGCGTTGGCTGCTTCGGCCAGTTGCAATGCGCCTTATCGGCAAGCTGGGCGTTGCGGTTTGGTCCGATGTGAGCTTGGGCGTCTTTTTTGGGGGCATGAATCGAACTTTGGGTCGCCAGAGCCAACCCTATTGTTAGTCGCGAAACTGAACGATCGTACAAGACGAATGATGCCTGCACTTCCGCGGGGAGTACCTCGATCCTCGGCCGTGGGCTGGGTCGACGCCATGCGGGCGCATCCCGTGCTCACTGACAGACGCATACGATTCGATCTTTTAAGAATTTCAAGGCCATACCCCTAGTTTGTCGGAGATCTTTACATTGGGACGCTTGATTGGATGCATGATCTGAAAAGTTCTTTATGAATCAACAGCTTGAGTGTTTGGCATGCGGCTTGCGTTAACTGTCGTACCTCGCAAACCACTCCGCGTTGCTCAAAATGAACAAGACCTCCCTGCTCAAGACCGTGATCGGCGCCGTTGCCGCATTCGCAGCATCGTCCGCCATTGCCGCCCCGACCTTCGTCGGCTCCTGGCACGTGGGCGACGGCCTGAAGTGGAGCCAGGCCACCCAGACGGCCTATAGCGCGCAAGCCGCGGCTGCCCTGCTGTTTGGCGGTGTCGCCAGCGACTACGAAATCTCGAATGTCAGCGCCAACGTCAACAGCATCAACCATATGGCCTGGTACGACGGCTACGGCATTGGCATGGGCGCGCTGGCGGAAGATTTCAGCAATGGCGCGCTCTACACCCCCGGCGTGCGCTCGGCCTACATCCTCGACAACTCCTGCGGCAACCGCTACAGCAACATCAACGCGGCTTGCACGGACCAATACGTCAACTACGCGTTCCGCATCGACGCTGCTGGCAACGTGCCCGAGCCGGCTTCGATCGCGCTGGTTGGCGCTGCGCTGATTGGCTTTGGCATGGCGCGTCGCCGCAAGTCGGCCTGAGCTTCAGAAGCTGCATAAAGAAGCCCCGCGTCGCGGGGCTTTTTTACGTGTCGGCTGCGCCCTTCGGTTGCTTCAGGCGTCGGCTGCGTGGGCCAACCCTGGTGGACTAATTTCACCGTGGGCGTTGAGTCAATTGAACCCTTGGCCTCGAATCAGCCCCACGGCCAGGCCTTCAATGCTGAAACTGTCGCTGTGTTCGTTGATGCGAATGGGTTCAAAGTCGGCGTTCTCGGGCAACAGCTCGATGCCGTCTGGCCCACGCTTGAAGCGCTTGACCGTGACCTCGTCGCCGACCCGAGCCACGACGATCTGGCCATTGCGCGCCTCCTTGGCCGACTGCACAGCCAGCAGGTCGCCATCGAGGATGCCGATGTCCTTCATGCTCATGCCCTTGACCTTGAGCAGGTAGTCGGGCTTCCTGGCGAACAGGCCGGGCTCGACCGTATAGGTCTGCTCGACATGCTCCTGCGCGAGGATGGGCGCGCCGGCGGCGACGCGGCCGATCAGGGGCAGGGTCAGCTGGGCGAAGTGAGGAATCGGAAGGTTGAATTGGCGGGCGCGGTTGACGGCGCTCAGCGCATCGGACTTGAGGCGAATGCCGCGCGAGGTGCCGCCGACGAGTTCCAGCATGCCCTTGCGAGCCAGGGCCTGCAGATGCTCCTCGGCCGCGTTGGCGGATTTGAAACCCAGCTCGGCGGCAATCTCGGCGCGGGTGGGTGGCGAGCCGGTGCTTTCGATCGCGTTGCGGACCAGGTCGAAGATCTGCTGCTGTCGGGCGGTAAGCTTGGGTCGGTCTTGCACGGGGCGGCCTTTTCGTCAGGGCTGGAAATTTGTCCAGCACCTGTATTTTCATCCAGGAATCCAAGAAATTGCAAACCTTTGACCGTCTGATCGTCATTCTGGGCACCGGCGGCACGATTGCCGGCACTGCCAAAACCGCCAGCGACGGTGTGGGCTACACGGCGGCGCAATTGAGCGTTGAGGATTTGCTGGCGGCAGTGCCCGCGCTGTCGGGCCAGAAGCTCGAGGCGCAGCAGGTTGCCCAGCTCGACAGCAAGGACATGGATTTCGCGACCTGGCAGCGGCTCGCAGTCGCCGTACAGCAGCACCTCGACCGGCCTGAAGTCGCTGGCATCGTCATCACCCATGGCACGGACACGCTCGAGGAGACCGCCTACTTCCTGCAGCGCGTGCTGGCACCTGTCAAGCCCGTCGTTCTGACGGCCGCGATGCGGCCGGCGACGGCGCTGGCGCCCGACGGGCCGCAAAACCTTTTCGATGCGGTGCAGGTGGCAGCGACGCCCGATGCGGCGGGCGTCGTCGTCGCATTCGCAGGCCGTGTGCACGATGCGACCCAGGTGCGCAAGACACACAGCTATCGCGTTGACGCCTTCGAGTCGGTCGACGGGGCGCTGGTGGCGCGGGTGGAGGAGGGCGTCGTGCGCCAGCTTGGCCGCTGGCCCGTGGGCGATGGCCTGGGGCTGGCGCGCATCGCCCGGCCGGCCGCACGCTGGCCGAGGGTCGAGATCGTCATTAACCATGCCGGTGCGGATGGCGTTGTCGTGCGGGCGCTCTGCGCGGCAGGCATCGACGGGCTGGTCGCCGCTGGCACGGGCAACGGCACGCTCAGCGCCATGCTGGATGCCGCGCTGCACGAAGCCCGGGCCGGCGGCGTCAAGGTCTGGCGCAGCACGCGCTGCGACGCCGGCCCGGTCATGGACTTGCCCGGGCTGCTGCCCAGCGCCGGCGCGCTGAGCCCGGTCAAGGCCAGGATCGAACTGATCCTGAGCCTGCTGGGCGACTGAGCCTCAGCGGCTGCGGCGCCGGGCGACGAAACCGACCAGGCTCAGGCCGGCCAGCAGCAGGGCATATTGGCTGGGTTCCGGCACGGCTGCGATGGCCTGGTTGGTCAGATTGCCCTCGAAAGCGAAGACGTAGAACTGGTTGCCGTAGGCTGCCGGCGCGCTGCCGCCGTTCGGGATTGCCGTGGCCAGGAAGTCGTTGTCGTTGGCGAGATACAGCGTGTGCATCGTTTTGCCGTTGACGACGACATCCTCGCCGAAGGCAATGCCTTCGAGCTTGGCCGGTATCAGCGCGTCGGAAATGCCGGCGGCGTTGAGCGCGGCCTTGATATCGAGAAATCGCGTGCCGACTATTGCCGTGCCGGGTTGGGTGCGCAGGTCGGCGATGCCACTGACCTCGGCGGCACCGGTCAGGTCGATCTTGACGAGCTGTTTCACCGCCGCCTTGGAGCCGTCGCCCATGCCCTTGCCGTCGCGCTCCAGCACGATGAGTTCGTGGTCGTTCAGTGCCAGCAACTCGCTGCTGTTGTAGGCCTTGCCGTTGATCTGGTTGTCGAAAGCGAACTGGCTGGTGGCTCCTGTGGCGACGTCGATCTTGACGATGCGGTTGTAGCGGCCGCCGTCGCCGCCGTCCTGGGCCAGCGGGCTCTGCACGAAGCCGAACAGCGTCTTTCCGTCGGGCGAGATGGCCAGGCCCTCCATGCCCTTGTTGGCGACGCGGCCTGCCGTGTTGCCAGAGATCTCGGCGGCGCCGGAAGAGCTGACGTTGCCAACGGCGAAGCTGCTCGGCAGGCTGAAGGTGCGGATGCGCTCGCCCGTCGCGCGGTCGAACTGGTAGACGTAGGGGCCGTACTCGTCGGAGATGAAGACGCTCTTGCCGTCGTTGGAGACGCGGATGCCTTCGGGGTCGAGACGGGCGTTGGCCGGGTTGGTCGACAGGCCGGCGGCAAAGTTGTCGGAGCGGCCCGAGAAGTAGTTCTTGCTGCCGGCGAGGACTGTGCTGCTGTCGACGATGCCGCTCAGTGTCGCGGCCTTGGGGCCGTAGTTCAACGCTGTGGAACTGGACAGCAGCGTGGTGGCCTGCAGCGTCGGCGTCAGCGCGTAGGGCAGGGCGGAGCCGGCCGCGTTGGCGGTGAGGCTGAGCTGCACCGTCTGGAAGCGGGCGATGAAGGACGTCGTGTTGTCGAGCTGCGGCGCGCCCCAGTCATTGGCGTTCGGACCGCGGTCCGGCAGCGCCAGGAAGGTGTTGCCGCCGGCCCAGGCCAGGCCCGAGCCCATGCCGCCGAGCAGGTTGGCCGCGAGGCCGCTTTCGAGGGAGTAGTTCAGGCCGGAAAGGTCGCTCAGCGAGCCGCTGAGGTTGCCCATGCCGATCAGCACCGGTTCGGCCGCGCGGGATGGAGCGGCGAGGGCCAGCAGGGCGCTGGCGATGGCGGTGGTCAGGAAGAGGCGCATCGCGGGTCTCCGGGTGTGATTGGAAAACCCGCGATGCTGACCGGCGCACGTGACGCCGGCGTGACGGCCATTCAGACGACGGTTAGACGACAGTCAGCGAGACGTCGACGTTGCCGCGCGTGGCGTTCGAGTAGGGGCAGACCTCGTGGGCGGTCTTGACCAGCGCTTCCAGGGCAGCACGGTCCATGCCGGGCACGGAGATCTTCATGTCGACCTGGATGCCGAAGGCGCCGGGCTTGTTGGCGTGCGGGCCGATGGCGACGTCGCTGGTGATCGAGACCTCGGCAGGCAGGCTGATCTTCTGCTTGCCGGCGACGGCCTTCATGGCGCCGATGAAGCAGGCGGAATAGCCGGCCGCGAACAGCTGCTCGGGGTTGGTGCCCGGGCCGCCGGCGCCGCCGAGTTCCTTGGGCGTGGACAGCGTCACGTCGATGGCGCCGTCGGACGACTTGGCGGTGCCGGCGCGGCCACCGGTGGCAGTGGCGGTGGCGGTGTAGAGGGCTTTTTCGATGGCCATGGTGGCTCCTTTGGGGTGGTGGGGGAAGAAATCAGGCAGCCGTGTCGGCGGCCCGGTTGAGTTGCTGGCGCAATTGCGTGAGCCGCTGCGTCAGCGCGATGACTTCGTCCAGCTCGCAGGCGCTGGCGCAGGCGAGGTGGCCGGGGATGTCCAGTGCCTGCTCGCGCAGCTTGCGGCCCTGCGGCGTCAGGAAGATGTCGACACGGCGCTCGTCGTCGCTGGCGCGGCGGCGCTCGATGTGGCCCAGGGCTTCCAGGCGCTTGAGCAGCGGCGTCAGCGTGCCCGAGTCCAGCGACAGGCGCTGGCCGAGTTGTGAGACGCTGGGGCCTTCGACCTCCCACAACACCAGCATGACGAGGTATTGCGGATAGGTCAGGCCCAGCGGCGCCAGCAGGGGCTTGTAGATGCGGGTCATGGCCAGCGAGCTGCTGTACAGCGCGAAGCAGAGCTGGCGGTCCAGCTGCAGCCATTCGCCGCGGGGATCGGCGTCGGGGGGTGGGGTCTTGCTGCGTGCCATGGCCATTAATGTAGTTCGCAATTCAATTGCGTACAAGTTAAATGGTCTTTCATGCGACACCGGACGCTAGGGCGATCTGAGACGATGCGCCACCCCCAATCACAAAAGACGAGGAGAAACGATGCAGATGGTCGCAATCGTGCTGTCGGCGCTGGTGGCGCTGCTGCACCTGTATTTCCTGGTGCTGGAAATGTTCTTCTGGACCAAGCCGCTGGGCCGCAAGGCCTTCGGGCTGAAGGCGGACTTCGCCGAGCAGACCAAGGCACTGGCGGCCAACCAGGGGCTCTACAACGGCTTTCTCGCCGCAGGCCTGGCCTGGGGCCTGATGCAGGGCGCCGCAGGCGCGGGCAAGCCCTGGCTGGTGTTCTTCCTGGGTTGCGTCGTCGTGGCCGGCGTGTTCGGCGCGGCCACGGCCTCGAAGAAGATCCTTTTCGTGCAGGCGCTGCCAGGCGCGATTGCCCTGGCAGCGGTGCTCGCGATCTAGGCGTTCAGCGCCTCGATCTGCTCACCCAGCTCCAGCCAACGCGCCTCGTCGGCTTCGAGCTGGTCGCTGATCGCCTTCAGGCGCTTGCCCATCTCGGCAATGGCCGAGGCGGCAGCGCCTTCGGCGAGCTGGGCTTCGATGCCGGCGCGCTCAGTGGCGAGAGCATGCATGCGCTTGTCGATCTGCTCCATCTCCTTGCGCAGCGGCCGCGTCTGGTCGGCCAGCTTGGCGCGCGCCTGACCCGAAACCTTGCGGTCCTCGCGCGCGGCAGGCGCAGGCGCAGGCGCAGCTGAAGCCTTGACCACTGGCGCCGGCGCTGCCGCCGACTGCTTCTTGGCCGCACGGGCGGCTTCCTTGCTCTGGTCGAGCAGCCATTTCTGGTAATCGTCCAGGTCACCGTCGAAAGGCTTGACGACGCCGTCGGCCACCAGCCAGAACTCGTCGCAGACCTCGCGCAGCAGCGCGCGGTCGTGGCTGACCAGCATGACGGTGCCCTCGAACTCGTTGAGCGCCATCGACAGCGCCTCGCGGGTGTTCAGGTCCAGGTGGTTGGTGGGTTCGTCCAGCAGCAGCAGGTTGGGGCGTTGCCACACCAGCATGGCCAGCACCAGCCGCGCCTTCTCGCCGCCAGACAGGCTGCCGACTTGCTGGTTGACCATGTCGCCAGTGAAGCGGAACTGGCCGAGGAAGTCGCGCAGTTCCTGCTCGCGGCCGGCTGGGCCGACCTCGCGAGCCAGCCGCACCATGTGCTCCAGCGGGCCTTCGTCCAGGCGCAGCACGTCCAGTTCCTGCTGGGCGAAGTAACCGATGGACAGGCCCTTGCCCTGCGTTAGCCTGCCCGCCAGCGCTGGCTGGGTACCGGCGATGGTCTTCACCAGCGTCGACTTGCCCTGGCCGTTGGCGCCGAGGATGCCGATGCGCTGTCCGGCCAGCACCGAGCGGTCGATGTCGCGCACGATCGTGGTCGTGCCATAGCCGGCCGACATCTCGTCGAACATCAGCATCGGGTTGGGCAGATTCAGCGGCTCGCGGAACTCGAAATTGAAGTCGGCAGACGCCAGCACGGGCGCCAGCCTTTCCATGCGCTCCAGCGCCTTCACGCGGCTTTGCGCCTGCTTGGCCTTGCTGGCCTTGGCCTTGAAGCGGTCGATGAACTTCTGCAGGTGGGCCACGCGGTCCTGCTGCTTGGAGAAGGCGGCCTGCTGCAGCACCATGCGCTCGGCGCGCTGCGTCTCGAAGCTGGTGTAGTTGCCGCCGTAGCGCACGAGCTTGCCTTCGTCCAGATGCAGGGTGACCTTGGTGATCGCGTCAAGGAATTCGCGGTCGTGGCTGATGATGATCAGCGTGCCGTCGTAGCGCTGCAGCCAGGCTTCCAGCCAGACCAGGGCGTCCAGGTCCAGGTGGTTGGTGGGTTCGTCCAGCAGCATCAGTTCGGCCGGGCACATCAGCGCGCGGGCCAGCTGCAGGCGCATGCGCCAGCCGCCGGAGAAGCTGTTGACGGGAGCGTCGAGCTGCTCGGTCTTGAAGCCAAGGCCCATCAGCAGCGCCTGGGCGCGCGAACGGGCGTCGAAGGCGCCGACGTCGGCCAGCAGCGCATGCGCATCGGCCATGGCGTGGCCGTCGTTGGCGGCCTCGGCGGCTTCGAGCGCGGCGCGGGCAGCAACCAGAGGCAGGTCGCCTTCGAGCACGTAGTCGGTCGCGCCGTCCTCGGTCTCGGGCATGTTCTGGGCGACCTCGGAACGACGCCAGTGCTTGGGCACCTCGACCTCGCCCTTGTCGTTGCCCAGGCGGTGCGTCAGCAGCGCAAACAGGCTGGATTTGCCCGCGCCGTTGCGGCCGACCAGGCCGATCTTTTCGCCGGGCTGCAGCGTGGCGGAGGCGTTGTCCAGCACCACCTTGACGCCGCGGCGCAGCGTGATGTCGCGAAGTGTGATCATGTCGCCGCCTGCCGGGCCGCCCCAAAGGCGGCGAAGCCCCCTCGGGGGGCAGTGAGTGAAACGAACGTGGGGGCTGTCATGCGAGAGCCTCCTTCGTGACCAGCAGGACCTGGTCGTCGCCCGCGGAGGTTTCCAGCCAGACGACTTCCAGGGCCGGGAAGGCCGCCTCAAAATTCTCGCGTTCGTTGCCGATCTCGAGCACCAGCACGCCGTCGTCGTTCAGCGCAGCGGGCGCGGCGCGCAGCAGCTCGCGGATGAAATCCATGCCGTCGCTGCCGCCGGCCAGCGCCAGTTCGGGCTCGACGCGGTATTCGGCGGGCAGGGCGGCCATGCTGGTGCTGTTCACGTAGGGCGGGTTGCAGAGGATGAGGTCATAGGTGCCTTCGGCACCGGCCAGGCCGTCGCCTTGCAGCAGGCGTACGCGCAGCGCCAGGTTGTGGCGCTCCACGTTCAATTTCGCCACGGCGAGTGCATTGACGTCGATGTCCAGCGCGTCCACCTCGACCTCCGGCCAGGCCATCGCTGCCAGCACGGCCAGGCTGCCGTTGCCGGTGCACAGGTCCAGCACGCGGCGGCTGTCGGGATGTAGCCAGGGGTCGATGCTGGCGTCGGCAATCAGCTCGGCAATGAAGCTGCGCGGCACGATGGCGCGCTCGTCGATGGTGAAGGGCACGCCTTGCAGCCAGGCCTCGCCGGTCAGATAGGCAGCGGGCTTGCGCGTTGCAATGCGTTGGTCGACGAGTTCGGTGATGTTGGCCAGTTCGGCCTCATTCAGCTCATGCTCGGCGTGTTCGTCCAGCGCGTCCAGCGGCAGTCCCAGGCGCCACAGCGCCAGCCACGCGGCCTCGTCAAAGGCGGTCGAGGTGCCATGGCCAAAAAACACGCCCGCCTGGTCAAGGCGGGCGGCTTGGGTTTCGATACAGGTGATCAGTTTCAAGAGCCGCGGACGTCCAATGTGATTTCTGTAAAGCTGGCGTCGTCGCCGGCCTTTTCTTCTTTGCGCGGCGCCGTGACCAGGCGTTGGCCCGGCGCTTCGTTCTGCAGCCGCCAGAGCAGGTTGGTCGGCGAGTCAGCGAACGCCAGGCCTTCCTCTCGGGTGATGGTGCCTTCGGTGATGAGCTTGGCGAAATGCTCTTCGTAGGTCTGCGAACCCTCGGCGATGGACTTTTCCATCGCCTCCTTCACGCCGGCGAAATCGCCCTGCTCGATGAGCTCGGACGTCAGCTTGGTGTTGAAAAGGATCTCGACGACGGGCACGCGCCCGCCCGTCGTGGCGCGTACGAGGCGCTGCGACACGATGGCCTTGAGGCCAGCCGCCAGGTCGTTCAGCAGCGCTGGGCGGGACTCGGGCGTATAGAAGGACAGGATGCGGTTCAGCGCGTGGTAGGTGTTGTTGCCGTGCAGCGTGGCGAGCACCAGGTGGCCCGACAGTGCATAGCTGATGGCCGCCGTCATGGTGTCGCGGTCGCGGATTTCACCGATCAGGATGCAGTCGGGCGCCTGACGCAGTGCGTTCTTCAGCGCGATCTGCAGCGACGCCGTGTCGCGGCCGATCTCGCGCTGGTTGACGACCGAGCGCTTGTTGCTGAACAGGTATTCGATCGGGTCCTCGATGGTGAGGATGTGCCCGGTCATCGTCTGGTTGCGCATCTCCAGCATGGAGGCCAGCGTGGTGCTCTTGCCGGTGCCGGTGGCGCCCACCATCAGGATGAGGCCGCGCTTTTCCTTGATCATCGTGCCCAGCACGCTTGGTAGCTGCAGGCTCTCCAGCGTCGGGATGTCGTGCGGGATGTGGCGGAACACACCGGCGATCGAGCCGCGCTGGCGAAAGCCCGACAACCGGAAGCTCCCCACGCCACGCACCGACACCGCCATGTTCAGCTCGCCGGTATTGTCCAGTTCGGCCAGCGATGCCGGGTCGATGACCTCGGCGATGAGCTGGCGCGGCTGGGGCGGCGTCAGCAGTTGGTCCGACAGCTGCACGGTCTGGCCATTGATCCGGATCAGCACCGGCATGTTGGCTGACAGATAGCAGTCCGAAGCACCCTTGTCGGCCATCAGCCGCAGGATGCGTTCCATGTTGCCGGCGCCGGGGCTGCTCATGATCAGGCCCGCAGCAGTTCGTTGATGCTGGTCTTGGAGCGCGTTTGCGCGTCGACCCGCTTGACGATGATGGCCGCGTACAGCGAGTAGCGGCCGCCATCCTTGGGCAGGCTGCCCGAGATGACGACGGAGCCGGCCGGGATGCGGCCGTAGCTGACGGTGTCGGTCGCGCGGTCGTAGATCGGCGTGCTCTGGCCGATGTAGACGCCCATCGAGATCACCGAGTTCTCCTCGACGATGACGCCTTCGACGACCTCGGAGCGGGCACCGATGAAGCAGTTGTCCTCGATGATGGTCGGGTTGGCCTGCAGCGGCTCCAGCACGCCGCCGATGCCGACGCCGCCGCTCAGGTGCACGTTCTTGCCGATCTGCGCGCAGGAGCCGACGGTGGCCCAGGTATCGACCATGGCGCCTTCATCCACGTAGGCGCCGATGTTCACGTAGCTGGGCATCAGCACCACGTTCTTCGCCTGAAAGCTGCCACGGCGCGCGACGGCCGGCGGCACGACGCGCACGCCGGTGGCGCGCAGCTGCTCGTCGCTCCAGCCGGCGTACTTGGTGGGCACCTTGTCGAAGAAGGTCAGTTCCTTGTCGCCCATGATGCGGTTGTCGTTCAGCCGGAAGGACAGCAGGACCGCCTTCTTGACCCACTGATGCACCGTCCACTGGCCAACGCTCTCGCGCGTGGCCACGCGCAGCCGTCCGGCATCCAGCTCGGCGATGACATGCTCGACGGCCTGGCGCAACTCGGGCGCGTTGGTGGGGTCCAGCGCCGCGCGGTTGTCCCAGGCGAGGTCGATCAGGCTTTGCAGTTCAGCGGTATTCATGGGAGAGATTTCGTGAAGGAGACGATGCGGCGGGCGGCTTCGAGGCATTCGCCCTCGTCAGCCACGAGAGCCAGGCGGATACGCCCGGCGCCAGGGTTGCTGCCACTGGCTTCGCGCGCCAGCAGGCTGCCCGGCAGGACGGCGAGATTGTATTGAGCGAGCAGCTCCTGGGCGAAGCGCACGTCGTTACCGCCTGGAACAGCCGCCCAGAGGTAGAAGCCGGCGTCGGGCAGGGCCACGTCCAGCACGTCAGCCAGCAGCGGCGTGACTTCGGCGAACTTGTGGCGGTAGCGGGCCCGGTTTTCGACCACGTGGGCCTCGTCGCCCCAGGCCGCGATGCTGGCGGCCTGCACGATGGGGCTCATGGCGCTGCCGTGATAGGTGCGGTAGAGCAGGAACTTCTTGAGCAGGGCCGCGTCGCCGGCCACGAAACCCGAGCGCAGGCCCGGTACGTTGGAGCGCTTGGACAGGGACGTGAAGGCGATCAGGTTGCGGAAGTCGGGGCGGCCCAGCCTGGCAGCGGCCTCAAGGCCTCCCAGGGGCGCCTCGTCACGGAAATAGATCTCCGAATAGCACTCGTCCGACGCGATAACGAAGCCGTGGCGATCGCTCAATTCGAACAGGGCCTGCCATTCCGACAGCGGCATCACCGCGCCGCTGGGGTTGCCGGGCGAGCAGACATAGAGCAGCTGGGTGCGCGCCCAGGTCGCGTCATCGATCTGGCGCCAGTCGACGGCGAAGTTGCGCGTCGGATCGGAATTGGCGTAGGCCACCTCGGCACCGGCCAGCAACGCGGCCCCCTCGTAGATTTGATAGAAGGGATTGGGGCAGACGACGGTGGCGCCGGGTCGGCTCGAGTCGACGACGGTCTGGGCGATGGCAAACAGCGCCTCGCGCGAGCCATTCACGGGCAGCACCTGCGTGGCCGGGTCCAGCGTCAAACCGTAGCGACGCGCGATCCAGCCAACGATGGCCTCGCGCAGGGCCGGCGTGCCGGCAGTGGCCGGGTAGCCCGCCAGGCTCTTCATCGAGTTGCTGATGGCCTCCGCGATGAGGGCCGGCGCGGCATGGCGCGGCTCGCCGATGCCCAGCGAGATGGGCGCGAGGTCGGGATTGGGCGTGATGCCGGCGGTCAGCTCGCGCAGGCGCTCGAAAGGATAGGGGTGCAGCCGGTCGAGCCGCGGATTGACGGGAAAACTCATGCAGGCATGATAGGGCGCGGCCCGTGATCTGCAGCCTGGGGAGGCATGTGACGAAACGCTGTTGGCTGATCTGCGCGCTGCTTGCCGCAAATGGCGCAGCCCTGGGCCAGGCAGCCTGCCAGAAGGTCGTCGTGACGGCCGATCCCGAGTACCCGCCCTATGCCTGGTATGACGGCCAGACGCTGCGGGGCGCCAGCGTCGATGTGGTGCTGGCCGTGCTGCAAGCGATCAAGCTGCCCTATGAACTGCGCTATGTCGGGCCGTTCGTGCGCGTGCTGCAGAACGCGCGCGTCGGCGAGGTGGATATCGTCACCGAACTCAAGCGCAATGCCGAGCGCGAGCAATACCTGGCCTTCGCCGACACGCCCATCTTCACCAACCCTTCGTCGGTGTTTGTGCGAGCCGGGCAAAACCTGAAGTTCACCAAACGCGAAGACCTGCGCGGGTTGCGCGGCGGCGTCACGCATGGCACGCGCTTCGGTGACGGGCTGGACGAGTACATCGAGGCCAATCTCAATGTCGAGGCAGGGCCGGGCATCAAGGAGAACTTCCTGAAGCTCGACGCCGGCCGCATCGACTACTTCATTTCGCCACATTACCCGGCGCTGTCCCATCTGATCACCAGCGGCAACGAGGGCAAGTACGTGGCGCTGAAGCCCCATGTGGCCGAGGCGCTGAACTATGTGGGCTGGTCACGCCGAAGCGCCTGCCTGGGGCGGTTGCAGGAGTTCGATGCCATGCTCAAGCGCTATCTGTCCACCTTGAACGCCGGCCGCATCGTCGATGACAACCAGGACGCGTGGCGGCGCAACCCCATCATGAAACGCTGATCAGCCCAGCATCCCCGACTCAAACCCATGGGCCGGCAGGTCCACGCGCTGCGCTGGCGCCCAGCCGGGCTTGCGGTGCTCGGCCACCACGTTGGTGTAGATGCCGCCGCGCACATACCACTTGGCCGTGATGCGGATGAAACGCGGGTCGGTGACCTTGATGATGTCGTCGAGGATGGTGTTGGTGACCTTCTCGTGGAAGGCGCCCTCGTTGCGGTAGCTCCAGAAGTACATCTTCAGGCTCTTGAGCTCCACGCAGAGTTCGTCCGCAATCATGTCGATCGTGAAGTGGGCGAAATCGGGCTGGCCGGTCAGCGGGCAATGGCAGGTGAACTCGGGCACCTGGAACTGGATGACGTAGTCGCGTTCCGGGTTCGGATTCGGAAAGACCAGGATGTCCTTGCTGGGCTTGGTGGGCGGGTTCTTGGGCACCTCGCGCATCTTGGGTTTCTTCTTGGCGGCGGGGGCGGAGGCGGACTTCTTGGTAGCCATGATGCAGGGTCAATCAGAGAGGGTGCGAATGCTATCATCCGACCCCGTCGAAGCGCCCATTGAAGGCGCTTTTCTTTAGCCAAATCAAGGGCTTACGTCCGAGCTACATGCGGCTGAATTCGATCAAGCTGGCCGGCTTCAAATCCTTTGCTGAACCCACGACCTTCCAGTTGCCTGGGCAACTTGTCGGCGTCGTCGGGCCCAACGGCTGCGGCAAGTCCAACATCATGGATGCGGTGCGCTGGGTGCTGGGCGAGAGCAAGGCGAGCGAGCTGCGTGGCGAGTCCATGCAGGACGTCATCTTCAACGGCTCGGGCAACCGCAAGCCCGCGGGGCGCTCCAGCGTGGAGCTGGTGTTCGACAACCAATCCGCCCGCGCCGGCGGCCCGTGGAACCAGTTCACCGAGATCGCCGTCAAGCGCGTGCTGACGCGTGACGGCACCAGCAGCTACTTCATCAACAACCAGCCGGTGCGCCGCCGCGACGTGCAGGACGTCTTCCTGGGCACGGGGCTGGGGCCGCGGGCCTACGCCATCATCGGCCAGGGCACCATCTCGCGCATCATCGAGAGCAAGCCGGAAGAGCTGCGCCTGTTCCTGGAAGAAGCGGCCGGCGTGTCCAAATACAAGGAACGCCGCCGCGAGACCGAGAACCGTCTCAAGGACACCCGCGAGAACCTGACCCGCGTCGACGACATCCTGCGCGAGCTGAACGCGAATCTGGAGAAGCTGGAACGCCAGGCCGAGGTCGCGGCGAGCTATCGCAGCCTGCAGGACAGCGGCACGCTGAAGCTGCACCAGCTGTGGTTCCTGAAACTGCGCGACGCCGGCAACGAGGCGACGCGCGTCAAGGCGGCACACGCCGAGGCGCTGAATGCGCTGGAGTCGCGCACTGCCGAGCTGCGCGCCGTCGAGGCCACGCTGGAAGAAGTTCGCCAGGCCCACTACGCGGCGGGCGACGAGTTGCACGCGTCACAAGGCCGCTACGCCGAGGCCCAGCTCGAAGTGAGCCGGCTGGAAGAGCGCATCCGCTTTGTCGTCGAGAGCCGCAACCGCGCACAGGCCCGCCTGGCCGAGTTGCACACGCAGGACGGCCAGTGGCGCGAGCGCGTCGAGCAGGCCAAGGCCGAGCTGGAAGGCATTGCCGAGCAGATTGCCGGCGCCGACGAACAGAGCGAGATCCTGGCCGCCCAGGCCGAGGAACAGCAGGCCCAGCTGCCGCAGAGCGAGGACGCCGTGCGTGCCGCCCAGGCCCGAGCCAACGAGCAGCGTGCCCTGGTCGCCCAGGTGCAGCAGCAGATCCAGGTGCTGGCCGCCGAGAGCCGCAGCGTGGACGAGCAGGCGAGGGCGCTGCGCCAGCGCGAGGACAAGCTGACGGCCGAGTCGCGCGCACTGGGTGCTCCCGATCACGAAGCCCTGGAAGCCCTGCGCGAACGCAGTGCTGCAGCCGACGAGGCGCGCGATCTGTCCGACGCTCGCCTGCAGGAATTGGCCGAGCAGGTGCCGCAACTCGAAGAGCAGCGCCGCAACGCCCAGCAGGACACCAACGCCCAGCTCGCCCGGCAGTCCGAACTGACCGCTCGGCTCGAAGCGCTGAAGGCGCTGCAGGAAAAGGTCCAGACTGAGGGCAAACTCAAGCCCTGGCTGGCCAAGCATGGGCTGGATGGCCTGCAAGGCCTGTGGACCAAGCTGCATATCGCCCAAGGCTGGGAGAACGCGCTGGAGTCCGCGCTGCGCGAGCGCATGGGCGCCTTGAGCGTCGGCCGGCTGGACACGGTGCGCGCCTTCGAAGCCGACTCGCCGCCAGCTCGCCTGGCTTTTTATTCGACGCCGAGCGGCTCCATCGCCAACACGCACGAGACGCTGCCCAAGCTCAGCGAGTTGCTGCGCCTGAACGACGCGGGCCTGTCCGCGCTGCTGAATGACTGGCTGGAAGGCGTCTACACCGCGCCGACGCTCGATGACGCGCTGGCCGCGCGCGGCAAGCTGACGCACGGCGAGCTGATCCTGACGCCGGCCGGCCACGCCGTTGGCCAGTTTTCGGTCACCTTCTACGCGCCCGACTCCGAGCAGGCCGGCCTGCTGGCACGCGCCCAGGAGATCGAGCAGCTGACGACGGCCCAGCGCGCCCAGAACCTGATCGCCGACGAGGCTCGCCTGTCGCTGAGCCGCATCGAGCACCAGTTCAACGACGCCAATGGACGGTTGACGACGCTGCGCCGCGAGGCCAGTGAGGCGCAGACCCGCGCCCACCAGATCCACGTCGAGCTGCTGCGCCTCTCCCAACAGGCCGAAGCCAGCCAGCAGCGCCGCAGCGTGCTGGATGCCGAGTTGGCCGAGATCGCCGCCCAGCAGGAAGGCCTGCAGGAGCGCCGCGCCGTCGGCGAGGCCCGCTTCGAGGAACTGGACATCCAGCTCGGCGACGCGCAGCAGCGCCACGCGGAGCTGGAAGACGGCACCATCGCCGCCGAGCGCAAGCTGGCTGATGCGCGCGAGCAATTGCGCGCGCTGGAGCGCCGCTCTCAGGAAGCGCGCTTCGCAACCCAGACGCTGGCTGCCCGCCGCGGCGAGCTGCAGCGTGGCATCGAAACTGCAGAGGCGCAGATCGCTACCGTCGCGACCTCGGCTGCCAGCCTGCAGGGCGAGTTGGACACGCTGAACGACGCTGCGGCGCAAGCCGGGCTGCAGGACGCGCTGGCCGTGAAGGTCGAACGCGAGCAGGCCTTGGCCGCCGTGCGCGCCAACTACGACGACCTCAGCCTGCGCCTGCGCAAGGCCGACGAGCAGCGCATGGGTTTCGAGCGCAGCCTGGACCCGCTGCGCGAGGCCATCACCAAGCTGCAGCTCGAGGAGCAGGCCGCCCAGCTCGGCGGCGCACAGTACCGCGAGCAACTCGAAGCGGCGGCCGTCGACCTGGAAGTGCTGGCCAAGTCCATCGAAGACGGTGCCGTCAAGCTTTACGGCCTGCAGGGCGAGATTGACCGCATCAACCGCGAGATCGCGGCTCTGGGCGCCGTCAACCTCGCCGCACTCGATGAGCTGACCACGGCCCGCGAGCGCAAGACCTTCCTCGACTCGCAGTGCGCCGACCTGAACTCGGCCATCAAGACGCTGGAAGACGCGATCCACAAGATCGACCTGGAGACGCGCGACCTGCTGGGCTCGACCTTCAACCAGGTCAACGACCACTTCGGCCGCATGTTCCCCGAGCTGTTCGGTGGCGGCGAGGCGCGCCTCGTGATGACGGGCGACGAGATCCTGGACGCCGGCGTGCAGGTCCTGGCCCAGCCGCCGGGCAAGAAGAACAGCACCATTCACCTGCTGTCGGGCGGCGAAAAGGCGCTGACGGCCATCGCGCTGGTGTTCGCGATCTTCCAGCTCAACCCGGCGCCCTTCTGCCTGCTGGACGAAGTGGACGCACCGCTGGACGACGCCAACACCGAGCGTTATGCGCGCCTCGTCACCAAGATGAGTGCGGGCACGCAATTCCTCTTCATCTCGCACAACAAGATTGCGATGGAAATGGCTGAACAACTGATTGGCGTGACCATGCAGGAGCAGGGCGTGTCGCGCATCGTGGCCGTCGACATGGACAAAGCCCTGGCGATGGCGGAGGCGGCATGAACGTTTCGTTGACCGAACTTCTGGCCATCACGGGTGGCGTGGTGCTGATCGGCGTCATCGCCCAGGGCGCCTGGGCCGCCCGCAAGGCGGGACCGAAGCGCGCGGTACCGTCGTTGGAGGAGCCGCATTTCGACGCGCCGCCCGTGACGGCGGAGGCGACTGCCGAGGCCGAGGCGCTGGAAGCGACGCTGCCCGCCGTGGCCCGCCCGCTGCGCCGGCCGTCGGCGCGGATCGACGCGCTGATTGACGCCATCGCGACCATCACCGTCGAGGCTCCCATCTCTGGCGAAATGGCCCTGCAGCACCAGCCCGGCAGTCGCCGCGCCGGCACCAAGCCGCTGCAAATCGAAGGTCTGAATGCCGCAACCGGCGACTGGGAACTGCCCGCGCCCGGCCAGCGCTACAGCGAATTCCAGGCCGGGCTGAAGATGGCCAACCGCAGCGGCGCCCTCAACGAGATCGAGTACTCGGAGTTCGTGCAGAAGATCCAGGCCTTTGCCGACGGCGTGGGCGGCTTCGTGCAGTTCCCCGACATGCTGGACGTCGTCGCCCGCGCCCGCGAGCTGGATCAGTTCGCGGCCAGCCATGACGCCCAGCTTGCCCTGCTGCTGCGTGCCAAGGCCGCGGCCTGGACGCCAGGCTTTGTGCAGCAGGCCGCGGGTCGCCACGGCTTCGTCGCCGGTGCGCTGCCAGGCCGCCTCGTCATGCCGTCGGCAGAAGAGGGCGCGCCGCCGGTGCTGACGCTGCAGTTCGATGCCCAGGCTGCGCTGGCTGAAGACCCCGAAGCGCTGTCGCTGCGCGAGCTGACGCTGGCGCTGGACGTGCCGCAGACGTCGGCCGATCAGGAGCCGTTCGCGCTCTGGCAGGAGTCGGCCCGCGCACTGGCCCGCGATCTGGAGGCCGAGGTTTGCGACGACCGTGGCCAGGTGCTGGGCCTGCATGCATTCGCGTCCATCGACGTTGAGCTGAAGAAACTCTACGAAGCTTTGGCGGAGCGTGATCTGGCCGCCGGCTCGCCTGCCGCACGAAGGCTGTTCAGCTGATCGCGTGACATTGGCCGCGCAAACGCCGCGGTCTGACTGACAGCCGACGGGGCGGCGGGGGGCAAAGCTTCTAAAGTCTGTGCGTTACATGGCCCTTCAAGCCTGATGCGCAGCGGCGGCTTCCTCCAAGTTTTCAGTCCCATCCTTCGTCCAGCCACCCAGTTCTGGCTGGTGGGCTGGCTGTTGCTGCTGTCGCTGTTCGCTGGGCCAAGCCTCGCCGCCCCCACGCTCGCCCAGCAGATCGAAGCCATCGAAGCCAGCCATGGCAGCGAGCCGCCCGAGGTGGTCGCGCGCCTGCGGCCGCTGGAAGCGCAGGCCCGCGCTCTGGGCGGCGACAACCTGCGCGTCTTCCTCGCCGCCTGGGGCTATGCCCACGGCATGATGGACCAGTTCACGGTGGTCGATGCGGCGACGGCCGAGCTCATCGACCTGGGGGAGCGCGAAGGCAACGCCGCGGCCATGGCTTCGGCGCTGGCACTGCGCGCGACCGTCCTGCAACTGTCGGGCCGCCTGAGCGTCGCCTACGACTGGGTGAACGCGTCCCTGCCCTGGGTGGAAAAGACCCAGGACGAGCCTTTGCGCTACTGGGTGTTCATGACGGCGGGCAATCTGAGCCTGGCGACGGGGCATTTGCAGGAAGGCCTGCGCAGCTACGCGGCGGCGAGCCGGTCGGCGCAGGCCCAGTCCAACCCGCGGCGCGGGGCGCAGGCCCATATGGCGCTGGCGCCCATACGCCTGGTCCTGCACGACATCGACGGTGCCCGTGCTGATGCGCAGCAGGCCTTTCGCCTGGCCGAGTCCGCGGGCAGCCTGCCCCTGCAACTGGCGGCCAAGTTGATCGAATCCCTGGCCGAGGAGGAGGGCGGACGCGGCCCGGCGCGCGACCAGGCCCGGGAGCAGGCCCATCGGCTGGCCGCCCAGATCGAGCCCACGCTGGCCGCCAGCGCTGCCGCCGTGAATCCTGCTTCAGGCAGCGCGACCTGGTTCAACACCCAGGCGGAGGTCGTGCAGGAACTGGCCGACCTGCACCTGAGCGCACGCAACTTTGTGGCCGCGCAGCGCTATGCCGAGACTGCGCTGAAGTTGGCCCGACAGGAAGGTGACGAGGACGCTGTGGCCGTG
The DNA here is from genome assembly GCF_054049255.1 of Roseateles sp. P5_E4. Classification (NCBI taxonomy): domain Bacteria; kingdom Pseudomonadati; phylum Pseudomonadota; class Betaproteobacteria; order Burkholderiales; family Sphaerotilaceae; genus Roseateles; species Roseateles sp. P5_E4. The sequence goes on along the minus strand of NZ_JBFUMS010000001.1, from coordinate 624,583 downwards.
GCCACGATCAGTTCCGGGCTGGCGCGACTCGGCTTGCGCCAGACGGCCCCCGGCGACCAACTGGTGAACGAGGGCCTGGCGTCGCTGGAGAAACAGGGCCGCAAGGTGCGCCTGCTGGAGCAGTTGAACCGGCATGCCGGCCTGCTGGAAGCCCTGGGCGATGCGGCGGGCGCGCTGCGCCAATCGCGCAAGGCACTGGGGCTGGAGGCCGAGCTGGTGCGCAACGACCGTGTCAGCACGGTGCTGGAACTGCAGCGCCGCTCCAGCTTCGAGCAGAACCAGCGCGCCCTGGAGAGCCTCAAGCATGACAACGAGCTGCAAGCCAGCCAGCTCGAGCGCCACAGCAGCGAAAGGCGGCTGACCCTGGGCCTGGCCCTCGCCCTGCTCATCGTCGTGCTGCTGACAGTGACCTTGTATCGCCGCGCCCGCAAGGCCAACCGCACGCTGCAGGCCCACAACGCCGAGCTGGCTTACGTCGGCCTGCATGACCGCGTGACCGGCCTGCCCAACCGGCGCGCACTGGAGCGGCGGGCCCGGGAGCTCGGCAACGAGAGCTTCATCGGCTTGGGGATAGCCATCAATCGCTTCAGCCGCATCATGGGCAGCCTGGGCCATGCCGCCGGTGACGACTTGCTGTGCCAGGTGGCAGCTCGGCTGAAGTCCGTCGTCGAGGGCGCCGGCGGCCGGCTCTACCGGATGGACGGACTTTCCTTCGGTGCCATCGTGCCCGCACTGGGCGATGACGCCGCCCTGCGCAGCCTGCTGGAGCAGCTGCTGCAGGTGATGCAGCCTGTCTTCGAAGTGCAGCGCCAGCAGCTCGCGGTGACCTTGAGCATCGGTGCCGCTGAATACCCGCGGCACGGCGCGCAGACCTCCGACGTGGCCAAGGCCATCCAGCTCGCCATGCGACAGGCGCAGGGCCAGCCGGGCAACAGCGCGGTGGTTTTCACGGCAGGCCTGCTGGCCGACCAGCAGGACCGGCTGCAGCTGGAGGCGCGGCTGTCACAGGCCCTGGAGCGCGGTGAACTCGAACTCTTCTACCAGGCGCAGTGCGATCTGCGCACGCGCCGGCTGTCGGGCTTTGAGGCCCTGCTGCGCTGGCGCAGCCCCGACGGCCTGATTGCACCGGACCGCTTCATTCCGCTGGCCGAGGAATCCGGTCTCATCGTGCCCATTGGCCGCTGGGTGCTGCAGCAGGCCTGCCGCCAGGCCAGGATCTGGCATGACAGCGGGCTGGGCCGGCCCGTGATGGCCATCAACATCTCGCCGCGGCAGTTCCAGCATCCCGAGTTCATGGCCACGGTGCGCGAGGCGCTGGAGAGCAGCGGCATGGACCCGCACTTCATCGAGCTGGAGATCACCGAGGGCGCCATGATGGACGACGCCGAGTCGACCATAGCCAAGATGGCCGAGCTGCGTGCGCTGGGCCTGCACCTGGCCATCGATGACTTCGGCACCGGCTATTCGAGCCTGGCCTATCTGAAGCGTTTTCCCATCAACCGCCTGAAGATCGACCGCGCCTTCGTGCGAGACCTCGGCCAGGACGAGGGCGGTGCGGCCATCGTGCAGGCCATGATCCAGCTGTCGCACAGCCTGGGGATGACCGTGGTCGCGGAAGGCGTTGAGGATGCCAGCCAGGAGGCCTGCCTGCGCAACTGGCAGTGCGACGTGATGCAGGGCTTTGGCTATGCGCGCCCGCAGCCTGTGCGAGAGGCGACGGCCTTCCTGGAGCGGTGCAGCCGTGAGGGCGGGATCGCGGAATAAACTGAAGCTCCATTCAGACCTCGGACTCGGCGCTTGACCACCAGCCTGCTGCTGATTGCCCCCCTCATCGCCGCCAGCGCCTTCTTCTCGATGGCCGAGCTGTCACTGGCGGCCTCGCGGCGGCTCAACCTGCAGCAGCGCGCCGACTCCGGCGATGCCCGCGCAGCCAAGGTGCTGGCTGTGCAGGAACACCCGGGCGACTACTTCACCGTCGTGCAGATCGGCGTCAACACGGTCGCCATCCTGGCCGGCATCGTTGGCGAGGGTGCGTTCACGCCGCATTTCGAAGCGGCGCTTCGTCTCGTCGTTTCACCCGAACTGGCCGCGACGCTGGGCTTTGCCGCGTCCTTCATCAGCATCACATCGCTCTTTATCGTGCTGGCCGACCTGGTGCCCAAGCGCTTGTCGATGAACGAGCCGGAGCGCGTCGCCATGACGCTGGTAGGCCCCATGCTGGCCCTGTGCCGCGTGCTGAAGCCCCTGGCCTGGTTGTTCAGCGGCATCACCGAGGGCTTGATCCGCGTGTTGGGCCTGCCGGCCAAGCGTGACGAGACCATCAGCTACCGCGACATCCTCGCGCTGACCGAGGCCGGCTACCAGGCCGGCGTCGTCGCGGACGAGGAGCAGCAGGTCATCGCCAACGTGTTCGAGTTGGACACGCGCACCGTCGAGACGGTGATGACGGAGCGCGAGCGCATCGTCTTCTTCTCGCGCGACGACGACGACGTGCTGATCCGCAACCGCATCGCCGACACGCCCCACTCGACTTACGTCGTCTGCGACGGCGACGTCGACCAGGTCGTCGGCTACGTGGACGCAACCGACCTGTTCCAGCGTGTGCTGCGCGACGAGAAACTGTCGCTGCGCGAAGATGGCGGCGTGCTGGTCAAGAAAGTGCTGATCGTGCCCGACCGGCTGACGCTGTCCGAGATGCTGACGCAGTTTCGCGACGCGCATGAGGACTTCGCCGTCGTCGTCAACGAGTACAGCCGCGTGGTGGGCGTCATCACGCTGAACGACGTGATGAACACGGTGATGGGCAGCCTGGTCGCGCCGCACGACGAGGAACAGATCGTGCGCCGCGAGGACGGCTCATTCCTGGCCGACGGCATCACGCCCATCCCGGATGTCGAGCGGTCGCTCGGCATCGAGGGCTGGCCGCATGCCGGCACCTACGACACGCTGGCCGGCTTCCTGATGGTCATGCTGCGCCGCATTCCGCGGCGCACCGATGTCGTCGAGTGGGAAGGCTGGCGCTTCGAGGTGGTTGACGTGGACAGCTACCGCGTGGACCAGGTCATGATCACCCGACGTAGCGCATGAAGCTACTGCGCGGGCACATCTGGGGCCTGTGCTGCGCGCCGTACGGGTGTACGGCTGTGCTGCTCGACCCCACCTGAGCCCGCTCGCGACGCTTCCTGCGCCACGTCGGAGCGTCGTCTCTCAAGGTTTGAAGTTGCCGTCGCTGCGAGCCTGCGAACCGCTGGCGCAGCTCGTGAACTCGCGGTTGCCGCTGCCGGTGGCTTGATTGCTTTCCCAGACGGCCGACGAGCCGTTCCACTTCACGTACTTGTACTGGATCGCCGTGCCGGCGGGCAGGCTGACGGTGCCCGTCCACGGCACATTGGCGCCCGAGCCCTGGATGGTCAGCGCGAAGCCCGAGCCGGGCGCCCAGGCACCGAGGCCGCTGACGTTGCCGACGACGCGCAGGTTTTCGCCCATCACCGTGTTGGCGTTGGCGATCGTGAAGGTCACGGCACAGCTGCTGCCGCCGCCGCCGCTGGTCTTCTGCCCGGTGTAGATGGCCACGGCCGGCGTGGGGCTGCCGCTGTTGGCCGGCACCGTGATGCTGGCGTTGCCGCTGGAATCCACCGTCGCCGAGTCGGCCGTGCAGCCGGTGCCGGCCGCGTTCTTGGTGCCGTTGATGGCGTTGCAATAGGTGCCGGCGGGAAGGCCCGTGGCGAAGCTGCGCGTCCAGGCGCTGCCGCTGTTGTTCAGCGCGACGAAGCCCACATTGCCGCGGCTGAAGGCGACCTGGTTGCCGTTGTTGCCGACGATCCAGTTCTGCTGCGCCTGGCCGAGGCTGGCATTGCGGAAGGCCACCATGTTCGCCAGCGGCGTCCAGCGGTGGGCGAAGTCCCAGACGACGTTGATCTGTGGCGCGCCGCCGCTGTAGGGGCTGGCGCCCGGCCGGTCGGCACCGGTGTCGGTGAACTTGAAGCCCGAATAAAGCTGCGCCTCGCCATAGCCCTGGGCGAGCATGAAGATGTGTGCCAGCGTGTAGCGCTGCCCGGCCGCATCGGCGCCGCCGTTGTTGTTGATGTTCAGCGAACCGCCGTTGCGCTCGGTGTCCCAGTTGGTGATGAAGACGGTTGCGTTCTGCGGCTGGATGAAGCCCCAGCTGCCGCCCCAGTTGCCCCAGGTGCCCATCACGCTCGGGATGCTGGCGAGATTCAGGCCGTTGTTGTTTCGGAAAATGTCGCGCATCGCCGCCGTGAACTGGAACTCGTTGAGCGTGCCTACGGGGAAGTAGCTCGGCCGGTCCACCTCGCCGTCGTTGATGATCTCCTGCGTGACCCAGATCGGCTCGCCCTGCAGCGTCGTCGGGTAGGCGGCCTTCACGGCGTTCATGGTCGACGTCCAGGCGCCGGCCGGCATGTGCTTGGACGCATCGATGCGAAAGCCGTCCACGCCCATGGCCAGCAGGGCCTTCAGGTAGTTGACGATCTGGCCCTGCACATAACTGCTTTCGGTAGACAGGTCAGGCAGGCCGCCGAGGCGGCAGTTCTGTACCGCCCAGCGGCCCGAGGGCGAGTTGTAGTCGCTGTCGGCGATGTTGCAGTTGGCGTGGAAGTCGCTGGCGCTGAAGAACGGGTAGCTCAGCGTGCCCGCGTTCCAGGTCGAGCCGTCGGTGGCCGTGCCGCTGCCGTCGGCCATCTGGTTGACGACGATGTCCGCATAGACCCGCACACCGGCCGTGTGGCAGGTGTTGATCATGGTCTGTAGCTGCCCAGGCGTGCCCATGCGGCTGGTCAGGTTGGCGTAGTTGACGGGCTGGTAGACGCCCCACCAGCCATTGGCGTTCTTGGACGCGCCGGGCGGCGAGATCTGCACGCCGCCAAAGCCCTTGGGGCCCAGCCATTGGGTGCATTCGGTGGCGATGTCGGGCCAAGCCCACTCGAACATCTGGACCGATGTCGAGTTGGGGTTCAGCGCGTGGGCCGGTGAGGCGAGGGCGGCGCTCAGTGCGAGCGCGAACGAGAGAGAAGGGGCGAGTCGGAAGCTCGCGGGCAGCAGCGATGGCATGGGTGTTGTCTCCGTGATGTGGGTCGACCGCCGCCCTCGTCATGGGGCGGCTGGGTTCGGCCAATCGACTGCTTGCCCTGGCCGCCTTTCCTGGTTCAGGAAAGTGCTGCGACTCTAGGCAGACGGCGGTAATTTAAATGTAGGAAAACTACCAATCAACGAGAAAAATCCCTAGAACATTCGGCGGCGGCGAGGTGACTCAGGGCGATTTCCGACGCGATGCCATCTCTTCTCCAATCTTGGAGAGGGACGCTTTGTCCAGATTGGACTGGGCGATGGGGAATGCTTGATCGTCTTCGGCTGCCAAATGGGTCTGATAGAGAATTGTGTAGTTAAGTAACACGTTGGCATCAAGAGGCGCGGTTCTTCCGCCGGTCCATGCGAGCAGAGGCTCGCGCAACAGCGCCCACAGTCGCCCCATCTCGACGTGGTCGGCGTGCAGTCGATCGGCCAGATCCGTCAGGCCAGCCCTGCGCAGCCGCGGCAGCACATGACGCTCCTCGTCTTCGTGGTGAGCCGGGCCGGCGCGGTCGAAATAGCGCAGCACATCGGCCGCAGCGTCGCGCGCCTGGGCGTCCACGCCATGCTGCTGGACATGTGCATGCAGGCGCTGCAGCAGGTCCAGGCTGCGGCGCACGCGCTCGTGGCAGGCGGCCAGCATCTCGAAGGGCTGGTCGAAACCGACAGCGGGGCCGGCGTGCAGGAAATCGACACGGGAGCTCATGCGACGGATTGTCCGACCGCGACAAAATGCCCCCATGACCGCCGCCCCCGCCTCCCGCGCCGCCGATCTGCGCGCCCAGCTGAACCATCACGCCCACCAGTACTACGTGCTCGATGCGCCCGAGTTGCCGGACGCCGAGTACGACAAGCTCTTTGCCGAGCTGCAGGCCCTCGAGGCCGCCCATCCTGAGCTGCTGACGGCGGACTCGCCCACCCAGCGCGTCATCGGCGCCGTGCTGCCGGGGCTGACGCCGGTGCGCCATGTCGTGCCCATGCTGTCGATCACGACCGAGACCGACACGACCGAAGGCGGAGCCATCGCCTTTGACGCCCGCGTACGCCGCGAGTTGGGGCTGAAGGAGGGCGACGCACTGGTCGACTACAACGCCGAACTGAAATTCGACGGCCTGGCCATCAACCTGCGCTTTGAAGCCGGCGTGCTGGTGCAGGCCGCCACGCGCGGCGACGGCGAGACGGGCGAGGACGTCACGCACAACGTGCGCACCATCGGCCAGATCCCGCTGCGCTTGAAAGGTGACGCCCCGCCGGTGCTGGAGGTGCGCGGCGAGGTCTATATGCGACGCGACGCCTTCGAGGCGCTGAACGAGCGCCAGCGTGCCAAGGGCGACAAGACCTTCGTCAACCCGCGCAACACGGCCGCCGGCGCCATCCGCCAGCTCGACTCGCGCCAAGCGCGCGACAAGCCGCTGAGCTTCTACGCCTATGGCATCGGCGACGTGCAGGGCTGGGCGCTGCCGGCGACGCAGTCGGGCCTGCTCGATGCCTTGGCCGACTTCGGCGTGCCCGTCAACAAGCTGCGCACGGTCGCAGCCGGTACGGCGGGCCTGGTCGAATTCCATCAGCGCGTGGCGGCTGCGCGTGACGATCTGCCCTTCGACATTGACGGCGTCGTCTACAAGGTCAATTCTCGCGAGCTGCAGCAGAGGCTCGGCTTCAAGACCCGCGAGCCGCGCTGGGCCGTGGCCCACAAATACCCGGCCCAGGAGCAGGTGACGACACTGCTGGCCATTGACGTGCAGGTGGGTCGCACCGGCAAGCTGACGCCGGTGGCGCGGCTGGACCCGGTGTTCGTCGGCGGCACGACCGTCAGCAACGCCACGCTGCACAACGTCTTCGAGATGCGCCGCAAGGGCGTGCGCGTGGGGGACAAGGTCATCATCCGCCGGGCGGGCGACGTGATCCCCGAGGTCGTCGGCCGCGTGCCCGGCGAGCGCGCCAGCTACGTCCCCAACTTCCACATGCCGCGCGCCTGCCCCGTGTGCAAGAGCGAGGTCGTGCGCGAGCGTGGCGGCATGGATCACCGCTGCTCGGGCGGCGTCTTCTGCCCGGCCCAGCGCAAGCAGGCCATGCTGCACTTCGCCGGCCGCCGCGCGATGGACATCGAGGGCCTGGGCGACAAGCTGGTCGAGCAACTCGTCGACGCCGGTATCGTGCTGAGCCTGCCGGGCCTCTACAAGCTGGGCGTCGCCAAGCTGGCAGCGCTGGACCGCATGGCCGAGAAGAGCGCGCAGAACATCGTCGACGCGCTGGAGAAGAGCAAGACGCCCACGCTCGCGCGCTTCCTGTTTTCGCTCGGCATCCGCCAGGTTGGCGAGACGACGGCCAAGGAGCTGGCGCGGCACTTTGGCACGCTGGACAAGCTGATGAACGCCAGCGTCGAGCAATTGCTCGAAGTGCCTGATGTCGGCCCCATCGTCGCGGCCAGCATCCACACGTTCTTTGCGCAGCCGCACAACGTCGAGGTTGTAGAGCAGTTGCTGGCGGCTGGCGTCCAACCGAAGGAAAGCGCGGGCGAGGCCGACGACCGGCCGCGGCCGCTGCTGGGCAAGACGCTGGTGTTGACAGGCACGCTGCCGACACTCTCGCGCGACGAGGCCCAGGCCTTGATCGAGGAGGCGGGCGGCAAGGTCAGCGGCTCGGTGTCGAAGAAGACGAATTACGTCATCGCCGGCGAGGAGGCCGGCAGCAAGCTGGAGAAGGCCCGCAGCCTCGGCGTCCCCGTGCTCGACGAGGCCGGCCTGCGGGCCTTGTTGGAGACGGGCGCCTGAGCAGCGCCCGCCCGCTCACTGGCTGACCTGGATGACCCGGCCGTTGAGCGGCTGCACGGGTCGGGCGTTCATTGCATAGACGCGGCCGAAGCGGGCGATCTGCTCGGCAGACACCTGCACCGGCGTCTTCAGCACGAACCAGCTGACGCCTTCGCTGCAGGGCGGCGTCGTCAGCGAGCCGGCGAAGCTGTAGTAGGCGCGGTTGTCGGGCAGCAGGGCGTTCAGGTCGATGCCAAGGCCGGCGACGCTGGACTCCTGCTCCTTGGCCTTGGGCAGGTTGTCGAACACGGCCTGGATCAGCGGCAGCCTGGCACCCTTGTCCATCAACACCGCCACGACGGCCAGCTTGCCGTCCTCGCTCTTGTGAACGAGATGAGCCACGAGCGGATAGGCCTTGCCGTTCACCCGTTCCTCACTGGGCTTGTGGAAGTGGAACTGCAGCAGCTCGTAGCGCTTGTCGCCGACGGTGATCGAACTGCCCGGCGCGATGTTGACCTGCACGGTGTGGCCGTTGTCGATGATCTTCAGCGGCGTGGGCTTGTAGTCGAAGCTGATCGCGGGCAGGGCAGCCGACTGGACGTCGGTGGTGCGGATGTCGATGGGCGACTGGGTCTGCCCCATCGCGCAGGTGCCGAACTTCTCGTCGACGCTGGCCCATTTGGCCGGCCCGGTCACGCCGCTGTAAGTCCAGTGGGCCGGGTGCTGGCCGGGGTGTGCGGTCGCCGTTTCGGCGCAGAAGCCGGCGGCTGGCAGCAGGGCTGCCGTGAGCGCGATGGCGTTGAGCTGGGAAATCCTTTTCATGTGCGGCTCCTTGAGTCTTGGAAGTACGCCGCCGCGCGGGAGGCGGCGCCGGTCATTGTGTGACGAGAGCCGCCGCCCTGGCGACAGCTTCCGGACAGCCGGTGGATGAAGAAATGCGAGCGCCCCGTGGCGGGTTTTTACAAGACCCCAAACCGACCGCTGCGGACACTGGGTTCCATCGATTCACCTCACCTGGAGCCCACCATGACCGCTGCCATCCGCCCCTTCCACATCGACATCCCGCAAGCCGCCATCGACGATCTGAAGCAGCGCCTGCGCCAGACGCGCTGGCCGCAGGCCGTGGCGCAGGACTGGAGCCGCGGCCAGCCCGTCGCTTTCGTCCGTGAACTGGCCCACCAGTGGCTGAACGGCTTCGACTGGCGCCAGCAGGAAGCCGCGCTGAACCGCCACCCGCAGTTCACCACTGAGATCGACGGCCAGACGATCCACTTTCTGCACGTGCGCTCGCCCGAGCCGCATGCGCTGCCGCTGATCCTCACCCATGGCTGGCCCAGCACGGTGGCCGAGTTCCTCGACCTGATCGGCCCGCTGAGCGACCCGCGCGCCCATGGCCTCGACCCCGCGCAGGCCTTCCATCTCGTCATCCCGTCGCTGCCTGGCTTCGCGTTCTCGTCGCCGCTGGCGGGGCCCGGCTGGGACGCCGCCCGCACCGCCGCCGCATGGAATGTGCTGATGAAGCGCCTCGGCTATGAGCGCTACGGCGCGCAGGGCGGCGACGCCGGCGCGCTCGTGACCCGCGAGTTGGGCATCCTGAATCCGCAAGGGCTGGTGGGCGTGCACCTGCAGCAGATCTTTGCCTTCCCGAGCGGCGCGCCGGGTGAGATGGAGAAGCTGTCGCCTTTCGAGAAGGCCGGCCTGGGCAACCTGGCGCGCTTCCAGAAGTACAACGGCTACGCCGAGATCCAGTCCAAGCGGCCGGCGACGCTGGGCTTCGGCCTGGTCGATTCACCGGTCGCGCAGCTGGCCTGGAATGCCGAGCTCTTCTTCGGCTTCGAGGGCGAGGCCGCCACCACGATGGATCGCGAGCGTTTCCTGACGCATGTGTCGCTGTACTGGTTCACGGCCACCGGCGGCCAGGCGGCCGAGTTCTATCTGGAGAACGCCCGCACTGGCGCCGGCTACCGCGAGCTGCCCAACGCGGCGCCCACCGCGGTCGCCTCCTTCCCGAACGACTTTCGCTCCGTGCGGGCCTTTGCCGAGCGTTCGCACAGCAACATCCGCCAGTGGACCGAGATGCCGGAGGGCGGCCACTTCGCCGCAACGGATGCGCCGCAGTTGCTGATCGATGACATCCGCAGCTTCTTTGCCCAGGTGAACTGAGCACCAGGCCGGCCTCGCGTTTCATCGCTCGCATCGAACAGGTCGAGTACGCCGCCCCGGCGGTGGAGGTGGCGCGGCCGGCCGGCGCCTGATCAGGGCTTGCGCCGCGGCGTCGCGTCCGGCCCCAGCACGCCCTTCACATGCGCCCATTCGGGCACGGTCTCGAACAGGTGGTCGATGAAGGCGCGCGTCTTGGCCGGCATCAGCCGGCGGCTGGCCGTCAGCAGCGTCACGGGCAGGGGCTCGAAGCGCCACTCGGGCAGCACCGCCACCAGCGTGCCCGCTGCGATGTCCGACGCCACCATGCCGAAGGGAAAGCTGCCGAGCCCGCCGCCGGCGCGCGTCAGTGACAGCACCAGGCCGATGGAGTTCGCTTCCAGCGGGCCAACCGGATGCACCTCGGCCGTCTGCTTGCCGTTCTGCAGCGTGCGGTACATGCCCTTGCCCTGGGTCAGCACGACGAAGTCATGCTCGGCCAGGTCTGCAGGCGTCTGCGGTGCGGGCCTGGCCTGCAGATAGACCGGGCTGGCATACAGGCCTCGCTCCAACAGCATGTACTGGCGCGCCACCAGGTCGGGCTCGTCCACCGGGCCCATGCGCACGGCCACGTCATAGGGCTCGTTGAAAAGGTCGACACGGCGCGGCGTCGTGTCCACCTCCAGCTCCACCTTGGGGTAGCGGCGTACGAAGCGCGCAAAGCTTTCCGCCAACACCAGCATCGCGAACTCGGCCGGCACGGACACGCGCAGTCGCCCTGTGGGCGTGGCATCGCGTGAGGCCAGCCATTCGCGCGTCTCGGCGATGTCCTCTTCATGGCGGGCAGCGCGTTCGGCGAGTTGCTCGCCCAGCTCCGTCAACGTCAGCCGGCTGGCGCCGGGCACAAAGAGGCGGGCGGCTACCGAGGTCTCCAACGCCGTGAGGCGCCGGCTCAAGGTTGCCTTGGGCAGGTCGAGCTGGCGGGAGGCCTCGGACAGCGATCCCGCCTTGTGAACCTGGGCCAGCAGCAAGAGGTCGTCGATCTTCATGGCGTCGTTTATCTCGCTGTTTCTCGTTTGGTTTCGTTTCGTTTCCGGAACGGTGAGTTTGAGTTTTGTGGCTATTCGCCATAAATGGAACTCTCTACAGTCGCGGCCACCATGTCAACCGCCCGTCTTCTCCAGCCCCAAAGGCACCGCATCGGCGCCGGCTTCCAGGCCGAGGGTTGGCGCGAGCCGCTGGCGCTGCTCGACCCCTTCATCATGGTCGACCACTTCCGCATGACCGAGCCGGCGTTTGCGCCGCATCCGCATGCAGGCTTCTCGGCGGTGACCTATCTCTTCGATGACTCGGCCACCGGCATGGTCAGCCGCGATTCGCTGGGCGGCGAGCATGAAATCCTGCCGGGTGGCCTGCACTGGACGCTGGCCGGCCGGGGCGTCATGCATGACGAATTTCCCATCGAGGCGGGCCGCGAAGCCCATGGCCTGCAGATCTTCGTCAACCTGCCCGCCGAGCAGAAGCTGCGCGCGCCTACCGTCATGCGGCTTGCTGCCGAGCAGATGCCGCGCCGCGTGGGTGACGGCTGGCGCGCCATTCAGATCTTCAGCGCCGACACCGGGCTGGACCTGCCTTGGTCGACCTCGCTGGTGCTGGTCGACATTGACGCCGGCGCTGCCTTCGATTTCGTGCTGCCCGAGGGCGAGCAGGGTTTTGCCATCCCCATCCACGGCAGCGGCCACACCGGCGAGCTGCCACTGACCACCGGCCGCGCCCTGAGCGTGTCCGTCGGTGGCGGCGCCCGCATCGTGGCCGCTGAGGCGCTGCGCCTGGCCTGCTTCTGCGGCCGGCCGCTTTTCGAGCCCGTCGTGCGCCACGGCCCCTTTGTCATGAGCAACGAAGGCCAGGTTGTGGCCGCGCTGCAGCGATTCCAGTCTGGCGGCATGGGCCGCCTCAGCCCTAGAACAACCTCAAGCAACAACAAGGAAACCCTGTCATGAATGCACCGCAAGACAACACCGTTGCCCCGAAGCCTGCCAAGAGCGGCCCGCCCGTGCCCCTGCTCATCGTCGGCGCGATCCTGCTGATCGGCGGCATCGGCCTGGGTGGCCGCATGTGGTGGCGCGCACAGCATCTCGTCGAGACCGAGAACGCCTTTGTCGCCGGCCGCCTGCACCCGGTCGCCACGCGCGTGGCCGGCGTCGTCACCGAGATGCGCATGCAGGACAACGCCGTGGTCAAGGCCGGCGACGTGCTGCTGCGCCTGGACCCGTCCGACGCCGCCGTGCAGATCGAGCGCCTGAAGGCCCAGATCGCGCAGGCCGACGCGGCCATCGCAACGACGGCTGCGCAGATCGCCCAGTCCAAGGCCCAGGCCGCGGTGACGAACTCGCAGGTCGCCCAGGCCGAGAGCGTGCTGGCCCGCACCGAGCTGGATGCCAAGCGCAGCCAGGCGCTGTTCGGCGCCGAGTTGCGCGCCACGAGCAAGCAGGAACTGGATGCCGCGCTTGCCGCCCGCGACGTGGCCCGCGCCGACCTGACCGCCCGCAAGGCCGGCGCCTCGGCCGCCAAGGAAGCCATCGCCGCCGCCGAGAGCGCGCGCCAGTCGGCCAACGCGCAAAAGAGTGCGACGCAGGCCTTGCTGAAGGACGCTCAGAACCAGCTTGGCTATGTCGAGCTGCGCGCGTCCAGCGACGGCCGCGTCGGCAAGCGCACGGTCGAGGTCGGCCAGCGCGTGCAGGCCGGCCAGCAGTTGGCGGCCATCGTCGAGCCCGAGGTCTGGATCACCGCCAACTTCAAGGAAACCCAGCTCGCGAAGATGAAGCCGGGTCAGAAGGTGCACGTGAAGGTCGACGCCTTCCCGGGCAAGGAACTGGAAGCCCATGTCGACAGCTTTGCCCCGGCCTCGGGCGCCAGCTTCGCGCTGCTGCCGCCGGACAACGCGACCGGCAACTTCACCAAGATCGTCCAGCGCGTGCCGGTCAAGGTCGTGTTCGAGCCCGAGAGCCTGAAGAGCCTGGGTGAAGCCGCGACACGCATCGTGCCGGGCCTCTCGGTGCAGGTGGAAGTCGAAATTTCCGAGTAAGCCTGACATGGGCAACGAAAACTACCTCCCCCCGCCGCCTGACCAGAAGGTCAGTGGCCGCACCTGGCTGGCCGTGCTGGCCAGCCTGCTGGGCGCCTTCATGGCGGTGCTTGACATTGCTATCACCAACTCCTCACTGCGCGACATCCTCGGTGCGCTGTCGGCCACGCAGGAAGAGGGCTCCTGGATCTCCAGCGCCTACCTGGTCGCCGAGATCGTCGTCATCCCGCTCGCGGGCTTCCTGTCGATGGTGTTCTCCACGCGCCGCTACCTGGTCGTCAACGTCGCGCTGTTCCTGATCTTCAGCACGCTGTGCGGCATGGCCTGGAGCCTGGAAAGCATGATCGCCTTCCGCGCGGCCCAGGGCTTCACCGGCGGCGTCATGATCCCGATGGCGATGACGTTGGTCACGCGCAAGCTGCCACTGAACAAGCGCCCCATCGGCCTGGCCCTGTTCGGCATGACCGCCACGCTCGCGCCGACGCTTGGCCCCACGGTGGGCGGCTACCTGACCGAGCTGTATGGCTGGCCCAGCATCTTCTACATCAACTGGGCACCCGGCATCCTGCTGATGCTCGGCGTCAGCATCGGCCTGGACAAGGAGCCGATGAACTTGCGGCTGCTGCGTGAGGTGGACTGGTGGGGCGTCGTCTTCATGGCCGTCGGCCTGGGTTCGCTGACCGCGATGCTGGAAGAGGGCAATGCCAAGGACTGGTTCTCAAGCCCCTTCATCATCACGGCCGCCGTGCTGGCGGTGGGCGGCATCTATGGCTGGGCCTGGCGCGGCCTGACGCGCAAGAACACCTTCATCGACCTGCACATCCTCGGCCGCCCGAGCTTCCTGATCGCCGGCGTCATTGCGTTTGCGACCGGCATGGGCCTGTACGGTTCGGCCTTCATCCTGCCGCTGTACCTGGGCCAGATCGCCAGCTACACGCCGATGCAGATCGGCATCGTCATCATGTGGATGGGCCTGCCGCAGCTCTTCATCATGCCGTTCGCGGCCAAGCTGTCCACCAAGCTGGACAACCGCGTGATGATGAGCGTGGGCCTGGCGCTGTTCGCCACGTCGTGCTTCATGAACACCCACATGAGCGCCGACACGGCCGGCCCCGAGCTGCTGTTCGCGCAGATCGTGCGCGCCCTGGGCCAGCCGCTGATCATGATCACGCTGACCAACTTCGCGGTGAACGGCGTCCCGCCCAACCTGCTGCCCAGCGCCTCGGGCATGTTCAACATGATGCGCAACCTCGGCGGCTCGGTCGGCATCGCCACGCTGGCCACGCTGCTGACCAACCGCGAGCACCTGCACAGCGCCCGCGTCGGCGAGTCCATCAGCCTTTACGACCCCGCCACGCAAGCCCGCCTGGACACGCTGGCGCAGAACTTCGCCAGCAAGGGCGCCGACCTCGCCACGGCCCAGGACATGGCAATCAAGGCGCTTGACAACGTCGTGCGCCGCGACAGCTTCGTCATGGCCTACAACGACGCTTTCCTGATCCTTGGCATCGCGCTCGTCAGCTGTGTCGTCATCGTCTGGATGAGCAAGAAGGTGCTCGGTGGCGCAGGCACCGCCGAAGCCGCACATTGAATCGGGAGATCAACATGATCCAACTCAAGACCGTTTTCACCCTCGTCGCCGCGGCGGCGCTGGCCGCCTGCACGACGCTGGGCCCCAACTACCAGGCACCCGCTGCCAATGCCCCTGCGGCCTATCGCGCCGCCGCGCCTGTCGCCGGCGCAGAACTGCAGCGCGACTGGTGGTTGATGTTCGGCGACGCCCAGCTCAACGCGCTCGAAGCGCAGGCCCTGCAGGCCAGCCCGACGCTGGCGGCCGCGGCCGCCCGGGTCGAACGCGCCCGCGCCGTGTATGGCGCGACAAAGGCGGACGAGCTGCCGCGTGTCGACGTCGGCGGCAGCGTCACCAACCTGCGCACGTCCGCCAAGTCGGTCACGACGCCGGTGCTGGGCGGCCAGGCCATCACCTTCGACGGCACCCAGACCGGCATCCAGGCGTCCATCGGCTGGGAGCTGGACCTGTGGGGCCGGGTGAAGCGCCAGGCCGAAGCTTCGCAAGCCCAGCTGGATGCCTCCACACTTGACGCCGCCGCTGCCCGCGTCGCACTGACGGCCGACGTTGCCGCCGCCTACTGGCAGTGGCGCGCACTGTCCGATGAGGCCACGGCCCTGCAACGCCTGCGCGACAGCCGCGCCAACGCCTTCAAGGTCGCGCAGACCCGTTTCGACGCCGGCTCGTCGACGACACAGGACCTGGAGCGCGTGCGCGCCGAGCTGGCCTCGGCCGACGCCGACGTGGCCGACCTGCCGCGCCGCCAGGCGCTGGTGGCCAACCAGATCGCCGCGCTGACCGGCCAGGCCGCCGCCGAGCTGAAGCTGCGGGCGTCACCGATGCCGGCACCACCGCAGATCCGCGCCGGCCTGCCGGCCGAGCTGCTGCAACGCCGCCCGGACCTGGCGCAGAGCCTGGCCCAGCTGCATGCCGCGACGGCCCAGGTCGGCATTGCCGAGGCCGCCTTCTACCCGTCCATCCGCCTGACCGGCAGCTTCGGCTACCAGAGCAAGGAGCTGGGCGACCTGATCTCTGCGCCGGCACGCCTGTACAACATCGGCCCCAGCATCTCGCTGCCGATCTTCGAGGGCGGGCGCAACAAGGCCAATCTGGCGGGTGCCAAGGCCTCGGTTGACGAGTCGCTCGCCGCCTTCCGTGGCCGCATGCTGCAGGCGCTGCGCGAGGTCGACGACGCGCTGGCCGAACTGCAGGGGCGCGCGACCGTCGTGGACGCCCAGAACCGCACGCTGGCGTCCAGCAGCCAGGCGTTGAACGTGGCCAAGAGCCGCTATGACAAGGGCGCCGTCAGCTATCTGGACGTGACCGAGGCCGAGCGCACGCCGCTCGCCACCGAGCGCGCGCTGGCCCAGCTGCGCGGCGCGCAATGGGCGGCGACGGCGCAACTCGTCAAGGCGCTGGGCGGCGGCTGGACCCAGGGCAGTTGATCCCGGGGCTCAGCCCCTGTTCTCGTCGAACTGCTCGGCGCCCGGGACGGCCTGAAGCCAGGGCTCGCGGCGCTTGACCCAGAGCTCGTAGCTCGGCACGAGGGGCGTGGGCGCCTGCGACAGGATGCCGAGCTTGATCTCGGCCTCCTGGTCGTCGAGGGAAAACAGCCGCGAGCCGCAGCGAGGGCAGAAGCGCTGGCCGCGGAACTCAGCGGTGTCGCCTTGATGCTCGAACTGACCGGCTGGCCAGACGGCGTAGAAGGTGAAGGCCGAGCCGCTCTCCTTGCGGCAGTCCATACAGTGGCAGATGCCGACGCGCAGCGGCTCACCGCGGGCGGTCAGCTGCACACCGCCGCACAGGCATTGGCCGGCATACGTCGTCATGGCGATGCCTTGCCGGCCGGCCGTGCGGCGCAGACCGGTTCCTTGCCGGCCACCCATGCCTGGATGAAACGCCGCATGTCGCCAAAGGCTGCCACGGGGATCTGCTGCCCCCAGCGGGCTTCGCGGGTCTGCAGTGCATCGGGCTGTCCCTGGGCCAGACCCGCCAGCATGCTGAGCATCAGCACCTGTTCCTTCAGGCCCGCGGGGCTCGGCTGGACGGTCCCATCGAGGATGCGTTCAGCAGCCTTGTCGACCACGCGCCAGTCGCCGCGCGCAGCGGCGTCGTAGAGCGTCAGCAGCTCCATGACGCCGTCGGGCAGGTCCGGCCGCGCCTTGCGCCAGGCCACCGGGTCCCAGAGGCCATGCTGTTCCGCCGCAGTGACGTGGGCGAGCGTGGCTTGGGCCAGGTTGGCGGCGTAGACGACCAGGGCGTCTGCATCCAGCGGCGTGCCTGGCAGCCGTTGCGTCCGCAGCGCGTCGATCAGGCGGCTCTGGCCCGCGCCCTCAGGCTGGCCCGGGCCACTGCCGTCGAAACGCTCCGCCGCCCACAGGGCTTCCTGGCGCGCTTTCAGCAAGGGATGGTTGGCGTCCGGCGTGATATGTGCCGTCACCGGCCAGGTCTGGCGGCAGTCCAGCACCTGCAGCACCGGAACCCCATCGGCAGCAAGCCGCTCCAGCAGATTCGCCTGACTGCCGCGGAAGCGCTGCTGGGGAGCAAAAAGCGAGACGGTGGGGAAGTAGTCTGAATGCGGCTTGGCTTTCTGCAGGCGTATGTAGGTGCGCAGCACGGCCGGCCCGCCGAGGCGGCGCACGGCCAGGTCGGCAGGAGACGAGAGGCCGACGCGGCGCAGTTCCGCCGCGAGTTCGGGATAGCGCCAGGGCTCGCCGCGGAGCGGTTCCAGCCGGTCCAGCGGCGCGAGGATGATCAGGTCGACGGCGTTGGCCGCGTAGATCTCGCTGCCCGGAAATTCCTCGAGCAGGGCAGCCAGCATCTGGGCCAGCAGTTCGTCCGAGATCTCGTAGCTGTGCACCCATTGCACCAGCAGGCCCCCCGGCTTCAGGCTGCGCTTCACGCCGCGGTAGAACTCCTGCGTGAACAGGCTGGCCACACCGCTGACCCAGGGGTTGGACGGCTCGGAGACGACGACGTCGTAGTGCCGCTGACCGCGCGCAAAGAATTCCCGGGCATCCTCGAAGTGGACCTCCGAGCGGCCATCGCCATAGGCGCGGCCGTTGCGTCCCAGGAACTGGGACGAGGCCTCCCACACCGCATGTTCGATCTCGATGCTGTCGACCCGCTGCGGCACCGGCGACCCCAGCAGCGTGTGAGTGCTCAGGCCGGAACCCCATCCGATGACGGCAATCTCTTGAGGGGCGGGATGCGTGGCCAGGGGCAGCGCACCCAGCATCAGCATCGTGATCTCGTCAGGCGTAGGGGGGGAGCTCGACCCGGTCAGGCTGGCGTCGGGCTTGCCGTTGGTGGCGAGCACGACGGCGCCGGGCTGCTTGACCACGGAGATGCTGGCTGTCGCGCCGTCGCGATAGAACACCAATTCGCGGCCACTCATGTCGGTATTGCCATAGCGGAAGACGCCGGCGGACTGCAGCAGCGGGTCCGGCAGGCCCCACTGCATCATGCCGCCCAACACGGTAGCTCCAACACCCGCCGCAACGACCACTGCCGGTGTCCAACGGCCGGGACTCAGCGCGCGCAGCAGCGCCAGACCGACGGCGAGGTCCAAGGCGCCGGCCGCCAGCAGTGTCATGCCGACCCCCAGGTAGGGCATCAACCCATGCGCCGCGGCCAGCACGCCCAGGATGGCGCCCAGCGTGTTGGCTGCGTAGACCTGCCCGACGGCGCGTTCGCCGCCACCGCGGCGCAGCAAGGCGGCAGTGAACAGGGGCAGCGTCATGCCGGCGAGGAAGGCCGTTGGCGCCATGATGAGCATGGCGATGGCGGCCGTTGCCACGCTGTAGAGGACATAGCCTCCATCGCTGCGCGCGAGCGCTTCCAGCAGAGGCGGCACCCAGTAGTAGGCGTTGCCGAGCAGGGCTATCGACAGCATTGCGCACAACCCCATGCCCACCTGCACGAAGCCGGCATACCGCACCAGGTCGGCGATGCGGTCGCCCACGTGCCGCACCCACAACCCGCCCAGGGCCAGGCCAGCGATGAAAGCGGCCAGCATCAGCTCGAAGCTGTGCAGGCTGCTGCCCAACGCCTGGTTGAGCATGCGTACCCATCCCAGCTCATAGGCGAAGGAGGCCGCGCTGGACAGGAAGGTGGCGGTCAGCAAAGCGGGCAGCAGGCGACCGGGGCCAGTGCCAGCTGACGCGTCGTGCCCCGGCACGGGGATGGCCGCACGGCCCTCGCGCAAGGCCAGGCCGAGGCACGCGCTGACGGCTGCCACCACGAGGTTAAGCAAACCCGCGGCCTTGAGAGCGCCCGGCATGCCGAACGCAGGAAGCAAGTAAAAGGTGGCGATCAGCGCACCCAGCGCCGCACCGAGGCCGTTGGTGAAATACAGGCCGCCGAGGGTCTGGCTCTGCCCACTGCCCGGCAGGCGCAACACGCCCACGGCCAGCAGCGGGAAGGTGGCGCCGAGCAGGACGGTCTGTGGTGCGATCAACAAGGCGGCGCTCAGCCACTGCCAGGTGGTGGCCGCGTCGGCGCTGCCCAGGGCGGGCAGCACGCGGTCCTGGCTGAAGGCGCTGTATGCGACGAAAACGGAATGGAACACCAAGCCAGATACACCGATCAGCGCTTCCGCGCCGGCGTAGGCGGCGATGGGGCGACGCAGCGCCCCGGTCATGCGGCTGACGCCCCAGGCGCCCGCCGCCATGCCGCCCATGAACATCATCAGCACCAGCGTTTGGGCGTAAGCCGCATGGCCCAGCGTCAGGCCGAGGTAGTGAGTCCAGATCGACTGATAGATCAACGCCGGGCAGCCCGACAGCACGAACAGGAAGTGCAGCGTCCAGCGCGTTCTGGCGGCGAGGCGTGTCGAAGTCATCTCGGGTGCTGGAGAGGAAGAAGGGCTGCCGCCATGCGGTCGGCTGCGCCCTGGTGGGCGCGAGCAAAAGTTTTCGCGTGCGCCGACATGTCCTGCCGCGCGGCAGCATGCTGGCACAGCGCCACGCCCTGGCCAACAGCTTCAGGCAGATCGGCGCAGCGCCGGGCCGCGCCCGCCGCAATGGCCAGCTCCGCCGCCTCGGCGAAATTGAAAGTGTGCGGCCCCGCCAGCACCGGGCAGCCGCAGGCCGCGGCCTCGATGAGGTTCTGGCCGCCCAGCGGCGCGAAACTGCCGCCGAGCAGCGCGACGCTGGCCAGGCCGTAGTACAGCGGCATCTCGCGCATGGAGTCGCCCAGCCAGACGTCGACGGTGAGGGCCTCGGGCGGCGGCTCATCGCCCCAATGGCTGCGGCGCGCCAGCGTCAGGCCGGCAGCCTGAATGAGCGCCGCAATCTCGTCAAAACGCTGGGGGTGACGGGGCACGATGGCCAGCAGCGGACGAGGGGCAGGCAGCTTAACCCAATCGTGGAGCAGCGCTTTTTCCTCGCCCTCGCGGCTGACGGCCAGCATCAGCACGGGTCGGTCCAGGAGGGCGGCCCAAGCCTGGCCGCGGGCGATCAGGGCCGGGTCCATCGCGATGTCGTACTTCAGGTTGCCGGCCACCTCGACGCGGGCCATGCCCATCGCGCGGATGCGTTCGGCGTCGGCCTCGGTCTGGGCCAGGGCCAGCGTCATGCGGCGCGCCGCCGGCCGCATCAGTGCCGCCAGGCGCCGGCCCTGGCGCAGGCTCTTCTCCGACAGGCGCGCGTTGGCCAGCACCATGGGCAGCCCGGCCTTCTCGGCCTCACGCTGCAGCGTCGGCCAGACCTCGGTCTCCATCAGCACACCCTGGCGCGGGCGCCAATGGCGTAGGAAGCGGCGCACGGCGCCAGGCGTGTCATAGGGCAGCCAGGCCTGGGCGTCGCCCTCGCGTAGCAGGGCTTGACCGGCCTCGCGGCCGGTGGCGGTGGAGTGCGTCAGCAGGAACTTGAGCGCGGGGTCACGGGCACGCAGGGCGTCGACCAGGGCGCTGGCCGCGCGTGTCTCACCCAGCGAGACGGCGTGAATCCAGAGTCGGCCTGGCTCGGCGGCTGATTTGTAGAAGCCCAGCCGCTCACCCACCGCATGCCGGTACAGCGCCTCCTTGGCGCCGCGCCGCCACAGCCGCAGCAGGTAGAAGGGGGTCAGTAGCCACAGCGCAGCCTGGTAGGCCAGCCGCGCAAGTGCCTCACTCATCTCCGCGGCCGCGACGCGCCGCCGACCGGCCAGAGCCAGTAGAGCAACGGGCCGAAGACGGGCATGCCGCAGAACACCAGCAGCCAGATGCGTGGCTGCTCGCGCTTGATGACATGCACGCCGCTCAACAAGGTCGGCAGAAAGAGCACGAGCAGGGCAAGCAGGGCCCCAATGCCTCCGCCTTCCATGGCGCTCAGTGGCCCGCGGCGAAGGTCGCGTCCGGCTTCACGCGCTTGAGTTGCTCCAGCACGTCGTGCTGGATGCGTTCCAGCGCCTCGGGCGTATGGCCTTCGAAGCGCAGCACCAGCACGGGCGTCGTGTTGGACGGGCGGATGAGACCGAAACCATCCGCGTACTCGATGCGCAGGCCGTCGATGGTGATCAGCTCGTTCGCACCGGGGAAGTCGGCCAGCGTCGTCTGGGCCTTCAGCGTCTTGACGACCTCGTGATGCTCGCCTTCGGCGCAGGGCACGTTGATCTCGGGCGTGTTGAAGCTGTTGGGCAGGGCCTGCAGCACGGCGCTCGGGTCCTTGGCCCGCGACAGGATCTCCAGCATGCGGCCGGCCGTGTACATCGCGTCGTCGAAGCCGTACCAGCGCTCGGCGAAGAAGATGTGGCCCGACAGCTCGCCGGCCAGCGGCGCGCCGGTCTCCTTCAGCTTGGCCTTGGCCAGCGAGTGGCCGGTCATCCACATCAGCGGCTTGCCGCCGTGCTTCTTGATCCACGGTGCCAGGCGCTGCGTGCACTTGACGTCGAAGATGATCTCGGCGCCCTTCTGGCGCTTCAGGATGTCGGCCGCGATCAGCATGATCTGGCGGTCCGGCATGATCATCTCGCCGTCTTTGGTGACGATGCCGAGGCGGTCGCCGTCGCCGTCGAAGGCCAGGCCAAGCTCAGCGCCGGTGGCGTGGACGACGCGCTTCAGGTCTTCCAGGTTCTCGGGACGGCTCGGGTCCGGATGGTGGTTGGGGAAGTCGCCGTCGACCTTGGAGAAGATGTCAATGACCTCGCAGCCGAGCGCGCGCAGGATGGCCGGTGCGGAGGCGCCGGGGATGCCGTTGCCACTGTCGACGACGATCTTCATCGGGCGGGCCAGCTTGCAGTCGTTGACGACGCGGTGGGTGTACTCGGGCACGATGTCGATCTTGCCGACACGGCCCTTGCCCTTGGCGTAGTCCTCGGCCTCGATGCGCTGGCGCAGGCCCTGGATCTGCTCGCCATAGACGGCGGCGCCCTTGAGCACCATCTTGAAGCCGTTGTAGTCCTTGGGGTTGTGGCTGCCCGTGACCATGATGCCGGAGCTGCAGCCGTGCGCACCGCGCGTGGCAGCGACGTAATAGAGCATGGGCGTGGTCACGGCGCCGATGTCGACGACGTCCAGGCCCGTAGAGCGCAGGCCACGCACGAGTGCTGCGACCAGGCCGGGGCCCGACAGGCGGCCGTCACGGCCGACAGCGACGGCCTTTTCGCCCAGGGCCTTGGCCTCGGTGCCGAAGGCACGACCCAGGTGCTCTGCGAGCTCCTCGTTCAAGGTCTGGCCGACGACGCCACGGATGTCATAGGCCTTGAAGATGGATGCGTGAACCTGCATGAAATGCCCTCGAATACTGGGTTTTGAAAACGCGCCGGATTGTAGGCACGGCCCGTGGCCGACCATCCGTCGCATCGGCTGTCGATTCGTCACTCATGCAAGGGGCATGCCGCCGCGGCTTCCTACACTCGCGCCCCATGACATTCACCGAGGAATTCGCCCAGGCCCTGCGCCACCAGCGCGTGCTGATGAAGCATCGCCCGGACCGGATGCGCTTTCGGCTGCTGATCTACCTGATCTGGACGCTTGGTTTCGGCACCGTTTTTTCCGTCATGGCCGGCCTGCAACAGGGCAATCTCGGTTCGCTCTTCTGGTGGCAGGCCCTGATGCCAGGCAACATGCTCGTCAGCCTGTGTGTGTCGATCGGCTTTTTCAGCATCTTTCGCGCCTTCGAGCGGCTGGCGCCGCAGCGCTGGCTGGACACCGTCATGGGTTGGCGCGACTGGCGCTCGGGACTGTTCTTCTCTGTGTTGTCCATCAGCTGCGCGCTGCTTGGCGTGGTCGTTGGCATGTGGCTGGTCGACCGCATCTGGATGGGCAACGGCAACACGTTGCAGCTGCTGGCCAGCTTCGGTTTCTGGCGCCAGTTCCTGCTGATCTCGGTGTTCATTTCCGTCGTGGCGAGCTTTCGCTACCGCGCGCGGTGGCGCCAGGAGATGCTGCAGGCCCGGGTGACCGAGGCCCAGCTCAAGCTGCTGCAGGGCCAGATCGAGCCGCATTTCCTGTTCAACACGCTGGCCAATGTGCAAAGCCTGATCGACTTCGACCCGGCGCGGGCCAAGCAGATGCTGGAGCGCTTCACCGATTACCTGCGCGCCAGCCTGGGCCAGTTGCGCGGCGACGCGACGACGCTGGCCCAGGAGTTCGCGATGCTGGAGGCCTATCTCGCGCTGATGCAATTGCGCATGGGCGAGCGGCTGCGCGTGCGCCTGGACTTGCCGCCCGAGTTGAACGGCATTGAGCTGCCGCCGCTGCTCGTGCAGCCGCTGGTGGAGAACGCCATCCACCACGGCCTGGAGCCCAAGATCGCCGGCGGCGAGATCGTCGTCAGCGCGCGGCGTGAGGCCGACACGCTGGTCATCGATGTCGACGACGATGGCCAGGGGCTGGACGCCCCGAAACGGCGAGGTGGCAACGGCGTCGCCCTCGACAACATCCGCGAGCGGCTCAAAGCCCGCTGGGGCCTGCGCGCCACGCTCGAACTTCAACCCCGCGAAGGCGGCGGCACCCGCGCCCGCATCTGCATTCCCTTTTCTGCCTGAACACCATGACGACAGCCCTCATCGCCGATGACGAACCCCACCTGGCCCAGTACCTGAAAGCCCAGCTCGCCCAGGCCTGGCCCGAGCTGCAGATCGTCAGGATCGCCGCCAACGGCGTCGAGGCCGCCGAAGCCATCGCCGACCTCGAGCCCGACCTGGCCTTTCTGGACATCCAGATGCCCGGCCTGACCGGCCTGGAGGTGGCCCAGGGCATTGAGGGTGCAACGCGCGTTGTCTTCGTGACGGCCTATGACCAGTACGCTGTCGAAGCCTTCGAGGCCCGTGCCGTCGACTACCTGCTCAAGCCGCTGAAAGCCGAGCGCCTGGCCGCGTGTGTGACGCGCCTGCGCCAGGAGGCGCCACCGCCGGCTGGCGACGATGCGCTGGCCGAGACGCTCAAGCGGCTGCTGCCCACCGCCGCATCGGCACGGCTGCGCTATATCCGCGCCGCCCAGGGGGAGCTGATGCACCAGATTCCCGTCGATGAAGTGCTGTTCTTCCACGCAGACGACAAGTACACCGTCGTGCAGACGGCCACTGCCGAACACCTGATCCGCACGCCCATCTTCGAGCTCGGTGGCCAGTTGGACCCCGACCGCTTCTGGCAGGTGCACCGCTCCACCATCATCAACCTCGACCACCTCGCCGGCACGCGCCGCGACGAGCAGAGCCGGCTCTTCGTGCGCATTCGCGGCCAGGCTCGCGAGCTGCCTGTCAGCCGCGCCTACGTTCATCTGTTCAAGGCGATGTAGAACGGCCTTCACCCGGCTTAGAGTCGGGGCATGCTGTTGTCCCGCCGCTGCCTGCTGTTCGCCCCGGCTGTACTGCTGGGCACGGCCCAGGCCGCGCCGCCATTGGAGTGGGTGGCCGGGAATCTGCCACCCTTTGCGTGGGAGGCGAGCGGTGGCCCACGCGGCTTCGCCCACGAGTTGGCCGTTGCCATGGCCCAGCGCCTGGGCAGGCCGGCCCTCGTCAGCTACGTCCCCTGGGCGCGCGCGGTGCGCACGGTCGAGCAGGGGCGGCACTACGGCATCTTTCCGCTGGCGCGGACGCCGGACCGGGAGGCCCGCTTCCAGTGGCTGGTGCCGCTGATGACGGTGCGCTACGGCCTCTACACCCTCGCGACCGAGTCGCGCCTGGAGCTCGACCAGTTGCGTGAGCTGCGCATCGGCGTGCTGCGCGGCTCACCCATTGCGGCCAATCTGCGGGCCGAGCGCTTCAAGACCATCGTCGAAGCGAAAGACTACCGCGACCTGTTGCGCCTCCTGCGCGAGCAGGCGCTGGATGCCGTCTACGCCGGCACGCCCATGCTGGAGGCCGCAATGGACGAGTATGGCCAGGCCCGCATGCTCTTCGTGTTGCAGACGACGCTCGGCGAAGCCACGCTCTACATGGCCGCGTCGCTCGGGCTCGATGCCGCCGAGGCACGGCGCTGGGTCGCGGCCTACCGCCAGCTTGAAGAAGACGGCACCGTCGCCCGCATCCGCCGCCGCTACCTCCAGTAAGTTCTGGGGGCATGTCCGAAAACTGCCAGGATCTGGCAGGGGCCCGTCCTAGACTGGCTGCATGTTGTCCGAGACCCTCCCTCCCGATGCCGCCTACGCCGTCCTGCAGTCGCACGACGCGCGCTTCGACGGGCGGCTCTACGTGGGCGTCACGTCCACCGGCATCTACTGCCGCCCTGTATGCCGGGTGCGCCTGCCGCGGCGCGAGAACTGCCGCTTTTTCTCGACGGCGGCCCAGGCCGAAGCCGCCGCCTTTCGCCCCTGCATGAAATGCCGGCCCGAGCTGGCACCGCGCGCCCTGCCGTGGACGACGATGGACGCCTCGCGAACGCTCGCCCAGCAGGCCGCCGCCTGGCTGGATGCCTGCGATGACGCCGAGGCCAGCGTCGAAGACCTGGCAGCCCATCTCGGCATCACGAGCCGGCATCTGCGCCGCATCTTTCAGGCCGAGCACGGCGTGTCGCCCTTGCAATACCTGCAGACGCGCCGCCTGCTGCTCGCCAAGGCCCTGCTGACCGACAGCACGCTGCCCGTCAGCGAGATCGCCTTCGCGGCCGGCTATGCGAGCCTGCGGCGCTTCAACGCCGCCTTCGTCGAGCACTACCGCCTGCAGCCCACAGCCCTGCGGCGCGAGGGTGGCGGTGCGGCTCCCGTGTCGCGGCTGCGGCTGAGCTACCGCCAGCCCTATGACGTGGCTGGCGTGCTGGCGTTTCTTGCGCCGCGTGCGATCACGGGGGTTGAGCGGGTGGAGGAGGGCGGCGTCACACGCTCCCTGGCGCTGACTCACGCCGGCCGGCGCCATGCCGGCTGGCTGCGCGTGAGCTTCGCCAAGGCGGGAGAGGTCGGCGTCGAACTGTCCCCCACGCTCTGGCCTGCCGTCGGCTCGCTATTGCCGCTGTTGCGCCGCTGGCTGGACCTGGACGCCGAACCCGAGGCCATCGCCGCTGCGTTGGGCGAGGCGGCCGTCGCAGGCCAGCGGCTGCCGGGTTGCCTGGACCGCTTCGAGCTGGCGGTACGCGCCGTGCTGGGCCAGCAGGTCACCGTGGCGGCCGCTCGCACACTCGCCGGCCGTTTCGTCGAGCGTTTCGGCGAAGCCTTGCCTGACGCGCCGGAAGGCTGCCAACGCTTGTTCCCCACACCCGAGTGCATTGCCGAGGCGACGCGCGACGACATCGCCTCGCTCGGCATCATTGGCCGACGTGCCGACAGCCTCATCGCCCTGGCCCAGGCCTGGCCGACGCTGGCCTTTGCCCGCCACGAGGGTTCACCAGAAGCCGCTGCCGCCGAGCTGACGGCCATCCCCGGCATCGGCCCCTGGACAGCCGGCTACATGTTGATGCGGGGCTGGAGCTGGCCCGACGCCTTCCCGCCCGGCGACGTTGTCCTGCGCAAGGCCCTGAGCCGCGAAGGCCCGCTGCTGTCGCCCAAGGCCTATCTCGAAGCCGCGGAGCACTATCGCCCCTACCGCAGCTACGCCGTCCTTCATCTCTGGAGAAGGGCTTGACCCACCCCGTACGCGCTTCGCGCGCCCCCTCAAGGGGGCACTGCCAGCGGCCTGGCAAAGCCAGTTCCGCGGCAGTCGCGCGGCCAATCAGAAAGATCGGAGTTACTCGATGAACCATCACGTTTTGCAACGCAGGATCGAAACCCCACTCGGCCCGCTGACGGCCGCACGCAGCGCCGCGGGCCTGTCGGGCCTGTGGTTTGACGGGCAGAAGCACCATCCCGGCACGCTGGACGTACCCGAGGACGACGGCAGCGACGCCGTCCTGTCGGCCACCGAAGCGGCGCTGACGGCCTATTTCAGCGGCAAGTCTTTCGACCTGCCGCCGCTGGACCCGGCCGGCACGGCCTTTCAGCGCGAGGTCTGGCAGGCGCTGCTGGCCATCGCGCCGGGGCAGCCCTCGACCTATGGCGCGCTTGCTGAGCGGCTGGGGCGCGCCAGTGCGGCGCGGGCGCTGGGCGCCGCAGTAGGCCGCAACCCGATCTCCGTTCTCGTGCCCTGCCATCGCGTCGTCGGCGCCGATGGCTCATTGACCGGGTATGCCGGCGGGTTGGAGCGCAAGCAGGCCCTGTTGAGCCTGGAGGGTGCTACCGCATGAAGGCTTTCGACATCGGCGAGCTGGTACTGCTCGCCGCGCTCTGGGGCGCCTCCTTCCTGTTCATGCGCCTCGGGGCCCATGAGTTCGGCCCGATCGCGCTGGCGGCCGTGCGCGTCGGCCTGGCCAGCGCCATGCTGATCCCGCTGCTGGCAGCGCGCGGCAATCTGGCTGACCTGCGCAAGCACTGGAAGGGCTTGCTGCTCGTCGGCGCGCTCAACAGCGCCATCCCGTTTGCGTTGTTCTCCTTCGCGGCCCTGTCGATCACGGCCGGCCTGTCCAGCATCGTCAACGCGACGACGCCGTTGTGGACGGCCGTCGTCGCCTTCGTCTGGTTGCGCCAGGGGCTGACACCATGGCGCGTGCTCGGCCTCGTCATCGGCTTTGCGGGCGTGGCCTTCCTGGCCTGGGACAAGGCCGGCTTCAAGCCCGGCGAGGACCATTCGGGCTTCTGGGCCGTGCTGGCCTGCGCGACGGCCACCCTCTGCTACGGCATCGCGGCGAACGCAACCAAGCGCTATCTCGCCGGCGTTTCTCCTCTCGCCGTGGCCACTGGCAGCCAGTTCGCCGCCGCCGTGCTGCTGGCGCTGCCGGCCGCCTGGCTGTGGCCGGCCGCCATGCCGAGCAACGTCGCCTGGGGCTCGGCGCTGGCGCTTGCCGGCCTGTGCACGGCGCTGGCCTACATCCTCTATTTCCGGCTGATGAGCCGAGTCGGGCCGACGAACGCGGTGTCGGTGACCTTTCTGATCCCGCTCTTCGCCATCCTGTGGGGGGCGCTCTTCCTGCAGGAAGCCATCACGTCCCAGATGGTGGCTGGCGGCGCCATCGTGCTGGTCGGCATTGCGCTGGCGCTGGGCCTGGTGGGCCCCAAGCCGCGCTGAAGTCACGCCGCGGATCTCCATGCGCCTCGGCGCGGCGCAAACAGTGATAGCGTGCGCGCCATTGCAATTGGTAGCGCTACCGTCAGGCGCCTGGAGACCGCACGATGTCCTTGCTTCTTTCTCGCCGCTGGGTCGGCGCTCTTGGTTTGCTGGCCGCACAGATCCTGGCCACCGCCGCCATCGCCCAGCCCTCCGGCGGCCCCTATGGCCCGGTGCCGCAACGCTACGCGGTGCCCAAGGCGCCGCACGTCTATTTCGTGGCGCCTGACGGCAAGGCCGAGGCTTCCGGTGCGTCGATCAACGAGGCAACGTCCATCGAGGCAGCGGTGACGCGCGTCGTCACCGGCGACGCCATCGTCATGCGCGGCGGCACCTACCGCACCGGCGGTCTTCAGCTCAACCAAGGCATCACCATCCAGCCCTATCTGGATGAAGTGCCTGTGCTCAAGGGCACGCGCATGGCGACCGAGTGGCAGAGCCTGGGCAACAACGTTTGGCGCACGAAATGGGCCACGCTGTTCCCGGCCCAGCCGCTGGGCTGGTGGCAACGCGAGCGTGAGGGCATGAAGACGCCGCTGCACCGCTTCAACAACGACATGGTCTTCATCGACGGGGAGCCGCTGCAGTCCGCGGGCTGGGAAGGCGAGGTCAGTGCCAAGGCCTACTACATCGACTACGCCAAGGGTCATGTCTACATCGGCGCCGACCCGGCCGGTCGTCTCGTCGAGATCACGGCGCACGACATCGCCCTGCACCGCCCCTCGCGCGAAGTCCACGGCAAGCCGTCGGACCGCAAGGGCCCGACTCTGCGCGGCATCACCTTCACGCAGTACGCCTACCGGGCCATCGACATCGAGGGCAAGAAGCCGTCGACGCTGGTGTCGGAAGAACCGACCGACGATCCCGTCGGCCCGTCACCTGAAAGCGAGCACGGCAAGGAGGTCATGGGCACGCTGCTGGAGAACGTCACCATCAGCCATTGCTCGCGTGTGGCCGGCTACTTCCGCGGCGACGGGCTCGTCATCCGCAACTCCCTCATCAGCGACACCGGCACCGAGGGCATCTATGTCATCGGCTCGTCGGACGTGCTGCTGGAGCGCAACCTCATCCGGCGCAACAACGTGGAGAAGTTGACCGCCTACTACCCGTCGGCCGTGAAGATCTTCAACCAGTCCTACCGCGTCGTCGTGCGCGACAACCTCATCGTCGAGCAGCCACACTCCAACGGCGTCTGGTACGACGTGGGCAATGTCGACGGCGTCTTCGTCAACAACTACGTCGAGGGCACGATGGCGGGGCTGTTCTTCGAGATCAGCAAGGGCGTGACTGTGGCCGGCAATGTGTTCGTGAACAACCAGCAGGGCATCCGCATCCTGAACAGCGCGGGCGCCAAGGTGCACCACAACACCTTCTTCAATTCGCCGGTGCTTATCGATCGCAACGAGCGCAGCGCCCAGGGCGATCACTTCGGCTGGCATCCGCAGACGGGGCCAGATGTCAATGAGCGCGTCGGCCATGTGTTCGAGGGCAACCTGCTGGTGGCAGACGCCGGCCTCAAGGGCCCGCTGCTGCGCTTCGAACAAGCACGTGTCACCTGCGCCAAGGTGACCCAGCCGATGGCCCAACGCGTCGATGGCAACCTCTACCTGCGTGCCGGTGGCGCGGGCCAGCCTCTGGTCAGTTGGGCACCGGCGGCAGGGACGGACTGCCAGACGCAATTCGCCAGCCTCGACGACTTCCGGCAGGCCGTGCCGGGTATGGAAGCCAAGGGCAGGGCGCTACTGCCCTACGAAGGAGCTGTGTTCCGCAGCCCGGAGCTGCGCCGCTTTGAACTCGCTCGTGTGCCGGAGGGCGTTCAGCCGCTGCCGGTGCCAGGGGAGATACGCAAGCTGCTCGGTTGGGAGGCAACGCATTTGCCGGGCGCGCTGCCGGCCAGCTCGCGCTGAGGGCGCTCCGGCCCGAGCCTCCTAGTGGCGCTTGCGCCAGGCATCAACCACACGCTCCGTCAGCGCATCGGTCTCGCGCTGTTCGTCGGCGCTCAGCGCCGGCGGCGCCCAGCGCCCTTGGCGCATCATCTTCTCGACGTTCTCCATCGAATCGCGGCTTTCCTTGGTCGCCGCCGGGCCGGACATTTCAGTCAGGATGCGCAGCCACGCTTCCTTGTAGGCCTGCCGCTGCATCGCCGTCTCGCCCAGCGCGCCGAATGAATGGACGTAGGTCGACAACGCCTCCAGGTCGCCGTCCTCGGCGGTCTGCCGCACCTCGCGCTGCAGCTTGCCGAGCAGTTCCGGTGCGGCGACGGCCTGGTTGGCATGGGCGTTGAGCCACAGCAGGTACGCCAGCGCCATGCCAGGGAGCTCTCCCTCGTAGGCTCGCTTGAGAAACTCGCCCCTGCGCGCCAGGGTGGCCGTGTCGAAGAACTGGCAGCGTCGCTGCAAGTCCTGCTTCTCCTTGATCCATTGGTCCATGTTGAAGCCAGGAGTCTTCTCGAACACTTGCCGCAGCGGGCCGCCCTGGTCGCGTACGCTGTACGCGAATTCGATCGTCTGGGTCGCATGCTCGCATCGCTCGAGCACGTCGGCTGCCCTGCGCGCCTGCGCTGGCGTCGCGCCCTCTTCCAGCGCACGCTGCACCGTGCGCAGTTCATCGGGTGTCGATGAGGTCGGCGTGCGCAGGGACGGGGGAAGCGCAGCGGGCATGGCCGCGCTCGCCGGCTGGGTAGCGGCATCGGCCTTCGCGTCAACGATCGGCTGTAGCAACGTTCCTAGAAGCGTTGCCGAGGGCGGGGCTGGCTGGGTGGGCGGCAGTGAGGTGGGCGCCTCGGCCGATCGGTTCAGTAGCCAGCTGCCTGCGGCCAGCGCTAGTGCGACGGCCGCGACGGCTGCGACCGTCCACGCTGTGCGAATGGGCACGGATGCGGACCCGGCCACTTTTCCCGCCACCGCTTACTTTTGCGGCGCCGCCGCCGCGCCATCCACCCGGATCACGCGCCGCGAGCGGCCTTCGGTGTCGTCCAGGGACTCGCTGACCAGGCGGTTGTGCTGCTCCCAGTCCTCCGCGCTGCGGATGATGCTGGGCTTGATGAGGACGACGAGCTCGCGCTTGCGGCCGTTGTTGGCGCGATTGCCGAACAGCATGGACGTCAGCGGGTTGCTGTCGGCACCCGGCACGCCCGAGCCGCGGCGCGTGGCTTCCATCTGCATCAGGCCGCCGATGGCGACGATGTGGCCGTCGGGGATGCGCACCACGGTGTCGCTCTCGTTGACGCTGGCGCTGGCCAGCGGCAGGCGGAAGTTGCCGACCGAGCCGAGATCGACCTGCTTGATCTTCTCGGTCACGTTGGAGACCGAGGGGTGGATGTGCAGGGTGATCATGTCGGCCGCGTCGATCTGCGGCGTCACGTCCAGCGCGATGCCGCTGAAGAAAGGCGTCAGCGTCAGCGTCGGGATCTGGTTGGTGGTGCCGTTGGTGCCGTTGGTGCCGGTATTGGTGCCGCTGTTGCTGCCGCTGATGCCGGTGATGAAGTAGTCGTCGGTGCCGACCTTCAGCACGGCCTTCTGGTTGTTCAGAGTCGCGATGCGCGGGCTGGACAGGATCTGCGTGTCGCCATGGCTTTCAACGAAAGCCAGCAGCGCCTGGAAGCCGCCGCGCGCCAGCGCCAGCCCTAGCGTGCCGCCGCCGGATGAGGGCAGGGGGATGAGGTCGGGCCAGGCTGGGCTTTGCGTGCCGCTGGACAGGGTGGGCAGCCCGCGCGTGTTGCTGACCAGCGGGTTGATGATGCTGCTGACGCCGCTGGGGATGGAGGGGTTGACGCTGGTCTGGCCGATGGCGCTGCGCTCGCCGATGCGCGACCAGTCGATGCCGCTCTGGTAGCCCTCGCGCAGCTCGACCTCGACGATCTTGGCCTCCAGCATGACCTGGCGCTCGACGGCGATGCGCGTCGCCTTCAGCCAGGCCTCGACGTGACGCAGCTCCTCCGGCATGGCTCGCACGGCGACCGTGCCGGTCTGCGGGCTGGTGATGACGGCGCGGCCCTCGCCGCTGCCGACCAGGGCCTTCAGCGCGTTGTTGGTCTCGCCCCAGAAATCGCTCGACACCTTGGTGCTGAGCTGGCTGCTCTCCTGCTGCTGGACCGTGGTCGTGCTGCCGCCGGTGGCGCTGCCAGTGTTGCCGCTTGCACCGGCGGCGCCGTTCTGGCTGCTGGCCGGCGCGGCGCCGGAGCTGACGCGAACCTCGCTGCGGCCGCTGCGCTGGTGAGCCAGCGCGTTGATCGTGAAGACGCGGGTCTGCAGCGTGGGCGGAAAGACGGTGATGCGGCGGCCGTCGATGGAATAGTCGAAGCCGTAGACATCGCGGATGGCGTCCAGCGATTCGCGCACCGTGACGCCCTTGAGGGTGACCGACAACTGGCCCGACACGCTGGGATGCACGAGCATGCTGTAGCGCGTGTCGCTGACCAGGGACAGGAAGACATCGCGGGCCGGTGCGCCATTGACGATGAGGTCGAAACGTGGCTCAGGCGGCAGTGCGGGGGCGGGCGGCGGTACGGGCGTCGCCACCACGGCCGGTGCGGGCACGCCAGAGGCGGCGGGGGCGGCTCGCTGGGCCTGCAGCTCCTCGCGCAGGGCCTGGCTGGGCTGGGCCACGCGCAGCGGCTTGTCGGCGCAACCTGACAGTCCTGCTGCCAGCAGCGCAGCGGCTGAGCTGGCCAGCAGGAGTCGATGGACGGGGGCCTTCATGGCTTCTCCTTGGATTTCTTGACGCCGGATGCAGCCCGGGCCGCCTCCGGAGGCGGGCGCTTCTCGACGCCGCCATACAGCGGCTCGCGCCGGACCTGGCCGGCCTCGCGCAGCCAAACGGCCTGTTCGGTGATGCGCTCGATGCGTGCGCCTTCGATTTGTTCGCCCACGCCATAGCGGCGGCCGCGCTGTACGACATAAGCGCGGCCTCCCGCGAAGACGACCTGGCGGATGGCGTTGTCGGCCGGCGCAACGCCAGACGCGGCCGGTGCGGCCGAGGCCGCCATGGCGCTGCGCAGCGCGGGTGGCCAGGCCGTGGGGTCGCGGCTGGGTTCGTCGGCGGCCTGGGCCAGCGGCGCAGCGAACAGCAGGGCGATGAATGCCGCTCTCATGGCTGCACCTTCAGCAGATAGATCCGGGCCAGCAGGCGCGGCACCTCGTTGGGGCCGCCGCTGCTCAGGCGCATCTCGCCCCAACGCAACGCCGGCAGTTCGCGTTCCAGGGCCTGCACATAGTGCTGGGTGTCGCGGTAGCTGCCTTGCAGCTGCAGCTCGACACCCTGCCAGCTCATGCCCGGCATGCTCGGCGGCAGCGCGTTGCCTGCTGCCGATGCCGATGCAGACGGCAGGCTGACGGGCGTGTCGTCCAGCAGCGTCAGTCGTTCCAGTACCAGGCCCGGCTGCTGGGCCAGCACACGCTGCAGCAGGGCCGACAGCCCTTCGGCGGGGTTGACGGTGCTGGCCTGGCGCAATTCGCTGTCCAGGCGCTGGCGCTCGTTGCGGGCGCTTTCGAGCTGGATTTGCAATTGTTCGGCCGGCGTGCCGCCGCTGCCGCTGGCGCTGATGAACTGCTCGCGCAGCTTGCTGATCTCGGCGGCCTGCTGCGCCTGAGCGTTGCTGCGCAGCTTGGCGCGGGCGGACTGCGGCGCGAGCACGAAGGAGTCGAACAGCAGGGCCAGTACCGCCACGATGCTGAGGAACAGGATGGCGCGCTCACGCAGGCTGAGGGCGTCAATGCGCTTGGCCTGGCGTTCCCAGCGCTGCAGCAAGGGCGCCAGGCGGCGCCGCAGCAGCGCGAGATCGATCGTCGTCTGCGCCTTCATCGTGCGCCTCCGGTTGCGGCGCTGGCCGCATGGGCCGGCGCGCTGACCACGCGAAAGGCCCAGACCGGCAGGCCGGTGCTGACGAGCGGGCTGTCACGCGACAGCAGCGGGTTGCCGCCCGTCTCTGTACCGGGTGCGCCCAGGCGCTCGACGCGCAGGGCCGACAACTGCTGCCCGGCCAGTAGCGGATGGGCCGCGAGCCTGGCCAGCCAGGGCCGCAGCACGGCGGTGTCCAGCGTGCCGCCGACGAGCTCGACCCGGCCCGGCGCGTAGCGCAGCTCGCTGAGCCAGGCGGATTCGGGCAGGGTGCGCGCGATCAGTGCGAGCAGGTCGGAATGGCGCTGCCCGGCTGCGTCGGCGCCCAGCACCTGCAGCAGCGCACGGCGATCAGCATTGCCGGCCGCCAGTGGCAGCAGTTGCTGCTGCACCGTGGCGGCATCCAGTGGCGCGGGCAGGTTGGCGCGGGCCACGGTCAACTGCTGGCGCTCCGTCGCGTATTGCGCAAGGACGGCCTGGTGCTGAATCTCGGCGCTGCGATCGCGCTGTTGCAACCACAGCGCGGCGACCAGGCCGGCCACACACAGCAGGCCCGTGGCCTGCACCAGTGTCAGCGCCGAGAAATAGCGCTTGGGTGCCAACAGGATCGGCGTGAGCAGGTTGATTTGCTGGGCCATCAGAGCTTTCGAGTCTCGGTGCGCAAGGCGGCGCCCAGCAGCGGCAGGCAGGCGCCCAGGGCCTGGGCTGCGTCGCCCTCGGGGGCCGGCGCGTCGGGCGCGAAGGCGGCTAGCGGATTCAGAGCCACGGTGCGCTGGCCGAGCTCGCGCTGGATCAGCGTCGCGACCTCCGCGCCGTGCTCGGCCGTGATGACGTACAGCCGCGCCAGTGGCAGCTCGGGCCAGCTGCGCTCCCAGACGTCGATGGAGCGTTGCAGCTCGACGACCAGGGGCGACTCCTGCGTGGTGCTGGCGTCGAAGGTGCCGCCGGGCTGGTATTCGAAACCCAACGGCAGTTCGGCGGCGCCGGCGTCGGCCTGCTCGCCGCGCGCACGCGCCAGCAGGCCGGGGTCGCCTTCGAGGCGGCGCGTGTAGAAGAGTTCATCACCGGCGCTGACGACGAGCAGGCAGTGGCGTTCGTCGATATGGACGGCGGCGCAGGCGCGCGCGGCCAGGTCGTCGGCACGGGCCTGGGCGGCGAGCAGATTGCGCAAGGCCGTCTCCCAGACATCGACGATGGTGATGTTGCTGCTGATGGCCGCAGCGCCGTTGGTCAGCGCCTTGATGGCGCTGTTGCGGGCCGCGACGACGAAGAGCTGGCGCTGCGCGCGCTCGACGTCGCCACCGACGTGCATGACATCCAGCGTCAGTTCGGCAACGTCGACGTCGACCATCTCCTTGATCTGCCAGCGCGCCGCGGCCTTCAGCTCCTCCGGCGGCACATTGGGGGTGTCGACCTTGAGGATCTGGTAGTCGGCCGGGTCCAGCAGCGCGATGGCGTCGCCCGAGGTGACGGGTTTTGCCTCGCTCATCAGGCCCCATCGCAGCAGCCGGGCCGGCTTGTCTTCGCCGGGTGGGCCCGGCGGGCCATCCGTCAGCACAAAGGCATGCTGTTCGCCAACGCGGCGCAGCAGCAGGCGCTGGCCGTTGCGGCGGGTGGACCAGGGCCAGCGCATCAATAGTTCTCCCGCTGGTAGACGACGCCGTCGCTGCCGCGGTACAGGCCCCAGGTGGCGCGGGCGCTGGGGTCGCTGGTGGCGGCCGCGCCGCACCAGGCCCCGCGCAGCGACGCGAGGTTGGCGCCGGCGGTGGCGGGCACCGCGGCGCTGGCCCAGCCGCCGGCCGTCTTCAGGCAGGACGCGTCGGTGGGCGTGGAGCTCAGGGCCACGGCCACGTCCATGCTGCCCAGGCGGCCACCGCCCGGGGCGGCCAGCGTGATGTAAGTTGGTTGCAGCGGGTTGACGACGACAGCGGTGTTGGGGACGTTGGGGTACATGACCGCATCCTGAGCGGTGAGGGTCTTGCGGAAGTTGCCGAAGCTCAGGTTGGCGGCGGTGATGCGGGTGCAGGAATCCAAGGCGTTGGTCACGAAGGCCGTGCCGTTCCAGGATTGGGCGGTCAGCGGCAGTTTCAGCGTGCGGTTGGCGGCGCTGAGCGCATTTTGTAGGCGCAGGCGGCCGTACAGCAGGGGGATTTGCCCGGAAGGGCCGGAGGAATTGACCTGCGTTCGATCGTTGCCGGCTACCGCGTCGGTGTCGAGGTCGAAGGCGGCCATGGCCACGCCGTCATCATCGACCGGCGCGATTCCGAACTGAGCGCTGTTGAAGGGACCGTCGACGGTCGCGCCGCGCGCGACTTTGGCGGTGAGGGTCACCGAGGCCGTGCCGTTGGTCCAGTTTCCAGCGCTGGCAGAGGCGCCGACGCGGCCGGCAAACTTCGTTGCACCAGCGATGCCGGCGAGATTGAACCTGCCATGCGTGCCAAGGGGGAGCTTGGTGAAGTTGCCGCTGGCATTGCTGGTGTAGTTGCTGGTCTTGTTGCCGGCGGCATTGACGGCCGTCAGCGTGAACGCGAGGCTGAAGTTCTCGTCCAGGTAAGTGAAAGTGGAGGCCGGCGCGCATGCCAGATCGCTGCGATGCGTAGGCAGGCCCTGCGTAACGGTGAGGCCGGCCGGGATGAAGCGGCCGATATTGCCGGTGGGCGTGCCGGTCACGGCGCCGGTCGGTGCGGCCACACCGAGGTAGCCGCTACTGGCCAGGGCAGGCGTCAGCGTGATGATGCCGACCTCGGCGTAGCTGAGATTGCCGACGTTGGCGACGCCGTTGATGAACAGGCTGCCGGCCACGGTGCCGTTGGTCAGCGTGCCGGAGGCGCCCGGCGAAGGCAGCACCAGGGTCGGTGTCAGCAACACGCCTTCGGGCGTCGACTCCTTGCCGAAATTGGGCGTGGCAACTCCCCCTGAGGTGACGGCGGTGATACGGGCGCCGAAGCTGGCGCCTGCAGCCACGAAAGAGCCGCCGGCATCATTGGCCGCGGCGGGATTGGGCTTGGCGCCGCTGGCGACGTTGGAGATCAGAAAGCGCGCCGGCTTGGTGACGAAGGCGTTGCCTGTGCCGTTGATGTCAACACCGGCTGCGGGGTTGACCGCGTAGTTGAAGAACAGCGACGTCTGGCCGACGTCGTTGAAGGTCAGCGTGAAGGGAGCGTTGCCGTTGGTGTCGAAAGTCATCGGCACAGCGGCCGTGGCGGTGGACACGCCGCTGGCGTTGCCGGCAACGGCGGTGCCATTGACGCTCATCAGGTTGCTGCCACCGCAGCTCGTCGGATTGAGGCATTGATAGCCCCAGTTGACGTTGCGGGAACCAGTCAAGGCAGCCTCGCA
This sequence comes from Roseateles sp. P5_E4, assembly GCF_054049255.1. Classification (NCBI taxonomy): domain Bacteria; kingdom Pseudomonadati; phylum Pseudomonadota; class Betaproteobacteria; order Burkholderiales; family Sphaerotilaceae; genus Roseateles; species Roseateles sp. P5_E4. The sequence continues at coordinate 587,277 of NZ_JBFUMS010000001.1, read as the reverse complement.
GGCTTGGTTGTTGGTGCCGGACTTGACGGCACGCAGCCAATAGGAGGCCGATGCCGTGCCAGCCGTCTGCATGGGCAGGGTGATCGCAGCACCGGTGGTGGTGGTGGAGACCAGGAAGCCGGAGCGCTTGAAGGTCGTCGAGCAGCTGTTGGACACATAGCAGCTGGCGCCATCGGGGCAGCATTCACGGGCATTGGCGGCGGCGGTGCTCTCGGAGCTCAGCGTCAGCGTCACGTTCGTGTTGTCGGCGCCGCCGGGGAGGCTGAGCGTCGTCGTCGCGACGCCGTTGCTGAAGTTGAGGGCGCTGCTGCCCAGCGTGCCGGCGCTGGTCGTCAGCGTGGCCGTGCCGTTGACCGTCGTCTCGACGCTGCAACTGGCGGCGTTGGTGGCGCAGGCCTTGACGGTCACCGTCGTCGGCAGGCAGGTCAGGCTGGTGGATGGCAGCCACACCTCGTAGTGGTCCAGCGGCAGCGGACAAGTGCGCGAGGCCGGCGCCATGTCGGCCGTCAGCTCCAGCGCGCTGATCTCGTAGTTGTAGACCCGCATTTCGTCGATGAGGCCGTTGGCCGACCTCAGCGTGCCATTGGTGGGCGCGGTGCTGCTGCGGTTGTCGCCGACAAAGAGGGTGCCGATGCTGTTGTCCAGAGTGCCGCTGGTCGTCACCGTCGTGGCGCCGACCTGAACGCCGTTGAGATAGATGCGCAGCGTGCTCTGGTTGGTGCCGGTAGCCAGGTTCCAGGTGATGCCGATGTGCTTCCACGTGCTCGCGGCGACGGACTGCGCCGGCGTGGCGGTCGACACCACGAGACCGTTGCTGTCGGTGACGGTCAGGCGCAGGGAACCGTCGCTCTGGCGCACCAGGAAGAAGGGCTTGCTCGTGGACGTCGTCGCGTCCAGCAGCATCGCCGCCGAGTTGTTCCAGGCCGTGCTGGCGTCGTACCAGAAGGTCACGGCGCCCTTGTCGCCGACGCCGGAGTTGACGTCGAGCAGCGTGTCCACTGCGTGGCTGGTACTCGTTGTGTCGGCCGGGATGCTGAGCGAGCGGCAGACCTTGGCCGTGGCCGAGGTGACTGCGTTGCCGATGCGCACGCCGTTGTTGCTGTTGCCGCTGCTGTCCGCCACCTCGCCGACGCGACCGCTGTAGTTCCATTCGTCAAAGCGGTACTCGGCGCGGCGCGTCGGCGTGCCGTTGGGCACGAACCAGCGGATGGCGCTGCCGTTGGCGTTGTAGCCGCTGTTGTAGGAGTACTGGGTGGTGTCGCTGCTGCTGACCTGCACGCCGATGGTGGCGTTGGAGCCGCTCGCATTGGCGTTGCCGTACTGGTACTTGAACTCACCGTTCTCGAACAGGATGATCTGGAAGGTGTAGGGGGTGCTGGTGTTGTACTGATAGACACCGTTCCAGGACACGACGACGTAGCGGTTGGGCGCCGTGCCCTTCTGTTCCCAGGTCACGCCGCCGCTGCCGGCGCGGCTGGGGTCGAGGTCGGTCCAGTAGGCCAGGATGACGTTGGTCGTGGCCGAGGCAACGCAGCCACTCTGCGTGTCGGCCGCGCCGGCCGGCAGGGCGGTGTTGGTGTAATTGCGGAAGAAGCCGGTGTCGGTCCCGAACTGCAGTCCACCATTGGTCAGCACGCGCACCGACGTGTAGGCCGTGCCTGCGAAGGTGAACTTGAAGCCGCCGGTGAAGGTGATGGTGGCCTTGTCGTCGTCGCCCGGGTAACTGGTGCAACTGCGGTCCCACGCGAGGGCATTGGCGGCCGTCTCCCAGGCATAGCTGTCGCTGCGGAAGGTGTAGCTGGACGCGGCCTGCGCGAGGCCGCACAGCAGGGCCAGGGCGATCAGCAGGAGACAGCGGGCGGCGTGCATGTCTTGTACGACAAGGTACGGCTGAGCTGGCGCTCGGCGTAGGTGGGCTCGGTGGTGCTGCCGTTGGGGCAGGCGCCGCCGCTCGCGATGTTGCAGGCGGTGGCCTGCACGACGTAGAAGGCCAGTTGCTGCTCGCCGTCGGTCACCGTGCCGGCAGCCGGATTGCGCGCGCAGGTGATGGTGACGGTGAAGTCGGACAGTTGGTCGGGCAGGGCGATGCTCTTGGTGGCGAAGCAGATGGGCTGGGCGGCACCGCGCAGGACCTGGTAGCTGCCCCAATCCAGACCAGCCAGGGCGGCCTGGTAAGCCTTGGCCGCGGCCAGTTCGCCGGCCGAGCCGAGCTGCTGGCGCTGGCTCAGCGAGGCCAGCGCCACGCCCAGCGCGGCCAGCACCACGAGGATGAAGAGCATGGACATCATCGTGAAGCCGGTACTCCGGTTCGCTAAGCCGCGCAGCGTTCTCATGGCAGGTTGTCCACGTGGACGGCGTGATAGAGGGACACGGTCTCGCCGTAGCGGGTCAGCGAGATCTGCAGCGAGGCGAGGGCGTAGCGGGCCGTCGCCGCGCCGGTGCCGTAGCTGAAGCTGCAGGCGGTGACGTTGCGGGCCAGCACGGCGGCGGTGCCTGCCGGCGGGTCGGCCTGGCTGGCTGTCGCGGCATAGCCGCTGTAGCGGGTGAGGGTGCCGGCGGCGATATTGCAGGTGTAGCTGACGGGTGACTCGATGGCATAGACGCGATATGGCGGCGACTGCAGCGCATTGGGCAGCGCTGCGCCCGCGACGCCGACGTTGACGGCATTGCCCGCGGCGTTGCCGGAGACGCGCACGTTGTCACCGGCGTGGGCGTCGGCATCCGGCGTGTCGGCGCCGAGGTTGTACCAGGCCAGCTTCTGGCTGGCATGGCTGATCGTGAGCGGCGGCCCGACGATGGCGAAGTTGGGGATGGGCGCGACGCCGAACTGCAAGGCACCGGCGCCGGCGGTGGCGTAACGCGCCGCACCGCTGACGGGGATGAGTTCCAGGCTGTTGCCCTTCACGCGCACGCTGTTGGGCAGAGCACCGGCCAGGTCGCGTGAGATGCGGCGCAGGGCGGTGTCGGCCTGTTCGCCGAGCTGGGCGCGGTCGTTGCTGGCGAAGTAGGCATCCGTCGCCGGCACGATGAAGACCGAGACTATGGTGATGACGATGCCGGTGAGGACGATGGTCATCACCGCCTCGATCAGCGTGAAGCCTTGCTGGCGTGAGCGAACACCTTCAGTTCGCATCGTTGGGGGCATAGCGGGTGCGCCAGCCTTGCAAGGTCAGCGTGCTGCTGTCGGGCGCAGTGACGGTGACGGTGATCTTCAGCGCCTCGCCGGCCACGACGTTGTCCAGGGCGGCCGAGGTCACGGCGACCGAGGCGCTGTAGCCGCCGAGGCCGGCGATGGCCGTGTTGGCCACGTCGCGGATGCCGCTCATCGAGAAGCCGGCGTAGTCGTTGACGTTGTCGAAGGAGGTGGTGCCGTAGCGGGTCTCGCCGGGCTCGGTGCCGCTGCCTTCGACGAGCGTTGCGCACCCGGTTGGCGACACCGTGGCCGACGTGGCCGTGGCGACGTTGGCATCGTCGGGGTCGCACCAGGTGAAGTTCATCAGCTCCACCTCGCGCAGCAGCGACTCGGCGATGGCCAGCTGCTGGCGGCGGATCATGGGTTCCGCGCTCGCCGTCGTGGCCGTGACGAAAACCTTCAGCAGCGCGGCCAGCGCGATGCTGACAACGACGATGAAGAGCAGGAGTTCGATCAGGCTCAGGCCGCACTGGCGCGGCCGACGGGGCATGGCCGGCATGCGGGGGATGCTAGCCGAGCGCCTCATGGGTCAAGCCTCAAGGAGTCGCGTAGATCAGGCCCGTATCCGCCTCGATGCGGTAGGCCTGGCTGTAATTGCTGGAGGCGACCGTGACGGTCAGCGCGCCACCCGTGTGGGTCGTCGTCGCGCCGCTGTTGCCGCTGTTGAAGGTCACTGTGCCGCTGGAGGACAAGCAAGGGCTTTCGGTCGCAGGGCAGGGTAGCGTCGCGATGGCGGTGCCACTGCCATTGCCGTAGGCCCAGCTCACGCCGGTGCTGCTGATGGTCTCGATGATGGGGCGGCGCTGCTGCAGGGCCAGCCTGAGCATGGCCTGGTGGCGGCCCTGAAGGTCATCGCCAAAAGAACGCAGCCGCCACAGCGTCGTGTCCACCACCTTGGGGAGGGCGAACACCGCCAGGGCGGCTGTGATCACGATGACGAGGATGAGCTCGATCAGCGTGAAGCCCGCGTCGGCGCGCGGGGCGTGGGTCATGGGATCAGAGGATGCCGGTGACGGTGAAGGTGGCCTTCTTGTCGATGTGACCGGTCAGCTCGCAAGTGCTCACGGTGATGTTGGCGGCAGCGGTGCTGTCCGTCGTGACCGAGAAACCGGTGGGCAGCGGGCTTTGCAGCATTGCGATGACGTCGGAGCACTTGGTCACGGCCACGCCGTTGTTGCCGTTGGCCTTGCGGCCGGCGTAGTTGATGGCCGAGGCCGAGCTCAGCGCGCCGGCAAAACCGTTGACGGCCGCCTGCTTGGCGTCGTCATCAACGGCGACGAACTTGGGCAGGGCGACGGCCGACAGCACGCCGAGGATGACGATGACCATCACCAGTTCGATCAGGGTGAAACCAGCTTGCACAGACTTGTTCATGGGGTGCCTTCCTGCGCTCTGGGCGCTGTGGTCCGGGGGGTGACAGGACTATCGGGCAGCGGCTCAGCGATGAGAAGTGAATTGCGCACGAGTTTTATGACGGGTCCACACCGGCCTGCAAACCGTTGCAGGCTTCACGCCCTGGCCGTCGCTTCAACGCCCCATGGCCGCCTGGCCCAGGTTCCACAGTGGCAGGAAGACACCCAGGGCCAGCACCAGCACCATGCCGCCGATGATGCTCAGCAGGATGGGCTCGATGGCGGCGGACAGGCCTTTGATGGCGAAATCGGTCTCGCGCTCATACATCTGCGCGATCTCGGTCATCAGGGTATCCAGCTCGCCCGTCTCCTCGCCCACCGCAATCATTTGCAGCACGATGGGCGTGAAGACGCCGGTGCCCGTTGCGCAACGAGAGATGCTTTCGCCGCGCTCGACGCCGTCGCGCATCTGCTCGATGCGGGCGCCGATGTAGGCGTTGTCCACGGTCTGCGCGACCACGGTCAGCGCCTGGCTGATGGGCACGCCCGAGCTGCTGGCCAGCGCAAAGCTGCGCGCGAAGCGGGCCAGCGTGGCCTTGAGCACGATGTTGCCGGCGATGGGCAGGCGCAGCTTGAAGCGGTCCCAGGTGTAGCGGCCGCCGGGTGTGGCGATCCAGTTGCGCCAGGCCAAGGCCGCGCCGATGCCAGCAGCCACGACCAGGGGCCACCACTTCACCGTCCAGCCCGAGAAGCCGAGCAGGATGCGCGTCATCAGCGGCAGCTCGGTCTTGAAGTGGGAGAAGACGTCGGCGAACTTCGGTAAAACGAAGACGTTGATGACGATCAGTGCGATGGCCATCGCGACGATCACCATGATGGGGTAGCGCAGCGCCTGCTTGATGCGGGCGCGGATGTCCAGCTCGAACTCCAGGTGCTCGGCCAGGCGCTGGAAGACCTCGGTCAGCTTGCCCGTCAGCTCGCCGACGCGGGTCATGGCGACGTAGAAGCTGCTGAACACGGCCGGGTGGCGCGCGAAGGCGGTGCCCAGCTCGCGACCCTGGTCCAGGCTGGCGCGCACGTCCTGCAGCAGGGCGATGATGCCGGGGTGGCTGGTGGAGGCCTCCAGCCCTGCCAGCGCGCGCAGGATGGGCACGCCGGCCTTTTGCAGGGTGTACATCTGACGCGTCAGCACCAGGGCATCCTCCTGCGTGATGGGCTTGGCGAGCAGGGCCTCGAGCCAGTTGCCGCCGCCCGCCACGCTGACGGCCTCGGTGGTCGCCTCGATGCTGACGGGCACGACGCCGCCAGCCATCAGCTGGGCAGCCACGGCGTCGCTGTTGATGGCATCGACGATGCCTTCAACCAGCTCACCGCGGCCGTTGCGGCCCTTGAACGAAAAATTGCTCATTCAGCATTCACGCTGACGCGTACGGCCTCGGCCAGCGAGGTCTTGCCCTCGCGCACCAGGTCCATGCTGCGGTCGGCCAAGGTCTTGCCCTTGAGCGATTTGCGAGCGGCCGCAAGGAAGGCGCCGGCATCGCTGTTCTGGATGGCCAGGGCCATGTCGGGGTCCATCTCCAGCATTTCGTAGATGCCGCGCCGGCCCTGGTAGCCGGTGCCGTTGCACTCGGCGCAGCCGCGGCCGGCGACGCTCTTCAGCGGGCCGGGCGCCTCGCCGTTCATGGCCATCACCTCGTTGATCCAGGCCTGCTCCTGCGGCGAGGCCAGATGCGGCTCGGCGCAATGCTTGCAAACGCCGCGCAGCAGGCGCTGGGCCAGCACGGCCTGCAGGGAGGTGGCCACCATGAAGGGCGGCGCGCCCATGTCGAGCAGGCGAAAGGGCGTGGAGACGGTGTCCTTGGTGTGCAGCGTGGACAGCAGCAGATGGCCCGTGATGGCCGCGCGCAGGCCGATCTCCGCCGTCTCGGCATCGCGCATTTCGCCCACCAGAATGACGTCGGGGTCCTGGCGCAGCGCGGCGCGCAGCACCTTGGCGAAATCGAGCTCGATCTTGTCGTTGACCTGCACCTGGGTCAGGCCCGGGAGACGGTATTCGATGGGATCTTCGGCCGTGATGATCTTGAGCTTCTCCGAGTCCAGCTCGGCGAGCGCGGCATACAGCGTCGAGGTCTTGCCGGAACCGGTCGGGCCGGTGACGAGCAACATGCCGGAGTCGCGCCCGAGCAGCTCGCGAAAACGCTTGAGCATGTCGTCGGGCATGCCGATGTCGCCCAGGCGGCGCAGGGCCGAGCCCTGGCCGAGCAGGCGCATGACGACGGATTCGCCGTACTGGCTGGGCATGGTGGACAGGCGCACGTCCAGCGTGCGGTCACTCAGGCGCAGCGTGAAGCGGCCGTCCTGCGGCAGGCGCTTCTCGGAGATGTCCAGGCCCGCCATCAGCTTCAGGCGCTGCGCCAGCGCGGGTGCGATGCGCTTGTCGGCTTGCGTGAGCGTCTGCATCAGGCCGTCGACGCGGTTACGGATCAGCAGCTCGCCTTCCTGGGGCTCGATGTGCACGTCGGAGGCGCCGGCGCGGGTCGCGTCCTCGAACACCGACTGCAGCAGGCGCACGACCGGTGCGCCTTCCTGGCCGACGCTGGCCTGCAGGGCGCCGAAGTCCACGGCGTCGCCGATGTCCTTCTCCAGCGCCTTGGCCAGGCCGGAGATCTCGTCGCTGCGGCGGTAATGCTTGTCGAAGACGGCCGGCAGCTGGCTTTCCGCTACCACGGCCATGGCCAGGCGGCGCTTCAGGATCTTGGCCAGCTCGTCGAAGCCGAACAGGTCCAGCGGGTCGGCCATGGCGACCAGCAGGGTGTCGCCACGCTCCTCCAGCACCAGGGCGCGAAAGCGCCGCGCCGGCGTCTCGGGCAGCAGGCGCACCAGGTCGGTCTTGAGCGGGAAGGTCTTGAGGTTGACGAAGGGCGCGCGCAGCTGGCGGGCCAGCACATGGGCCAGGGCCTCCTCGGTGATGAGGTTGGCCTCGATGAGGATGCGGCCCAGCTTCTTGCCGGTGGCGCGCTGCAGCTCCAGCGCCTGGCCGAGCTGCTCCGCTGAGATCAGCTGCTGCTCGACGAGGACGTCACCGAGACGCAGTTTGGGGCGGGGTGCTGCTGCTGCGGTATCGGTTGTTTCGGCCATGGGGGTCAGGAATGGAGCACAGCCACAGAGGCACGGAGGCACGGAGAAACAGCCCAAGCCTTCATTGCTCTGTGTCTCCGTGCCTCTGTGGCTGTGTTGAGAAAGCTCATGCGTTGCTGGTCGCGTGAACCTCGGCGAGGGTGGTGATGCCCTGCAAGACCTTGATGATGCCGTCCTGGCGCAGCGAGCGCATGCCTTCGGCGAGGCCGCCGTGATGTAGTTCCTCGGCGCGGGCCCCGGTCTGGATCATGCGCCGTATGTCTTTGGACACAGTCAGCAGCTCATGCAGGCCGGCGCGCCCCTTGTAACCACTGCCGCCGCAGGCCGTGCAGCCGGGGCTGTGGTGCTTCATCAGCCGGCCGCCCTGGCCGTAGGACTTGATCCATTCCGACATCAGCGCGAGCTTGCTGGGCCGTCCCTCGGCCGGGAAGACGTGCAGATAGTCGTCCAGCAGTTCCTGCAGCTCGGCCTCCAGCATGGGCTCGCTGGTGCGGCAGGCGGTGCAGCTGCGCCGCACCAGCCGCTGAGCCAGCACGGCCAAGAGCGAGTCGGCGAAGTTGAAGGGGTCCATGCCCATGTCCAGCAGCCGCGTGATGGTCTCGGGCGCGCTGTTGGTGTGCAGCGTGGAGAGCACCAAGTGGCCGGTCAGCGAGGCCTCGACGGCGATCTCGGCGGTTTCCTGGTCACGGATCTCACCGACCATGATGACGTCGGGGTCGGCGCGCAGGAAGGCGCGCAGGGCCTTGGCGAAGGTCCAGTCGATCTTGGCGTTCACCTGGACCTGACGCAGGCCGGCCTGGGTGATTTCGATGGGGTCCTCGGCGGTCCAGATTTTGCGCTCGGCGGTGTTGATGTGGCTGAGCGCCGAATGCAGCGTCGTCGTCTTGCCGGAGCCGGTCGGGCCGACGCAGAGCACCAAGCCATATGGGCGGGCGACGGCGGTCTGCAGAGCGGCGAGGTTGGCCGGCGACAGGCCGATGCGGTCCAGCGGCATGGGCTTGCTGCTGGCCAGCAGGCGCATGACGACGTCTTCCAGGCCGTTGTTGGTCGGGATGGTTGCCACGCGCAGCTCCAGCCGGTGCTGGGGCGAGTACTTGGCGAAGTTGATCTTGCCGTCCTGGGGCTTGCGGCGCTCGGAGATGTCGAGGTCGCACATGATCTTGATGCGCGCGATCATCGCGTTGCGGTAGGTGGGGGGCAGCTCCAGATAGGGCTGCAGCACGCCGTCGCGGCGGAAACGGATCTTGAGTTTTTCCTTACCCGGGTAGGTCTCGATGTGGATGTCGGACACGCCCTGGTTGTGCGCCTCGATGATCATCGAGTTGATCAGGCGCACGAGCGAGTTGTCGCTCTGCTCGATGGGCGACTCCTCTTCCCTGGCGCTGCGCTCGCTGCTGTCGCGCTCCAGGCTCTCGATGAGCTTGTTGGAGTTGTCCAGCGTGAAGTCGGGCTGGAAGTCGGGCAGGGGGTCGACGGCGCTGCCGCGCGGCAGGGCCTCGCCGCCATAGCGGTCGAAAGCCAGCGGAATGGCGAACTGCAGGGTGCCGAGCTTGGTCAGCGTCGGCACGACCTTGAGCTGGGTGATGAACTCAACCTCGTCGAGGGCGTCACGCCGCGTCGGGTCTTCCATGGCCACGACAAGGCGGCCGTCGCGCAGCAGCAGGGGCAGCACCTCCAGACGCTTGGCCACCGCGTGCGGCAGCTTGCGCACGGCGTCAGGCTCGATGGCGAAGTTCTCGACATCGACCACCGGGTAGCCCATCTTGCGCGCCAGTGCCGACTGCAGCTGCGCGCGGCTGATGACGCCCTTGCGCACCAGCAGCTCGCCCAGCGGCACGGAGCGGTCATCACGCTGCTGAACCAGCGCCACCTCGAGCTGCTCGGGCGTGACCAGCTCCAGCGCCAGCAGCGCCTCGCCGATGCGCACCATCGGCATCTTGGCCTGCTGCTCGATGGCCTGCAGCAGTTGCTCGGCGGTGACGATCTGCTGGTTGACGAGGATGTCGCCGACGCGGCGCTGGCGCAGGTCGTTCTGCTCGACAGCGGCGGCATTGAGCTGCTCGGGCGTGACGAGTTTGTCCTTCAGCAGCAGGTCGCCCAGGCGCTCACCGATCTCGAAATTCGCCAGCACCTCGCGGGGCACGAAGACGCGGCGCACGGAGTCGTCGTCATCGGCCAGCGGTGGGAAAAGGAACAGGCCCAGGCTGTCGTGATGATGGCCGATGGTCACGCCCTTGAGCTCATCGCCGCCAGTGAAGACGACGCGGAACTCGGTGCGCGGGCGCTGGTCGACGCTGAGCGGGGAATTCAGGTCGCCGGCATCGCGCGGCGGCACCTCCAGCGTGCGCAGCAGCTTGACGGCACGGAACTGGCTGAACTTCAGCGGCATGCTGTTGCGCGCTGGCGGCACATTGATCTGCACGATGCGGTCGCTGGCATCGAGTTGCAACAGCTGGCCCATGCTGCGGCTGTTGTTCAGCCCCAGGATCTCGCAGGCCTCGGACCCACGCTGCACCTGCGGCTGGGGGTAGGCGGCATAGGGCGGGCTGGGCCAGAGAAAACCGGAGGCCGGGCCTGCCGCAGCGGGTGAGTCGGCATCGCCATGGGGCCAGGGCAGGGGCTGGGACGGGTCGGTCATGGGCTGGGCAGCAGGTGTGCCGATGATTATGGAGGGCTGCGGCGCTCGCGCTGGCCCCGAAAAACGCCATGCTGACGCCGCAGACCGACGGGCCGCGGGCTCGCCCGGCTTCGACATGAAACGACACAATTGGGGCCATGAACATCCTGCTCACCGGTTTCGAGCCCTTTGGCGGCGAGGCCATCAATCCGTCCTGGGAAGTGGCCCGATCGCTGCATGGCCAGATCATTGCCGGAGCGACGGTGCAGGCGCGTTGCCTGCCGACGACCTTTGGCGGCGCTCCCAGAGTCTTGGCTGAAGCGCTGTCCGTGCACAAGCCCGGGCTCGTCATCGCACTGGGCCTTGCGAGCGGCCGGGCAGAGATTTCCATCGAACGCTTGGCCGTCAATCTCATCGACGCCCGCATCGCCGACAACGCCGGCGAGCGCCCGCAGGATGTGCCGGTGCGGGCGGACGCGCCGCCGGCCTATTTCTCGACGCTGCCCGTCAAGGCCATTCGCAACGGGCTGCGCGCGGCCGGCCATCCGGTGGGGCTGTCGTTGACCGCGGGGGCGTTTGTCTGCAACCAGGTGTTTTTCGAACTTCAGCACCGGCTCGTTGGCCTTGGCGTGAAGAGCGGCTTCATCCATGTGCCGGCCCTGCCCGAGCAGGCGGCTCGCACCCAACCGACGGTACCCAGCATGGGCCTGGCGGCTCAGATCGATGCCATCAAGCTGGCGATTGCGATTGCACTGGAGGGCGACGAAGCGCTGGCATCGGCCCTGCCCGACGAGGGCGCACCGGTGGCCTGATCAGTCCTCGGTGTAGTGCCGCCAGCGCGCGCTGGCCTGGCGCATCAGCTCGACCTGGCGGTAAAAGCGCCGGCAATTGGTGCAGATGCGGTGGTGCAGGCGCAGCGACAGCCGCTCGGTCAGCGGCATGCTGCGATCTTCCGCCTTGAGCGTGATCTGCGTGGCCTCCCGGCAGGTGATCTTCAGCTTGATCAAGTCGCCCCTCCAGCGGTCGCGCCGCCGAACCAGCCGGCCTGCAGGCAGTCCCGCAGCCTCAGCCGGGCCCGGTGCAGCATGACCCACAAGTTGGTCGGCGTGATCGCCAGTTCCTTACAGATCTCGTCCGATTCCAGCTCCAGCCACTCCCGCATCATGAACAGGCGGCCCTGCTGGCCCGGCAGCTTCTCGACGCAGGCCTCCAGCACCCTCATGAAGTCGACCTGGCGCAGCGAATCCTCGGGGTTGCCCCAGTCGTGCTGGGTCTCGCGCCAGTGGCCGTCGCTGGCGAACAGCAGATCGTCAAGGTCCTCGCCGTCTTCGCTGCTGCAGGTGGTGGACAGCTCGCGGCTGTTCTTGCGGATCTGGTCGACGAGCTTGTGCTTGAGGATGCCGACCAGCCAGGTCTTGAGCTGGCTGTTGCCCGCGAAGGCCTGGGGCTTCTCCAGCGCCGCGAGCAGGGTTTCAGAGACGGCATCCTCGGCCCAGGCGGGGTTGCGCAGCTGCAGGCGCGCGTACTTCAGCAGCGGCGGGCGCAGGGCTTCGATCTGGCGGCAGTAGTCCGCTGAGGCGGTTGGAGCGGTCATGGCGGCGGCAGTGTAAGGACTTGGCAGCGTCTTGCGACTTCGTTCTTGCCGCCGGATGATCGGCCGCCTTTTACCCCCCAACCTTTTGGAGACCTGTCTCATGAAGAACCAAGCCCTCGTGTCCTCCGCCCTTGCCGCCGCCCTGTCCCTGGGCATGGTTGCCCAGGCCCAGGCCGCCGATGCCGCCAAGGAAAAGTGCTACGGCATCGCCAAGGCCGGCCAGAACGACTGCGCCACCGCCAATGGCAGTCACTCCTGCGCCGGCCAGTCCAAGGCCGACAAGGACGCCAATGAGTGGAAGTACGTCGCCAAGGGCACGTGCGAGAAGGAAGGTGGCTCGACCAAGGCGCCCGCCAAGAAGTGAGGGCTTGACCGCCATGACCGCGGCGCCAGCCTCGCCCTGCGTGGGCATCGGCTGGCGCCAGCCGCACTACGAGACCTTGCTGGCCGAGCGTCCCGCACTCGGCTTCATCGAAGTCCATTCAGAGAACTTCTTTGCCGACGGCGGCATCACGCTGGCCGTGCTGGAGGCGGGCCGCGCGGCCTATGACGTCAGCCTGCACGGCGTGGGCCTGGCACTGGGCTCGGCGGCGGGGCTGGACGATGCTCACCTGGAGCGGCTCGCTCGCCTTGCACGGCGCGTGCAGCCGCGGTGGGTGTCCGACCACGCCTGCTTTGCCCGCGTGGGCACGGGCCTGCATGCGGCAGACCTGCTGCCCATCCCCTTCACCGACGAATCCCTCGCGCTGATGGCGACCCATGTCCAGCAGGTCCAGGAACGCCTGGGCCGGCCCATGCTGGTCGAGAACATCAGCGCCTACGTCGGCTGGGCCGGCGACACCCTGGCCGAGCCCGAGTTCTTCAACGAGCTGACGCGGCGCAGCGGCTGCGGCCTGCTGCTGGACGTCAACAACCTCTTCGTCAACGCTCGCAACGCCGGCCTGGCGCCGGACGACGCGGCACGTGAAGCCATGCGCTGGGTTGACGCGATCCGCCCCGGCAGCGTCGGCGAGATCCATCTGGCCGGCCACTGCGAGCAGGAGGACGGTCTCGTCATCGATGACCATGGCAGCCGCGTGCGTGACGAGGTCTGGCGTGTCTACGAACACACGCTGCAGCGGCTCGGCACGCTGCCGACGCTGATCGAGTGGGACACCGCTGTGCCCGATCTGGCGGTGCTGCTGGCTGAAGGCCAGCGGGCGAGGGCGCTGCACCCGTGAAGGCCGCTCAGCAGGCCTTTGTCGATGCGCTGCTGGGGCGCGGCGAGGCGCCGCCCGGCCTGACTGGCAGCGAGCGCGGCCTGGCGGCCTATCGCAACAACCTGCGGGCGCTGTCGGCCCAAGCCCTGGCCGTGCCCTTTGTGCGCTTGCGCGAGGAACTCGGCGAGGACGAATTCGCGTCGCTGGCCTGGACCTTCTGGCGCGCCCACCCGCCCGAGAGCGGTGACCTGGGGCAGTGGGGTGGGGCGCTCGAAGGCTTTCTGCTGGAGCGCGCCGGCGAGGCTTCGGGCTTGCCCGATCTCGCTCGCCTGGACTGGGCACTGCACCGGGCCGAACGCGCGCAGGACGCGTCGTTGGACGCCGACTCGCTGGCCCTGCTCGGCACCACGTCGCCCGACAAGCTCTGGCTGCAATTGCGGCCAGGCCTGGCGGTGCTGGCGCAGTCCGACGGCCCGGTGGTGGTCTGGCGAGCCGGTTGGCGCGGGAAATGGCAACCCGTGTCGGCCGCTGATGCGGTCTTCATGCAGGCCCTGATCGACGCCGTGAATCTTGCCGAGGCATTGGAGGCGGCCACGGTGAAAGGTTCTGGCGGTGAAACCGACTTCGACTTCGCCGCCTGGCTGCAAGCCGCGTTGCACAACGCCTGGCTGCAGGGAGTCAGGGCTACACCACCGAACCGGACCACCACACCATGAAAGCTCTGATCTCCAACGCGCTGCGCGCCTTCACCGACCCTGGCCTGCAACCCACCCGGCTGCCCGCGCCGCTGGACACGCTGGTCAGCCATCTGCAGTCGCTGGCGCTGCTGGCGGCGCGGCTCTACGTGGCCAAGGTCTTCTTCATGTCGGGCCTGGTCAAGCTGCGCGACTGGTCGTCCACGCTGGCCTTGTTCAACGACTACTACCAGGTGCCACTGCTGCCTCCGGCGCTCGCGGCCTATATGGGCACCGCGGGCGAGCTGGTGATCCCGGTGCTGCTGGTGCTCGGCCTGGCGGGTCGCTTCGCCGGTGTGAGCCTCTTCGTCGTCAACCTGATGGCGGCGCTTTCACTGCCGGCGGAGGACTTGTCGGCCGCCGGTGAGGCACAGCACATCCTGTGGGGCATGCTGGCCCTGGCCATCGCGCTGTGGGGCGCGGGGCGCTGGTCCGTCGATCGCATGGTGCTGAACCCGGCGGCTGGCCGCGTGCATTGACACAAGGCATCCGTGTGTAAGCAGCGGCCACAATTGGAAACCATCTGGCAGCTGGGTTTGCCCTAGTCTCGCGGACAGTTAGCAAGAGTCCGCCGATGGAGTTTTCAGAGCTGTTCACCCAGAGCGCGCGCGACGTGCTGCCCCACGCCAGAAAGAAGGGGCTTGTCACCTACTTCGACTATCACGGGCCGCGCCTCGAGCTTCACGATCCGGGGCCCTACCTGCGTGCCGGCATCCACCGGATATTGCTGGGCATCGTCGACTGCTTTGAGTCGGGTTTCGTCATGTTCACCGCGGTGGTCGAGCCGCCAGTCTTCGGCCGCAGCAGCATCGTCATCCACGCCGCCGGCACTGGGGCGAATTGCCCGTCCGATGTCATGGGCGTACTGCAGCGCCTGCAGTTGGTTGCCGAGGATGCCGATGTGGCCCAGGGGCTGGTCGCGCGAGCGCAAGCGCCTTGTCCGGCCACCGCCGGCTCGGTCCAGTTCGTCGACGCGGGGCTTGACGGCCTGGTCATCTCACTGAGCGGCGAAGTTGTCGCGGAAGAGGTGGTGTTCGAGCACTCACCCAACGCCACCGGCTCGGTGGCATGGCTGGTCAGCCCTCCGCCCGGCGCGCTGGACTCGGTCGAGACGAGGCTGCGGCACCTGGGCTGGCACGTGGTGTCGTTCGAGCGGATCGAGGAGGCCGCGGCGGCGATATCCGCTGCTGCGGCACCGATGTTGATGATCGTCGCGGAGAACAGCGGCCAGGAACTGGCCCAGCTCGAACAGATCGCCCAGGCCTTGCCCAGCCTGTGGACGGTGCTCGCCGTGGTCTCTGGCTCCGACACGCTGCGCTTTCGGCGCCAGTGCTCGGTCGACATCCGGGTGCTCCCGCTCAGCCCGCTGGAACTGGAGCGCTTCACCGCGCATGTCGATACCCGGACTTCAACCGCCCTGTCGCGGCTGACGTCGCCCACGCCGCTGTACGTGCAGGAGAGCCGCCGTGTGCTCGTCGTGGACGACAACGTCGTGAACCAGATCGTCGCGCGGGGCCAGCTCGAGGCCTTGGGCTACGAAGTGGTGGTGGCCGGCGACGGCATCGAGGCACTCGACTCCTGCTGCGACGAGCCGCCGGACATGGTGCTGATGGACGTGGACATGCCGGTCATGGACGGGCTGGAAGCCAGCGAGCATCTGAGGTCCTTGCAGCGCGTCGGCAACTTGCCGCCTTTCCCCATCATTGCCGCCACTGCCGGCGACACGGATCTGCGGCGCAATGCCTGCCTGAAAGCCGGTATGGATGGCTACCTCAGCAAACCCATGGACCTTCAGGCATTGGCCGACGAGTTGCACCGGGTGCTGCCGGGGCGGCCGATCTCCTTGGAGCTTTGAAGCCTCGGGCCGTCAGGACTATTCGCGCGGGCGGAAGGTGAGGATCAGCACTGGTGGCACGCGGCCGTCGATGTCGCGCGGCAGGGTCTCGGCCTTCTCGATGGCGCGCAGCACGGCACGATCCCAGTCGGGGTCGGGACTGGCCTTGAGCACCTTGCTGCCAAGAATGCGGCCGTCGGGGCCCAGCGTCACCTGCACCTCGGCGGTCGGGTTCGCGACGCCATCGTCCGGGTAGATGATGAGGGGGCGGATCTTGCCCTTGATGCGGCCGGCATATCCCGCGGACGGCGCCGAGTTCTGGGCCGCGGCGCCGGTGGAGCCGGGCGTGCCACCGGCCATGCCCTGGATGCGGCGCAGGTTTTCCTGACGCAGCGCTTCGCGCCGGGCATCGGCCTCCTTGGTGTCTTTCGCCTCTTTCGCGTCCTTGGCCGCCTTGGTGTCCTTGGCCTTCTTGCGGTCCTGCTCTTCCTTGTCCGCTTTCTCTTTGGCGAGCTTGTCCTTGGCCAGCTTCTCCTGGGCGGCTTTGTCGCGCTCGACCTTGGCAGCCTCGTCGCGGGCCTTTTCCTCCTTGCGCTTCTTCTCCTTGGCGATGGCGATCTCGGCCTCACGCTGCTCGGCGGCGGCCTCTTCGGCTGCTCGCTGCTGGGCGCGGGTGTCGGGCTTGGGCGCTTCGGGTTCGGGCTCGGGCGGCGCTTCCTCGCGCGGCGCGGCCACCTGGGGCACCGCCGACCACAGCTCGGCCTCGAAAGCGGGCGATGAATCGCTGTGCCAGTTCAGGCCATAGCTGAGCGCGAGGATCAGCAGGCCATGGGCGATCAGCGCCAGGGTCATGCCGCGGCCGAGGCCCGCGGCCTCGGGGGGGCGTAAGGTCGCGCTCGTCATCTCACTTGGAGGAGGAGGCGCCGCTCTTCACAGCCAGGCCCACGCGCTGGATGCCGGCGCGCTGCAGCGCGTCCATGACCTGCACGACGGCCTCGTACTTGACGTTCTTGTCGGCGGAGATGACTACGGGGCTGGTCGCATCCTTGCCCTGCGCCTTCTTGACGCGCTCGGCCAGGCGGTTCGCGGGAATCGATTCGGGCTCGAGCTGGTCGACCTTGATCTTCAGCTTCTCGTCGGTGCCGACGATGATCTGGATGACATGCTCGGGCTGCTGGCGGCTCTTGCCCACGCTGGGCAGGTCCACGAGGCCAGTCGTGATCAGCGGCGCGCTGACCATGAAGATGATGAGCAGCACCAGCATCACGTCGATGAACGGGACCATGTTGATCTCGTTCATCGTGCGCCGCCGACGGCCGCCACGGGAGGAGATGGAGGCCATCAGCTGTGAGCGGTGGAATTGCGCTGCAGGATGTTGGAGAACTCCTCGATGAAGGTCTCCAGCGTGATTGCGCTGCGGTCGATCTGGCGCGCGAAGCGGTTGTAGGCCAGCACGGCGGGAATGGCGGCGAACAAGCCGATGGCCGTGGCGACCAGCGCTTCGGCAATGCCCGGCGCGACCGTGGCCAGCGTCACCTGCGTCAGATTCGACAAGCCGACGAAGGCGTGCATGATTCCCCAGATGGTGCCGAACAGGCCGACATACGGGGAGACCGAGCCCACCGACGCGAGGAAGGACAGGTTGTGCTCCATCGCGTCCAGCTCGCGATGGAAGCTCGCGCGCATCGCGCGGCGGGCTGCGTCGAGCAGGGCGCCGGCATCGGTCACGCGCTTCTCACGCAACTTCAGGAACTCGCGCATGCCGGAGGCGAAGATGCGCTCCAGAGGTGCGGCGTCCGCACGGTTGCCGACCGACTGATAGAGGTCGTTGAGGTTCTTGCCGCTCCAGAACTCGGCCTCGAAGGCATCGTTGCGGCGCTTGATCTGGCCCAGGCCGATCAGCTTGCCGAAGATGACGCTCCAGCTCGCCAGCGACACGAGCAGCAGGCCCGCGATGACGAGCTGCACCGCGAAGCTGGCGTGCAGGATCAGGGAGACGATGGACAGGTCTTGGTTCATGCGGTGATCGCTGCCACGACAGAGTCGGGCAGGCGTTGGGGTTTCAGGTCGCTGGCGCGCACGCAGCCGATGCGGATCTCGCCTTCGCACAGCAGCGTGTTAGCGCGCAGCGCGCGCTGGCGAACCACGAGGCTGGCGCGGCCCGCGGGCTCAGGTTCGACAGTGATGGTCAGCAGATCATCCAGCTTGGCCGGCGCGGCGTAGCGCAGGCTGGTAGCGGCGACGACGAAGATGAGGCCGGTGTCCTCGCGCAGCTGGTGCTGCTCGACGCCCGCCGCACGCAGCCACTCGGTGCGAGCGCGCTCGAAGAACTTCAGGTAGTTGGCATAGAAGACGATGCCGCCGGCGTCGGTGTCTTCCCAGTACACGCGAACTGGAAATTCGAAGTTCATCCAATCACCTCGCGCAGACGATGCACGGCTTCCTGCAGGTCTTCCATCGACGACGCGAAGGAAAGGCGCATCCAGCGCTGCGGATCGGTCAGGCCGAAGTCGCGGCCCGGCGTCAGCGCGACCTGGGCGCTTTGCAGCAGTTCGTGGGCGAAGGCCCAGCTGTCGGCGTGATGGCGGCTGACATCCATCCAGGCGTAGAAGGCGCCGTCCGGGGGCACTGGCACATTCAAGCCCAGGGCGTTGAGCGCGGGCACGATGTAGTCGCGGCGCTCGCGCAGTACCGCACGGCGGCGTTCGAACTCGGCGATGGAGGCGGGCTCGAAGGCCGCCAGCGCCGCCATCTGCGACAGCGTGGACGGGCAGATATAGAGGTTCTGCGCCAGCCGCTCGATGGCGGGCACGAGATCAGGGGGCAACACCAGCCAGCCCAGGCGCCAGCCCGTCATGCCGAAGTACTTGGAAAAGCTGTTGACCGAGATGATGTCCTCGCCCAGTGCAAGCGCGCTGTGGCCGAAGTGCTCCTCGTAGCTGAGCGGCAGGTAGATCTCGTCAACCACCGTGACGCCACCGCGCTCACGCACGAAGCCGGCGATGTCGGCCAGCACCTCGGGCGCAATGGACGTGCCGGTCGGGTTGCTCGGCGAGGCCAGCAGCACGCCACGGGTCGCCGGTGTCCACGCGTCGCGGACCTGCTGCGCTCCGAGCTGGAAGCGCTCCGCGGCGCCGGTCGGCAGCAGCCGCGGCGTGGCGTCCGCAGCCGTCACGAAGTGGCGATTGCAGGGGTAGCAGGGGTCGGGCATCAACACCTCGTCGCCGCGCTCGAAGAGGGCCAGGCAGGCGAGCTGCAGGCCGGCCGACGCGCCGGCTGTGATGGCAATGCGTTCGGGCGCGATGGCGAGGCCGAAGCGCTGGCCGTACCAGCGCGAGATGCCTTCGCGCAATGCGGGCAGACCGAGGGCATCGGTGTAGGGCGTCGGGCCCTGGGCCACGCGGGTGACCGCCTCACGGACGGCAGGCGCAGCGCCGAAATCGGGCTCGCCGACATTGAGGCGGATCATGTGCCGGCCGCCCAGCGCCGGATCGCACAATGGCCCGGCCGCGACCCGGGCCGCGGCCTTGGCCAGCTCCATCACATAGAAGGGCTCGATGCGGTCGAGCCGCGCGGCCAGTTTCATCAGCGCTTCGTCAACGCTTGGCTGCGACCTCGACGGGGCGCAAGTCGCCCGCCGCGCGGTCCAGCACGCCGTTCACATATTTGTGCCCATCGGTGCCGCCGAAGGACTTGGCCAGCTCGACCGCCTCGTTGATGGCGACCCGGTAGGGGATGTCGACGCAGTGCTTGAGCTCGTAGGCGCCGATCATCAGGATCGCGTGCTCAATGGGCGAGAGCTCGGTGGTCTTGCGGTCGACGTGGCGCGACAGGATGGCGTCGAGATCAGCCGCTTCGTTGACGCAGCCAGCCAGCAGCGCGTCGTAGTGCTTCACGTCGAGCTTGGCATAGCCTTCCTGCTCACGGCCCAGGGCGGTGATGGCGCCGATGTCCTCGCCGGTCAGCAGCCATTGGTAGAGGCCTTGCACGGCGGCCTCGCGTGAGCGGCGGCGGGCGGACTTGGCGGGAGCGCGCTTGACGCCAGGTTTGTTGGCCGTCTTCGTGGCGGTCTTGGGGGTGGAGGCGTTCACTCGATCTCTTTCAGCAAATTGGCCATTTCGACGGCGACGCGGGCAGCGTCGCGGCCCTTGGGTTCGGCGCGGGCCCAGGCCTGGGCTTCGTTCTCGACGGTCAGGATGGCGTTGGCGATCGGGATGCCATGGTCCAGGCCGACGCGGGTGACGGCCGCGCCGCTCTCGTTGGCCACCAGCTCGAAGTGGTAGGTCTCGCCGCGGATGATGCAGCCCAGGGCGATCAGCGCGTCGAAGTCATTGCTCTCGGCCAGGGCCTGCAGGGCCAGTGGCACTTCCAGCGCACCCGGCACGGTGACGTGGCGGATGGCCTCGGTCGGCACGCCGAGCACCGACAGCTCGGCCAGGCAGGCGCTGGCCAGGGTCGAGGTGATGGCGTCATTGAAGCGCGCCTGGACGATGGCGATAGTCAGCTCGCTGCCATCGAGAGCGCCCTCGAAGCTGGGCAGGCCTGGTTCGGAATCTTGCATCGCGGGCCTTTCGGGTTCAGCAGTTGGGAGGCGCAGTAAAGCCGGTCACTTCGAGGCCATAGCCGGTCATGCTGGGCATGCGGCGCGGGCTGCCCAGCAGGCGCATGCGGTGCACGCCCAGGGCCTTCAGGATCTGGGCGCCGACGCCATAGGTGCGCAGGTCCATCGCGCCCTTGGTGGCGGGGGCCGGCTCGCAGGCCTGCACGCGGGCCAGCACGCCGGCGGCGTCCTCGCCGCAATTCAGCAGCACGACCACGCCGCCCGGGCTGGCCTTGACGGCGGCCAGCGCGGCGGGCAGGCCCCAGGAGTGGCCGCAGGGGCCGGCTTCCAGCAGGTCCATGACCGACAGCGGTTCGTGCACGCGCACGAGGACTTCGGTGTCGGGCGTCCACTGGCCTTGGCTGAGCGCCAGGTGGGTGCCGCCGGTGCGGTCGGTGAAGACCTGGCAGTCGAACTCGCCCTGGGCCGTGTTCAGGCGCCGCTCGGCAACGCGCTGGATCAGGCTCTCGTGGCGGCTGCGGTGTTCGATGAGGTCGGCGATGGTGCCGATCTTCAGGCCATGCTCGGCAGCAAAAATCTCGAGGTCGGGCAGGCGAGCCATGGTGCCGTCGTCCTTCATGATCTCGCAGATCACCGAGGTGGACGACAGGCCGGCCATGCGCGCCAGGTCGCAGCCGGCCTCTGTATGGCCGGCGCGCATCAGCACGCCGCCGTCGTGGGCCTGCAACGGGAAGATGTGGCCGGGTTGCACGAGGTCGCTGGCCTTGGCGTCCGCCGCGACGGCCGCCTGCACGGTGCGGGCACGGTCGGCGGCGGAGATGCCGGTCGTGACGCCGGTGGCGGCCTCGATGGACACCGTGAAGGCGGTGCCATGCTGGGTGCCGTTGCGCCGCGTCATCGGCGGCAGCTGCAGGCGCTCGCAATGCTCGCGGGGCAGGGTCAGGCAGATCAGGCCGCGGCCGTACCGGGCCATGAAGTTGATGGCCTCGGGCGTGACGAGGTCGGCCGCCAGCACGAGATCGCCTTCGTTCTCACGGTCTTCCTCGTCGACGAGGATGACCATGCGGCCGGCAGCCAGCTCGGCCACCAGCTCGGGAATGGGGGAGATGGGCATAGCCGGCGATTGTAGGTGGCGACCCTAGCGGCTGGTGCCGCGTGGGGCGTTACTTGGGGCGCAGCCGCAAGCGCAGATCCGGGCCGATGGGTGTGGCTTCGATGAGGCGCCAGCGACGCGCGTCGCCGAGTTCGGCCAGCGGGCTCAGCGCCGCGAGCGGGCGGCCTTCGCCGATCAGCATGGGCGCCTGGTAGATCAGCAGCTCGTCGACCAGGCCGGCATCGAGGAAAGCCCCGGAAAGCGTCGGACCGGCTTCGACGTGCAGTTCATTGATGCCTTGGGCGCCGAGTTCGGTCAGCAGCGCGGCCAGATCGGCTCGCCCGGGACCGATGACGCGGGCTTCTCCGGGGGGCTGCAGGATGCGGGCGCCGCCTGGCATGCGGCCTTGCGGGTCCAGCACGATGCGCAGCGGCTGACGAGCAGTCGGCACCAGGCGCACATCGAGGCGCGGGTCGTCGGCCAGCACGGTGCCGATGCCGGTCAGCACGGCGCCTGCGCGCTTGCGCCAGGCATGGCCGTCGGTGCGGGCGGCCTCGCCGGTGATCCATTGGCTGCGGCCATCGGGCAGGGCGGTGCGGCCGTCGAGCGAGATGGCCGACTTCAGGCGCACGAAGGGCCTGCCGCGCTGCATGCGCGAGAAGAAGCCGATGTTGAGTTCGCTGGCCGCCTCGGCGATGGCCGGGTCCGCCAGTTCAACCTGCAGGCCGGCAGCCTTCAGGCGCGCGAGGCCCTGGCCGGCGACTTGTGGGTTGGGGTCCTTGACCGCAGCCACGACGCGCGCGATGCCGGCGGCAATCAGCGCATCGCAGCAGGGAGGCGTTCGGCCATGGTGGGAGCAGGGCTCGAGGGTGACAACGGCGGTCGCGCCGCGCACATCGTGGCCGCGCGCGGCTGCATCGCGCAACGCCATCACTTCGGCATGGGCCTGGCCAGCCGGCTGGGTGTGGCCCGCGCCGAGTTCCCGGCCGTCGGGAGCCAGGATGACGCAGCCGACGCGGGGGTTGGGGTCGGTCAGGCCGATGGCCTGCTCGGCCAGGGAAAGCGCTCGCAGCAGCGCCGCCGTGATTGCGGGCGAATTCATGCGAGCAGTCTAGGTCTGGCCAACGCCTCCCGCTGCGGCCAGCACTACGGGCCGGGCGTCGGCTGCGACTGAACGGTCGAGTAATCGGCGAACACGCTGTTGTTCGGGTCTACCGCTGGCGCCGTCGGGCAGTCGAGATCGCCGCGGACGACCAGGAAGTTCTGGCGCACCAAAGAGCCGGTGACTCGGCCATAGACCGCCGGATGCTCTTCGTTCTCCAGCGCTTTCCAATCAGACGTATAGATGCTGCCATTGCCGTTGTAGTCGGCGCTGTAGCGGCAGACGCGGTATTCAGCAGCGGTCGTGCCCAGGCTGATGCGCGTCAGCTCCAGCTTGCCTGACCAGATCTTTGTCGTGGTATCGGGGTAGACGATGCAGTTGTAGGTGACAAAAGGCTGGGCGCTCGGTGATGCGCTGGGCGAATCCTCGAAACAGTCGACGGTCGGCGCCGTCGCGGTGAAGGTGTCCAGCACCATGCTGCCGCCATTCATCACCGGCGCGCCTTGCGCATTCAGGCGGGGTAGCGCGTAGCTGCCGTCGACGATGCGCAGACCCAGAGGAATGGCCGTGCCACCGGGCGCCGTCGGGTTGGGCGGGTTGGTGTTGGAGAAGCGAATGACGCCACTCAAGAGATAGCCAACCCGGGTGCCGTTCTTGCAAGCCTCGACATCCGCAGCGGTGAGGGCCGACTGAAGGGTGCCGGCCGCATTTGTGCAGACGCCCGTGATGACGCCGGTGATGTTGTTGAAGACCCAGATCACATTGCTGGAGTGGTCCGGATAGAAGGCGCTGATCTTGCCGTCCAACTGCTTGGCCCCCGCTGGGATGAGCGGACTGCGGGCCGAAGGCTGGGTGATGGGTCCCGCCGGGGGCGCGAAGCCGAGGGCGGCGCTGAACAGCGGATCGACGCCGGCGATGACCGTGTCCAGATTGATGAACTGCGGGTCTCCGACACGGTCGTTCCAGGTCACGCTGACACGGATCTGAACGGCTGGCCCGCCTGACACTGCACTGACGAAGCGCTGCACGTTATAGGTGGTGTTGGCGTCGACCGGCGTCACCGGCGTCGCCACAGCCTGATTGGTGATATCTGCATAGGCCTTGGCACCCGCCGGCGCCCCTGCGCTGGTCAGCACCGAGAAATCCCTCAAGTTGGCCAATTCAGCTCGGGCAATGCGCATGGCTTCGCTGCGCTGCTTGGCCAGGTCCGCGCCGCGGCGCAGGTTGCTCATCAAGCCCACGAGGGCGAGCATGCCGAAGGACATCACCAGCAGGGCCACCAGGGCCTCGATCAGCGTGACGCCGCGCTGGCGCCGCGAGGTGCGGCGGGCAAGTCGGGAAGGAAGTGGCTTGGCCATGGTGGACTCGATCATTTCGTGTCCTCGTCGATCCAGCCGCCCGACACGCGCGCGTAGCTGCCGACACGGTTGCGCAGTTCGCTTGCGACGGACTGTCGGTAGACGATGTCCATGCGCCCGTCGGCAACCATGTCGCCCTGCACGACCACCATGCCGGTGACCTGAGACACCCCGCCGCCGCCGTTGGTCCAGCGCAGATTACCGAGAACCACCAGCATGCCGCTCAACTGCATGGGCCCGGCGATGTCCACGTTGCCCTCGACGACGATCAACACCGGTGCGGCCGCCGTGCCCAGGGTGACATTCGAATCGATCGACATGGCGCTGCGCACGATCAGGATGCGCTGGCCTGCGTCGTAGGCAGCCAAAAGCTGCGTCCCGCAGCTACCGCCAGCACAGGCGACCTCGTAAGCCGCCGGGTGGTTTCGATAGCGGCTGGGCGCCATGCCCATGAAGTTGCGGAAGAACTTGGTGTTGTCCTGCGTGTTGTTCCCGAGGCTGTGGAGATAGACGTCATCGAAAACCCGCGCTTGAGTGGATGGCGTGCCGGGCACGCTGTCCAAGCGGTCCTCATTCAGTGCCGGCACGCCGCCGCCGGACACGACCAGCAGGCCGGCAGAGCGCGGGTCGGTGTTGTGCAGGCCCAAGCCGCCGGCGCCCAAAGTGGTCAGCACGCCCTTGACCGTTAACGGCGCAGCCGGCGACGACGGGACGGCGCCGACAAAGCCGATCGTGACCTTCTGTCGAGACATGGCCGCGGCTTTCTGGCTGCGCGCCTCCTGATCAACGGTAGCGCAGTTGTCGATGCTGCTGTCCGTGCAGCCGTAGCCGATCACCTGGAAACTGCCGTAGTGCGTGTCGGTGTCGGTGCCCAGGGCGAGACCAAAACTCGGGACCAGCTCACCATTGACAGCCGTGCCCGGCTGGGTGGTTCGCGCGTTGGGCTCGGGGCAACGGCAGGCCAGGCCGGCACCGGTGGCCGAGCAATCGACGGCAAGGCCGGGAGCGGCAGTTGTGATCTTGCTTGTCGTGGCGCGGTCCGCGGCCGAAACGTTGAGGTATTTGTCGACGAAACGCGTGCCGCCCGTGGCCACCGGCTTGCAATCGCCGTCAAGTGCGGCGCCATTCAACATGGCCAGCGTCCAATCCACGCCACCTTCCGCCAGTTCCTGCGCCATGCTGGCGCGGTAATAGCTGCCGGAAATGCGCTGCTCGAACATCAGGCTGCGGTTGGCATAGGCAGCCAGCAAAGCCATGACAAGGAACAGCACCATGACCACGACCAGTGTGGCTGCGCCTCGCTGGCGCTGCTCGCGGGACATGAAACAGCGCTTCATTGGCAGGCCCCGCTGATTTCATCGGAACGCAGCTTCTCGCTGACCTGCAAGGTTCGCTTGACGGTGGGGTCGGACTTGGAAACCGCCTTGATCGTGAAATCGACGCGCCTCACGCCCTGCGTCGGGCAGGTGCCCGCAGCCACACAGGCCGAGGTGGGATCGCAGAGCTCGGCGAGCGACACCTGCTGCGTCACCACGTTCGCGACGAAATTTTCGATCTGCACAGCATCCGGGTCTGTGATGGGCTGCCAGTTGTCTTGGCCGAGCTGGATTTCAAGCGACTTGTTGCTCTTTTTCCAACGCACACCAAACTGCTCGTTGCTCGTCAGGACGTTCTTCGTATTGAGCACACCGCTAGCGGTTCTCGCATACTGATAGAGAAGTTGCTCGCCACCTGCGCTTGCGGAGGCTGCTGCATAAGGGCTGGACGATGCCTCCTTGGCGGGAATGGCGCCCGCGTCGTGCTCGGGTTCCCAGACACTGTTGGCCGGCAGGCCGCGATAACCGGCCCGACGCAGGTCCTGTTGCAGCAGATCGGCGGCGATGCGCAGATCCTGCTGCATCTGGACCTCCAGCATCAGGCGCCGGTGCTCATTGATTTGCCGGGTTGCGACCATGGCCGCGCCGGCAGTGACGATCAGACCGACCGTGATGCCAACCATCAACTCAACAAGGCCAATACCCCGTTGAGCCTTGGACGTTGCACTCAGGGTGCGGGTGCTGGTATTGGGCTGCATTCTCCGTACCCACTCATCTTGCTGAACAGCGTTGCCCCTTGCTTTGGGACAGCCGGCGCACAAACCTTGACACGACCTGCGTCATTCACTTCGACGCGCAGCGTGTAGCCCTTTCCCGTGCCGACCACTTCCACGCTGAAATTCTCCGCGGCAATGGTCATCTGATCTCGCGCGAAGCGGATGGCATTGCTTGGTGCCCCTGGTCCGCCCCAACTTTTGGCGCTGGCCTCAAACTTCACATGGGTCAAAGGCAGCTGAAACAGGCGCAAGGGCCTTTGGGCGCCAGGGCATACTTCGTTCACTGGTTTCCAGCAGCGGCAATTGTTTGCGGGGCCAGTGGTTGCGACCAGCGCACAGCTCATGCTGGAAGCAGGGGGGGCGAATTTCACTAACAGCTGCGAATTGGTCGCATTCGTTTCCGCCTTGGCGTAATTCAATATGCCTGCCACTTCCTCGGCGGCGGCAATCACGCGGCGCTTCTCGAGCAGATCTGCCATTGAAGGTGCAGCCACTGCCAAGATGACACCCAGCACGGCGACGCCGACCAGTACTTCGATCAGCGTCAAGCCGGCTATGCGAGCTTTCAGGGCATGAAAGTGATTTTTCATGACTATCGAGGCCAGCATTGGGCGGTGGTTTCGCTGTCCGTCCCACTGTTGGTAGGGTCGCCAGTCGCGGAATAAAACGGCGTTGCGCCTTTCAGCTCCACCACCAAGGACTTGCACGTCACGTCGGCGGCCTGCTTGCTTCCCGCAACCGGCGTGGCGGTGACGACATAGCCAATATCGAAGTCGCCATTGCTGCCGGCGGAGATCTTGATGTCATATAGCGGTGCGACCTTCGCGATTTCCGGCACCAGGGTGGTCGCTGAAGACGCGTAGCTGCTTCGATTGCCGCGATAACGTTCCTGCGCCTGCATGATGACGGTCAGCGCCGAAATGGCGTCAGCGCGACGACCACGCAGGAGGTGCGAGGTGTAGGCGGGGTAGGCGATTGCGGCGAGGATGCCGGCAATGACCAGCACGACCATCAGTTCGATGAGCGAAAAGCCACGGCGTCGCGAACAGGAACGGAAGCACATCGACCGATTTTCGGCACTACGTCACAACGATCAGTAACATTTCAGCCGCTTGTCCCCCGAGTTATGCCGCTCGTCGGCATCCACCACGAATGAAGGGCGACCGACCGGTGCACTCAGGCGCACTTGGGCATGCCGCTGACCTTGGCGGCGCCGACGTAGCAGCTGCGCACCCGGCCGGTGATGGCCACCACCTGGCGGATGGTCTGTCCGCCATTCAGTGCGAGGTCGATGCTGCCGGTCTGCGTCACCAGGCCTTGGCGATGCTGGAACTCGAGCGTCTCGGCGTTGCTGCTCAGGCGCACCGGCTGGCTCGTCGGCAGCCACTCGGCCTTGATCACCTGGCTGCTCTGGCTCTTGCACACGGGCTTGCCGCCAGTGCAATCGCAATCGTTCCGGGTGCCGATGTACATCACATAGCAGGCGTTGGCGCCCTTGCCGCTGACGCGGAAGTAGACCGAGTCGCTCAGCCGCGCCGCTTCGCTGCGCGCCAGGCGCAGGTCGCTGGCCAGGGTGTCCGCGCTGACGCGCAGTTGCTGCTGCTGGCGCATCGTGCCCATGGCCGGCACGGCCTGGCCGAGCAGGGCGGCGCAGATGCCGACGCTGGCGCAGAGCTCCACCAGCGTGAAACCACGGTTGCTGCGACGGGTGTTGGCGGTGCGGTTCATGGTGCTTCCCTGGGTTCGTTGTTGATGGAACGAACTCTAGGAAGCGGGGCTCACCGCGTCTTTCCCCCCAAAGGCGGAACGAAGAGGGGTGGCGGGTGCCCCGTCCCCCTCGTCTCCCCCTCATCTCCCCCCGCCGGGGGATAGGGTCAACCCGGTATCAGATCTCGCGGATCAGCTGGCGGAACTCGTCGACGTCCTCGAAGCTGCGGTACACCGACGCAAATCGCACGTAGGCGACCTTGTCGATGCGCTTGAGCTCGCGCATGACCAGCTCGCCCAGTCGCGTGGACGCGAGCTCGCGGGCGCCGCTGGCGAGCAGCTTCTCCTCGATGCGGTTGATGGCCGCATCGATCTGCTCGACGCTGACCGGCCGCTTGCGCAGGGCCAGCTGCATGGAGGCACGCAGCTTGGACGCGTCGAAATCGGCGCGCCGCCCATCTTTCTTGACGACCGATGGCATGGCGATGTCGGCCCGCTCATAGGTCGTGAAGCGCTTGTCGCAGGACAGGCAGCGGCGCCGGCGCCGGACGACGTCACCCTCATCCGACTCCCGGGTCTCGGCGACCTGGGTTTCGGTGTGAGAGCAGAACGGGCAGCGCATTGAGGCTCGACTTAGCCGCGGTAGACCGGGAAGGCGGCCGTCAGCGCCGCAACCTTCTCGCGCACGGCGGCCAGGTTGGCCTCGTCATGCGGCTTGTCCAGCACATCGGCGATCAGGTGGGCCGTCTGGCGCACCTGCTCCTCCTTGAAGCCGCGCGTCGTCATGGCCGGCGTGCCCAGGCGAATGCCGCTGGTGACCATGGGCTTTTGCGGGTCGTTGGGGATGCCGTTCTTGTTGCAGGTCATGTGGGCGGCACCCAGGATGGCCTCGGCTTCCTTGCCCGTCAGGTTCTTGGGACGCAGGTCCACCAGCATGACGTGGCTCTCCGTGCCGCCGGAGACGATGCGCAGGCCGCGCTCGATCAGCGTGTCGGCCAGCACCTTGGCGTTCTTGACGACCTGCTCCTGGTAGACCTTGAACTCGGGCGTCAGGGCTTCCTTGAAGGCCACGGCCTTGCCGGCGATGACGTGCATCAGCGGGCCGCCCTGGATGCCGGGGAAGATGGCCGAGTTGATCTTCTTGGCGATGGCCTCGTCGTTCGTCAGGATGATGCCGCCGCGCGGGCCGCGCAGGCTCTTGTGCGTGGTGGACGTGACGACGTCGGCGTGGGGCAGGGGGTTGGGATAGACGCCCGCGGCGATCAGGCCGGCGTAATGGGCCATGTCGACCATGAAGTAGGCGCCGATCTCCTTGGCGATCTTGCCGAAGCGCTCGAAGTCGATGCGCAGCGAGTAGGCCGAGGCGCCAGCGATGATGAGCTTGGGCTTCTTCTCGCGGGCCAGGGCTTCCATGGCGTCGTAGTCGATCGCTTCATTGGCGTCCAGGCCGTAGCTGACGACGTTGAACCACTTGCCGCTCATGTTCAGCGCCATGCCGTGGGTCAGGTGGCCGCCTTCGGCCAGGCTCATGCCCATGATGGTGTCGCCCGGCTGCAGCAGCGCGAAGAAGGCGCCCTGGTTGGCCTGCGAGCCCGAGTTGGGCTGCACATTGGCGTATTCGGCGCCGAACAATGCCTTGAGGCGGTCGATGGCCAGTTGCTCGACGACGTCGACGTACTCGCAGCCACCGTAGTAGCGCTTGCCGGGGTAGCCCTCGGCGTACTTGTTGGTCAGCTGGCTGCCCTGGGCCTGCATGACGGCCGGCGAGGTGTAGTTCTCGCTGGCGATCAGCTCGATGTGGTCTTCCTGGCGGCGGTTCTCGTTCTGGACGGCGGTCCAGAGTTCGGGGTCGACCAAGGCGAGGGTGGAGGTGTTGCGGTCAAACATGCTGGTGTTTCCGAAGGTCAGGCGGTGAATCCCCGGCGGTCACGGCAGGCGTGATGTCCCAAGGCTGCCCAGGCGAACGGCTGATAGCGGTTGTCATGTCGACAGAGGACAGCCGCCTCACGCTCCCCGGTGGTGGCCCACCTCAGGTCAGCTAGTGACCCTGATCGCCAGTCGCGTGAATGCTCAGTGTATGTCAGCCGCGCCTCAGCGCAGCAGGGCCACCTGGGCGGAGTCGCCGGTCGAGGGGGCAGACGCCGCTTCGCGCACCAGCGGCCGGACGGTCGTCATGGTCGGCACCGTGCGGCCGGCCGCGACCGCCTTCAGCAGGTCGTGCTCGGCCAGCACGCGGCCCGCATAGCCTGTGTCCTCGGCCAGATTGGCCGCGCCGACGTAATAGCGCAGGCCCTCTTCCAGGCCGCCGGCGCGCTGGATGCATTCCTTCAAAACCTGCACGCCCACGCGCAGATTGGTGACCGGATCGAAGGCCGCCAACGTGCCGCCGAAGGCTTCGTACTTGTCGTCGTGAACGCGGGTCATGACCTGCATCAGGCCCTGGGCGCCAACGGCGCTCTGCGCAAAAGGGTTGAAGCGCGACTCGATGGCCATGATGGCCAGGATCAGCGTCGGTTCGACCTTGGCGCGCTGGCCCACGGCCCAGGCTTCCTGCACGAGGCGGCTGATGGGCTCCGGCGCCACGCTGTAGCGGCGCGCCAGCCAATGGGCGACGGCAGCCTGCTGGCGGCTCAGCTCGCGGGGGTCGGTGGCGGTGGCGCGGGCGATGGCGTCGGGCTCGGCCGACGCCATCAGGGTGTTGCCCTCGGCCTCGGCACGCGCTTCGTGGCGGGCATTCAGCCAGCCGAGGGTGGCGGATTCCACTTTCTCGCGCAGGCCTGCCTGGCTCGTGAACACCAGCAGCACCGACACCACAGCCAGCCCCAGCAGGGCCAGTGTGTTGTGGCTGACCACCAGCAGGCCGTTGCCGATGTCCTTGATGAACAGCGACGCCGAATCCCGCGTGTGGCGAGCCAGGCTGAACAGGTCTTGACGTGTCGTCATTCGACTCCTTGTGCCGCAACCCGCCTCAGGCTGCCTCGATGCGAAGCGGTCTGGGTGGGGCGACGGTGATAATTTCCCGGCCGATTGCTCTGGTCTGTGGCATCTCTGTGCCCGGAGGACCTGGCCGGTTGGGCTTCAGTAAAAACCCGAAGCGACGAATTTTAAGGGTCGAAGATAACCAGTCAAGGTTGTTTTATCGATTCAAAACTACTTTTGGTTATGAAATACAGCGATCTGAGGGACTTCATCGCCGGCCTGGAAGGCCTCGGAGAGCTCAAGCGCGTGCGTGAAAAAGTCTCGCCGGTGCTGGAGATGACGGCCCTCAGCGACCGCGTGCTGCGGGCCGGCGGACCGGCCCTGCTGTTCGAGGCGCCGGCCGGGTTTTCCACCCCCGCCTTGACCAATCTTTTCGGGACAACGCGTCGCGTCGCACTCGGCATGGGCGCTGAGTCTCTGGCCGATTTGCGGGATGTCGGCCGGGTGCTCGCCAGCCTCAAGGAGCCCGACCCACCCAAGGGCCTGAAAGACGCCGGCAAACTGTTGCAGATGGCCAAGGCCCTGTGGGACATGAAGCCCGCCGTGCAGCGCCGCGCGGCCTGCCAGGAAGAGGTCATGGAGGGCAGCGACATCGACCTTGGCCGCCTGCCCATACAGACTTGCTGGCCGGACGACGCAGCCCCCCTGATCACGTGGGGTCTGGTCATCACCCGGGGGCCGACCCGCACCCGCCAGAACCTGGGCATCTACCGCCAGCAGCTTATTTCCCCCCGCCAGGTCATCATGCGCTGGCTGGCGCACCGCGGTGGTGCGCTGGATTTCCGCGACCACGCGCTGGCCCATCCGGGCGAGCCGTTTCCGATCGCCGTGGCCCTCGGTGCCGATCCGGCCACCATCCTGGGCGCCGTCACGCCGGTGCCAGACAGCCTGTCCGAATATCAGTTCGCCGGCCTGCTGCGCGGCTCGCGTACTGAACTGGTCAATACCGGCGTGGGCAAGAACCAACCGCTTCAGGCACCGGCCTCGGCCGAGATCGTGCTGGAGGGGCACATCCCGCCCGCCGCCTCGGGCTATGTCGGCGTCAGCGAGCGCGGCGTGCCGCTGAAGGAAAAGGGCGGCTATCTGCACGCGCTGGAAGGCCCATTCGGCGACCACACCGGCTATTACAACGAGCAGGACTGGTTCCCCGTGTTCGAGATCTCTCGCCTGACCCAGCGCAAGAACCCGATCTACCACTCGACCTACACCGGCAAGCCGCCGGACGAGCCCGCCATCCTTGGCGTTGCGCTCAACGAGGTCTTCGTGCCCATCCTGCAGAAGCAGTTTCCCGAGATCGTCGACTTCTACCTGCCGCCCGAAGGCTGCAGCTATCGCATGGCCGTCGTGTCGATCAAGAAGGCCTACCCCGGCCACGCCAAGCGGTTGATGTTCGGCATCTGGAGCTTCCTGCGCCAATTCATGTACACCAAGTTCATCGTCGTGGTCGACGACGACATCGACACGCGCAACTGGCAGGAAGTGATCTGGGCCATCACGACGCGCATGGACCCGGTGCGCGACACCACCCTGGTGGACAACACGCCCATCGACTACCTTGACTTCGCCTCACCGGTCAGCGGCCTGGGCGGCAAGATGGGGCTGGACGCGACCAACAAGTGGCCCGGCGAGACCAGCCGCGAATGGGGTCGCGGTATCAGCCTGCCGCCCGAGATCACGGCGCGGGCCGAGGCGCTATTCGGGCAACTCTTCTTGAAGCCCTGAGCGTGCTCGCCTACTGTTGAGATGCCTTTTGAGGCACAACCTCTGGCGCAATCCCTTGCGCGCCAGGAGCCCTTCGGCAAATCGCCGTGGAGCCCCAAGGTGGCATAGCCACCCACCCCGCCCGGCCTTAAAGCCCGGCGGGGTTTCTATTTGTGGCGCCTCATCGGCCCGCCCACCACGCCAAGGTCTCGTAGACCACATAGCGCACACGTGCAAAGCCCTCCACGGAGGGGCACCAGTCGTCAAAGCTGCTCAACGCGTCATCGCGCAGGCCCATGGGGGCCGCCAGCATCGTCAGACCCAACGGTGCGGCCTCGGCCTCGAAGGCGCGCAGCGCGCGGCGCATGTGCGCCTCATGCGTGACCAGCACGACCTGTTTCACGCCCGCCTTCGCCAGCAGCGGCAGCGTGTGGGCGGCGTTCTCCCGCGTGTCCCGTGAACTGGCTTCGGCCCAGCGCAGTGGGAGGCCATAGTCCTGAGCCGCCACGCGGGCAATGATGTCGGCCTCGGGTTCGCGCAGTTCAGTCGCTGTCCAGCCGATACCGCCGGAAAAGGCCAGCGGCCAGCCGCTGCGCCGGGCAACCCAGACGCCATAGGCCAGGCGTTCGGCGGTGATGCGGGCCGGAGCACCAGCGGCGAACTCAGGCGCATGGCGCTTCACGCCGCCGCCCAGCACGAGCACCGCGCCGTCTGAGCGAGCGCGCAACGCGTCAATCCGGGCTGGCTCAAGAGCCGTGGGCAGCCCCACGGCCCGGCTCAGCAGTTCGCCCACCGCCTCGGTGGCCGACAGCCAGACGCCGATCAGCGCCAGGCCCAGCAACACCCCGCCCAGGCGCCGGCCTCGTTGGAGTCGCCAACCGCCCCAGGCCGCGAGCAGCAACAGGGGCGCTGGGGGCAGGGCGGCGGCAAGCAGCAACGTCTTGAAGCCTGAATAGTCGAGGGAGATCACCTGTGGCATCTTCGCCGACATCAATAATGCTTTTGCCGTGACAGTGACCTCCCGTTCCCCCGCCCGCCTCGCCCTCTGGACCATCGCCGCGCTGTCGGCCCTGGTCACCTTGCTGCTGCTGGTCGTGACACTGGCGCTACCCGGCTGGGTTACCGGCCGTGGCGCTGCACTGGCCAGCGAGGCCCTGGGCCGGCCGGTCACCGTCGAGGAGGCCAGTTTCCAGCCCTGGCGTCTGGCCCTGGTCATCGAAGGGCTGAGTATTGCCGGCGCCGACGCCGGGCAGCCACCGCTGTTCAAGCTGCAGAAATTGGATGCTGCCCTGTCGCTGCGCTCTCTGCTGCGCGGCCGTGCCGTCATCGAATCCGTGGCCTTGACCAAGCCCGAACTGCGCCTCGCCCGCGTGGCCGAGGGCCGCTATGACATCGACGACCTGATCCAGCGCTTTGCCGCCAAGCCCGGGGCGCCCGAGGAGCCGGACGCCGAGTTCGCCGTCTACAACATCGAGCTGGCCGACGGTCGCATCCTCTTCGACGACCGCCCGGTGCAGCGCAAGCACGAGCTGGCCGGCCTTCACCTGGCCCTGCCTTTCATGTCGACGCTGCCGGCCGACGTCAAGGTCAAGGTGCAGCCCCAGCTGAACGGCAAGCTCGACGGCGTCGCCTTCGACAGCCGCGCCGAGGCGCTGCCCTTTGACGATGACGTCAGTGCTCGTTTGTCCTTCAAATTTGCCGGGCTGGATCTCGCACCGCTGGCCGCCTATGTGCCTGCCAGCGCGCCCATCCGACTGGCCGGCGGCAGGCTCGATGTCGACGTGGCGGTGGACTTTGCCGAGCGCCCCAAGCAGACGCCGGGTGTCAAGCTCAGTGGCCTCATCCAGCTGCACGAGCTGGCCCTGACCCAGCCCGACGGCCAGGCCCTGCTCGGCTTCAAGCGGCTGAGCCTGCCGCTCGCCGATGTGCAACCGCTGCGTCGCCAGCTGGGCTTCGGCGCCATCCTGCTGGAGTCGCCCGATGCCTGGCTGCGCCCGCTGCCGGCAGGGTCAGGGTCTGGCGGCGTGTCATCGCCAACTGCGGCCCCCTGGCAGTTCAGCCTTGCCGGGTTGGAAGTCAAGGAGGGTCGTTTCACTCTCAACAAGGGCCTGGCGCTAGAGGCCATCCAGATCAAGCTCGGCGCAGCCGCCTGGCCGTTGAAGTCGCCTGCCCAGCTCGACGCCAGCCTGCGCCTGGACCGGGCCACGCTGACGGCCCAGGCCAAGCTGTCGCCCGAGCTGCTGCAGGCTGATGCTGAGCTGGATGGCCTCGCCGTCGAGCGCCTGGCCGCCTGGCTGCCGTTGCCCAGCGGCGTACGGCTGGTCGCCGGCCTCTCCACCAAGGCTGGCCTCACCGTCACGAACCCGCTGGCCGAAGGCGCTGCCGACCGTGCCCAGCTGACCCTGGCCGAGCTGCGCATCAGCGACGCTCGCCTTGGCCTGCCCGGCGCGCCGCGGCTGGTGACGCTGGCCTCGGCCCAGCTCGACAAGGCCAGCGTCGAGCCCGCCACGCACGCCATCACCCTCGGCACGCTGGCGCTGGACGCGCCGCGCGCTCTGCTCGCCCGCGAGCAGAGTGGCCGCTTGAACATCGCCGGCCTGCTGCCGCCTGACAGCGCCGCGTCCGCTGCCGGCCCGGCCTGGAAGGTGCAGCTTGCTGGCCTGACGGTCGAGCGCGGCGCACTGCGCTGGCAGGACGCCGCCGTGCCCGCAGGCGTCACGCCCGTGGCACTGACCGCCGAGCCGCTGCGCCTGCAGCTCGGCGCTCTGAGCTGGCCCGCCACAACGCCGGTGCAGGTGCAGATCACCACCCAACTCGCGGCCCTCGGCGCGAATGATCAGCCCATCGCCGCCAGCGCCGGCAGCCTGCAGTGGAGCGGCCGCGTCGGTATTGCGCCGCTCTCGGCCAGCGGCAGCCTTCAGGCCAAGGCCCTGCCGCTGCATCTGCTCAACGCCTACCTCGACCCGGCCTGGGGACTGCATCTGCAGCGCGCCGAGCTGGGACTGAAGGCTGAAGTCACCGCCCAGCAGGCCGGCGGCGCCTGGACGGCCAACGTGGGCGGCGACGTGCGCGTCGGGCCGCTGGCGCTGCTGCAGACCCGCGTCGTCGAGGGCCAGCGCGTCGTCGGCGAAGACCTGCTGAGCTGGCAGGCACTGCAGCTCGACGGCCTCAAGCTCGCCCTGGCGCCGGGCGCGCCGCCACGCCTGGCCGTGAAGGACGCGCTGCTCGAAGACGCCTATGCCCGCCTGATCGTCAACGACCAGGGTCGCTTCAATCTGCGCGACATCGGCCCGGCGGAAGCGGCTGCAGCGCCCGCGCCAGCCGCATCGGCAGCGCAGCCGGAATTCGCCGCCGAACGCATCCGCGTCAACCGCGGCG
Organism: Roseateles sp. P5_E4; assembly: GCF_054049255.1. NCBI lineage: Bacteria > Pseudomonadati > Pseudomonadota > Betaproteobacteria > Burkholderiales > Sphaerotilaceae > Roseateles > Roseateles sp. P5_E4. The sequence continues at coordinate 551,645 of NZ_JBFUMS010000001.1, read as the reverse complement.
TCGTCGATTTCAACGACCGCTTCGTGCGCCCCAACTACAGCGCCCGCCTGACCGAGCTGCAAGGCTCGCTGGGCGCCTTCTCGTCCACCAGCAGCGCGATGGCGCCGCTGACACTGAAGGGCAAGGTCGCCGGCACCGGCCTGCTGGAGATCGACGGTCAGCTCAAACCGGGCGCACCACTGGCCATGGACATTGCCGCCAACGCGACCGACATCGAGCTGGCGCCGTTGTCGCCCTACGCCGCCAAATACGCCGGCTACGCCATCGAGCGCGGCAAGCTGTCGACCAAGCTGCGCTACAAGGTCGAGCCCGGCGGCCAGCTGGTGGCCAGCAACCAGATCATCCTGAACCAGCTGACCTTTGGCGAGCGCGTGGAGAGCCCTGACGCGACCTCGCTGCCGGTGCGCTTCGCCGTGGCGCTGCTGAAGGACGGCAACGGCGTCATCGACGTCAACCTGCCCGTCAGCGGCTCCCTGAACGATCCGGAGTTCAGCGTCGGCGGCCTGGTCTGGAAGCTCGTGCTCAATCTCATCGGCAAGGCGCTGACCTCGCCCTTCGCCCTGTTCAGCGGCAGCGACGCACCCGAGGAGGCCCAGATCGCCTTCGTGCCGGGTGGCGTCGAACTGGCCGACTCGACCAAGCTCGACCGCGTAGCCAAGCTGCTGGTCGACAAGCCCGGCGTGCAGCTGACGCTGACGGGCTGGGCCGGCATCGCCGCCGAAGGCCAGGCCTTGCGTGAACAGCGCCTGGCCAGCGCACTCAAAGCCGAAAACGCAACACCCGATGCCGCGCTCAAGCGCCTCTACCAGGCCAGCAAGCTGCCCAACAAGCCCAAGAACCTGCTCGGCCTGGCCAAGGATCTGCCGCCCGAGCAGATGCGCGGCCTGCTGCTGGGCAGCTACGCCATCGGAGACGAAACACTGCGCCAGCTGGCGGTGGCCCGCGCCACGGCGGTGCGCGATGCGCTGCTGGCCCGCGGCGCGCCCAATGCGCGCGTCTTTCTCGCCGCGCCCAAGCTCTGCGACCAGGGTTGCGATGAGACCTGGCGCCCCCATGTCGAGCTCTCCCTTGGCGCTCATTGAAGGTCATTCCATGTCTGCTACGAATCTCGAACGCATCACCCTGGCCGGCGGCTGCTTCTGGTGCCTGGAGGCCGTCTACGAGCGCGTGCGCGGCGTGCACCACGTCGAGAACGGCTATAGCAATGGCCAGGGACCCAAGCCGACCTACGAGGCCGTCTGCGGCGGCAACACCGGCTATGCCGAGGTCGTGCGCATCGACTTCGATCCCGCCGAGGTCTCGCTGCGAGAACTGCTGGAGGTGTTTTTCACCATCCACGACCCGACGACGCTGAACCGCCAGGGTGCCGACGTCGGCACGCAATACCGCTCGGGCATCTACTGGCATACCGAGGCCCAGCGCCAACTCGCGGCCGAAGTCATCAAGGAAGCCAACGACCATCACGCCGGCCGCGTCGTCACCGAATTTCTGCCTGAGACCGACTACCACCCGGCCGAGGCCTATCACCAGCACTACTACGCCCGCAACCCGGAGCAAGGCTATTGCGCCTTCGTCGTTGCCGGCAAGGTGGACAAGTTCCTGGCCAGCTTCAAGCGCCTGGTCAAGTGATGCTGGCCTGGGGCGGCCTGCGCCATCGCTACGCCGGCGGCGCCGAGCTCGCTTATGCCGACTTCGCGCTCGCCGCGGGCCGGCATCTGCTGCTGCGTGGCGCCTCGGGCTCGGGCAAGTCGACCTTGCTGGCCCTGTTGGCGGGCCTGCTGCGCGTGCAACAGGGCGAACTGAACGTTGCGCAAACCGAGCTGCAGACGCTGAGCCCGCGCGCGCTGGACGCCTGGCGTGGAGCCACGTTGGGCGTCGTGCCCCAGCGCCTGCATTTGAGCGAGGCGCTGACTGTGGCCGAGAACCTGGCGTTGCCGGCGCTGGCCGCAGGGCAGGGCGCCGACCCGGAGCGCGCGGCCGAGCTGATGGAGGCGCTGGACATTGCTGAGCTGGCGAATCGCCGGCCGCACCAGCTCAGCGTTGGCCAGGCCCAGCGCGTGGCGCTCGCGCGCGCACTGATGCGCCGTCCGCGCCTGCTGCTGGCCGATGAACCCAGCGCCAACCTGGACGATGAGCACACCCTGCACATGCTGGCCCTGCTGCTCGATGCGGCCGAGCGCGAGGGCTGCACGCTGGTCATCGCCAGCCATGACGCGCGTGTCGTCGAAGCGCTGGCAGAGCGGGATGACGTCAGCGAGGTGGTCTTGTGATCCGCCTCGCGTGGCGATACCTGTGGTCCAGCCCGTTGACGACAGCGCTGAACCTGCTGCTGCTGACGCTCGGCCTCGCCGCCGTGACCTTCGTGCTGCGCGCCAGTGCCCAGGTCGAGGCGGGGCTGAAGCGCGACCTCGCCAGCATCGACCTCGTCGTCGGCGCCAAGGGCAGCCCCATGCAGATCATGCTGGCCGGTGTCTTCCACCTCGACGCGCCGACCGGCAATATCCCGTTGGCGACGCTGGAGCTGTTGAAGCAGCAGCCCCTCGTCGCCCAGGCTGTGCCGCTGTCGCTGGGCGACTCCTTCCGCGGCTACCGCATCGCTGGCACGACGCCGGCGTACATCGATCTCTATGGCGGCCAAATGGGGCAGGGCGCGCTCTGGACGAAACCGATGCAGGCCGTTCTCGGCGCCGAAGTCGCGCGCACGAGCGGGCTGAAGCCCGGTGACCGTTTCGCCGGCAGCCACGGCTTGGCCGAGGGTGGCGGCGCGCATGGCGAACATCAGTTCGAGGTCGTCGGCGTGCTGGCCGAATCCGGCAGCGTGCTGGACCGCCTCGTGCTGACCGATCTGGCATCGGTGTGGGAGGTGCACGAAGACCACGCCGTCTCACACGACGAGGAGAGCGAAAGGAAGGAGATCACGCTCGCCCTCGTGCGCTACCGCAGCCCGCTGGCCGCCGTCATGCTGCCGCGCTGGGTCAATGCGCAGGACGGCCTGCAATCCGCCGCGCCGGCGCTGGAAACAGCCCGATTGATGCGCCTGGTGGGCGCCGGCACCGAAGTGCTGCGGGGCTTTGGCATCGTGCTGCTCGCGGCGGCGGGGCTGTCGGTCTGGGTCGCGTTGCTGCATGCGGTGCGGGCACGCCAGGGCGATCTTGCGATGCTGCGCATGCTGGGCGCGCCGGCCTCGCGCGTCGCGGCGCTGATCGCGCTGGAGGCCTTGCTGCTCGCCGGCCTCGCCGCCGTGCTGGGGCTGGTGGCTGGGCACGGCCTTGTTGCGCTGCTGGAGCGTCTGCTCGCCGAGCGACAGTCGCTGCGCCTGGGCCAGCTCGGCATGAGCGAAGCCGAATGGCTGGTGCCGCTGCTGGCCGGCGCCCTGGCGCTGCTGGCCGCTGCCTGGCCCGCATGGCGGGCCTATCGGCTGGATGTCACAACCCTGCTGCAAGCTCCGCGCTGAACCCCGACAATCCCGCCATCATGAAGTTCAAGCCCCTTCTCGCCGTCTGTCTTGCCGCTGCTGCGGCGTTCGCCCAAACGCCGCCGGGCATGGGGCAGGGGCCTGGCTATCACGACCCGCGCAGCCCCTTCAAGCCGCTGGAGGAACGCGCCGACATCGTGTCCTGGCATTTGCTGTCCCAAGTCACCGCCAAGGCCGAGAAAAAGAAGATCGTGCCGACCTTCCCGGCCGCCGTGCAGGCGCTGGACCGCAAGACCATCAAGGTGCAGGGCTTCATGATGCCGCTGGAGGCGGGCGACAAGCAGCAGCACTTCCTGCTGTCGTCGGTGCCGACGACCTGCTCCTTTTGCGTACCGGCCGGGCCCGAGGGACTGGTCGAGGTGCGCACCAAGAAGCCGGTGCGTTACACGCTGGAACCCGTCGTCGTCGAAGGCGTGCTGGCCGTGCTCAACGACGACCCTTACGGCCTGTACTACCGCGTCGAGGACGGCAACGCCGTCAATTAGGGCGCCAGCCGTTCGCGCACCCAGCGGTCGGCATCCAGGCTGAAGACCAGCCGGTCGTGCAGCCGGGAACGGCGCCCCTGCCAGAACTCATAGCGATCTGGCACCAGGCGGTAGCCGCCCCAATGCGGCGGCCGGTCCGGGTTCAGGCCCTGCTGAACGGCTGCCTTGGCGGCGTTGGCCACCAGCACAGCACGTGAACTGATGACCCGACTCTGTGGTGAAGCCCAGGCCCCAAGGCGCGAATCCAGCGGCCGGCTCTTGAAGTAGTCGTCCGATTCCTGGGCCGAGGTCTTCTCGACGCGCCCCTCGATGCGCACGACGCGTTCCATCTCCACCCAGTGGAATTGCAAGGCCGCGTAAGGGTTGCCTGCTAACTCTTCACCTTTACGGCTTTCGTAGTTGGTGAACCAGACCATGCCGCGTGCATCGCAGCCCTTGAGCAGCACGACGCGGGTCGACGGCCGGTGGTTGGCACCGACCGTGGCCACCGTCATCGCGGTCGGCTCGGACACATCGTGGGCGATGGCCTCATCCATCCAGCGGTTGAAGAGCGCCAGCGGTCCATCCGCAGCTTGCACCTCATCCAGCTCCCCTAGTTCGTAGCTCTTTCGGAAGTCGCTCAACTTGCTCATGGCGGGAGGTCATCAGGCCTGGCGTTAGGCCCGCGTTGGTGCTGCAAAGGGCTCAGTCTAGGCGCAAGGCGCAGCGATGCCGGTGGCATCGCGAGCACTTGCAACAACGACTGAGCCCTTTGCAGCCCAACCCGGAGGGCCGGGGCGAGTTGCGGGGTGATTCGTCGTTGCCCGCTCGTTGTGTAGGCCCGCCACACGCCTCGCAGGCGCCTTGCCTCACCCCGCAACTCGCCCCGGCGCGGGCCCAACGCCAGGCCTGACGACCTCCCTACGTATGCAGACCTTCCCTTAAGTGAACGCCCCAGTTTCAAGCGAAGCCTCACTCGGCATGCTTGTGGCACTGCAGCAAACGGCTCAGACCGGCGCTAGGTAAGTGGGTTTTGAAGGACGAATAGCAAATGACAAAGCGACGCCCCGTCGTCGTTGTGCTGGCCGCGGGTCGCGGCTCGCGCTTCCGCGGCTCGGGCCACAAGCTGGAACAGCACCTGGCGGGAACGCCCGGTGGAGATACCTTGCTGGCGCGCACCTTGCGCCATGCCATCGCGACGCAGCTTCCGGTTGTCGTTGTGACGACGGCAGCCCTGGCGCCGGCCGTGCACAAGCTCATCGCGGCGCGCGACGTCGTGACGCTGCCTGAGCGCGATACCCACGGCCGGCCTCAGCCCATCGGCATGGGGCATTCCATCGTCGCCGGCGTCAGCGCCACGGGTGATGCCGACGGCTGGCTCATCCTGCCGGCCGACATGCCGCTTGTGCAGCCGACCACCATCATGGCCGTGGCCGAGGGGCTGGAGCGCTACCCCGTCTGCTATGCCCAGTACCGCGGCATCCAGGGCCATCCGGTCGGCTTTGGCACTGAGCTCTACTCGGAGCTGGTGGCCCTGCAGGGCGATGAGGGCGCGCGGCGCATCGTGGCTCGCTACGCGGCGCAACCCATTCCCGTCGACGACCCCGGCGTGCATGTCGACGTCGACACCGAGGAAGATCTCGCGCGGCTCAGGGGCTGATCAAAGCGGGGCGCACAGCCCGTGCTGCGCCGCCAGGTGGGCCTGGCGCTCCAGTTCCGCGTCGCGGATCCCATGTTCGCGCAAACCCTGAACGGTGCGTAGCAGATAGTCCAGCGTCGTGCCGTAGCGGCCGCTGGCGTGTTGAAAGATGTGCAGCAGCTCCGGCTCATGCAAAGGCCCGGTCCAGTTCGGGCTCTGGCGCGACAGCGTGAACGCCAGGGCGCGCAGCCGGCCCGCGCCGGTGTCGCAGTTCAGCCAGCGCGGCTCGTAGACGCCGTTGGGCATCTCGCGTTCCCACAAACGCGGCAACACCTCTTCACCGACGGTGCGCGGGATGCGGTAGACCAGCCCGCGGCAACTGCCACCCGAGATCAGCGCCAGCACCAGGCCCGGCTCCTGGGGCGAGCCGCGGTTCACGCGCGAACGCATGCGCAGCACGCGGTGAAAGCCCAACACCCGCGCCGGCAGCGCGTCGGCATACTCGAACTCGGGCCGCCAGATCAACGAGCCATAGGCAAACAGCAGCAGGTCTTCGCCGCTAGCCCGCCATTCGGCGGTCGTGCGCTGCAACAGATGGGCGCTGCGCGCCGGGCCATGGGGAATATGGATTGCCTGTGACGCCATCGCCCCCATCTTGTCATGCCAGAGAGTTGCACGACGTTTCTCAGGTACCCAGCCCGTAACCCGCGCAGCGCTGGAGGCAAGTAATATGGTTACCTAAATTCCCAAGGGCCGGTTACGAGAGCCGCAGGAGACCCGCATGCACGACACACTCATTCAAGTTACAGACCGCATCCGCGAACGCAGCGCCAAGCTGCGTGGCGACTATCTCGCCCGCATCGCCAAGCTCGGCGGCCGCCAGCGCGGTTTCGAGCGCATGGGCTGCGCCAACGTCGCCCACGCCGTGGCGGCCATGCCGTCCAACGACAAGCTGCGCATCGTCGCCGAGAAAGCCCCCCACCTCGGGGTCGTCACGGCCTACAACGACATGCTGTCGGCCCACCAGCCCTACGAGGGCTACCCGGAGCAGATCCGAGCCGAGGCGCACCGTCTGGGCGCCACGGTGCAGGTCGCGGGCGGCGTGCCGGCGATGTGCGATGGCGTGACGCAAGGCCTGCCCGGCATGGAGCTGAGCCTGTTCTCGCGCGACACCATCGCGATGGGCACGGCAATAGCGCTGACGCATGACGTCTTCGATGCGGCCCTGCTGCTGGGCATCTGCGACAAGATCGTGCCGGGCCTGTTGATCGGCGCACTGCACTTCGGCCATCTGCCCTGCGTCTTCGTGCCCGCCGGGCCGATGAGCTCGGGCATCTCCAACAGCGACAAGGCCAAGGTGCGCGAGCTCTACGCCCAGGGCAAGGTCGGCCGCGACGAGTTGCTGAAGAGCGAGCAGGCGGCCTATCACGGCGCCGGCACCTGCACCTTCTACGGCACCGCCAACAGCAACCAGATGCTGCTGGAGGCGATGGGCCTGCACACGCCGGGCAGCGCCTTCGTGCATCCGCACGACGACCTGCGCACGGCGCTGACGCGCGAGGCGGTCGCCACGGCGATCAACATCAGTGGCCGCGTGGCGGGCCGGGCCGCCAAGCCCATAGGCCACCTCGTCGACGAGCGCTGCATCGTCAACGCGATGGCGGCGCTGCTCGCCACCGGCGGCTCGACCAACCACCTGATCCACTGGGTCGCCGTCGCCCGTTCGGCCGGCATCCTGATCGACTGGACGGACTTCTCCGACCTGTCCGCCGTCGTGCCCTTGCTGTCGCGCGTCTACCCCAATGGCAGCGCCGACGTGAACCAGTTCCAGGCCGCCGGCGGCCCGGGCTTCGTCATCCGTGAGCTGATGGACGCCGGCCTGATGCACGAGGACGTCATCTCAGTCGCCGGCGACAGCCTGCGCCCCTATGCCTTCGTGCCGCGGGCGGTGGGCCAGAGCGGCGAGGTGGTGCGCGAGCCGCTGCCGGCCGTCAGTGGCGACGACGGTGTCGTGCGCACGGCCGCCGCGCCTTTCAGCACCACCGGTGGCCTCAAGCTGCTGGCCGGCAACCTCGGCCGCGCCGTCATCAAGGTCTCGGCGGTGCCCGAGGATCGCCACACCGTGGAGGCGCCTTGCCGCATCTTCACGACGCAGGAAGCCATGCTGAACGCGTTCAAGAACGGCGAGCTGGAGCGCGACGTCATCGTCGTCGTGCGCTTCCAGGGCCCGCACGCCAATGGCATGCCCGAGCTGCACAAGCTGACGCCGCCGCTGGCCGTGCTGCAGGGCAAGGGATTCAAGGTGGCGCTGGTCACCGACGGCCGCATGAGCGGGGCCTCCGGCAAGGTGCCCGCGGCCATCCACGTCAGCCCCGAGGCTCTGGCCGGTGGGCCGCTGGCCAAGCTGCGTGATGGCGACGTCGTGCGCGTTTGCGCGCAGACCGGCACGCTGGCCGCCCTGGTCGACGAGGCCGATTGGGCGGCCCGCGAGGTGGCGACGCTCGATCCGGACGAAGCCGACGTCAATGCCCACGGCCTAGGCCGCGAACTCTTTGCCGGCCTGCGCCGCAATGTCCTGAGCGCCGAAGAAGGCGCCTGCACCTGGTTGTGAAGTGAGACAGCCCCTCGTCCAGTCTGGCGGCGCTGAACGCGCGCCAGCCTGGCCGGTCCCCCGAGGGGACGCCAAAGCTTCCGGCATTGAGCCGCAAGCTTCGCCAAGCGGGCCGGCTCGGGAGCGGCCCAGCGCTCGGCCCGAATACCCCGGTCTTATGGAGAATTGAAATGATCGACACCCTGAGCCTGGCCAGCCACGGCCCCGTCATCCCCGTCATCGTCATCCAGCGCCTGGAAGACGCCGTGCCGCTGGCCGAAGCGCTGGTTGCTGGCGGCGTGCGCGTGCTCGAAGTGACGCTGCGCACCCCCGTCGCCCTGCAGGCCATGGAAGCCATGGCCAGGGTGCCGGGCGCCATCGTCGGCGCCGGCACGCTGCGCAGCCCGGCCGACGTGACGAACGCCAAGAATGCCGGCTGCCAGTTCGGCGTCAGCCCCGGCTACACCGACGCACTGGCCGCCGCCTGCCAGGCCCAGGGCCTGCCGCTGCTGCCCGGCGTGTCGACGGCCTCCGAGGTCATGCAGGCCAATGCCGCCGGCTTTGGCTTCCTGAAGCTTTTCCCGGCCGTTGCCGTCGGCGGCGTCAACCTGCTGAAGTCGCTGGCCGGCCCCTTCCCGGACGTGGCTTTCTGCCCGACCGGTGGCATCTCGCTGGAGACGGCGCCGCAGTTCCTGAAGTTGCCCAACGTCAAGGTCTGCGGCGGCTCCTGGCTGACGCCGCAGGACGCGGTCGACGCCAAGGACTGGGCGCGCATCACCAAGTTGGCCTCCGAGGCCGCGGCACTGCGCGCATGACGCTGGCGGTCGTTGCGACCGTTGCGGCCGTTTGGTCCAGCGCAACGCACAGCTTCTCCAAGTTCGCGAGAGGCGAGCTGCGCCTCATCGCAGGGCAGGGCGTCGAAGGCGACGCCCATTGCGGCGTGACGGTCAAGCACCGCTCGCGCGTGGCCGTGGACCCGACCCAGCCCAATCTGCGCCAGGTCCATCTGATCCAGGGCGAGCTCTTCGACGAACTCGCCGCCGGCGGCTTCGGCGTTCAGCCCGGCCAGATGGGCGAGAACCTCACGACCCGCGGCATCGACCTGCTCGCGCTGCCGCGCGGCACCGAGCTGCGCATCGGCACCGAGGTCGTGCTGCGGGTGACCGGCCTGCGCAACCCCTGCCCGCAGATCGAGAACTTCGAGGCTGGCCTCTTGAAGGCCGTCGTCGACCGCGATGCCGACGGCGAGGTCGTGCGCAAGGCTGGCATCATGAGCATCGTGCTGGCCGGCGGTGCCGTGAAGCCGGGCGATGCGATCACGGTACGGCTGCCGCCGCTGCCGCACCAAAAGCTCGAGCGCGTCTAGCTCGGCAGGTCGAACAACAGGCAGGTGGTGCTGGCGTGGGCGTAGAGCTTGCCGTCGTGGCCGACCAGCGTCGCCTCCGACGTCGTCACCTGGCGGCCGCGGTGCACCACCTTGCCGATGGCGCGTACGAAGGGCACCTTGTCGCTCAGCGCGCGCACGAGGTTGATCTTGAACTCCAGCGTCGTGTAGCCGCGGCCCACCGGCAAGGTCGTGTGCACCGCGCAGCCCAGGGCGGAATCGAGCAGCGTCGCGAACCAGCCGCCGTGCACGCTGCCGAGCGGGTTGTAGTGCTTGAACTGTGGTCGCCCCTGGAAGACGGCGATTCCGTCCTCCACCGAGATCAGCAGGAAGTCCAGCGTCTCGCTGATCGGTGGCCGGGGTGCCAGGCCATCCAGCATGGCCTGCATCTGTTGCAGGCCGGTCTTGCCAGCCAGCATGGCCCGCGAAGCCAGGCCGGTTTCACCCTGCTGCCGCGTGCGCAGCGCGGCCTCGTCAGCTTGCCATTGGGAAAGGACGGCTTCGGGAGAGGGAGAACTCATGGCGGCGGCTTCAAGCGATGAAGCCCTCGATTCTGCGCAAAGCCGGTGCCCCGCGCTGTCACCAGTGTTCAAGCGGCCAGGCGCTGCTCCGCAACGGCCTTGCGGCGCGAAGGTTCGTCCATCCTCAGCTTGTCCAGCACCGGACCCTGCCAGGGCAGCAGATACACCAGCGTCGCCAACGTCGCGCGTCGACGCGACGACAGCAGCGGGCGGCCGCGGGCGTCCAGCAGCAGCACGTTGGAGCGCACATTGAGCGGATCGGCCTGCGCGACGGTGCCCTCGTTGATCTCGACCCAGTCCCATTCCACCCAGGCGCAGGCGTCGGCATAGCAGCGCTCCCAACGCGTCGAGCCGCTGACGCGGTGCTCGTCGCGGCGCACGCGGTGCACCTGGGTCCGAGCGTGGCGGACATCCTGGGCGGCGCTGGACAGCGCGGCCACCGGCCAGCAGACGCTGCCTTCGGGCAACTGGATCAGGGTTGGCATGGACGGCTCCTCTGTGTCGTGTGATTCGAACGGGAGGGCAGTCTCTGGTCAGGGCCAGTGGGGAACAAGCTGGCAGACTTGGCAGGTATGGGTAAGCCCGAAATGAACTACCAGCAGCTGATCGACGTCGGCCTGAGTGACGACTTCGAAAGCTTCGAGCGCCGCCTTGTCGCGACGGCGGATGCGCTGGGCTTCCCGATCATCTCCGGCGTGCTGATGCGTGGGCGCCTGCAGGACGCCGATGTGCAGATCACGTCGCTGGGGAATACGCCCGAGGGGTATCTCGCGGTGGCGAAGGACCTGGGCGAGGCCCGTCGGGATCCCGTCATGGCCAAGCTCATGAGCCATGCCGTGCCGGTCGTCTACGATCAGAAAACGTATGTAGCGGCGGACGCCGGGGACATCTGGGAAGCGCAGGCACCCTACGGCTACAAGACGGGAATCGCCGTCAAGCTGCACCTGCCGGGTGACAAGCACTTCCTGCTCGGCGTGGATCGCGACGAGGCGCTGCCCGAGCCGGGCATGCAGCTGATGCAGATGGTTGCGGGCCTGCAGCTGCTGGCTGCGCATGCGCTGACGGCGGCGGACCGGCTGCTGGGCGCGAAGCTCAACAAGGGTGATCTGCCCAAGCTGACCCGGCGCGAGCTGGACGTGCTGAGCTGGACGGCCCAGGGCAAGACGGCCTGGGAGGTCAGCGTCATCCTGGGCATGAGCGAGAAGACGGTGAACTTCCATCTTGGCAATGTGATGCGCAAGCTGGGCGTGACGTCCAAGCACCAGGCAGTGCTCAGGTGCGTGGCGGCCGGCATTCTGTAATGCGGTTTCAACCTAGCAGACTTGCTAGGTTTCTAGGGGGGTTAAAACAGGGAAAGTGCGGGCTGGCGACATCTAGCCCCCACCCTGCAGGAGCCCCCCATGAAAGTCATCGACCTGATCTGCGAACTTCTCGGTCTGCCCAAGCTTGGAGGCTGACCTGATCGACGGGTTCTTGCCCAATGCATGCGGCGATAGATTGCGCAGATGACCAGCTCCAGCCAACGAGCTCCGCATCTCTCGCATTCCTGATGCCGCTGCATACGGCCCCGGCCCCCCACCCTTGCCGCAGCACAGGCACCGTGTCCATTTCCCCCGAAACCTATGCCCGGCTTTTGAGCCTCGCCGATCAGGCGCCGCTCGATTGCCTGCCACTGACGTCGCGCACCCTGGCATGCGCCAAGACGCTGGGCTACAACCAGATCGGCCAGATCCGCAGCACGCCCAACAGCCGCCTCTTTGCCGACCTTGGCGAAGATCGCGCCGAGGAACTCCAGCGGGCCCTCTATGACTTCGGCGTGCGGCCGATGCAAGGCGGCGAGCTGAGCGGCTGACGCGCAACCACCCTTCAACTCCTTCGAGCCCGCCTGCTTCGGCAGACCGGGCTCCTTTTTTGTCCACGTTCACGCATGTGCCTTCGTGCGAGCATGCGGTCCATATGCAAGACCGCGACATCCCTCTCGACGCCTGGCCGCGCCGCGCCGCGCTGGCGCACTTCCGCACCATGGCCCAGCCGGCCTTCAGCATCACCGCGCCGGTCGACGTGACCGGCCTGCGCGAGCGCGCCGCTGCTCACGGCGCCACGCCCTGGCTGGCCTACCACCACGCCGCGCTGGAGGCAGCCAATGGCGTCGATGCGATGCGCCAGACGCTGACCGACGGCGGCCGGGGCGTGCGCGAGTTCGGCGTCATCCATGCCAGCACGACGGTGCTGCGCGACGACGGAAGTTTTGGCTTCCTGACGCTGCCACGCGAACCTTCGCTCGCCAGCTTTGCCGCCCGCGCCAAGCCCGGCATCGAGCGCGTGCGCCATGCCAGTGGCGACCTTTTCGCCGCCGATGAGCCCGGCGACGTGCGCGAGGAAACGCTGGTCCACATGACCGCGCTGCCCTGGCTGGGGTTCACTGCGTTCACCCACGCGCGCGGTCAAGGCGACGACCGGCCCAAGGTGGCCTTCGGCCGCTTCATCGAGACGAACGGCCGGCTGCTGATGCCGGTCGCCGTCGATGTGCACCATGCACTGTGCGACGGCGTGCACATCGGGCGCTTCTTCGAACGCTTCCAGGCAAACCTGGACGCGATCTAACGATAGGCCGCCACGTCGACGTCGCCCGCCTCGCTGTCGAGCATGTGGCGCCAGGCGTCGGGCTGGCTGCCGTCCAGGTCGGTGAAGCCGTAGATGCGGGCCAGTTGCCCACTGGACAGCGACTGGCCGTTCCAACGCGCGACGTCGGGGTCGGTCGCGAGCGCCACGACGGCCCGCCCGACGAAGGCCGGGCTTTCGGCAATCGCAAAGCCCGGCACGCGCTCGATGGCGTCGCGCCAGTTGTCCTCGCGCACGCCAAAGGCCTCCAGCATGGTCTCGGAGCGCAGCCAGCCCGGCGTCAGTGACAGACCCGTGGCACCGTGCGACTTCAGCTCATGGCCCAGTGCAAAGCCCATGCGCAGCACGGCCGCCTTGGCTAGGTCGTAGAAGAAGGAATTGCGGTAGCGCGTGCCGTTGTATTCCTCGGTGCCGTCATTGATCTCCACCACCAGGCCGCCCGGCGCCCTGAGCAGCAGCGGGATCGCGAAGTGGCTGGTGATGGCATGAGTGTCGATGGCCAGGCGCAGGCTGTGCAGGCCGAATTCGAGATCCGACTCCCAGACCGTCTTGCCCCATTCGATCTTGCTCGCACCGAAGATATCGTTGACCAGAACGTGCAGTGCCCCCTGTTCACGCTCGATGCGGGCGACCAGGTTGCGCACTTCGTCGGCCACCAGATGATCGACCTTTACCGCGATGCCACGGCCGCCCGCAGCATCGACGAGGGCCGCCGTCTCCTCGATGGTTTCGGGTCGATCCATCTCCGAGCGGGCCGCCTGCGTGCTGCGCCCGGTGCAGTAGACCGTCGCACCGGCCTCGCCCAGGGCCACCGCGATGCCACGGCCGGCGCCGCGCGTGGCGCCGGCCACCAGGGCCACCTTGCCTGCCAAGTTCCTGTTGTGCATGTCACTCGCCCTTGAAATGCCCGGTTTGCGATTCGCGGTTTGTCGAAACTTGCTGCTCTGAATCGTCATGCAGCAGATGCCGGCCGATCGCCGGGCGTCAGTCAGACTTGAAGGGTATCGATATGGCAACGCAAGACAACAAGGTCAAGGGCCCCGCCTCCTACTTCCCCTCCATCGAGAAGAAATACGGCCAGCCCATCGCGCACTGGGAACAGGTCATCGCCCGGGCCGGGCCGATGAAGCATATGGAGCTGGTCAACCTGCTGAAGGCCGAGCACGAGATGGGCCACGGGCACGCCAATGCGCTGGTGGCCTGGGTCCTCGCGAAGAAGTAGCCCGCGTCGTCCGCGCGCTATCCGAGGTCAGTCGTCGAGGGTGACGATGACCGGCGCATGGTCGCTCGGCCGCTCGTTCTTGCGCGGCAGCTTGTCGATCTCGCAGGCCGTCACGCGAGGCTTCAAAGCCTCGCTGACGAGAATGTGGTCGATGCGCAGGCCCTGGTTCTTGCGGAAGGCCAGGTTGCGGTAGTCCCACCAGCTCCAGCTCTTGGGCGGCTGCTCGAAAAGCCGGAAGGCGTCGGTCAGCCCCAGCCCAATGAGCTGCTGGAAGTGCTCGCGCTCCTGCGGCGTGCAGTGGATCTGGCCAGCCCAGGCGATGGGGTCGTAGACGTCGCGGTCCTCGGGCGCGATGTTGAAGTCGCCCATCAGCACCAGCTCGGGGTGCTGCTTCATTTCCTCGATCAACCAGCCGCGCAGACCTGTCAGCCAGTTCATCTTGTAGGTGAACTTGTCGCTGTCGGGCGCCTGGCCGTTCGGGAAGTAGCCACCGATGACGCGCACACCGCCCACGGTGCCGGCGATGACCCGGGCCTGCTCGTCGGCAAAGCCGGTGATGTTCTTGACGACGTCATCCGCGCGTTCACGGCTGATCAGCGCGACGCCGTTGTAGGTCTTCTGGCCGAACCACTGCACCTGGTAGCCGGCCTCGCCGATTTCCATGGTCGGGAATTTGTCATCGGTGAGCTTGGTCTCCTGCAGCACCAGCGCATCGACCGGGTGGGCAGCCAGCCAGTCCAGCACCTGCGGCAGGCGGACGGCGAGTGAGTTGACGTTCCAGGTAGCGAACTTCTTCATCCTGTGATCCTAGCGTCGTCAGCCGCCGACCTCGGCCTCGGTATCGCAGTCCATGCAGTTCTCGATGGGCGGCGCAGGCAGGTGGAGATCGCTGTGCAGCTGGCGTAGCGCCGTGCGCAGGCCTTCCTCCACGACCGGGTGATAGAAGGGGCAGTCCAGCATCTGCTGCACCGTGTCGCCGCGCTGCACGCTCCAGGCCAGCAGGTGGCCGAGGTGCTCCGCGGCCGGGCCGATCATCTCGGCGCCCAGCAACCGGCCCGTGCCGCGCTCCGCATAGACATGCAGGCCGCCGCGGTTGACGAGCATGACGCGGCTGCGGCCCTGGTCGGCAAAGCTGACGCGGCCGACGTCAAAGTCGCGGCCCGTGGCGAGCAGCTCCGAGTGACTCGCCCCCGCAATGGCGATCTGCGGCTCGCTGAAAACGATCGCCAGCGGCGCGCGGCGCGGGCGACTGTGCACATCGGGCCAGCGTGCTGCGTTGTCGCCGGCAATGCGGCCGGCGTCCGACGCTTCATGCAATAACGGCCGATCGTTGGTGACGTCGCCGGCGATGAAGACCGGCATGCCACCCCACTGGCTGGTATGGCGGTCGATCAGCGGGTGGCCTTGGGCATCGCGTGGCAGGTTCAGGGTCTCCAGCCCCAGGCCGTCGAGGTTGGCCTGGCGGCCTGCAGTGCAGAGCACGGCGTCGAAGTGCTCGCCGCCGACGAGGACCTGGTCGCCGTCCAGCGCCGGGTCCAGCGTGGCGCTCAACGTCAGTGGCAGGTCTTCGGCAAACAGCTTCTGGGCCAGCGGCTGCAATTCGGGATCGGTCAACGGCCCGACGCGATCGCCGCGAGCGAACAGGCGCACGCGCACACCGAGCTTGTGCAGGGCCAGGGCCAGTTCCAGGCCGATGACGCCGGCGCCGACGACAGCGATCGACTTCGGCAGGTCGACCCAGTCGAAGACATCGTCATTGACGATCAGCCTGGCTCCCAGGCGTTCGCGCCAGCCCGCCGGCACGAAGGGCCGGGAGCCGGTTGCGATGACGATGGTTCGGGCCTCGACGCGCTGGCCATCGACGTCCAGCACGCCTTGGGCGAGGAAGCGCGCCCGGCCGAAAAGCCGCGTGGATTCCGGCCAGCCATGCACCGTCTCGAGCACGAAACCGACGAAACGATCGCGCTCGTCCCGCACCCGCTGCATGACGGCCCGGCCGTCAATGCGCGGCGCCTCGGCCTGCACGCCGAAGCGATGCGCCTCGCGCACGGCCTGGGCTGCTTCGGCCGCAGCGATCAGCAGCTTGCTCGGCATGCAGCCGACACGCGCGCAGGTGGTGCCGTAGTGGGCGGCCTCGATCAGCAGCACGCGGTCGGTGTGGGCGCGCGCGGCGCGGTAGGCAGCCATGCCGGCAGTGCCGGCGCCGATGATGGCGACGTCGCAGGAGAAGGTCACGGTGCTGGGCTTCCTGAGTGTCCGACTGGGCAGGATAGCCGCTGCCGCGTCAGGTGTGCAGGCCGCGCCGCGCGGCTTCCTCGCGCAGGCAGTTCAGCATCAGCTCCGCCCCCGGCGACAGCTGATGGCCGCGGCGGGTGACGATGCCATACGCGTCCATGCGCAGGCCGAGGTCGAAGTTGAGCACAGCCAACAAACCCGCCTCCAGATAGGGCTTGACCAGCTCTTCAGGCAGGGCCGACAACATGTCGGACTGGCCGAGCAGGCTGGTGATGACGGGCAGGGACAGGGTCTCGACGGTCTGCTGGGGCTGGTCCAGGCCGGCGGACAGGAACAGGGCGGTCAGGCGGTCGCGCAGGATGCTGCCGCCGGGCGGCAGGATCCAGCTCTGGCGGGCCAGCTCGGGCAGGCTGAGGTCGCGACGGTCGGACAGCGGGTGGCCGGCGCGCACGACCAGGCAATGCGGCTCGTCGGTGAGCGGTTCGAAGCTGAGCTGGGCGGCCGACTCGCTGTCCAGCACCCGGCCGATGACGAGGTCGAGCTCACCGTTCTGCAGGTGCTGGATGAGCAGCTTGCTGGTGTCCACCGAGATGGCGACATGCACCCGCGGCTGGCGCGCCTTGAGCTGCGTGATGGCGGCCGGCAGCAGCGTCGTCGAGGGCGTCAGCACGGAACCGACCGCCACGCGGCCCGACAGGCCCGACAGCAGTTCCATGAGCTCCTGATGGCCGGCGTCCAGCTCGGCCAGGGCCGCGCCGGCGCGCCGGATCATGACCTCACCGTACCAGGTTGGCGCCACACCGCGCGGCAGGCGCTCGAAGAGCTTGACGCCCAGAGCGTGCTCGAGATCGGCCAGCAGCTTGGATGCCGCCGGCTGCGTCAGGTTGGCGGCCTGGGCGGCATGCAGGATCGAGCCGTGCCGACCGAGTTCCACCAGCAGCACGAGCTGGCGGGTCTTCAGGTGGGAGCGGACAAAGCGATCCGAGCGCGGGTCAGTCATTCGTGATAGAGCTGCGACCGGCCCCCATCGATGAGGATGTCGGTTGCGTTGATGAAGCGGGCTTCGTCGCTGGCGAGGAAGAGCGCAGTGTAGGCAACCTCGATGGGCTCGCCGATGCGCTTGGGCGGCAGCAGCTCGACCTGCCGTTTGGCGTCCTCGGGTGAGTTGGCCAGCCACTCGACGACACGCTCGGACAGGATCAGCCCCGGCGAAATGGAGTTGACGCGGATGTTGTGCGCGGCGTATTGGATGCCTAGCGCCTTGGTCATGCCGATCAGTGCGTGCTTGGCGACGGGATAGGGGAAGGCGTTGGGGATGATGCGGTGGCCGTGCACCGAGGCGACGTTGACGATGCTGCCGCCGCCGCTCTCCAGCATGCCGGGCAGCACGGCACGGCTGCAGTGCATCGCGCCGTCGAGGTCGACGGCGAAGCAGCGTTGCCACTGCGCCGTCGTCATCGCCAGCGGCTCGGCGAAGACGTCCATGCCGGCGTTGTTGATGAGCACGTTGATCGTGCCGAAGCGCTCGACGCCGCGCGCAGCCATCGCGCGCACGGCGGCTTCATCGGCGATGTCGGTGGCGATGAACATGGCGTTGTCATCGCCCAGCTCCTGCACCAACGCCGCGCCCAGCGCCTCGTCGGCTGCCAGCCCGTTGAGGATGACTCTGGCGCCCTCGGCGACAAAGAGCCGGGCGATGGCCTTGCCGATGCCCTGGGTGGAACCGGTCACCAGCGCGACCTTGCCTTGCAGACGTGAACTCATCTCAGCTTTCCATCGTGGCGAACGTCCCACGGTTCGTCGTATTTGCGGGCCGAGCGACGGGCCGCTCCCTAGCCGGCCCGCGCTGGCGATGTGCTTGCGGCTCAATGCCGCAAGCATCGCCGTCCCCGCGGGGGACCGACCAAGGTAATCCTTGGGCGAGGGGCGCCATGTCAGCCACGGCGTTCGCCTCGGGTCTTCAGTTGGTCGAGAAGGACGGCGGCCAGCAGGATGAGGCCACGCACGAGGTATTGATAGAACGCGTCGACGTTGAGCAGGTTCATGACATTCTCGACTGTGCCCATGATGAGCACGCCGATGACGACGCCGAAGATGCGCGCCTTGCCGCCCTGCAGTGACACGCCGCCCAGCACGCAGGCCGAGATGACGTCCAGTTCGAAGCCCGTGGCCGCGTTGGGCTGGCCGCTGGTGATGCGTGCCGACAGGATCAGGCCTGCCAGCGCCGTGACGACGCCCTGCAGCAGGAAGATCCACACGCGCAGCCGTTCCACGCGCACACCCGCCAGGCGTGCCGCCTCGGGGTTGCCGCCGATGGCCAGCGTGTTGCGGCCGAAGACGGTGTGATTGAGCAGCACGCCGAAGATGAGGAAGCTGAAGCCCGTCATCCAGATCGGCAGCGGCAGGCTCAGGAAGCTCGTGTCGCCGAAGCTGATGAAGCCTTCGTCGGCGATGCCCACGGCCTGGCCCTTGGACGCGATGAAGGCCAGGCCCCGCACCATCAGCATGGTGGCCAGCGTGGCGATCAACGCGTTGACGCGCAGATAGGCGATCAGCACGCCATTGCCCGCGCCGATCAGCGCGCCGGCCAGCAGCCCGCCGCCGATGGCCAGGCCGACGCTGCCGGTGCGCTCCAGCACCATGGCGCCGAGCACGCCGGCGAAGGCGATGGTTGAGCCCACCGAGAGGTCGAAGTCCCGCGAGGCCAGGCACAGCATCATGGTGCAGGCCACCATGCCGATCTGGGCGACCGACAGCAGCAGGCCGACGATGTTGGCGCTGGAGAAGAAGTTCTCGACGGTGAAGGCCAGCACGACGAAGAGCAGGCCGTAGCCCAGCGTCATGCTGTGTTCCTTGAGCAGGGCGCGGGACGTCGAGGACATGGCGGGGCGGGGCGTGAGAGTGGTCGTGTTCATGTCAGAAGCTGCGAATGAATCCCGCGCGGCCGAGCAGGCCGTCGCGGCGTCGCCAATCAAGGCGCAAAGCGCAGCCGTAGCTCTTGCTACGGCGAGCATTTGCAACGCCGAGTGGCGGCGTCGCGGCGGGATGAGCGGGTGTGTGGGGTTCGTTCACAGCTTCTCACTGCAGTGGTGCGGCGGGCGCTCCGTCAGGCAAGGCCAGGGCAAGTGCGGCGGTCTCGCTGGCGTTGGCGCGGTCCAGTTCGCCGCTGATGCGGCCGTCGCGCATGACGATGAGGCGGTCGGTGATGCCCAGCACTTCGGGCAGCTCGCTGGAGATGACGATGACGCAGCAGCCCGAGGCCGCCACGTCGTGGATGATCTTGTAGATCTCGTTCTTGGCACCCACATCGATGCCGCGGGTCGGCTCGTCGAGGATCAGCACCTTCAGCCCTGGCTCGGCCAGCCAGCGCGCGAGGATGACCTTCTGCTGGTTGCCGCCGGACAGCAGGCGGATCTCCTGCTCGCGGCTGGGCGTCTTGATGCGCAGCTTCTTGATGAAGTCGTCAGCGCGCTGGGCTTCCTGGCCGTGGCGCAGGAAGACGCCGCCCGCCAGGCCGTGGCGGCGGCAGCTGATGTTGATGTTCTCGGCGACTGAGCTGTGCGCCAGGATGCCCTGTTCCTTGCGATCCTCGGGGCAGAGGACGATGCCTGCGGCAATGGCGTCCGCCGGGCTGTGGGCACGCACCGGCTGGCCGTCGAGCAGCACCTCGCCGCCGCGGCGCGCGTCGGCACCGTAGAGCAGGCGCATCAGCTCGCTGCGGCCGGCGCCGACCAGGCCGAAGAAGCCCAGCACCTCGCCGGCTCTCACTGCAAAGCTCAGTGGCGTGGGCAGGCGGTCGCTTTGCAAGCCGCGCGCTTCAAGCCGCATCGGGCCCTGCTGGCGGCTGCGGTAGTCGTAGATGTCCTGCAGCTCGCGGCCGACCATGTCGGCGATCAGGCGCTCACGCGGCACCTCGGCCATGACCTCGTGCGTGACGATCTTGCGGCCATCGCGGAAGATGGTGCAGGCGTCGCACAGCTCGTACAGCTCTTCGAGGCGGTGCGAAATGTAGATCAGCGTGCGCCCTTCGGCGCGCAGCCGCTTCACCAGCCGGAACAGGATTTCGGTCTCGCGGTGCGACAGGCTGCTGGTGGGCTCGTCGAAAGCGATGACCTTGGCGTCCTGCATGACGGCTTTGCAGATCTCGACCATCTGGCGCTGGGCGATGGACAGCTCCGACAGGCGCGAGGCCGGGTCCAGATCCACGCCGATGGCTGCCAGTTGCTCGGCCACCAGCCGGCGCGCGGCCTTGTGGTCGACGAGGCCTAGGCGAGTCGGCAGGCGGCCGAGCAGCACGTTCTCGGCCACCGTCAGCTCGGCCACGTACTGCAGCTCCTGGTGGATGATGGCGACGCCGGCGGCAATGGCGTCACCGGCCGAGGTGAAGTGGCGCTCCTGATCGTCGATCAGCAGCCTGCCGCCGTCGGGCTTGTACTGGCCACCGAGGATCTTCAGCAGCGTGCTCTTGCCCGCGCCGTTCTCGCCGAGCAGGCCCATGACCTGGCCCGGCCGCGCCTCGAAGCTCACCCCGTTCAGCGCCTTGACGCCGGGGAAGACCTTGCTGATGTTGTCGAACTGCAGGGAAGCCATGTCAGAGGCCCATCTGCTTTCGGAGTTCAGCTTGGTTTTGACGGGTCATCAGGATGCCGCTGGTCAGCGTGACGGGCGGCGGCGCCTTGCCCGCGGTGGCCCATTCATACACCGCCACGGCGGTCTCGTAGCCATGACGCTTCGGGCTGATCAGCACCGTGCCGTAGAAGGCCGTCGGCGTCGGCTTGGTGAACTCGTTGAGCGCCGTCTGGCTGCCGCCAATGCCGATGGCCAGCATCGCGTCCTGCTTGATGCCGCGGCCTTCCGCGGCGCGTACGGCGCCCAGGGCCGCTTCGTCGTTCAGGCCGAAGGCGACCCAGCGCTTGAACTTGGCGTTCTTCGTGAAGGCGATGTTGGCGCCGTTGAAGGCGCTCTCCGTGTCGGTCTTGGCCTGGGGCGCGTCGACCACGTTGGCGGCCGGCACGCCGGCAGCCTTCAGCGCATCCACCGCTCCCGTGGTGCGGTCGCGCGCCGTGGGCAACTGGTCGAAGGCCACACGCAGCACGCCCACCTCGTCCAGCTTCCAGCCGCGTGCCTTCATCTCAGCCAGCAGCCCCTGGCCGACCTGCTTGCCGATCTCGTAGCCCGAAATGCCCATGTGGGGAATGTCGGCGATGGGCTTGCCGGCGCCGTCGACGAGTTGGTCGTCCACTGACATGACCTTGAGGTTGTGGCGCTTGGCGGCGCGGTTGACGGCCACGCCGAGCTTCACGTCGGGTGCGCAGATGACGAAGCCGACGGCCTTCTGCGCCGCCAGGTTGTCAATGGCGGCCATCATCTTTTCGCCGTTGGGGATGCCGATCTTCACGAGGGTGAAGCCCTTGTCCTTGGCGGCCTGCTCGGCATAGCGCCATTCGTCCTGGAACCAGGGCTCTTCGGCCTGCTTGACGAGGAAGCCGATCTTGACCGGTTCGGCCGCTTGCAGCGCGAAGGGGGTGGCCAGCAGGGCCAGGGCCAGTGCGGCGCGTCGTTGCATCTTCATTGTTGTCTCCTAGTCTTCCGTCAGTCTTCAAACAGGGCGTCAGGCACACCCAGCGCCGTGGGCAGGCGCAAGCCGAACAGGCTGCCGGACAGCGGCTGGGCGGCGAGAGCGTCGCGGCTCAGCTCCGTGCGGGCGGTGGTGAGCATCAGCTGGTCCATGCCTTCACCGCCGATGGCGGGGCAACTGGTGTGAGTGGCCGGGGCGCGCAACACGCCCATCAGCCGGCCCTCGGGGTCGTAACGTGCCACGCGGCCGGCGCCCCATTGGGCGTTCCACAGGCAGCCTTCGGCATCGACGACCGAGCCATCGGGCCAGGCGTCGTCGCGGTCCATCGCCGTGAACAGGCGGACGTTGTCGACCTGGGCGGTGTCGGCGTCGTAATCGCACTGCTGGATGCGCTGGGAGAGCGTGTCGCAGAAGTACATCGTGCGGCCGTCCAGGCTGAAGCAGACGCTGTTGGCAATCGCCACCGCCGGCAAGGCCAGGCGGCGCAGGCCGTGGGCCATGGAGTATTGGTAGAAGCTGGCGATCGTGGACTTGGGCCGGCGCTCCTGGGCCTCGTTCATCGTGCCGAAGACGAAGTTGCCGCGCCGGTCGGTGCGCCCGTCGTTGATGCGCGTGCGCGGCTCGGCGGCGTCGACCGGGGCAGCGGTCTGCAACTGGCCAAGATCCAGGTTGTCGCCCAACGTCGCGAGAGCCAGGCGCTTGGCCAGGCCCAGCAACACGCGGCCCGAGCGGCAGTGGGCGAAGCTGCCCAGGCGATCCGGCAGGCGACATGACAGCGGTCCCGCCGCGCCCGGCTGCCAGGCAAACAGGGTCGCCGCCTCGATGTCCGTCCACCACCAGCGGCCGCCATGCCAGAGCAGGCCCTCACCAAGAAGGGCGCCCTGTGGCAAGGTCAGTTCAAGGTCGCCGTTCAATGTCATCAGAAGTCCAGGTTACGGAGCGGTTCCATCCAACACAAATCGAATGTCCGGGCTTAACTATCCAGATTCGGAATATCGATCGCTCAGGGCGCGATCGCTGCATGCCTGACCGTCAGCAGCCGGGCGCCGCGCAATTCGGCGACCTGCGTCTGGCCGGCGGCGAAGGCGGGCCGATGGGCCGCGTCGATGTAGACCGGCGCGTCGCCGCGCAGCGGCAGCACGCTGAGCTGCAATTCGGCACCCGGCTGCAGCGCGAACTGGCGCAGGCCGATCTGCCAGCGCTGGCCGTTGTAGTACCAGTCGTCCAGCATCCGGCTGCCGGCGAAGACGCGGCCGATGTCGCCGACGAAGTCCAGTTCCAGCAGCACGTCTTCCGCGTTCGGCGCCAGCGGCTGGGGCAGCTTCAGTGACCAGGTCACCGCCGCGGCAAATGCCTCGGGAATAGGCTGCACGGCCGCCTTGGCCAGGCCACCCTTCAACACGGGTGGCACGGCCCGGGCCGGGCGGGTGGGGCTGATCTGCAGCGTCGGCTGGGCGTTGTCGCCCGCCAGCTCCAGGCGTTGCAGCAGGCCGTTCTGACCGACCTTCAGGCCGACCGCACGCGGCCCGGGCAGGGCAGGGAAGACGGCGGCGCGAAGCGGCTGCGGGCCGATGCCGCGCAGTTGCAGCTTGCCGTTCGCCACCCAGGCCTGCTGCTCGCTGAAAACGAGCCGGCGCTGCCCGGCAATCTCCAGCACGTTCAACTGCTCCACCTGTTCCGGCGCCAGCAGCAGCACGCTGACGGCGCGGCCGTCGCGGCTGCCGATGCGCTGCAGCTGGTTCGCGTCCGGCTCCAGTGTCCTGATGCCGTCGGGCAGCGCGAACTCTGCGGGGACGCCGGCCGTCGTTGCGAACACATGGACGATGCCCTGGGCGCCCGCGTCGAGGCGCGTGACCGGTTGGGCCGTCGCGTGGCGCAGCATCACGCCGTCAAGCTCGAGGTTGATGGGCCAGATGAAATAGGCGCCGTTGGGAATGTCGACCGGCGTGCTCGGCAGCGTCACCCTGCCACCCGGCAGCTGCACCTCGAAGCGCACGCCGACCTGCGCCGGCATGGCGTACTGGCGCACATGGTTGTTGAAGAACAGGAAGCCGGCGTCGCCCTTGCTTCGCACGGACCAGCGCGGCGTTTGCAGGTCGGCCGGGTTGGTCGGCGAGCGCTCGGGCTGGCGTACCGTCATCGTCGCCAGCGCGGCGCCGTGTTCGCGCAGGAAATAGTGGAAGGGACGCAGCTTGGTCAATACCGGGCGCTGCTGACCGTCAGGCCCCAGCGGCGCCTGGAAGTCATAGCTGATGCGTGGCGTGTCGTTGTAGCCGCCGCTGAGCGTGCTTTCCTCCAGGCCGGTGCCGCCCACGCCGACCGGGTTGCGGCCGCCGTGGAACATGTAGTAGCCGAACAGGTTGACGCCCGAGCCCAGCTGCACGGGCAGCATGGCCGCGATGTCGTCAGGCGACACCAGCGTGCGGCGGCGGTACATCGCCGGCAGGCCGGGGCCGTATTCGGCACCGAGGAAGGGCACCTTGTCCTTGTCGGTCTCGGCGGTACCTGGGGCGTGCGACTGGGTCTGCGCGCCGAGATCGCCGCTGACGCGGGTGCTGAAGCGGAAGGCGTGCGTCTCCTTGGGCGGCAGCTCCCGGGTGCTGGTGGCCCAGGGCTCATCCGGGTAGCCACCGAAGACGGGGGTGACCTCGCCGGACGGGTAGACGGTGCCGTCCCAGCCTGTGACGGTGTACAGCGGCACATCCATGCCGGCCTTCAGCGCGAGCTTCTTTAGTGCGCTGATGTGGTCCTCGCCCTTGCCAGGGCCGCGGATGTTGTATTCGTTCTCCAGCTGCACGCCGACGACCGGACCGCCGTCCTTCCACAGCAGGCCCTTGAGCTGCACGCCGATCTCGGCGTACAGGCGCTCGACATGGCCCATGTATTCGGGGTCGTTGCCGCGCGTGGGCATCTTGTCGACGACCCAGTCGGGAATGCCGCCGTAGCGGGCCTCGCCGTGCGCCCAGGGGCCCAGCCGGACGACGACCTGCAAGCCGGCGGCCTGCGCCAGCTGCACGAAGCGGCGCAGGTCGTGGTTGCCCTTCCAGTTGAAGGCGCCGGGCTGCTCCTGGTGGTGGTTCCAGAACACATAGCTCGCAACGATGTCGATGCCGGCGGCCTTCATCAGCCGCAGCTGGGTATCCCATTGCGAGGCGGGTGCGCGGCTGTAGTGGTACTCGCCCATGACCGGCAGCCAAGGCTTGCCGTCGCGCAGCAGGTACTGGCTGTTGACGTCCAGCGTCTGGCCCTGAGGCGAGCGTGCCGTGCCGAGCTGCAGGTGGCCGGTTGTCGGCGCCGGAGCGGCGGCGCGGGCATCGAGCTTGAGCAGCGTGTCGGCGCTGGCCTGGCCAAGAGCGAGCAGCACCAAGCCTGCGCACAGCGTGAGCGTGCGGTTCATGGAGTCTCCGGTGTCGTTATCTTTTTTTGTCGCGTGTCAGAGCGCGCGCCAGGCCTGCACGAAAGCTCTTGCCCGCGGTGCCACGTCGGATGCCGTCAGGCCTGGGCTGTAGAGCGCCGAGCCCAGCCCGAAGCCGGCGGCGCCCGCTTGCCTGTACGGGGCCATCGTCTCGGGTGTGATGCCGCCCACCGGCAGCAGGCTCAGCTCGCGCGGCAACACGGCACGCATGGCCTTGAGCACCGGCGGTGTGACCAACTCGGCCGGGAAGAGCTTGAGCGCGTCGGCGCCGGCCTGCAGGGCCGCAAAGGCTTCAGTCGGCGTGGCCGCGCCGGGAATGCAGGCCAGGCCACGCGCCTTGGCCACGCGGATGACGGCGACGTCGGCATGCGGCATGACGATGAGGCGGCCACCGGCGATCTGCACGTCACGCACCGCGTCGGCGCTGAGCACGGTGCCGGCGCCGATCAGCGCGTCGTTGGGCATGCGGCGTGCGAGGCGGGCGATCGAGTCCAGCGCCTGGGGCGAGTTCAGGGGCACCTCGATGACGCGAAAGCCTTCGAGATAGAGCGCGTCGGCGATGGCCTCGACTTCATCGGGCTTGACGCCGCGCAGGATGGCGACGAGGGGGAGTTGTTGCAGTGCCTGGTCGAGCATGTCAAAGCCCCATGGTTTGCGCCAGCCGCCAGAGGCCGGCGGGCGCGGTGTTGTCGAGTTGCAGCGGCTTGTCCATGCCGAAACGGCCGAGGGCGAGCGCATATCGCTCGCACAGTGCCGGGTCGCCGATGAGAGCCAAGCGCTCGGGCGTGGCGGCCTTCAGTTCGTTGGCGATCTCGTGGCCGATCAGCAGGCCCGAGAGGTAGTCGGGCAACTGCTCTGCGGGCAACCGCTTGAAGAGGCCCAGCGTGCGCACGGCAAAAAGCTGGTGGCTCAGGGCCCCGTCCTCGCGCGCTGCGTCCACGCCAGCCAGGAACGCCTGGGAGGAGGGCGCTGAACTGCCGTCCGCTGGCATCAAGCGGGCGAGCACGGAATGCTGGCGCAGCAGTGCGTAGAGTTCGCCGGTCATGTGGGTTGCAAAACCCGTCACCCTGCCAGCCTCGACGCGCGCCCACTTCGAATGCGTGCCAGGCAGCACCAGGCAGGCCTGTTCGGCCAGCTCGGGATGCAAGGCGAAGGCGCCAACAATCTGGGTCTCTTCGCCGCGCATGACATCCGGTTGGGCGCCGTCATGCATCAGGCCGGGCACGATCCAGAACCTGGCATCGACCTGCAATGCCTGGCGAGCCAGCGCGGCGGCGTCGGCCGGGCAGGGCGCATAGGGCGCTTCGCGCCAGCCATGCTGGCTGCCGACCATGCCGCAGGCGAGCATCGGCAGCTCGGGCCAGCCGTTGGTCACGGCGGCCAGCGCCTGGGCGAAGGCGTCTGCGCCGGCCAGCGTCGAGGCGCCCTGCTCGGATTGGCGCGTCGCCAGCACGGCACCGTCGGCGCCCAGCAGGAAGGCGCGCAGCCGCGTGCTGCCCCAGTCGAGCGCGATGAGGCGGCCGCCGTCGATCACCATTCGGCGACGCTCCCGTCAGCGTGGCGCCACAGCGGGTTGCGCCAGTCCGGCGCCGTCTTGCTGGCCTCGATGACCTTTTCCTCGTCGACCACCACACCCAGGCCGGGCTTGGTCAACGGCTTCATGTAGCCGTTCTCGATGTGGAAGTCTTCCTTGTTCAGCACGTAGTCGAGCAACTCGCCACCCTGGTTGTAGTGGATGCCCATGCTCTGTTCCTGCAGCACCGCGTTGTGCGAGACGAAGTCGACATGCAGGCAGGCGGCCAGCGCAATGGGCCCCAGCGGGCAATGCGGCGCGAAGGCCACGTCGTAGGCTTCGGCCATCGCAGCGATCTTGTGGCACTCGGTGATGCCGCCGGCGTGAGAAAGATCCGGCTGCACGATCGACAGGCCACCGGCCTGGAAGACGCGCTTGAACTCGAAACGCGAATACATGCGCTCGCCGGCCGCCAACGGGATGGCGGTGTGCTCAGCCAGACGGGCATAGGTTTCGTCCTGCTCGGCCAGCACGGGCTCTTCGACGAACAGCGGCCGGTAGGGTTCCAGCGCTTTCAGCATGACCTTGGCCATCGGTGCGCCGATGCGGCCGTGGAAGTCGATGCCGAACTCGATGTCGTGGCCAAAGGCTTCGCGGATCTCGGCGATGCGGGCCACGGCTTCGTCGACCTTGCGGGCGCTGTCGATGAGGCCCATCTCCTCGGAGCCGTTCATCTTGAAGGTGTCGAAGCCCCCTTCGCGCAGCCGCTTGATGTCGCGGATGACATCGGCCGGCCGGTCACCGCCGACCCAGGAATACACCTTCATCTTGTCGCGCACCAGGCCGCCGAGCAGCTGATGCACCGGAGCGCCCAGGGCCTTGCCCTTGATGTCCCACAGCGCCTGGTCGATGCCGGCGATGGCGCTCATCAGGATGGCGCCGCCGCGGTAGAAACCGCCGCGGTACATGACCTGCCAGAGGTCGTTGATGCGGGAGGCGTCTTGCCCGATCAGATAGGGCTCGAACTCGTGCACGGCGGCTTCGACGCTGCGCGCCTTGCCTTCGATGACGGGCTCGCCCCAGCCGCTGATGCCGGCATCGGTGTCGATCTTCAGGAACATCCACCGCGGGGCGAGGCGGTAGGTCGTCAGCTTGGTGATTCTCATGGGGCCATGACTGGTGCAGGAACGGCCGAAAGCTTAGGAGGGGCTGCTAGTTCTGAAATATCGAATCTTTGCCGGTGGCTATATGGATTTCATATTGGTGGATAGGCGCCGAAAAGCGAAAGGGCTGCAGAAGCAGCCCTTGCTTGGTAGCGGCACGCGGTTCACATGCCCGTCTCAGTGCGACTTCAGTCGCGCTTGCTGTTGTACTGGCCACTCACGGCGTCGCCCAGTTGACCCACGATCGCCAGCGTCGCCAGCACCAAAGTCACGATCAGCAGTTCCATTTGTTTCCCTTTCTTCGTTGTTGACGGATCGCATCTTAGGGTTTTCACCATATCAACAAGGGTTAACCCTATGCATTGCGGGCATGGAACGATGCGGTACCTGCGCCGAGAGGGCGTCAACGCGCGGCTTTCGTGCGATCTGCACTGAGGGCGGGGCGGCGAACGGCCTGTCGGTTGTTTCGCCTTGCGACTTGTTTGTCTGTTTGTTTGGTAAGACCGGGCATGTTGTATGCTTGACTTCGGTCTGACCAAATGCAATGCCGGCCGACCGGAGACAACAAGGAAGAATGATTCATCATGAAGTTCACTGACGGACAGTGGATGCATCAGCCGGGCGTGGCCGCGCATTACGCGGCCGAGGCCTATGCGATCGAAGTCCACGAAGACCGCCTGGTCGTGCTCGCCACGACCCGCCCCATCAAGCACCGCGGCGACACGCTGCAAGGCCCCACGCTGACCGTGACGCTGAGCTCGCCGCTGCCCGGCGTCATCCGCGTCAGCGTCGAGCACTACGCCGCATCCAGCGCGCCGCGCCTGCACATCCCCATGCCCGGCGCTGGCAAGCATCCAGTGCAGATCGACAACGGCGACGCCAAGGCCACGCTGACCTCGGGCGCGATTTCTGTCGACGTCAAGAAGGGCGACGGCTGGAGCCTGACCTTCCGCGAAGGCGACCGCATCCTGACCAAGAGCGACTGGCGCGGCCTGGGCTTCATCCAGTGGGCCGGCAAGGACGGCCTGGTGCGCCACCACGTCCACGACCAGCTGTCGCTGGGCGTGGGCGAGAACGTCTACGGCCTGGGCGAGCGCTTCACGCCCTGGGTCAAGAACGGCCAGATCGTCGAGAACACCAACAAGGACGGCGGCACCGCCTGCGAGCAGGCCTACAAGAGCGTGCCCTTTTACCTGACCAACCGCGGCTACGGCGTGCTCGTCAACGAGGCCGGCCCGGTGTCCTTCGAGGTCGGCTCGGAGAAGGTCGCCCGCGTGCAGTTCAGCCGCGAAGGCGAGAGCCTGGACTACTGTGTCATTGCCGGCCCCACCCCCAAGGACGTCGTGGGCCGACTGACAGCGCTGACAGGCCGCGCACCGCTGCCCCCGGCCTGGAGCTTCGGGCTGTGGATGACGACCTCGTTCACCACGCAATACGACGAGGCCACCGCCACCCACTTCATCGACGAGATGGCGCGCCGCGAGCTGCCGCTGGCGGTCTTCCACTTCGACTGCTTCTGGATGCGCGAGTTCCAGTGGTGCGACTTCGCCTGGGACCCGCGTGGCTTCCCCGAGCCCGAGGCGATGCTCAAGCGCCTGCACGCCAAGGGCCTGAAGATCAGCCTCTGGATCAACCCGTATGTGGCGCAGAAGTCGCCGCTGTTTTCTGAAGGCGTGAAGCACGGCTACTTCATCAAGAGAACCAACGGGCTGACCTTCCAGACCGACCAGTGGCAGCCCGGCATGGCCATCGTGGACTTCACGAACCCGGCCGCCAAGGCCTGGTACCAGGGCCACCTCAAGCGCCTGATCGCGCAAGGTGCGGACTGCTTCAAGACCGACTTCGGCGAGCGCATTCCGAGCGAAGGCGTGACCTACTTCGACGGCTCCGACCCCGTCGAGATGCACAACCTGTACGCGCTGCAATACAACCAGGCCGTCTTCGAGCTGCTGGAAGAAGTGCAGGGCAGCGACGCCATCGTCTTCGCCCGCTCCACCTACGCCTCGGGCCAGCGCTTCCCGGTGCACTGGGGGGGTGACTGCTGGAGCACCTTCGAATCCATGGCCGAGAGCCTCAGAGGCGGCCTGTCGCTCACAAGTTGCGGCTTCGCCTTCTGGAGCCATGACATTGGCGGCTTCGAAGGCAACCCGCCGCCGGCCGTCTACAAGCGCTGGATCCAGTTCGGCCTGATGTCCTCGCACAGCCGCCTGCACGGCAGCAGCAGCTACCGGGTGCCATGGCTCGTGGACGAAGAGAGCTGCGACGTGCTGCGCGTCTTCACGCGGCTCAAGCACCAGCTCATGCCGTATCTGTACGCCAAGGCGCACGAGGCGACCCAGACCGGCGTGCCGCTGATGCGCGCCATGCTGATGGAGCACCCGCAGGACCCAGCCTGCGCGACGCTGGACCGGCAGTACCAGCTCGGCGAGAGCCTGCTGGTGGCACCGGTGTTCACCGAAGACGGCAGCGTGGACTTCTACCTGCCTGAAGGGACGTGGACGCATCTGCTGAGCGGCGAGAAACGCGAAGGTGGCCGCTGGCATCGCGAGGTGCATGGCTTCCTGTCCATGCCGCTGTACGCCGCACCGAACAGCGTCATCGCCTGGGGCGCCGAGACCGAGAAGCCGGCCTACGACTACGCCCGCGGCACGGTGCTGCGCGTGTTCGAGCTGGATGACGGCGCCAGCGCGGCCTTCACGGTCGTGGGCGCGGATGGCAGCATTGCGGCGCGTGGCACGGTCAGCCGCCAGGGCGGGCAGTACACGGCCCAGGTCTCCGAGGGTGCGTTGCGGGATTGGGCGCTCGAGGTGAACGGGCGGCGCAGTCCCGCGCTGACCGAGGGCAAAACCTTGAAATGGGAACGTTCATGAAAGCATCACGCGTTGGACATAGCGGCGACGTCGGGCCGCGTTCTGGCCCGCGGGTTTCTCTGAGGCTGGTTGCGCTGGCGGCGCTTCTGCATGCACCGGCGACAGTGCTGGCTCAGGGCACCTTTCCCGGCATGGAGCCCGGTCGCGTTGGCGGCGTGAGGGCCGAAGGAGAGAACCCAGACAAGGCGGCTGCGGCGGCCAAGAACAAGCAAATGGCGCAGGAGCTGATCGACCAGCAGCGCGACGAAGCCGCGCACCGCCTGATGGTCGAACAGCGGGCACAGCTGCGTGCGCGCTTGGAGCGCGATGCGGGACTGCTGCGCCAGCCGGTGGACTTGCTGGCGGGCATGTTCCAGCTGCCTGCCGACCTGAAGCTTTCTCCGGAGCACCGAAGCGTGGCCGAGGGTGTGCTGCGTCAACAACGTGAGCGCGCACAGGCCGGCTGGGCGGCATGGCTGACCGATGAAACCGCGCAGGGCAAGGGCGAGCTGCGGGCGGAAGTGGCTGCGCAGCGATTGAGCAATCGCGTGCTCAACGAAGTGGCGCTGTGGCAAGCCGATGCAACGCCGCACCCCAGCGACACGATCTGGATCGATGCGCTCAAGACACCCGCCATTTGCCAGCGGCTCGACCAGCCGCGGCCCGCGGCGCAGGTGGCGCAACTGATCGAGGCGCTGCCCGCCGAGCAGCGCGACGCCGCCTGGCAGGGCGAGGCAGCGCGCCTGGCACGATGGGGTCAGGTCCCGCGGCAGGTGCCGCCGTCGCCGGACCGTGCGTTCGAGGATGAGCTGGTCGCTGCGCTCCCCAAGCCGCTGGGCAACGCATCCAGCCTCGCCCCCGAGGTGCGCAACGCGCTGCAGGCGCCGGGCTGGACCTATGCCGCGCAATCACCCGCTTCACGTTGCGAGCTGCTGCGCTGGTGGAGCCAGGAGCAGGTACGCACCCAGCGAATGACTGCGCCGCGTGCGCTGCATGCCTGGCGCACCGCCATGGCCGTACGTTCGTCGGGCTATCTGCTGCCCGATGTGCCGCGCAGCGGCCCCGGCGCGACGGACGCGAACGGCTTTCCGCTGTTCGCACGCCGCGCCGAACTTGCGGGCACGGTCGTCGTGGAACAGGACATCGATGCTGCCGGCAAGATCGTGCGCAGCTTCGTGCAGCGCCGCGAAGTCACGGCGGCTGGCGTGCGCGGTATGCCGGCCCTGGCCCTGGAGCGCGAACTGGACGCCGTGAGCCTGGCACGCGCTGCCACCACCCCCGCTGCTGCCCCAGACCCGGCGCAAATGCGCGACGGAACGGCCACGCGCCGCATCGGCATCGAGTGGGTGCTTCCCCCAGGTCTTTAGGGCCAGTCTGCGAAACCACTCGTCAATCCGACTGAGCCGGAAAGTTCGCTGTTCGATGTCAATCGAATCGGTCTGAACTCGCATCCACGAGCCGACCAAGGAACATGCAGAGTTGCGCGGCGGGACGCTTCAATTTCATCAATTTCTTCCCGTCTCGCCCGCACATCTCCCTGGATGCAAGAGCCCGGCGTGCCGCACTACTTGTGCGCGCCACACTTTGACGCAATAGGAACTTCACGGATGAGCGTGCCAAACCAACGCCCGACACGTGCCACTGCGACAAGCGCACTGCTGTGTGCGCTGGTGCTATCCGCCTGTGGGGGCGGCAATGACTCGGGCACCCCCGCGTCACCCGTCGGCGCTGCCCCTGCTCCCGCACCTGCACCTTCGATCACTGCAGCCCTCGGTAAGCCCGGTCGGCTCCTCGTGGGCCTCGGCGCGGCCAGTCCTATCGCGGACATGAAGGCCCAGCAGATCGCTCCGGACATCATCGATACCTATCTCGTGGCGGTCACGGGTTTCAACTCTGGCGGCGGCGGTAACGCATGGCCTCAATGGCAATACAACTATCCGGACGGCGGCGTCATCACGGTCTTCTCCAACGACGTCGCGGCCATGGGCGCCGTGCCGATGTTCACCCTGTTCCAGATGCCTTCCCTGCGGGGTGGCGACGTCACCGTCATCAACGACGCGCCGTTCATGGCCGCCTACTGGGCGCAAGTCAAGTTGATGTACCAGAAGATCGCCGAGACCGGCCGCCCCACCCTGGTCAACCTCGAGCCTGACTTCTGGGGCTTCGCAGAGGGCAGTGCACCCGGCGGCGACCCGGCGAAGTTGCCGGCGCGCGTGAGCACGGTGCCGGAATGCGCCAGCCAACCGAATACGGCCGTTGGCGTCGTCGGTTGCCTGTTGAAGCTCGGACGGACGTACGCGCCCAAGGCGAGGATGGGCTTTCCCCCGTCGATGTGGTACGGGAACGCAGACGCCACCGGCACCTTCATGGCAAAACTCGGTGCAGACAAGGCCGACTTCATCGTGGCGCAGACGAGTGATCGCGACGCAGGCTGCTTTGAAATGCCGACGCCCGTGGACGAGTGTGCGGGGCGCGGCACCGGCCCGTTCTACTTGGACGAGAACAACGTCACCACACCGAATTTCAACCAAAGCCTCGCCATGTGGAGCACCGTGCGAAGCCACCTGGGCGGCCTGCCGATCCTGTTCTGGCAGACCCCCATGGGCGTGCCCTCGGCGACCCCCGGCGGAACTCCGAAGCACTATCGGGACAACCACGTCCAGTACATGCTGACGCATCCAACGCAGTACACGGGCAACGGTGTATTCGCGCTCGTTTTCAGTCCCGGGGGCGCCACGTCGGCGGACATCACGAACGACGGCGGCCAGTTCGCACGCCTGTTCAAGGCCTACCTGGCGAAACCCGCTCCGTTTCCCCAATGAGCTCAACGGGGTGAGATCGCTGAAAGCGGCTACAACGAGACATCGAACTGACGGCGGAAGGTGCCTGGCGTGCATCCTTCGATGCCGCGAAAGAACTTGGTGAAGTTGGTCGCCTCGTCAAAGCCAAGCCGCTGCGCGATGGCGGAAATCGGCATCTCGGTGTGAACGAGCAGGCGCTTGGCTTCCAGCGCAAGGCGCGAGGCGATAAAGGCCTTCGCACCAATGCCAACCGCCTCACCGCAGATGCGAGTGAGAGTCTTCTCAGAACATCCCAAAGCATGTGCGTAGCGCGAAACGTGATGCCACTGATGCACGTTCGCGTCCAGAAGCCGTTTGAAAAGACGAAAGCGCTCCGGCGCGTCGGACGATGTTCCGGCGGACGGCTGTTGCTCGGCGTGAAAGATGTGCAGCCGCGTCACGAGCGTGGCCAGTTCACTCTGGAGCAGCCAATTCAGCAGCGGTTGCCGGGCGTCGAGCGCGCACTCGTCCTTTAGCCGCGCGAGCGTGTCGGCCAAGAACCGACCGGTCGACCGGTCGAGGCGCAGATGGCCAGGAAGCGCATCGATTAGCTCAGGCATCTGAAGGCGTTCCTCGCCTTGCGCGGCTTGCAGAAGCTCGGGTCGGAACAGCAGGATGCTTGCGTCCCAACGGCTTCCCGGGCCGAAGCGGTGAACCTGTCCGGGCCGAATGGTCAGCAGGGATCCGGCGCCACACTCGATGTGGTTGAAGTCCACCACAGCGCGGCATTTTCCGCGTCTCACGTGCACGAACATGTGAAAGTCGTAGCGATGGTGACGCTGCAGGTGGGCTCGGCGCACCCTTCGTCTCAAGTCCGACATCGAGAAGACCTCGAGACCCAGCGCGCTCCCGGACGAGGGCTGATATTTGACCTCCTCGATATCGATTGGGTTCGTTCCGTGCGGCATCGATTCACTGTCCGATATTCACCATTTGGCAACCGACCTTGATCGTGTCGAACACGCCGGCAACTCGAACAATACGGGAAGGCGGGTACCGGGCAGCCACCGTGATCCGGCCACCACTCTGGTAGATAGTTAGAGGTGATCGATGCAAACCACAAACCGACAGTTCATGACTCGCTTCGTGGAGTTCATCAACACTGCGGACCCGCAGCTCGCCACAAAGTTGGTTTCTCCGGACGCCGTGTTCCACGTTCCGGGGCGCGCCGAACCCGTGCACGGGCCACAGGGCTACCTGGAGATCATCGGGATGATGCGCGGCGGATTCCCCGACATTCAGTGGACTCTTGAGGAAACCGTCATCGAAGGTGATGTCATCGCGGCGCGATTCACGATGCGCGGGACGCACCGTGGGGCCTTCTTCGGCGTGCCTCCCACCGGCAAGACGATTGCCGTGCAGGCGCTGAACATCTATCGGCTCTCGGCCGGGAAGATCGTCTCTGAAGTGGGGCAACCGGACTTGCTCGGATTGATGCAGCAGATCGGAAGGTTGCCGCGTTCCTGAACACCGGCGCAGCGCCCGCGCGCGACGCCTTCACTCCTCCAAGGCAACCACCATCAAGGCCTTGGCAGGCACCTTGATCGACAGCTTGCCGCCCGCCGCACGCGCGCTGAACGCCGTCGGCTTGATGACCTGCGGATCCTGGAACGTGTTGTGCGCGTCCATCACCGCCGAGGTCAGCACCTTGCCGGCCGCACCGTTGACCTTCGTGCCGGTGACATTGACGGCGACATCGACCGCCTTGGATGGATCGGTGTTGACCAGCGACAGGTAGAGCTTGCCGTCCTTGGCTCGCGCCGCCGAGGCGCTCACGCCCGGAATGGTCAAGGCGCCCAGCGTGTAGCGGGTGTTGTCCTTGATGGCAAGCGGCAGCGATTTGGCATCCTGGAACGGCACATACATCTGGAACGCGTAGTAGGTCGGCGTCAGGACCATCTTCTCCTTGTCCGTCAGGACCATCGCCTGCAAGACGTTGACCATCTGGGCGATGGTGGTCAGGGTGACCCGCTCCGCGTGCTCATGGAAGATATGAAAGTTGAGCGCCGCCACGAGCGCGTCGCGCAGCGAGTTCTGCTGGAACAGCCCGCCTCTGGGGTTCACTTCGTCATACCAGGTGCCCCACTCGTCGACCATCAGTCCGATCTTCTTTGCAGGATCGTTCTTGTCCAGGATGGCCACGTGATCCTTGATCAGCTGATCCATCTTCAAGGTATTGGCCAGGGTCGAGATCCACTCACCTTCCTTGAAGCCGAGGTCCTTGCCCTTGACGTCCCAGTTGCCGGTCGGGACGGTGTACTGGTGGACGGTGATGCCGATCGTGCGGTCCTTCAGTTCCTTGCTCAGGACCTGGGTCCAGGCGGTGTCAAAGCCACTGCCGCCGCTGGCGATCATCTTCGGCCTGGACTTCTCGGGCGCCCACAGGAAATGCTCGTAATTGCTGTATAGGCTCGCGTAGTAGTCGGGCTTCATGTTGCCGCCGCAACCCCACAACTCATTGCCGATACCGAAGAAGGCGACCTTGAACGGCTTTTCGCGCCCGTTCTGGGCGCGCAGCCGGGCCAGGGGCGAGCCGCCGTCCGCAGTCATGTACTGGACCCAGTCGGCCATCTCCTGCACGCTGCCGGTGCCGACGTTGCCGTTGACGTAGGCGTCGGCGCCCAGCATCTCGATCAGGTCGAAGAACTCGTGGGTACCGACGGCATTGATCTCTTCGACGTGGCTGCCCCAGACGTTGCTCGGGCGCTTGTCCTGCGGGCCGATGCCGTCGCGCCAGTGGTAGGTGTCGGCGAAGCAGCCACCCGGCCAGCGCACCAGCGGTACATGCAACTCCTTGAGCGCGCCGACGACGTCGTTGCGCCAGCCCCGCGTGTTGGGAATGTTCGACTTCGTGCCGACCCACATGCCTTCGTAGACGCCGGTGCCGAGGTGCTCAGCGAACTGGCCGTACACGTACTTGTTGATGACGGGGCCGGGCTTGCCGGCGTCAATGGTGATGGTGACCGGGTTGGCGGCGAAAGCCGGTGCCGCGATCAGGCTGAGGACGGCGAGGCTGTGTTTGATGATGTTCACAGGGGTTGTCTATTCAAGTGGGCGCAAGTGGAGGAAGGCGGAACGTGGTCGCGCCTGGTCAGCGACGGTCTTCCGTCCCTTGCCCAACCCGGTAGTAGTCGAAGTCGACACGGCCGCCGGCCGTCTTGGTCGAGTAATAGAAGAGGCCGAAGCGATAGCCCATGAAGTGCGGGAAGGTGTACTTAAGGCGCGAGGGTCGACCGATGGGGGTCCAGGATTTGCCGTCGAGGCTGTAGGAGAAACGGGCGAGTTCAGGCACCGGCTCGAAGTCGCAGTCGACCCTGAGATGAACGGTATTGCCGGAGAGAGGAATGGCGGCGATCTCTTCGGGCTTGTCCGTTTCGGCACTCACCATGACGAGAGAACGGGCGCCGTCGCTCATCTTCACGCCCACAAAACCGTACTGCCGCTGAAAGGCGGACAAGCCGGCCCAGTCGCCGTCCTTCATGCCGCTCACGTCGATGCGGGTGGTGGCTGAACTGCTCGGGCCAAAGGTGCGCTGGGTGAGCGTGTTCGGGGCCTCGAGCAGCGTGGGAACGACCCGGCTGGTGGTGAGGCTCAGGTAGCCCGGCCGCTTGGTGAGCGACCAGTCATTCGGCCTGGGGTTGTGATTCCATTGCCAGGCCAGAGGCAGGTCGGGCTCACCAGGCCGGCGGTCGAATTCGTCGGAGGCGACGATGCCCGAGGCGCCCGATACGCCCTGCGCGCCGGCGGGGATGTCGAGTGTCATCGGCGCCTTTCCGCCTTCGCCGAGCACTGGCCAACCATCCTTCCAGGTCACGGGCACGAGATAGGGAATGCGGCCGACGGCGGCGTTGTCCTTGAAGAGATAGGCGTACCACTTGCCTTCCGACGTGTCGATGAGACCGCCCTGGGCGATGCCGCGATCGTCGAGCGCGATGCGGCCCTCGTAGGGGCCGTCGATGGCGTCGGCGCGGTGGATGGTGACCGTGCGTGCCCAACGGCTCCCCGGCGAGGCAATGTTGAAGAGGTAGTAGCGACCGTTGGCCTTGAAAAGCTGCGAGCCCTCACCCTTGAGCCCGCCCTGGTCGGCGCCGAAGAGGCCGTTGACGTTTTCGATGATGACCTTGTTCACGCCGCCGGGCTTGATGCCGGAGAGATCGGGTTTCATCTCGGTGAGCATGATGCGACCACCGCCGTAAACCATGTAGACGCGACCGTCGTCATCGAAGAACAGGCTGTGGTCTCCCAGCAGGGGCTCGAAGCTCGTCTCCTTCCACGGGCCGCGTTCCGGATCGCGCGTGGTGTAGATGTGCGTGCGCCCCGTGTTGGCGGCGAACGTCGAGGCATGGAACACGCCATCGTGGTAGCGCAGGCTGCTGGCCCAGGAGCCTTCACCGTAGGCGTTCTTGCCGTTGTCGAGGCGGAGGGCGTCGTTGTCGGCAAGGGTCTGATAGGCGTAGGAGGCCATGGTCCAGTTCACCAGGTCCGTCGACTTCATGATCGGCAGGCCCGGGCTCATGTGCATCGTCGTGCTGCTCATGTAGTAGGTCTTGCCGACACGGATGATGGCGATGTCCGGGACGTCGGCCCAGATGACGGGGTTGTGGGCAGAAGCCGCCTGTACCGCTGGTGCTGCCTGTGCGGCCTCCGCCGCCAGAACGGCCTGAGACCCGACGGAGAGGGAGAGGGCCATCAGCAGGGAAAAAATTGGCCGGCTCAGGCTGTCTCGGTGTTTGTCCATGGTTTGTCTCTGGAGTAGTTATTGCGACTCAGGGCGGCGGCCGCCAGGCACTGACGGCCTGCGGCCTCAGCCCGCTTATCGTGCGTAGAGCGCGAACGCGAAATCCGCGGGGCGGCCCTCCCGGTCCTTCAGCGGCCGGTCGTCCAGGCTGGCCTCGCCGTCGGCGTAGACGTCGCTGCGGCTGGCGCGCAGATTGATCGTCAGCGCGTCCTTCTCGCCCTGCAGGGCCAGCGCGTAGCGGCGACCGGACTTCAGCACGACCGGCGGATGGGCGCTGAAGTCAAAGCTCAGCAGCCCCGCCCCTTGCGGCCGGTAGGCGATGGCCAGCCCCTCTCCGGCGCCGAGCAGTTCGGTGCCGGCCTCCACGTCACGCAGCGACAGGCGCAAGCTGCGCGTGGCATCCGTGCCGTGGCCGTCGCCGGCATACAGGCTGAGACGGCCCAGTGCGATGTCGGCGCGCGGCACGAAGGTCTGCACCAGGCGGCTGGCGCCACCGCCGTCGCGGTGCAACCCAACGGGTTCAGGGGCCTGCTCGAAAGGCCGGGTGACCGAGGCCAGTGCCGGGCTGCCCGGCCAGGTTTCGGGATAGCCCTGGGCGAACTGCTGGACGGTCACGCGGGGGTCGGAGCGGCCCGGGTCCGGCAGCGCGGGCACCTTGCCGGTGGGTGGCTTGGGCGGCTTGCTGACACCGGCCTCGGTCTGCGTGATGGGCCACATGCGCCCATCGGCGTCGTAGTACAGGTACTCCATCGTGACCGAGCGGCGGTTGCCGTTGCCCTTCTGTCCGTCGGTCAGCGTCACCGCACCGTTGTGATAGAAGAGGTAGGACTGGCCCTTGAAGTCGTCGAGGATGCCGGCGTGGATGGTGAAGCTGTCCTTCGTCGGGCCGGTCAGCACGCCCTGGTAGGTCCAGGGCCCGCGCGGGCTGGGCGCGGTGGCGTAGGACAGGTGCTCCCAGACGTTCTGGTGCGCCATGGAGGCGTACGTCATGTAGTACGTCCCCTTGCGCTTGGACAGCCACGGCCCCTCGGTGTAGTTGGGCAGCGCGATCTTCTCGATGGGGCCGTCCAGCTCGGTCATGTTGGCCTTGAGCTTGGCCAGGTAGAGCACCGGGTTGCCCCAGGCCAGCCAGGCGGTGCCGTCGTCGTCGATGAAGACGGTGGGGTCGATGTCGTTCCAGCCGTAAGGGCTGGGCGTCGTGGCGTCGGTGATCAACGCCGAGCCGCGCGCGTCCTTGAAGGGCCCCAGCGGGTTGTCAGCCACCGCCACGCCGATGGCCTTGCCCGGCTGCGTGTCGTTGTGCTGCACGGTGGCGTAGTAGTAAAAGCGGCCGTTGCGCTGCACGACCTGCGCGGCCCATGCGTCGCCCACGGCCCACTTGAAGTCGGTGGGCTTCATGAAGGCGCCGTGGGCGGTCCAGTGGCGCAGATCCTTGGACGAATAGGCTAGCCACTCCTTCATGAGAAAGAAGTCGTCGCCCTTGGCCTCGTCACGGCCGACATAGAGGTAGACCGTGTCGCCCACGAGCAGCGGCGCGGGGTCGGCGGTGAAGCGGTCGCGCAGTATCGGATTGGCGCCGGGTGCCGGTTCGGCGGCCAGCGCAGCCCCGCAAGCGAGGGCCGCGCAGCAAAGGGCGATGCGGTGCAGGAGGCTGGGGAGGCGCATGGCTGGGTGTGAACCTTCAAGAGGTTGTCGCGGGCGTTCACCCGGAGTGGTTTTGAGAGACCTGGAATCGCCCAACCCGGTCTAAGCACAGCCGAAGGCTTGGATGACGACGTGGGAGGTCAACCCGAAAAAGGTCTGACCAGTTTATGCGTAAACTTCACTTTGGTCATACCAAAGTCTGTCGGTAATCGCCCGCTACGCCCCTGTCGGCGGCAGTTCGAACTGGGCATCTGAAAGGTGAAGCGTCATGTGGCATGGGTCGAGATCGCCCATAAATTTCATATCCGGGCTGCTGTCATGCATCGCCTTGACGCTGTTGCCCTGCGCGGCGCCGGCATCTGTGTTGAAGGGCGGGGGGCCAGCGGCGAGCTCGTCCAAGGGCTTGTCGACCGCCACCTGGACGCCGGACAACGGCGACGGCACCTTCACCAATCCCTTGTTCTATGACGAGTTCTCAGATCCGGACCTGATCCGCGTCGGTGACTGGTTCTACCTGACCGGCACCACCATGCACACCATGCCGGGCGTGCCAATCCTGCGCTCGAAGGACTTGGTCAACTGGGAGTTCGTCGCCTACGCGATGGACAAGCTCGACCTCGGCCCGGCCTACCGGCTGGA
The DNA here is from genome assembly GCF_054049255.1 of Roseateles sp. P5_E4. Taxonomy (NCBI): domain Bacteria; kingdom Pseudomonadati; phylum Pseudomonadota; class Betaproteobacteria; order Burkholderiales; family Sphaerotilaceae; genus Roseateles; species Roseateles sp. P5_E4. The sequence continues at coordinate 511,114 of NZ_JBFUMS010000001.1, read as the reverse complement.
GGGCGGCAGCCACATCTATGGCCTGGGCATCTGGGCGCCGTCCTTCCGCTACCACGCAGGCAAGTTCTACATCTTCACGAACGTCAACGGCCAGGTGACCCAGATGTTCACGGCCACCGATCCGAAGGGGCCGTGGACGCGCACGCCAATGAAGCGCAGTTTCCACGACCTTTCCGTGCTGTTCGACGACGACGGCAAGGCCTATGTCGTCTGGGATCACCAAGAGATGCGGCTGGCCCAGCTGACGGACGACTTGACCGACATCGTGACTGGCACCGAGCGTGTCTTGTTCACCAAGGACGCCGGGATGGGGGAGGGCGCGCACTTCTACAAGATCGACGGCAAGTACTACATCATCAGCGCCAACTACGCGGGCGGCTTTCGCATGCCGGCGGCGCGGGCGGATCATGTGCTGGGGCCCTACGAGGTCCATCAATCGATCAGCTTGCACGAGGACTTCGGCATGGCGTCAAGCTTGCGCCTGGGCACGCGCCAGCCACCGTTCGAGACCTGGGGCCCTGACCCCGCCGCTAAACACAGCCTGGCGCTGCACCAGGGCGGCATCATCCAGACGCCTGCGGGCGAATGGTGGGGCTTCTCGATGATGGACTTCAATTCCGTCGGTCGCCTGCTCAGCCTGTCCCCGATCACCTGGAAGGACGGCTGGCCCTACTTTGGCCTGCCTGGCAACCTGACGCGCACGCCGCGGACGTGGGTGAAGCCGAAGACGGCCACGCCGCAGCCCGTGCGTGTGCCCTTTCAGCGCAGCGACGACTTCTCGGGGCCGCAGCTCCAACCCCTGTGGCAGTGGAACCACGTCCCGGTCGACGACAAGTGGTCGTTGTCGGAACGGCCCGGTTTCCTGCGGCTGCATGCCCTGCCGGCGACCTCGTTCTACGACGCGCGCAACACGTTGACACAGCGGGCGATCGGGCCGATGTCCACGCCGACCGTCCTGCTCGATGTGGCCAACCTGAAGCCAGGCGACACGGCCGGCCTGGGTCTGCTCAATCTCCCTTATGCGACGTTGGGCGTCGAGAAACTCGCCGACGAACTCAACGTTGTCTTTTACGACCAGCGCCTGGATCAGCGGGTGCGGGTGAAGATGACCGGGACGCGCCTCTGGCTGCGGGCCGATTGCGACTTCCTCACCGAACGGGCGCGCTTCAGCTATTCGTTGGACGGCACCACCTTCACGCCCATCGGCAACGAGGTCGTGCTGCTCTACCAGACCTTCACCTTCCAGGGTGTTCGCTATAGCTTGTTCAACTACAACACGACCGGCGCCGAGGGCGGTGCCGCCGATTTCGACAGCATCGCCGTCCATCAGCCGCATACCCGCGGCCTGATGCGGCCCATACCCTATGGCCGATCGATCCGGCTGACGTCCTTTCACGCTCCGACCGGATTGGCGGTCAGCAGTGGACGCCTGGGGTCGGACGCGCCGACGCGGTTCGAGATCGTCGACCGCAAGCTGGGCCGCGTTGCCCTGCGCTCGGGCGGACGCTTTGTCACGGTCGGAGACGACGGTGCGTTGACGTTGGTGGCCGGCCAGCCCGGCACGGCGCAAAGCTTCCAATGGATTGAAACGCCGACGGGCGAACTGGTGCTGATGTCATTGGCCACCAACCGCTTCCTGCGCATCGATCCGAAAACCGGGGATATCCGGGCCGACAGTCCTGGCCCCATGCCGGACAACAGCGACGGCGCGCGCTTCACCTGGTCGCATTGAACGCGGCCGTGCCGGCGAATCCGGGGAGCCAACGTGCCGGCTGGCAATCAGCGATGCCAATGGGCGATGGCGCTCGCCCACCTCGATGACGACGCCATCCGCGGGGACCTTCTCTCCGGGGCGGATGCGCAGGCGCTGAGGTTCGCGACCGCGCCTTGAGTTGCAGCATCTGCCCCAACAAGGGCAGCGAGATGATGACGGCCGCCGCCTCGAGGTAGGCGCCGATCCGGTCACGAGCCGCAAAGCTCTGCGTTGGTCGGCGCGACGGATGTCGGGCTATATCCCGCGTCCCTGATGGCCTCGGCCAGCTCCTCGGTATCGGCGGAGCCAGGCTCGTGGCGGATGACCACGACCTCTTGACCTTGCCAATGTTGGAACCTTGATGATGCCAACGCAGTCGGAGCCAAGCCACGGCCGGTACGGGATTGCGTCCAACTGCGGTCGCCGCAGGCGCGACGCAGGGAATCCTGGTTTGGGAGCGTGACTTGCCCACTACGCGCAGTCCCATCGAATCCAGCAGCAAGGAGTTCAACATGGACCATCAGGCTCACGACCACGACCACGCTAGCAAATCCGGCTCCGCCCATCACGACTCATCCGCACATTCCTATGGGATGTTTGCAATCAACCTCGCATTGAGCTTGATTCCGATGTACCTGGCCATGTTCACCATGATCGATGGCTGGCATGACTTCCGGAACAACGTCAACATGCTCTACATGGCTGTGACGATGCTCGCTCCCATGGGCGTGATCATGCTGGCAACGATGGGCAAGATGTATCGCAACAGGCGGCTGAACCTTGCGCTCTATGCGGGCTTGGCGGCCTTGTTCATCGCCTCACTGCTGGCGACGCGCCGCCAGGCGCTGGTCGACGACCAGCAATTTGTCGACTCGATGATTCCCCATCACTCCGGGGCCATCCTCATGTGTCGGGAGGCGAGGCTCGCCGACCCGGAGCTCCTCGCGTTGTGCGGCCAGATCGTCAAGGCACAACGTGCCGAGATCAACCAGATGGAGGCGATCGCCGCACGCCTGCGCTCGGCCTCGTAGCGAAAAACGTCCCCTTGACCTGGCCCACAGGCGATATGACGCTTCCCTTTGCGCTGGCGCAAGCTCACGCCCTCGTGCCGCTTCACGGCGCCGCTAGACTGGCGACGTGAAAGTGAGAAAGGCCTACCTGCGCTGCATCGCGAGCTTGCTCGCGGCAGTGATGGTGTGTCTTCAACTAGCCACCGCGGCCTATGCATGCCCGGCGCCTGCGCCCGCAGGCTCACCGACGGCCAGCATGGCAGGCATGGCCGACTGCGAGCAGATGTCCGCGATGGACACCGAACAGCCGCAGCTGTGCAAGGCGCACTGCGACCGCGACAAGCAGACGGTCAGCAACGTGCCTGCACCGGATCTGGCGCCCACCGTCATCCTCGACCCACTGCTGACCCGCCTGGCCCTCTGGCTGCCGCCCGAAGCGGCCGAGGCACTTCCGGCGGTGATCACCGCCCACACCGGCCCGCCTGACGGCACGCCGCCGGTCTATCTCGCACTCCAAGTCTTCCGCAATTGAGCCCTGACGCTCGCGCGGCCGCGTTCGCGGCGGTGCGACCACGTCTCGCGATCGTGCCCGATCGCTTCCAGGGTCTTTGTGGAGAGCCTTCATGGCCATCTTCTTTCGGGCGGCATTGCAGCCCCGTTGTCTCGTCGCGGCCGCCTTCGCGGCGGCCGTCTTCCTGGCCTCCTCAACGGCCCATGCCGCACCACTGAGCTTCGAGCAAGCACAGCTGCTGGCCGAGCAGCGCTCGGCGGCGCTGACAGCGCGACAGGCCGCCGCCGACGGCGCGCAACAGGCGCGCGTCGCTGCCGGGCAACTGCCCGATCCGAAGCTGGCAGTGGGCGTCGAGAACTTTCCCATCTCGGGGCCGGATCGGTTCAGCTGGAACCGCGAGCCGATGACGATGCGCCGGGTTGGCGTCATGCAGGAGGTGCCCAACGCCGCCAAGCGGGCCGCACAACGCGACGCTGCCGGCGCCAAAGCGGACCGTGAGCGCGCGATGCTGGAGGCCGAACGGCTGGCCGTGCGCCGCGAGGCCGCGCTGGCCTGGCTCAACCTGCACTTCGCCGAGCGCAAGCTCGCCGCCTTTGCCACCCTCGAACAGCAGAACCAGCTGCTGCAGGACACCCTGGCCGCGCGCGTCGCTTCTGGCGCTACAACGCCTGCCGATGCGCTGACAGCACGTCAGGAGGTGCTGGACCTTGCCGACCGCAGGGACGAGCTTCAAGCGGGCGTTGAGCAGGCACGCGCCCAGTTGCGTCGCTGGACGGGGGAGCAACCTGACTTGACGACAGGTGCCGAGACGCCCCTTTTGCACCCTGATCTCGCGAGGCTGCTGGGTGGGCTTGACCGGCACGCCGAGCTGCTCGCCTTCAACCCGATGCTGGCCATGGCCCGCGCGGATGTCGATGAGGCCGTGGCAACGCGCCGAGGGGACTGGGGTTGGGAAGTGGCCTACGGCAATCGGCCGCGCGCATTTGGCGACTTGGTGTCCTTCCAGTTGACGTTCGAGCTGCCGGTCTCCAAGTCCACCCGTCAGGAACCTGTGATCGCCTCGCGCCAGAAGGAGGTAGAACGGCTGCAGGCCGAACGCGAGGACGCATTGCGCCGAATCCGTGCCGACGTCGACGGCCAGGTGGCCGAGCTGCAGCGCCTGGAGCGCGTGCAGCAGCGCCAGCGCAGCGTCGCCTTGCCCCTCGCGCAGGAGCGCGCCCAAGTGACGCTGGCCAGCTACCAGTCGGGTCGTGCCGACCTCGGTGCCGTGCTCGCCGCGCGCAAGAACGCCATCGAGGCGCAGTTGCGCGATCTCGCTCTCCAAGCCCAGGTGCTTGCGCAGCAGGCCCGCCTGGCCTATCTCATTGCGGAGTGACCCCATGACCTCCAACAGCAAGTTGTCTGCCGCGGCCATGGTCCTCGTCGCCCTCGGCGCCGGGCTTGGCTATGGCGTCGCACAGTGGCGCGCCGGGGTATCGCCTGTCGGGCATTCCGCAACCTCGCCAGCCGCCGCCAGCGGCGCGGTGACCGGTGACCGCAAGGTGCTCTATTGGTACGACCCCATGTCGCCGCAGCAGAAATTCGACAAGCCCGGCAAGTCGCCCTTCATGGACATGCAGCTGGTCCCGAAATATGCAGACGACGCACCGACCGGCGGCGTGGCCGTCGATCCCCGTGTGGCCCAGATGCTCGGTGTGCGCACCGCAACTGCAGAAAAGCAGCGCATCGGCACCGCGCTGCAAGTCCCAGCCACCGTCCAGCTCAACGAACGCGATATCTCGATCCTGCAGGCCCGCACGGCAGGCTTCGTCCAGCGAGTCGCCCGCCTGGCACCCGGTGACGTCGTGGCCGCCGGCGCCTTCATTGCCGAACTGCTCGTGCCGGAATGGGCCGGCGCCCAGCAGGAGTTCCTGGCGGTGCGCGGTACCGGCGACGAAGCCCTGGCTAGCGCGGCGCGCCAGCGCCTCGTGCTCATGGGCATGCCAGCTTCCCTCATCCAGCAGGTCGAGCGAACGGGTCAAGTCCAGGCGCTGACGACGGTGCATGCGCCCACCGGAGGCCTGGTGCAGGAGTTGATGGTCCGTCCGGGCATGACGGTGTCCCAAGGTATGAGCCTGGCCCGCATCACCGGGCTGTCCACGGTCTGGATCGAGGCTGCGTTGCCCGAAGCTCAGGCCGGCATGGCGCGGGTGGGCGAACCGGTCGATGTGGTGCTGACGGCTTTCCCGGGCGAGACGCTGCGCGGCAAGATCAGCGCGGTGCTGCCGGAGGCCAGCAGCGAGACGCGCACGCTGCGCGTCAGGGTCGAGTTGCGCAACCCCCAGGGGCGCCTGCGGGCCGGCATGTTTGCAACGATGCGGCTGGGCGGGTCCAGCGAGGAAGCACTGGTCGTCCCCGCCGAGGCGGTCATCCGCACCGGCCAGCGCGTGGTGGTCTACGTCGTCGAGCAGCCCGGGCGCTTCACGCCGGTCCAGGTTCGCCTGGGCCGCGAGCTGGGCGACAAGCTGGAGGTCCTGCAGGGCTTGCAGCCGGGCCAGCAGGTTGTCGCTTCGGGCCAGTTCCTCATCGATTCCGAGGCCAGCATGCAGGGGGTGATGCAGCGGCAGGCGAGCCCCGGTGCGCCTGCCGCCAGCGCCGCGCTGCGCCTTGAACCCAAGGGAGGCGCCCAATGATCGCCGCACTGATCCGCTGGTCGGTCGGCAACCGCTTCCTGGTGCTGCTGGCCACGCTCTTTCTCGCTGTCGCCGGCGTGCTGTCGTTGCGCTCCACGCCCATCGACGCGCTGCCGGACCTGTCGGACGTGCAGGTCATCATCCGCACCAGCTACCCCGGCCAGGCGCCGCAGATCGTCGAGAACCAGGTCACCTACCCGCTGGCGACGACCATGCTGTCGGTGCCGGGCGCCAAGACCGTGCGTGCGTTCTCGTTCTTCGGGGACTCCTTCGTCTACGTGATCTTCGAGGACGGCACGGACCTGTACTGGGCACGCTCCCGCGTGCTGGAGTACCTGAACCAAGTCCAGGGCAGGTTGCCGGCGACGGCCAAGCCTTCGCTTGGGCCCGACGCGACCGGCGTGGGCTGGGTGTTCCAGTACGCGCTGGTGGACCGCAGCGGGCAGCACGATCTGTCGCAGCTGCGCGCGCTGCAGGACTGGTTCCTCAAGTTCGAGCTGAAGGCCGTCGCCAATGTCGCCGAGGTCGCCACCGTCGGCGGCATGGTCAAGCAGTACCAGGTGGTCATGGATCCGGCCAAGCTGGTCGCCTACGGCATCACGCACAACCAGGTGCGCGAGGCGCTGATGAACGGCAACCAGGAGGCCGGTGGCGCGGTGCTGGAACTGGCCGAGGCCGAGTACATGGTGCGCGCCAGCGGCTTCCTCAAGTCACTGGACGACTTCCGCAGCATCGTGCTGGCCAACCGCAATGGCGTGCCGGTGCTGCTGGGCCAGGTCGCCACCGTCCAGATCGGCCCGGAGATGCGCCGCGGCATCACTGAGCTGGATGGCGAAGGCGAGGCGGTGGGCGGCGTGGTGATCCTGCGCACCGGCAAGAACGCCCAGGCCATCATTGCCGCGGTCAAAGACAAGCTCAAGCAGCTACAGGCCAGCCTGCCCAAAGGCGTCGAGATCGTCACGACCTATGACCGCAGCTCGCTGATCCAGCGGGCCATCGACAACCTGTCGATGAAGCTGGTCGAGGAATTCATCGTGGTCGCGCTCGTCTGTGCGGTGTTCCTGTGGCACTTGCGCTCCGCGCTGGTAGCCATCATCTCGCTACCGCTGGGCGTCATGGCGGCCTTCCTGACCATGCAATACCAGGGGCTGAACGCCAACATCATGTCGCTGGGCGGCATCGCCATTGCCGTCGGCGCCATGGTGGATGCGGCCGTCGTCATGATCGAGAACGCCCACAAGAAGCTGGAGGCTTGGCAGCGCGCGCACCCGGATGAAGAGTTGAAGGGTGAGGCCCGCTGGGCGGTCATCACTGACGCCGCCGTCGAGGTGGGGCCAGCGCTGTTCTTCTCGCTGCTGATCATCACGCTGTCCTTTGTGCCGGTCTTCACGTTGCAGGCGCAGGAGGGTCGGCTGTTCGGGCCTCTGGCCTACACGAAGACCTATGCGATGGCAGCTGCCGCAGGCCTGTCGGTGACGCTGATCCCGGTGCTGATGGGCTACTGGATTCGCGGACGCATCCCGGACGAGCGGCGCAATCCCATCACGCGGGGGCTGATCGCGATGTATCGGCCGGCGCTGGAAGTCGTGCTGCGCTGGCCCAAAGCCACGATCGTGGTGGGCGTGGCGGCGTTCGCGACAACCTTATGGCCTCTGATGCGCCTGGGGGGTGAGTTCCTGCCGCCCCTGGACGAGGGCGACCTGTTGTACATGCCATCGGCGCTCCCTGGCCTGTCGGCCCAAAAGGCCGCCGAGCTGCTGCAGATCACCGATCGCATGATCAAGACGGTGCCCGAGGTGCAAAGGGTGTTCGGCAAGGCCGGGCGGGCCGAGACCGCCACCGACCCGGCGCCATTGGAGATGTTCGAGACCACCGTCCAGCTCAAGCCGCGCGACCAGTGGCGCCCGGGCATGACGCCGGAGAAGCTGGTGGAGGAACTGGACCGCACGGTGAAGGTGCCTGGCCTGAGCAACATTTGGATCCCACCGATCCGCAACCGCATCGACATGTTGGCCACTGGCATCAAGAGCCCCATCGGCGTGAAGGTCTCCGCCACGGATCTGACCGCCATTGATCGGGTCGCTGCACAGATCGAGGCGGTGGCGAAGAATGTGCCCGGTGTCAGCTCGGCGTTGGCCGAGCGACTGACTGGCGGCCGCTACGTCGACGTGCAGATCGACCGGGCGGCAGCGGCGCGGTTTGGCATGAACGTGAGCGACGTGCAGGCGGTGGTGTCAGGCGCCATCGGAGGCGAGAACGTCGGTGAGACCGTCGAAGGACTGGCCCGTTTCCCGATCAACCTGCGCTATCCGCGCGAACTGCGCGACACGCCGCAGAAGCTGCGCAACCTGACGGTGCTCACACCCGGCGGCCAGCAGGTGACGCTGGGCAGCTTGGCCACCGTCGCGCTTGTCGACGGCCCGCCCATGCTCAAGAGCGAGAACGCCCGGCCATCCGGCTGGGTCTACGTCGACGTGCGCGGCCGTGACCTGGCGTCGGTCGCTGGTGACTTGCGGCGCGCGGTGGCCCAGCAGGTGCGCCTGGAGCCGGGCATGAGCCTGGCGTACTCCGGGCAGTTCGAGTACATGGAGCGCGCCAACGAGCGGCTGAAGGTCGTCGTGCCGGCGACGCTGCTCATCATCTTCGTGCTGCTGTACCTGACGTTCCGGCGTGCCGAGGAGGCTGCGCTGATCATGGCCACGCTGCCGCTCGCGTTGACCGGCGGGGTGTGGTTCCTCTACCTGCTGGGCTACAACCTGTCCGTGGCCACCGGCGTGGGCTTCATCGCGCTGGCGGGGGTGTCGGCGGAATTCGGGGTGGTGATGCTGCTGTACCTCAAGCACGCGCTCGAAGACCGGATGCGCGCCGGCATGCCCATGACGCGGGACGTGGTGCTCGACGCCGTCCGCGAGGGCGCCGTGCTGCGGGTGCGGCCCAAGGCAATGACGGTGGCCGTGATCCTCGCCGGCCTGCTGCCCATCGTCTGCGGCTCGGGCACCGGCTCCGAGGTCATGAGCCGGATTGCCGCGCCCATGCTTGGCGGCATGTTGACGGCGCCGCTGCTGTCCCTTTTCGTCGTGCCTGCGGCTTTCACATTGATGCGGGGAAGGCCGCAGCCAGCTGCATGCCTGCAGTGACACGCTTGGCACTAGAAATCAGCCACCTTGCCCCAGGACGATTCGTTGAATCGTGCGGGGTTGAAAGGTGCGGGATCGAAGATTGGCCGGGCACCCGTGACCAGGTCGGCGATCAGGTGGCCTGCGCCGGGGCCGATGCCGAACCCGTGGCCGGAAAAGCCCGCGGCCAGAATGAAGCCGGGCATCTGCGGCAGTTCCCCGATACCCGGCACGCCGTCGGGCGTGCTGTCGATGTAGCCCGCCCAGGTGCTGGCGATGCGGGCCGCGCGCAGCGCCGGCAACAAGTCGACGGCGCGGCGGTGGGTTTCGCGAACGCCGGCAGGGTCGGGTTTGGGGTCGAGGATGCGCGCCCGTTCCATCGGCGTGGGCTCGTCCAGCTTCCATCGCGCACGGGTTTCGTGACCCCAGCGGATGCCTTCCAGCCCACCGGGAAATACATTGCGCCAGCGCTTGGCGAACATCGGCACGAACTGCGGTGCGAAGCGCAGCAGCTGCGGCGTGGGGTCGACGCGCCCACGCCCGCTGATTGCCAGGACGTAGTGGCCGTCAGGGCGCCGGGTGACGGCGACGCGCGGGCCCGCCAGGGCGTCCGGCAGGCGCTGTTCCACCGGTGCCAGACGCACTATGGATTGACGCACCGTGGCGAGCGGGAACCGCACGCCGAGCTGGTTGCAGAACGATGACGCCCACGCACCGCCCGCGAGAACCGCGGTGCGGGTCTTGATGGTCCCGGCTTCCGTCACGACGCCGCTGACGCGGCCGCCTTCCAGCTCGATGCCGCGAGCGGCGCAGTTCTGGTGGACGGTGCCGCCGAGTTTCATGAGCGCGGCTGCCACGGCAGGTGCCGCCTTGGCCGGGTCGGCCGTACCGTCGCTCGGCGAGAAGACGCCGCCTTTCCACACGCGGCCGGTCGCCTGGCCCCGCTCCGACGCCTCGCGGCCACTGAGCATGTGGGTGGTCACGCCAGCCGTCTTCGCCAGCTCGCGCCAGCTGGCCCAGCCGGAAATCTGGGCATCGTCGTCGCTCAGGTAGAGCAAGCCGCAGCGCTTGAAGCCCGTGTCCTCGCCGGTGTCGGCGGCAAACTGATCCCAGAGTTCAAGGCTCTTGGTGGCCATCGGCAGTTCGCGGGCGTCCCGGTTCTGCTGGCGGCACCAGCCCCAGTTGCGGCTCGACTGCTCGGCGCCGATGAGGCCCTTCTCGACCACGGCGACCGACAGGCCGCGCCGGGCCAGGTAGTAGGCGGTGAAGACACCGATGATGCCGCCGCCGATCACGACAACGTCGGCGCTGGCCGGCGGCTTGGGCGAGGTCTCGATGAGGCGCAATGGCTGGGACATATTGGATCTTGACAGTCGTTTCAGGCCGGGACGGTTTGCACCACGTAGAACTTCGCGACGTGGTCGTGGCTCTCCCAGCCGATGGGCGCGCCCTGCGGCACGAAGAGCGCATCGCCAGCGCCCGCCGACAGCACGCTGCCGTTGGGGCTGGCGAATCGCACGTTGCCGGCCAGCAGGTGCATGAATTCGTTGAGGGGATGCGGACGGACGACGCGGTGGTAGGGCGTCGAGTCCCAGGTGCCGGCGCGGTACTGCGTCTGCTCCTCAGTGAAGACGTTGTCGCTGCGGCAGGCCGGGCTCGGGCCTAGCAGCGTTTGCGCCGGTGGCGGGTTGGAGGGCTTCAGGTCGGCCTCGGCGTGCAAGGGCGTGATGCCGGGCGCCGATGGGCCATCACTTGCGGCCGCGCAGCACACGAAGCGCACGCCAACCCCGGCCTGGATGCGCACCGCAGTCCCCCGTGCGATGACGGCGCCCGCCTCGGGACCGAGCACCAGCGGCGCCGCGCCAGCCGCTGTCAGCGTCAGCTGGCCCGCCACGACGACGAGGGTCTCGGTATGAGGAAAGCTGGCCACGTCGATATCGCCAGTGAAGTTGACCCGGCCGGCGATCATCGCGCCGGGTCCTTCCCAGGCGATCTCGCGACATGGCGCGAACGGGTCGTCCTTGCCGAAGGCCGCCTGGTGGAAGGTCGTCGAAAGGGGGGCACCGTCGGCGCGGTGCAGCAGCAGGGCTGCGGTCATGCGTGCTCCTCGTTCATGTAGCCAAGAATGGCTTTGGTTTCCAGGTATTCCTGCAGGCCTTCGACGCCGTACTCACGGCCGTTGCCCGAGCGCTTGTAGCCGCCGAAGGGGGCGTTTGGGTTCCACGCCGGATGGTTGATGTGCACCTGCCCCGAGCGGATGCGCGCAGCGACGGCACGCGCGGCGGCGGGGTCGCGGCTCTGCACATGGGCGCCCAGGCCGTAGACCGTGTCGTTGGCGATCTCCACGGCCTCGTCCACGCCGTCGTAGGCAATGATGGACAGCACCGGCCCGAAGATCTCCTCCTGCGCGATGCGCATTTGCGGCTGCACGTCGGAGAAGATGGTCGGGCGGACGTAGAAGCCGCGCTCCAGGCCCGGCGGCCGGCCGGGGCCGCCGCAGACGAGCCGGGCGCCTTCGGCGAGGCCGGCCTCGATCATTTCCTGAACGCGGTTGAACTGGGCGCGATTGGCGACCGGACCGTGCGTCGTCTGCGGCAAGCGCGGGTCACCCACGACGAGGGCCGCGGCCGCTTCGGCGGCGAGCCGCTCGACCTCCGCCAGGCGCTCGCGCGGGACGATCATGCGGGTCGGGGCGCTGCAGGACTGGCCGACGTTGCGGAAGGCCGCGGCCACGCCCAGAGGTATGGCGCGCGGGAGGTCCGCGTCGGGCAGAACGATGTTGGGCGACTTGCCGCCCAGTTCCTGCGCGACCCGCTTGACCGTCGGCGCGGCCGCCTGGGCCACCAGCACGCCGGCGCGCGTCGAGCCGGTGATCGAGATCATGTCGACATCCGGGTGCGCCGCCAGCGCTGCGCCAACCTCCGGCCCCTCGCCATTGACGAGGTTGAACACGCCGGCAGGGACGCCGGCATCGCGCATCACCTCGGCGAAGAGCAGCGCGCTCAAGGGCGACAGCTCGCTGGGCTTCAGCACGACGGTGCACCCCGCCGCCAGCGCGGGGCCGACCTTGGCGGTGATCTGGTAAAGCGGCCAGTTCCAGGGCGTGATCAGCCCGCACACGCCGATGGGCTCGCGCAGGATGGACACACCCTCGCGATGGGTCAGGAAGGGATAGCTGCGTGCCAGGTCACGCGCCACGCGGATGTGCTCTGCGGCAATGGGCACCTGCGTGCTGCGCGCGACGCTGATGGCGGCGCCCATTTCCAACGAGATGGCCTGCGCGAACCACTCCGCGCGCTCCAGGATCAAGGCGTGCACTCGGTCGAGCAGCGCGGCCCGGGTTTCGACCGCACTGACGGACCAGGTGGTGAAGGCCCGCCGGGCTGCGGCCACGGCGGCGTCGACGTCCTGCGCATTGCCCAGCGCGATCTCCGCGACGGCCTGCTCCGTCGACGGGTTGGTGACGGCGCTGCGGGCCGCACCCGCCGGAGTGCGCCACTCACCGCCGATGAAGACGCGATCCAGGTGGCCGGCGTTCATGAGACGCTCGATGACGGGGTTCATTCAGTGTGTCCTTTGGGACCTGACAAGGCGAACGAAAGTAGACATGAAGGGCCGCTTGAGGGCGTGCCGGATGTGCGCCGGACTTCGCAAGAATCTGTCGTGCCGGCCCCGCAGAACAGCGAGCGCTGCTGTGGATGGCCGCTGCCCCGGATCTAAGCTCGGCCATGCTTGAAGAACAGATCCCCGCCACTGCGGTCGACGACCTGATGCCCGACCTGGTCGCCTTGCGCCGCGACCTGCATGCCCACCCGGAGCTGGCCTTCCAGGAGCGGCGCACCGCCGGCATCGTCGCGGCGGCGTTGCGCCTGCTCGGGCTCGAAGTGCACGAAGGCCTGGGTGGCACCGGTGTCGTCGGCACGCTGCGCCACGGCACGAGCGGCCGCTCGGTCGGGCTGCGTGCCGACATGGACGCACTGCCGATGGCCGAACAGTCGCGCCTGGGCCATGCCAGCCGCCATGCCGGCGCACACCACGGCTGCGGCCACGACGGCCACACCGCCATGCTGCTCGGCGCCGCGCGGCACCTGGCACGCACCCGGCAGTTCGACGGCACGGTGCACTTCATCTTCCAGCCGGCCGAGGAGGGGCAGGGCGGCGCCCGTGTGATGGTGGAGCAAGGGCTGTTCGAACGCTTCCCCTGCGACGCGGTCTACGCACTGCACAACTGGCCCGACCTGCCGCTGGGCCACGCGCAGACACGGCCCGGCCCCATCATGGCGGCGGCCGACCGCTTCGACATCACGCTGCGCGGCCGGGGTGGCCACGCCGCGCAGCCGCACCACACGCCCGACGCGCTGCTGGCCGCGAGCCAGCTGGTCGTGCAGCTCAACACCATCGTCTCGCGCCGCATCGACCCGGCCGATTCGGCCGTGCTGTCGGTCACCAAGCTGGAGGGCGGCCAGAGCCACAACGTGCTGCCGGCCGAAGCCCGCATCACCGGCACGGTCCGCAGCTTCGACGCAGCGGTGCAGGACCGCATCGAGTCCGCGCTGCGCGACGCGGCGGCCGGCGTGGCGCTGGGCCATGGCCTGGCGGTCGACGTGGCCTACACCCGCTACTACCCGTCCACCATCAACACGTCGGCGGAGGCCGCGCTCGCACTGGCCGCCGCTGCCGATGCCGGCCTGCACGCCACCGAAGCACCCAAGCCCGCCTTCACCAGCGAGGACTTCGCCTTCATGCTGCGCGAGCGGCCGGGCGCCTATCTGTGGCTGGGGCAGGGCGGCGACAGGCCGCTGCACCATCCCTGCTACGACTTCAACGACGAGGCGCTGCCGAACGGGGTGCGGTGGTTCTGTGCGTTGGTGGAGCGCGTGCTTCGGCCCGGCGAATGATCGTCGGCAAAGCTGGAGCGACGGGCATTCGTGAAGTGACCGCGGCGCCTCCGGGACCGGCCCTTCAGAGTGGGCCTTGCCTCCGCCGACCCAGGATCTAGGTACCTCTCGGATCAACGGCAGGTATCACAGTCGGCCAGCTGGCGGTTCCGACCCGTTGCAGTCATCGCGTCTGCGGCTTTGGGCGACAGCTACGTGCCCAAAGCTGAAGCTCGAGACCGACGGCGGACGGCGGCACCGCAGCGGTTGCAGTAATTCGATCAGGACAATCGAGTGGCAACATTCGGCCATTGCTGTCGTTCGCTGCCGACTTTTCTTGAGTAGGCATCCCATCGGAGAAAGAGTGTGACGAAGAAGATGGTCGAGTTCCGAGGCATCGAGGTCGTAGAAGGGTGGCCGGAGAGAATTCAAGAGGCTCAACTTCTTCTCACTTGTCACCCGAACGGCAAGGAGATGGGGCGCGTTCGGTATGGCGCGGAGGAGGACGACTGGGGCGCGAACGACCGGGCATGCCACGACTGTGGCGTCATCAAAGGCGAACTCCATGTTCCTGGGTGCGATGTTGAACGCTGCCCTTCGTGTGGAGGTCAGATATTCGGATGTGACTGCGATTGGTCGACAGATGGAGTCGAGCCGCCTGCTGCCAAACCGTCGAAGCCTTTCACCGACAAGCAGCTGAAGATCGTCGCTGCACGGAAGAAGTTCGTATGGCGTCATACCGGCTTTGCTTCAAACGGAGACGCCATATTTGAAGTGCACAACGGATCGGACATGCGATTGCCATACCTCTCCGTTGGAGTTCAGGGCCGAGGAGGGACCAAGTTGATCGGCGCCGTATGGCTCAATGTGGCTGGTATCGAGCCAGGCTCCAGCGGAAGGGTGCAACATGACTGCTATTCAGACCAACTCCGTCAAGACGAGGTTGAGTGCTTCAGCACGGCGGACCCTACGCCCGAGACCAGAGATCGCTTCTGGGAGTTCAACAGGCTCCCAAAGAAACGGGCGCCGGATGTGTGACCGGGTGGCCGAGCAAGTGTTCTTCGGCAAGCCTCAGGCCGCGGCTCAACTTCAACGTGAGCTTCTGCTAACGAGTGACGAATTTCGCGCTTGAGGTGACCGCTCAGCTTGGATAGCTGCCTGCCGTCTGGCCTGCCGTGAACGGCAGCAACCAGCCTGGAGCCGACGGCGGCTTGAGGGCTGCACCGCGCGCAGCGAGGAATGCAGGCTTGTCGCGAAGTCGCGGGCACCTTGTCGGCCAGCTCTTGTCGGCGGCCACCCCGACCCGGTCCCTTAACGACGACTGGCCGGGCCCCCAGGCAAAATCCAGATGATCGGGGCGACCCTGGCGTCAGGCCTGCCGGGAAGCCCACCTTTAAGAATGGAGCAGCGTCAATGGCACTGACGAAGAAGGGCGAGTTCTGGTACGGGACGACGTCCGGCGACACCCAGGCCGAGCTGCGCAGCTACAGCGTTGCGAATCGCCATGAGGCCGTCCGGTTTGCCGCGTCCAAATGCGATTGCGGGTGCCGGACCTTCGCGCTACAGACCGATGAAGAAGCCGGCGTGGCGATCCGCACCTGCACCGACTGCGGGCAGGAACACCTGATGGGCAACAGCGCGGACTACGTTGAAGAATCCGTGCCCGAGGCGCACGAGTGCGTGTGCGAGAACGAGGTGTTCGAGCTGATGTCCGGCGTCTCCGTGTACGCGGGCACACATGACGTGCGCTGGTACTACATCGCTTGCCGCTGCGTGGAATGCAATCTGGTCGGGGTCTTCGCAGACTGGAAGTGTGAAGCGGGTGATGCTGCGGCCTTCCTCGCCAAGGTATGAGCGGCCGAACCCCGCAGAGATCAGGCTCGCACGCTCGGGGTCACGCAAGGCTCAGAGTCGGGGCTCAAGTTTCAAGCCCTAGCACGAGCAACGCCTGACCCTCTCGCGCTGGAATGCCAAGCCTCGGCACATCGACGGCGCCATGATCGCACTTACCGCGCGAGCGGCCGAGGGGTGTCATGAAGTGGGCGGCGGACTTGGCTGTATCAATGACGGCTAGCGCTGCGGTCCCGTCCTCGGTCGTCGATCATGACCTTCCGCTATGGGCACGAAGCCGGCGCCCGAAGCAGCAGAGGCGACGACCGCTCCTGGCCGCCAGTGTGAAGCCATGCAGAGTCCCGAGAGCCGACATACTGGCCCGCAACGACGGGGTGCGCGGCGTTTGCTGGTCCCCGGAGGGGGTGCCCGGCGCGATATCCCGGAGGCACCGCCTGCGGACCGAAGGTTGCGCCAGATGCCCATCGTTACGCGCGGACCAGGGGCGGTGTCGCCCCGTCGCTCAAGCCTTCACTTCGACCACCTGTTCGAAGCCGCCAAAGATCATGCGTTTGCCGTCGAAGGGCATGGGCGGGTTGCCGGGTGTGGACGGATCCATGCGCGGGTCCTCCATCATCTTCTTCATGCCTGCGTCGCGCGTGGCCTTGTCCGGCCATTCGACCCACGAAAAGGCGACCGTCTCCTCGGCCGTGGCCTGGACTGCGCGGCGGAAATCGGTGACCTTGCCGTCAGGGACGTCGTCGCCCCAACCTTCGATCACACGGGTCGCGCCCAACTCGAGGAACATCGCGTCGAAGTGGCGCGCATGCTCAATGAACTTCTGCTTGTTGGCGGTGGGAACCGCGATCACGAAACCATCGATGTATGACATGTCTTCACTCCTGCTAAGTTGACCGGACGGAGCGCCCCCTGAGGGCACCTCGTCTCCCATCGACGAACGACGGGAACCCAAATCGACATGGCCTGCCCGTTGGAGCACATGCGCCCTGTGGCGGCGCCGAAACAGCATGCCCGTGGGATCAGCCGCCGCGGTGCCCGCAGCGTAGACGCCTTGGCCCAGCAGGTTACGCCGAGCGACCCGGCTCCCGACTGCAATTGTTTCGGAGCCTGCGACGTGGCGCCGGTCGGCGCAACCCGGCGCCGGCGTCGGGAGCGCCGTTTGCTGGCAGGGTGGTCGATCCGGCTGCGAGCGCATCGGGGCGGTGTGCCGGGCCAGTTCAATCTCGCGAAGGGGTCGTAGCGAGGCCCGGTCAGAACGAGTGCGTCATGCCCGCGCCGTAGACCTCTTTGGTACCGGTGCCGAGCAGGCGCTTGGAGGCCAGGTCCGCATACACCGTGGTGCGCTTGGACAGGCTGTAGCCGGCGCTCACCGAGACCATCTTCTCCTTCTTCAGGCCGTCCACGTCGGCCTGGCCCCAGCCTGCCTTCAGCGTCGTGGCGCCCATCACATAGACCGCGCCCAGCGTCGTCACCTTGGCCTTGGAGCCGGCGACGGATTCGCTGACGTTATACATGCCCATCAACGACAGCATGCCGAAGGCGGCACGCACGCCGACCGAGGTCTCGGTGGCGCCGGCGCTGTTCTTGCCGCTGCCCAGCATCATGCGCAGCTTGCCGTCGTTGTAGAGCAGGGTGGCGGCGCGCGTCTTCGCCACAGCGCCTGCGGGCGACTCGGGCGAGGCGCTGACGTGAAGCGAGACGTTGGCGAACTTCGGCGAGTCGTAGAAGACGGCGTTGGCCACGCGGCCCGAGCCACCGCCGGCCGGGTCGGCGGAGTAGTTCCAGTGCCACAGGTCCCAGGCGGGCGACACGATGCGGTCGTAGTTGCTCCAGGCGTCGAAGGCCCAGTCCTGCGCCTGGATGGCGTCGAGCGCGCGGCCCAGGCGCAAGGCGCCGAAGCCGCCCTTGATGCCGACGGTCGACTCGCCGTGCCAGAACGGCCTGCCCGTGCCGGCCTCGGACGCGCCGGTGTCTGCATCGAAACGGTGGCGCAGGCGGAAGGTCGCGGCCAGGCCGTCGCCGAGGTCCTCGGTGCCGGTGAATTCCAGGTGGCTGCGCTGGATGGTGCCAACGTTGGTGCGGCCCGCCGTGTCGCGGAACACCCCTGCGTCGATGCTGCCGCTGACCGTGACGTTGGATTGCGCGTTGGCGACGCTGCCGCACAAGGCAGCGCCGGTGACGACGAGAAGGCGGATACGGGTGAAAGCTGTCATGGATTCCCTCTTGTAGGTTGCTTGTCGGCGACGACGAGGGGCTGCAACTTCGATCCGGAAGCCGCACCGCTCGGTGCCAGGGCATTCCAGCACCGGGGGCTTCGTAGAGCGTCGCGTTGTGGCCGCCCGCAGCGGCACGAACTGCGGTTGTGGAAGGCGCGGGCAGCGCGATCTGCGCCGATGCCGAAACCGAGCGGCGCGCAGGCGATTGCTGCGGTTGGGAGGGGTGTTGCCGGCAGCGTCTGCGGCGTCATCACGACGCGGCGGCGCGGGTTCAGGTGGCTTGTGTCAGCGGCATGAAGTGGGAGGCGGCCCAATGCGCAGCAGGCCCGCATGGTGCGGGCCTGCTCAGGTCAGTGCGGGCGCTCAGCGCGTTTCGTGGAACAGCTTCTCGATCGGGCAATGCGTCTTCACGAACGGCGACTTGATGACGATGTAGCTGAAGTACTTCTCGATGCCGATGTTGCGTTCGAGCAGGCCTTCGATGACCTGCTGGTAGTGGTTCACGCCACGTGTCATGAAGCGCAGCAGGTAGTCGTAGCCGCCGCTGACGAGGTGGCACTCGAGGATCTCGTCGACCTCGCGGATGGCGCTCTCGAAGCGGATGAAGTCCTCGCGGTGGTGGTCGGTCAGCGTGACTTCGGTGAACACCGTCAGCGTGTCGCCCAGCTTCTCCAGCCGCAGATGGGCGCCGTAGCCGCTGATGTAGCCGGCCTGCTCCAGCCGCTTGACGCGGATGAGGCAGGGGCTCGGTGACAGTCCGACCGCATCGGCGAGATCGACGTTGGTGATGCGGCCGTTCTTCTGCAGCTGGGCCAGGATGCGCAGGTCCAACCGGTCGAGTTTGAGAGCTTCTGCCATGGTGGGTGCCCAAAGGTTGGCGAATGGCGCGATTGTGTGGCGCCGGTGTTCAGCCGCCGGACATCGCCGCGCGCACGTTGGGTGCCGCCAACGCATCGTCCAGCACGCGGCGCAGGCGTGTGAACAACTCGTCGAGTTCGACCTCGGTGATGGTCAGCGCGGGAGCAAAACCCAGCACGTGGTCGCCGAAGCTGCGGAACACCAGGCCGTGCTGGTAGCCGAGGGCGAACAGCCGGTCGGCCAGGCCCAATGCCGGGTCGAAGCCGCGCCGGCTGGCCTTGTCGCTCACCAGTTCCAGCGCGCCGAGCAGGCCGCGGTAGCGCACGTCGCCCACCAGCGGGTGCGAGCGCAAGGCCTCCAGCCCGGCGGCAAAGCGCGTGGCGACGCGCTGGGCGTTCGCGAGGATGCCGCCCTCTTCGTACAAGCGGATCACTTCCAGCGCCACCGCTGCAGACACCGGATGCGCGGAGTAGGTCGCGCCGTGGCCGATGGGCTGGCCGGCCGGGGCACCGTCGGCGATGCCGGCGTAGACCCGCTCGGACATCATCGTCGCGCCCATCGGCACATAGCCCGACGTCAGGCCCTTGGCCAGCGTCATCAGGTCGGGCTGCACGCCCTCGGCATCGCAGGCGAACATCGTGCCGGTGCGGCCGAAGCCGGTGATGACCTCGTCGACGACGAACAGGACGTCCAGCTCGCGCGCCGCGTCGGCCATCGCCTTCAACCAGCCCGGCGGCGGCACGATGACGCCGCCGGAACCCTGGATGGGCTCGCAGAAGAAAGCGGCGACGTTCTCCGCGCCCAGCTCGGCGACCTTGGCGCGCAGCGAGGCGACGGAGGCGGCGATCAGCGCCTGCGCGTCACCGCCGCTTTCATGGTGGTAGGGGTTGGGCGACGGGATGTGGTGCTGCGTGGCCAACGGCAGGTCGAAGCCGCGGTGGAAGACCGGCAGCGCCGTCAGCCCCGCGCCGGTGGAGGACGAGCCGTGATAGCCCCGCTCCAGCGCGATGAAGTGCTTCTTGGCCGGCCGGCCGGTGTTGTTGTAGTACTGCACGATGAAGCGCACCGCGGCGTCGACCGACTCCGATCCGCCCAGCGTCAGGTAGGCGCGGGTCAGCGAGGCCGGCGTGATCTCGACCAGCTTGGCCGCCAGGCGAATGGCCGGCTCGCTGGCGAAATGGAAGTAGCCGGTCGCATAGGGCAGTCGGCGCATCTGCTCGACGGCGGCCTGCACGACGCTCTCCTGGCCGTAGCCGACGTTGACGCACCACAAGCCCGCGAAGGCGTCGAGCAGCTCGCGACCCTGGGCATCCTGCAGCCAGACGCCGTGGCCTGAGCTCAGCACCATCGGGCCGCGCTCCTCGTGCCGGCGCCACGGTGCCACGGGGTGGATGAGATGCGCGCGGTCCAGGCCGGCCAGCGCAGCGTGCTGTTCCGGGGTGGTGATGGCGGCTCGGGCGGTGGTTTGGGCGAGGGGGAGGGCGGTCATGAGCAGCGTGTTGCAGTGGATGGCTGACGCTCAGTTTGGGCGTTCGGGCTCGCCGGTGGGTGCTGCATTGGCCGCTCGCGGCAGCGTCTTGCGCTGAACTGCGGGCCGCCACGGCAGAAGCTGCCGCTCGCGCTCAATAGCCTTTGCTGCGATCCACCAGGCCCACCAGCGGCAGCCCGGCTTCGAAACGCCGCAGGTTGTCCAGCACCACCGCGGCCGCCGTGTCAGGCTGCGTCATGCTGGCGATGTGCGGCGTGATCTGCACGCGCGGATGGCGCCACAGCGGGTCGTCCGCCGGCAGGGGCTCGGGATCGGTCACGTCGAGCACGGCTTCGCCGAGGTGGCCGTCGTCAAGGGCGCGCAAAAGGTCTGCGCTCACCAGCTGCGGGCCGCGGCCGACGTGAACCAGCGCCGCGCCGCGCGGCAGTGCGTTGAACAACGCGCTGTTGAGCAGGCCGCGCGTCGCGTCGGTCAGTGGCAGCAGGCAGACCAGGATGTCGCTGCGGCCCAGGAAGGCAGCGCGCTCGCCCTCACCGGCAAAACACCGCACGCCCTCGATGCTGCGCCGACTGCGGCTCCAGCCGGCGCAGTCAAAGCCCAGGCCGCGCAGCGCCTGCAGCACGGCTTCGCCAAGTGAGCCCAGCCCCAGCACGCCGACGCGGCACTGCGCCGCGGTGCGCACCGGCAGCGGCCGCCACAGCGCTTGGGCCTGCTGGCGCCGGTAGGCGGGCATGTCGCGGTGCAGGTCCAGCACGGCATGCAGCACGTACTCCACCATGCCCTGCACGATGCCCGGCTCCACCATGCGCACCAGCGAGACGGTTGGCGGCAGCGCGGCCAGGTTGAACTGGTCCACGCCGGCGCCGGTCGAGAACAGCAGCTTCAGGTTGGGGAAGCGCTCGGCCAGCTGCTCGGGCTGCTGCCAGGTGGCGAGGTAGTGCACCTGTGCCGGGTCGCCGGCATCCGGCCAGAGCCGGAAGTCCAGCGCCGGCGCGTCACGGCGGAACAGCTCGCCCCAGCGCCGGCCGCGCTCGGCGTCGGCCATGTAGAGGAAGGTGGCCATCGGTGCTTCAGCCCAGGGCCTGCGTGACGATGGCGTAACTCTTGGGCGCACCCGGCGCCGCTGGCTTGGCAGTCGGGCCGCGCTCCATCATGACCGGCGCGTCAACGCGCAGCAGGCCCATCGCTTCCAGCCATTCGGCCAGGCCGCTGTCCAGGTCGATGTCGATGCGCGTGAAGCGGCCGGCGTTGGTGCCGGCCAGGTGGGCAATGAGGGCCTTGGCGCCTTCATCGTCCGGCGCGACGACCGGCCCGATGGCATGGCCGCGGCCGAAGCGGCGCAGCAGGCCGAAGCCGCGCACCGTGCCGCCGTCGTCCAGCACGACGGTGGACTCCGCCTCGGCCAGCAGTTCGTCCAGCAACGCGTCGCGCGGCATGCCGCAGGCTTGCGCGTCGAGCGCCTTCAGCACCGGCGCATCGGAAGCGCCCGCCGGCCGCAGACGCCAGCCGCTATCCAGGGCCACCAGCGGCGCAGGTTGCGCGATGCCCTGGTGCTGGCGCAGCTCGCCGACGCGCACGAAGCCCAGGCGCTCGTAGAGGCCGCGCCCTTCGAGCGTGGCGTTGAGCCGAACGCGGCAATCCTGCAGCCCGTCGAGCACCGCACTCATCAGGCGGTGGCCGATGCGCCGGCCCTGCTGCGCCGGCGCGACGATGACCAGGCCGATGGTCGCGTCCTGCGCCCCCCAGCGAAAGCGCAGGGCGGTGCCGACGATCTCGCCGTCGCGCTCGGCGACGACGCCCTCGGCGTGATGGAAGACCTGCTTCCAGTCGGCCAGGCGGTGGGGCCAGCGCAGCGTGTCGGACAGGTCGTGAGCGGCCGCAAGATCGGCGGCACTCATCTTGCGCAGCCGCACGCCGTCGTCGGCGGGAGCTGCATTCGTGTTGGCGGGGGCACCCATGTGGCGGGGTCTCCTGAAGAGCAAGGGGTTGCCGATGTTGCGGCCTTTCGCGGGTGCCGCGCCAGCCCAAATACGACCCGCCACCCATTTCGGCAGCTTGCGCTGTGAGGCCTGCCGCGCACGGCATTCAATGCTGCGGCGGGCCAGTCTGCGACCACAAATTTCGCGGCGCCGTCCCTACCATCAGCGCCCATTCACCCATGACATCGCAGGTCAATCGCATGCAAGTCGCCCAGCCGCATTCGCCAATGCCCGCCCGGACTCCGGGGTCACGCAGGGTCGATTCGCGGTCCCCCATTTGCGCCACCGGCTGGTGCCTTCAGGGTTCCATTGAAGGGCGCTCGTCCCCGTCCAAGTGCACGCCGCAGGGCATGCCGCCGAGCCGCCTTCGAACGGCAGTTTCAGCGCCTGCGACAGCCCGTTTTCCCCACAAACCACTTCACTGCACATGCTGCAATGAAGCCCTGATGACAACCCACTGAGCGAGACGCGCAACATGAGCATCCGACCCAAGTACATCACCTTCGACTGCTACGGCACGCTGACCCGCTTTCGCATGGCGGAGATCACACGGGATATCTTCTTCGACCGCGTGCCGGCCGACCGCATGGAGCAGTTCATCGCCGACTTCACGGCCTACCGTTTCGACGAAGTGCTGGGCGACTGGCAGCCGTACGACGTGGTGCTGAAGAACGCGGTGCGCCGCCTGTGCCGCAAGTGGAAGCTGCAATACCTTGACGCCGAGGCGCAGCGCTACGTCGATGCCGTGCCCACCTGGGGGCCGCACGACGACGTGCCCGCAGGCCTGGCCAAGGTCGCCAAGGAAATCCCGCTCGTGATCCTGTCCAACGCGATGGACCATCAGATCCAGTCCAACGTCGCCATGCTCGGCGCACCCTTCCACCGGGTCTACACCGCCCAGCAAGCCCAGGCCTACAAGCCGCGGCTGAAGGCCTTCGAGTACATGATCGATTCGCTCGGCTGCAACCCCGAGGACCTGCTCCATGTGTCGTCGAGCCTGCGCTACGACCTGATGTCGGCCGACGACATCGGCATCGTCAACAAGGTCTTCGTCAACCGCGGCCATGGCCCCGGCTGCCCGGCCTACCGCTACACCGAGATCGCCGACATCGGCGGCCTGGCCGGCGTGGTCGGTCTCTGAACGTCGATAGCGGCCAGGCCATGAAACTCGATGCCTACTGGACCGACAGCGTGCCGGCGTTCGTGCCGGCGGCGCGCGAGCTGCCGCAGCGCGTGGACGTCGCCATCGTGGGCGGCGGCTTCAGCGGCCTGTCCGCCGCCCTGGCGCTGGCCAAGCGCGGTGCCACGGTGGCCGTGCTGGAGGCCGGTGCGCGCGTCGCGTCCGAAGCCTCGGGGCGCAATGGCGGCCATGTGAACAACGGCCTGGCGGTCGACTATGCGGAAGCCGCCGCGCGCCATGGCGCCACGCGGGCAGCCGCCTGGTACCGCGCCTACGACGACGCCGTCGACGCCGTGGCGCAGCTGGTTCAGCAGGAAGGCATCGCCTGCGATTTCAGCCGCACCGGCAAGCTCAAGCTGGCGACACGGCCGGCGCAGCTGGAGGCGCTGCGGCGCAGCGTGGAACGCCTGCATGCCGACGGTGTCGACACCGACACCGAGATTCTCGATGAGGCCACCGTGCGTGCCGAGGTGCAGAGCGAGCGTTTCCACGGCGGCATGCTCTACAGGCGCAGCGGCCAGATGCACATGGGCCGCTTCGCCAACGGCCTGGCCGAGGCCGCCGAGCGCCAGGGCGCGGGCATCTTCACCGGCACCTGCGTGCAGCGGATTGAGCGCACCCACGGCCACGCCCACCGCCTGCACACCACGCGCGGCACCGTGGCGGCCGACCAGGTGCTGCTGGCCACCGGGGCTTCGCGCCACGGCGGCTACCGCAGCTTCGGCTGGCTGCGCCGGCGCATCGTGCCCATCGGCAGCTTCATCGTCGTGACCGAGCCGCTCGGCGCGGAGCGCGCGGCCGCGCTGCTGGCGGCGCGCCGCACCTACACGACGGTGGCCAACATCCACCACTACTTCCGGCTGACGGCCGACCACCGGCTGGTCTTCGGCGGCCGCGCTCGCTTCGCGATCAGCAGCCCGCAGCAGGACGCCGCCAGCGGCGAGGTCCTGCGCGCCGGCCTGCTGGAGACCTTTCCGCAACTGGCCGGCGTGCGGCTGGACTACTGTTGGGGCGGCCTCGTCGACATGACACAGGACCGCCTGCCCCATGCCGGCGAGCGCGACGGCCTGTACTACACGATGGGCTACAGCGGCCACGGCACGCAGATGTCGGTGCTGATGGGCCAGCGCATGGCCGCGCTGATGGGCGGCGACACCGCCGCCAACCCGTGGGCGGACCGTGCCTGGCCGGCCATTCCCGGCCATGTCGGCCCGCCCTGGTTCCTGCCCGCCGTCGGCCTGTACTACCGGCTGAAGGATCGCCTCGCCTAGCCTGGAGCGGGCGGCTCTCCCAAGACCCGCCCCGAACTCGTCAACCCCACAGAACACTGAACGAGAAACACACCATGAGCCATCGCCAACCCCTCGAAGCCCTTGTCGGCCCGCAAGACAGCCAGCGCCTGTTCGACGCGCTCAAGCGCGGCGCCAGCCGCCGCGACATCCTCAGCCTGCTCGTCGGGGCGGGCATGCAGGCCGGCCTCGCCGGCGCGCTGGCCGGCACGGCGATGACGGCCCACGCGCAGGCGCCCAGGCGCGGCGGCAAGCTGCGCGTGGCCGGCGCCACGGCCGCGGCCAGCGACACGCTGGACCCGGCCAAGCAGTCCAACCAAGCCGACTACTCGCGCTGCAACATGCTCTACAACGGGCTCACGTCGCTGGATGGCAGCCTGACGCCGCAGCCCGCCCTGGCTGAGCGCTTCGACACCAAGGACGCCAAGACCTGGGTGTTCACGCTGCGCAAGGGCGTGACCTTCCATGACGGCAAGGCGCTGACGCCTGCCGACGTCGTGTTCTCGATCTCGCGACACAAGGACCCCGCCACGGCCAGCAAGGCCAAGGTCCAGACCGACCAGATCGAGAGCATCAAGGCCAGCGGCGCCAACGAGGTGACCATCGTGCTGACCTCGCCGAACGCCGACCTGCCGGTCATCCTGGGCACCTTCCACTTCCACATCGTCAAGGACGGCACGACAGACTTCAACACCGGCATCGGCACCGGCCCCTACAAGCTCAAGGAGTTCAAGCCCGGCGTGCGTTCGGTCGTCGTGCGCAACGAGGCCTACTGGAAGCCCGGCAAGCCCTATCTGGACGAGATCGAGTTCGTCGGCATCAGCGACGAGAACGCCCGCGTCAACGCGCTGCTGTCGGGTGGCATCGACCTCGTCGGCGCCGTCAACCCGCGCTCGCTGGCACGCATCGCCGGCACGCCGGGCTTCGCCGTGTTCAAGACGCAGTCGGGCCAGTACTCCGACCTCACCATGCGGCGCGACACCGGCCCTGGCGCCAACCCCGACTTCGTGCTGGGCATGAAGCATCTGTTCGACCGCGAGCAGATGAAGAAGACCATCGCCCTCGACCAGGCCGTCATCGGCAACGACCAGCCCATCGACCCGACCAACCGCTTCCACTTCGCCGGCCTGCCGCAGCGCGCCTTCGACCCCGAGAAGGCGAAGTTCCACCTGAAGAAGGCGGGCGTCTCGAGCGCCGTGCCTGTGGTGTGTTCGCCTGCGGCGCTGTACTCGGTCGAGATGGCGCTGATGCTGCAGCAGACGGCCAAGGAGGTCGGTCTGGACATCGACGTCAAGCGCATGCCGGCCGACGGCTACTGGTCCAACCACTGGCTGAACAGCGCGGTCGGCTTCGGCAACGTCAACCCGCGGCCAAGCGCCGACATGCTGCTGACGCAGTTCTTCAAGTCGGATGCGCAGTGGAACGAGTCGCGCTGGAAGAACGAGAAGTTCGACCAGCTGCTCGTTGCCGCGCGCGGCGAGACCGACCTCGCCAAGCGCCGCCAGATGTATGCCGACATGCAGACGCTGATCCACCAGGAGGCCGGCATCGGCATCCCGTTGTTCCTGGCCAGCCTGGACGGCCACAGCACCAAGGTCAAGGGCCTGTCGCCCATCCCGCTCGGCGGGTTGATGGGCTACAACTTTGCCGAGAACGTCTGGCTCGCCGCCTGACACCCCCACCGCACAAGGCATCCTATGAACGGGATCATCCTCAAGCTGCTCGCGCAGCGCGTCGCGTTGTCGCTGCTGTCGCTGCTGGCGGTGTCGGTGATCGTCTTCGCCGTGACGGCGGTGCTGCCCGGTGACGCCGCCCAGGAGCAGCTCGGCCAGGACGCCACGCCCGAGGCGCTGGCGGCACTGCGGGCGCAGATGGGCCTGGACGCCTCGGCCCCTACGCGCTACCTGCGCTGGCTGGGCGGCCTGGCGCGCGGCGACTTCGGCAAGTCCGTCACGGCCTACCAGCCGGTGGCCGAGCTGATCGGCTCGCGGCTGCCCAACTCGCTGCTGCTGGCTGCCATCACGGCGCTGTTCTCGGTGCCCATCGCGCTGGCGGCCGGCATCGCGTCGGCGGTGTGGCGGGGCTCGTGGTTCGACCGTGCCGCGTCCACGGCCTCGGTGGGCGTCGTCTCTGTGCCGGAGTTCCTGATCGCGACGTTGGCGGTGCTGGTGTTCGCGGTGCAGCTGCGCTGGCTGCCGGCGTTGTCCTATGTCAACGACATCGAATCGATGGGCCAGTTGCTGAAGGCCTTCGCAATGCCGGTGCTGACGCTGACCTGCGTGATCGTCGCCCAGATGATGCGCATGACGCGTGCGGCGGTCATCGACCAGCTGGAGGCGCCCTATGTGGAGATGGTTCGCCTGAAGGGCGCCTCGTCGCTGCGCATCGTCATGTGCCACGCCTTGCCCAACGCCGTCGGCCCGATCGCCAACGCGGTGGCGCTGAGCCTGTCCTACCTGCTGGGCGGCGTGATCATCGTCGAGACCATCTTCAACTATCCCGGCGTGGCCAAGCTGATGGTCGACGGCGTCGCGCAACGCGACACGCCACTGGTGCAGGCCTGCGCCATGCTGTTCTGCAGCGGCTATCTGATCCTCGTCACGGCCGCGGACATCTGCGGCATCGTCGCCAACCCGCGGCTGCGTCACCGCTGAACGGAGCACAGGCATGACCGTCATTTCCATTCCCCTGCCGGCCGGGCGGCCTGCGGCCTGGCGCCGCCGGCTCGCGCAGTTCGGCCCGTCGGGTCTGCTCGGCCTCGTGGTCCTGACCTTCTGGGTCCTGGCCGCACTGTTCGGCCCCGCGCTGCTGGCCCGCACCGGCGCCCAGGGCGGTGGTGCCGTGTTCGCACCCATCAACGCTCATCACTGGCTGGGCACCGACTACCTCGGCCGCGACATGCTGGCCCGCGTCATCGAAGGTGCCCGCTACACCGTCGGCGTGGCTCTGGTCGCCACACTGCTGGCCAGCGGCACGGGCACCTTGGTGGCGCTGCTGGCGGCCGCCAGCGGGCGCTGGATCGACGGGACCTTGAGCCGCCTGCTGGACACGCTGACGGCCATTCCGAGCAAGATGTTCGCGCTGCTGATCGTGGCCGGCTTCGGTTCGTCGGTGCCCGTGCTGATCCTGACGGCCGCCGTTATCTATGTGCCGGGTGCCTACCGCATCGGCCGCTCGCTGGCCGTGAACATCAATGCGATGGACTACGTGACCGTGGCGCGCACGCGCGGCGAGGGCACCTGGTATGTGATGCGGCGGGAGATCCTGCCCAACATCCTTGGGCCCATGTTGGCCGACCTGGGGCTGCGCTTCGTCTACGTCGTGCTGCTGCTGGCGTCCTTGAGCTTCCTCGGCCTGGGCGTGCAGCCGCCGATGGCGGACTGGGGTTCGCTGGTGCGCGAGAACATCGGCGCGCTGGCCGATGGTGGCGCCTCGGTGATTGCACCGGCCGGGGCAATAGCCAGCCTGACCATCGCCGTGAACCTGGTGATCGACAACCTGCCGGGTCGCAAGGCCCGCGAGAGGGGAGCACGCTGATGGGCAGCCTTGTTGAAGTGAGCAATCTGACGGTCACAGCCGGCGACGCGACGCTGGTCGACGCGCTGTCGTTCACGATCCACCCCGGTGAAGTGCTGGCACTGATCGGCGAGTCCGGTTCGGGGAAGACGACCACGGCGCTGGCCCTGATGGGCTATGCGCGTCAAGGCTGCCGCATCGCGGCGGGGCAGGTCCGCATCGGCGATGTCGACGTGCTCAAGCTCGACCCGCGCCAGCTGCGTGGCCTGCGCGGCCGCAAGGTCACCTACATCGCGCAGAGCGCGGCGGCGTCGTTCAACCCGTCGCGCACCATCCTCGACCAGGTCGTGGAGCCGGCGACGCTGCACGGCACGCTGTCGCGCCCGGCGGCTGAACTGAAGGCGATTGCGCTGTTCCGCGAGCTGGCGCTGCCCGATCCTGAAGGCATTGGCGCGCGCTACCCGCACCAGGTGTCAGGCGGCCAGCTGCAGCGGCTGATGGCGGCGATGGCGCTGATCACCGACCCCGATGTTGTCATCCTCGACGAGCCGACCACGGCGCTGGACGTAACCACGCAGGTCGAGGTGCTGCGCGCCTTCAAGCGGGTGGTGCGCGAGCGCCAGGTCACGGCGGTCTACGTCAGTCATGACCTGGCGGTCGTGGCCCAGATGGCCGATCACATCCTGGTGCTGCGCGGTGGCTGCATGCAGGAGCTGGGTGGCACCGACCGTGTGATCAGCCAGCCAGCGCATGAGTACACCCGCGAACTGCTGGCCGCCGCACGGCCGGTGGCGCGCGATGCGGGCCATGACGCCGGCAGCACGCCGACGCTGCTGGAGGTCAGCGGCCTGAGCGCCGGCTACGGCGCGCGGGATGCCCAGGGCCGGCCGCGGGTGTGCATCCTGCAGGACATCGACCTGCGGCTCGAGCGCGGCCAGGCCGTGGGCGTCATCGGCGAATCGGGCTCCGGCAAGACGACGCTGGCCCGCGCCGTCGCGGGCTTGCTGGGACTGAGCGCCGGCACCATCCGTTTCGACGGCCGGCCCCTGGCGCCAACGCTTGGCGCACGCAGCAAGGAGGACCTGCGCCGCATCCAGATCGTCTTCCAGTCGGCCGACACGGCGCTGAACCCGTCGCAGACCATCGAAAGCATCCTCGCGCGGCCGCTGCAGTTCTACCGCGGCATGAAAGGTGCTGCCCTGCAGCGCCGCATCGCCGAGCTGCTGGACCTGGTGAAGCTGCCGGCCAACGTCGCTGGCCGCCTGCCCGGCGGGCTGTCGGGCGGCCAGAAGCAGCGTGTCAACCTGGCGCGGGCGCTGGCCGCCGAGCCTGAGCTGCTGCTGTGCGACGAGGTCACCTCGGCGCTGGACACCGTCGTCGGCGCTGCCGTGCTCGACCTGATCGCCGAGCTGCGCCGCGAGCTGGGCTTGTCCATCCTGTTCATCAGCCATGACCTGCACACGGTCCGCGCGGTCTGCGACGAGATCGTCGTCATGCGGCATGGCTGCAAGCTGGCCCAGGTGGCGCGGGCCGACTATGACCGCGGGCCGCACCACCCCTACTACGAGCAGCTCGCGCGAGCCGTACCCGAACTGCGGCGCGGCTGGCTTGAAGAACTCGACTCGCCGCGGCCCGTGCTGGTCGCCTGACAACGACGAAGGAAAACCCATGATGAACACGTTCCGAATCGCCGCCATCGCCGGCGACGGCATCGGCAAGGAAGTGATGCCCGAGGGCCTGCGCGTGCTGAGGGCCGCAGCCGATCGCTTCGGTTTCGCCCTCGAACTGCGCGAGTTCGACTGGGCCAGCTGCGACTGGTACGCGCAGCACGGCCAGATGATGCCGGACGACTGGAAGGAGCAACTGGCCGGCGTCGACGCCGTCTATTTCGGCGCCGTCGGCTGGCCGGCGACCGTGCCCGACAACGTCTCGCTGTGGGGCTCTCTGCTGAAGTTCCGGCGCGAGTTCGACCAGTACATCAACCTGCGGCCGGTGCGGCTCTTCGAGGGCGCGCCGTGCCCGCTGGCGGGGCGCAAGGTCGGCGACATCGACTACGTCGTCGTGCGCGAGAACACCGAAGGCGAGTACACCAACCTCGGCGGCGTGATGTTCGCTGGCACCGAGCGCGAGATCGTCATCCAGGAGTCGGTGTTCTCGCGCCACGGCGCCGACCGCGTGCTGCGCTACGCCTTCGAGCTGGCGCGCTCGCGCCAGCGCAAATCGCTCACCGTGGCCACCAAGAGCAACGGCATCGCCATCAGCATGCCCTGGTGGGATGCGCGCACCGACGAGATGGCGCGCCAGTACCCTGACGTGCAGGTCGACAAGCAGCACATCGACATCCTTTGCGCCCGCTTCGTGCTTCAGCCGCAGCGCTTCGATGTCGTCGCCGCGACCAATCTGTTCGGCGACATCCTCAGCGACCTCGGCCCGGCGACCACCGGCACCATCGGCCTGGCACCGAGCGCCAACCTCAACCCGGAACGCCAGTTCCCGTCGCTGTTCGAGCCGGTGCATGGTTCGGCGCCCGACATCTATGGCCGCCGCATCGCCAACCCGATCGCCATGATCTGGTCGGGTGCGCTGATGCTCGACTTCCTGACGCAAGGGCAGGGCGCCGGCCGCGCAGCGCACGACGCCATCGTGCGCGCCATCGAGGACGTGATCCTGCGCGGGCCACGCACGCCCGACCTTGGCGGCGACGCCCATACCGAAGACGTCGGCCAGGCAATTGCCAATCGAGTGAAGGAATTCTGAAATGCCGTTGACGATTCAACATGACGACCTGCTGCCCGGCCGCAACTTCATCGCGGGGCAATGGCGCGAGGCGCTGGAGGGCCAACGTTTCGGGGTGACCGACCCGGCGACCGACGCGGTGTTCGCCACCGTGCCGGACAGCGGTGCTCTCGACGCCGCTGCGGCGCTTGAGGCGGCCCACGCGGCGTTTCTGATCTGGCGTGCGGTGCCGGCCAAGCAACGGGCGCAGATCCTCAATCGCTGGAACGCACTGATCCTCGCGCACCAGGACGACCTCGGCCGTCTGATCTCGCGCGAGCAGGGCAAACCGCTGGCCGAAGGGCGAGGGGAGGTCGCCTACGCTTCGAGTTATGTGGAATGGTTCGCTGCCGAAGCCACGCGTGCCAACGGCGACGTGATCCCCGCGTCGGTGCCCGGCCGGCGCATGTTCGCGCTGAAGGAACCGGTCGGCGTGGTCGCCGCGATCACGCCCTGGAATTTCCCCGCGGCGATGATCGCGCGCAAGATCGCCCCTGCGCTGGCCGCCGGTTGCACCGTGGTCTGCAAGCCGGCCGAGGACACGCCGCTGACCTCGCTGGCGCTGGTCAAGCTGGCCGAGGAGGCAGGCGTCCCCGCGGGGGTGCTGAACATCGTGACAGCCTCGCGTGAACGCACGCCCGAGGTCGTCGATGTCTGGCTCGACGACCCGCGCGTGCGCAAGATCACCTTCACCGGCTCCACACCAGTGGGCAAGCATCTGGCGCGTCGCGCCGCCGACACGCTCAAACGGCTGTCGCTGGAACTGGGTGGTAACGCGCCTTTCATCGTCTTCGAGGACGCCGACCTCGATGCCGCCGTCGAGGGCCTGATGGTGGCCAAGTTCCGCAACGGCGGGCAGACCTGCGTGAGCCCGAACCGGGTGTTCGTGCAATCGCCCGTGCACGACGCCTTCGTCGAGAAGCTGGCCGCTCGCATCTCGGCGCTCAAGGTCGGCCCGGCCAGCGACCCGGCCTCACAGATCGGGCCGATGATCAACGCGAGGGCCGTCGACAAGATCGAGCGCCATGTGCAAGACGCCGTCGAGCGCGGTGCGGCCACGCTGGTCGGCGGCGCGCGGCTGCCGGCCCTCGGACCGAACTACTTCGCGCCGACGCTGCTGGTCGGCGCCGACGGCGGCATGGCCTGCGCCTGCGAGGAAACTTTCGGACCACTGGTGGCCATCACTCGCTTCGAGACCGAAGCCGACGTGATCCGCGCGGCGAACGACACACCCTTCGGCCTGGCGGGCTATTTCTATGCCACCGACGTGCGGCGCATCTGGCGCATGGCGGAGGCCCTGCAGACCGGCCTGGTGGGCGTCAACGAAGGCGCGCTAGCTGCCGAGGCGGCACCGTTCGGCGGCGTCAAGGAGTCAGGCTATGGGCGCGAGGGCTCGGTGCACGGCCTGGACGACTACATGCACCTGAAATACGTGTGCCAGGGGCAGCTTTGAGGTCATACCTTTTCTGCAAGGCCGCCTTTCAAATGCTGTGTCCGGTGACGCCGGCACTGGCCGCAAAGATCAACGTGGTGCGTCTTTGCTCGAACGCCGCAGGAAGGTTTGCTATGGGCAGCAGCGCTCCTGCATGTAGCTGATCTGCAAGCGGCAGCAGCGTGGGCGGGGACGTGTTCCGATCGGCCGCGAGGGTGTTGTCTACCGCCCATGTCCCTGCGCGTCGATGAACTCGACGGCTTTGCCGACGCGGACGTAGTCCAGGACGGGTACCCGCCGTCAGGGTCGCAGCGAGGTGGCGTCTGGCCCGGGGAAGTCGGCCGGCAGCTGGGTGTCGGGGTTGCGCCCCGCCAGCCATTTCAAGGCACGCGGCATGACGGTCTGGAAGGCGGCGCAGCGCATGCCCGGCGATGCGCCCTGGCCGAACCAGACATGCCCGTAGGCGGACACGAAGACGCGGCCCCGGCCGTACCTCACGGTCCATTCGACGGGGAACTGCCGGCCGTCCACGCCGTCGTGTGCATAGGCGATCACGTCGACGTTGCGGGCCGGGCCGCGGGCGTAGCGGTAGACCTCCATGTCGGCGGCCCGCCAGCTGCGCGGCAGTCCGGCATGGATGGGGTGCTGGCCGCGCTGGTGCACGAGCGTGTCGGTGCGATCGCCGTGCCAGGTGTCGTCGCCGTCACCGGCCGGTACGGTCTGCAGTGTCTCGTCCTCGCGCACCAGCAGCGCCGAGCCGAAGTGCTTGTCGCGCCAGCCCAGGCCGATCATCTCGTTGTACTGCGGCCACTCGGCGAAGGCATTGTTCGCCTCGTGGTACACGTAGAAGCCGCCACCGCCGCGCACGAAGGCCTCGAAGGCGCGCTGCACTTCGGCCGGCCAGCCCGGCTTGCCGCCGAGGTTGTTGTAGCCCGACAGCACCACGTCGTAGCGCGTGAAGTCGGGCCGCCAGCGCGCCCAGGCGGCGGGGTCGCTTGCATCCGGTGGCGTGATGGACACGTCCACCTCGAACGCGCCGTCGCGGGCGAGGATCTCGCGCACCAGTGCCAGCCGGCGTGGCCAGTCGTGGTTGCTGATGCCCTCGATGATGAGCACCCGGATGCGCGGGGCTTCGGCGGCGCGCGTCAGCAGTGGCAGGCCGGCCGCTGCCAAGGCCAGTGCGGTGAACAGGAAGGTCCTTCGGTCACGTCCCATGGAAGCACCCGACGGCCGCGCTAGAAGCGGTCGAAGAAGGCCTTGGTCTCGGCTGCCGAGAAGCCGGGCGGCCAATGCCCGCCGGTCGCGTGGCCGCACCAGACGACCGGCTTGCCCGCGCTGCAGCCCTGGTACTCCACGCAGCCGTTGCTGCCGATGGGCTTGGTGGTGGCACTGCAGCTGTTGCGGGCCAGGAAGGTGTTGCGGGCATCCTCGCCGGCGGAGTAGGGCACGACGTTGTCGTCCATGGCGTGGTCGAAGATGGCGGCGACGCGATGCGCCGAACTGCCGCATCCACTCCACAGCGAGCCGGACAGCGGGGCGATGGCTCGCACCACGTCACCCATCTGGCAGCCGATGGCGTTGGACATCATGCCGCCGAAGCTGAAGCCGGTGGCGAACACCCGTTGCGGGTCGGTGCACACGCCTTGCTGGACCTGGCTGATCATGCTGCGCATGAAGCGGATGTCGCGGTCGCCGTCGTTGGCCCAGCCGGCATCCAGGCCTTGCGGGGCGATGAAGATGGCGTTGTTGCCGTACAGCGGCTTCAGCCCGAAGAAACCGCCCCAGGTATAGACATCGTTGGCACTGCCGCCGCGCCAGTGCAGGCCGATGACGACGGGATAGGTCTTGTTGCGGTCGTAGCCGGCCGGCATCTCGATCCAGTAGCTGCGCTGGACGTTGTCCGACGTGATCGACTGGAGGCCGGTGCTGAACTTGGCCGTGATGCCGCAGCCGGCGCTGCCGGTGGCGACTGGTGCCGGGGGTGGTGGCGTGGGCGTTGGCGTCGAGGAACTCTCGGACGCCGAGCCACCGCCACAGGCGGCGAGCGCACAGAGGAGCAGGAAGGCGCCCAGCACTCGCCGCGCCACCGTCGAATGCAGCCGCCTCATGGCTTGACGGGCTCCACCGTCACCAGCGCGATGTCGTTGCTGCGCATGGTCAGCTTCCACTGCAGCTTGCCGTCTTTGCCGACCTTGACGATGCGGTCCGCCTCGGGCTGGTCCTCGGTGAGGCTTTGCAGCTGGGCCAACTGTTCGGCGCTCAGGTCCTTGGGCGCTCCCATTTCGAGGTAGGCGGTGTAGGCGTCATTGACCTTGTGGCCGGTGCGGCGCACCAGCACGCGGTAGTTGCCGGCGCTGACGTTGCGCAGGTTCAGCGTGACGGCGGGTGCCGGGCCGTTGGGCACCGGCTTGCCGAAGAAGACGCCGTTGCTGTTCTTCTTCTGGTCCGGATGCTGCCAGTCCCAGACCACCACGGCGGCCTTGCCGCCATCCACGGCAGCCAGCACCTTGTCGTCCTTGCTGGGCACCTCCTTGCCGCGCAAGGCGTTGAGGTATTTGTAGGCGAACCACGCCGGCTTGCGCACGCCGTCGCGCGTCATCAGGCCGAAGCCGCCATGGAAGGCGCGATCCGGCGGGCCCGGCTCCTCGAACAGGTCGCTGTAGGTCCAGTAGCTCATCGCCTGCGCGTAGCCGCGCGCGCCGCGCAGCTTGGTCAGGATCCACGGTGCGCTGATGTAGCTGTCATGCACCTTGTCGCGCGGGTTGTAGCTGGTGCTCCACTCCGTGATGTACAGCGGGATGCCGGGGAAAGCCGAGGCCTCGATCTCGCTGCGGTTGCGGCGCACGTCGCCAATGATGGAGTTGGCGTCGGGGGCCAGGATGCGGTCGGATTGGCCGTATTCGTCGAGGAAGCCCTCGGTCACGCCGTAGGTGTGGGTGGTGACGAAGTCCACCGGCACGCCTTGCTGCTTGGCATAGGCCAGCAGCTCGGGCACCCAGGCCGCGCCGGCAGTGGACGGGCCGCCCACCTTCAGCGCCGGGTCGACCTTCTTGAGGGTGCGCGCCGTGTTGGCGTAGAGCTCGAAGTAGGCCTTCTGGTCGGCCTTCTCCCAGAAGCCGTCCAGGTTGGGTTCGTTCCAGACCTCGAACGGCCACTTGCGCACTTCTTCGGCGCCGTAGCGCTGGATCAAATGGCGCGCGAAGGCATCGATCAGCTCGGCCCAGGGCCCCGGCTGCGGGTGCGAGGTGTTGCCCTTCCAGTGGAAGATGGTGAGGTTGGAGGTCGTCATCACCTTGGGCGAGAAGCCCAGTTCGATGAAGGGCTTGATGCCGCGGGCGAGCAAGGCGTCGTACAGGCGATCGATGCCGGTCCAGTCAAACACCAGCTTGTCGCCTTCCTTCTTCACGGTGCCGTAGACGTCGTGGAAGACGTCGTGGAAGCGCACGGAGCGAAAGCCCAGTTCATCGACGGCGGTCTTCAGCTGTGCGAGGTTCTCCGGGCGACCCGTGGTGCCGACATAGTCGGAGCCGACCGCCAGATCGAAGAAGCGATCGACTGGCGCTTTGGCCGCGGCGATGTCGAGGTCGACCTTGCGTTCGGCCGGGCCGGCGGCGCCCGCCTGGGCGCACAGGCTCAGCGCCAGCACGGCGGCAGAGAGGGAAGTCAGGCGTTTGATCATGAGGGTGGGGCGGCGCGGGATGGCGTTCAAGGTTGGATGTCCCATTCGATGCTGTCGGTGGCGCCGCGCTCATCGCGCACGCGCAGGGTGGTGCGGCCCGGCGCCAATGGCACCGCGGGCCAGGCGGCGATGCGGTCGACGACGGGCACGGTGCCCATCGGCTTGCCATTGACTTCCAGGCTGGCCTGGCGGCCGTTGCTGTAGGCCTTCACGGCCACGGTGCCCGCGGGCCGCGGGCTGGCGCGGCGGTTGGCCAGGTGCAGCACGGGCTCGCGCTGCCACCAGGCCTGCCAGAGCAGGAAGGCGTCCTTGCGGAAGAGCCGGTCGTAGGTGACGAGGCCCTTGTCGTTGACGCCGGGGGCGTCGCCTTCGTTGCGGCCTGCCGAGGCATGGTCAAAGCCCAGCCAGACGAAATGACCCCACAAGAAGGGGCGCGCCGAGAGCTGGCGGGCATAGGCCTCGTGGAAGAGGGCCTGGTACTGCTCGGGGTGCCAGCGCGCGCCCGGCTGCGGCCGTTGCGGCGGGTCTTCCTGCTGCAGCACGCTGGCGCCGGCGCCGTATTCGCCCAGGCCGATGGGCTTGGCCGGCAGCTTGGCATGCAGGCGGTCCGCCCAGGGGCCGATGTCGGTGAATTCGCCGTCGTACCAACCCCAATAGCGGTTGTAGGAGGCCAGGTCGGTCTGCAGCGCCATGGGATGGTCGTCCGGCGCGCAGCAGTGCGCATAGGTCGTCAGGCGTGCCGGGTCTTCCTGCTTGGCCAGGCGGTGCAGCTCGCCGAGCAGGTTGCGGATGGCGTCGTCAGAACGGTAGACCTCGTTGCCCACGCCCCAGACGGCCACCGACGCGTGGTGGCGGTTCTGGCGCACCAGCTCGCGCAGCTGCTGGAACAGGTTGTCGCGGAAGGCCGGCGCCTCGCTCATCGCCGCGTTGAGCGGGATCTCGGTCCACAGCACCAGGCCGAGTTCGTCGGCGCGTTCGTAGACGCGCGGTGGGTGCTGGTAGTGCACCAGCCGCAGCCCGGTGACGCCGAGCTCCATCAGGATGCGCAGGTCCTCGTCGACCTCGGCATCGCCCACGGCCACGCCGTGGCCGGGGCGGCCGGGGTGGAAGTAGTTGACGCCATGCAGCGGGTAGGGCTTGCCGTTGAGCAGGAAGCCGCGCTGCGGGTCGACGGCGACCTGGCGCAGGCCCAGCGGCAGCTGCACGCTGTCGCGCACGCTGGTGCCCTGGAGCAGTTCGGCGCTCAGACGGTAGAGGTAAGGGTCGAACACGCCTTGCCACAGGTGCGGCTTGGCTACGTTCAGCTGCACGCTTGCGTCGTCGGCTGCGCCGGCCGGCAGCTCCACCGCCTGGCTCTGCTGCAGCACGGTGCGGCCCGCGGCGTCGCGCAGTGTCAGGCGCAGCAGGCGCCGGGCGGGCAGGGCGCCGTCGTTGCGCAGCTGCACGCGCACCTTCAGCTGTGCGGCCGCGGAGGTCAGGGCCTCGGTGTCGACTTGAACGCCAGGGCCGCCGTGGTCGAGCAGCTCGATGTGGGCGTCGTCGGTCTCGATGAGGCGCACCGGCCGTACCAGGCCGCCGAAGACGGTGAAGTCGCCGCCGAGCGGCGCTACCTGCGGCAGCGCGCCGTTGTCTACGCGCACGGCAAGCAGGTTGCGGCCGGGGCGGAGCAGGTTCGTGATGTCGAAGCGAAAGCGCGCATAGCCGCCGTCGTGGCGGCCGGCGCGCTGGCCATTGACCCAGACCTCGGCGGCCATCGTGGCGGCGTCGAACTCCAGGAACTGGCGCCGGCCCGCGGCTACGGCCGGGCGCTCCAGGACGCGTCGGTACCAGGCGGCGCCGCGGTAGTAGGCGCCACCCGCTTCACCGTCGACGGCATTGAAGCTGTGCGGCAAAACGACTCGCGTCCAGGTGGAATCATCCAGTTCGGCCGCCGCCTTGGCGTCTCCAGCCTGGAAGCGCCAAGGCCCGTCAAGCAGAAGCTGTTGACGCTGCGCCATCACGGGCATGGCTGTCAACATCACCGCCAAGGCCAGTGACAACTGCTGCATTGCCCGCCCCAACAGGGCGTGCCGAATTCTTCGAGACTTCGTCATGGGGTTCTCTGCAAGGGCCGGTCGGGCTGACCCTGGAAGCGCACCTTTGCTGACGCGTGGAAGAAGTTGGTCATCAACGAGGACATAAGTTTTTGATGGGAGCATCAGGAGCATGAACACAACAGGCAGCAAGTATCGGAAGTGTAGGAACCCAATTCGAAAGCGCTCTATCGCAACACCGCGTCAACCACCTGGTTTGGCGACAATGTGCATTATGTAAAACCAATGACGTACGGCGCCCATGAGGAACTTCAGCTTGCCAAATAGCAGCGCCAAGCTGAGCCCTTGACGCGCAATTCGCGTTTACGTCGCCGTCGGTGCTGAAGCAGCCGACGAGGTACAGCATGCCCTCCATGCTGGCTCAGGCCAGGAAGAGCCAAGTCGCCTCGAGAAAAAACGTCGTAGTACTGCGGCCCAAGTGCTCGCAGCAATGGCTTCATCCTGCGCTACCTCCCACAAAGGCGCCAAGAAATCGACGCACTCGGTCCCTCGCAGCGACTACTCCACTTATTTAAGCGCTTCCTTCAAGGTCTCCGCACCTTCCACGATCGTCTTGCCGTTGCCCGTCAGCACCGCTGCAGCGAAGTCGATGACGGCGCCAATCTTGGCGAGCTTGGCCTTGACGCTCTTGACCTTGGCAATCACCTGCTGTGCCGCGTCGACCGCCGACTTGATGTGCTCAGCTGAAATCTTCGCTTCACCTGCTTGCAAGAGGATGCTCAAGCCGGTGAGAGCGGTAGCTTTCGCTGCAAGGCGGTCTTGTGTCGCCAGGACGGCGTCGATGACCTCCTGCGCGGTCGCCTTCTTCAAATCCTCATTGAGCGCATCAAGCTGGTCGTTCAGGAACGTTCTCAACGAGGCCAGCGAGGCTTCGTCAAGCTGATCCCCGACCTGGGCTACCGCGATGAGTTGCTGCTCAGGCCCGGAAGTGCCTGTGGATTCATTGTTCGCTTCGGTGCTCATGCTCTGTTCCTGTGCTTAAAAGCCCGCCTCGATGGCATCCCGAGCCTCAAGTGTCTTGGTCCGGAAGTCGTCCAACTGGTTCAGCAGCGCACGCGGGTCCGACTTGAGCGCCTCTTGCTGAAACACCGGCACAGAGACAATCCAGGCGTCGATGGCGGCGACGATCTTGGTGGGCACATCGCCGGCTTTGCCCGCCTTGGCCAGGCGGGAGTCGATCGCCTTCGAAGTCACCCCGATCTGCCGGCGCAGTTCCGCTGTTCGGATGGGCTCCGCTACGGCCATGGGTTTCCCCATGCCCACACTGATCTCGCTGCCCCGCGTCACGCGCGCGGTCGTGGTCAGCCAGCCGTCGTAGTTGGACTGCTGGGCCTCGTCGACAAAAAAGCTTCGCAAGACGCGCGCGTTGGCCACGAGGTCCGGCCCTGCGGCCACCAGCCGCCGGATGCCGTCCTCTCGCTCGGCCTTCACAAGGACATCAGCGAGCAGCGACAACACGCTGGCGACAGCGGTGACCTTCTTTGGATTGACGATCGAAGCGCCGTCCTTGTCCTTGAGTGCGCTCAACTTCTTGGCCGTTCCCTGAATGGAACTGCGAACCTCGAACTGCTTGTCGTCAACCATCGCTAGCAGGGTCTTGGCGTAGAGCTCCAAGGTGTCGACAGTGACCTCCTGGAACGCAACGGTGGCGTCACCCGTCAACCCACAGCTCTTCTTGAGCGCCTTGGCACCTTCTACATCGCCCGTTGGCGTTGATTCCGACAGCAAGACGCGCACGTCCGCCGCGTCATTGCACAGCTTGGCGACCTGCTGAATCTCCTGTCGAACGGCACCCGTCATCTTCGTGGTCTCACCGGCGAAGTTGGTGATCGCCTTGTAGTTGGCGCAGCCTGCCAACGCCAGGACGGCCAAGGCCGCAATCGCACGCAATGGCACGCTCATGTCTCACTCCCCTTTGAGCCTGTAGGCCTGTGAATGATCGGCGGCGCTGGGGGAAGGCTCATCCCAAAAGTTAATGAGGCCGCCAACAAATTCCCCCGAGGCAAACTCATGCACCAGAAGGCGGCAAGCTCGACGCGCCGCAACAGGTGAATGGACGCCGCTGCACGTCGGAGCGCGATGCCGGCACGCGGTCCGGGCATCGCACGCTCAATGCCTGCGCGGACAGTTTTCGCCAGCCGGCGCCGGCGGGGTGGCCTCGGCGGTGCTCGCGGCCGAGGCGGACGGCGAAGGCCCCACGGTCACGGCCGCCGAACCGCAGTTGTTGCTGTAGAACCAGTTGGCAATGTAGGGGACCGGCACGATGGCGTCGCTGAGGTACAGGAACAGCTCA
Source organism: Roseateles sp. P5_E4 (assembly GCF_054049255.1). Lineage (NCBI taxonomy): Bacteria > Pseudomonadati > Pseudomonadota > Betaproteobacteria > Burkholderiales > Sphaerotilaceae > Roseateles > Roseateles sp. P5_E4. Next base: position 470,525 of record NZ_JBFUMS010000001.1, on the reverse strand, counting down.
CCGTCGCGCGACGCCGTGAACGTCAGCTTCGCCTTGCCAGAGCCCTTTTCAATAGGCTGCGTCTTCAAGGCCGGCTCGACGTTGCCGCGCTGGCCGATGCGAATCATGGGAACAAAGTAGTCGACATCCCATGAGCGCTTGATGAGCGCAAAGAGGTTGTGCGGCCAGCCCCGTGCCTTCAGCCCCGCCACGCTGGCCTCAACGCCCTTGTCGTACCAAGGCGGGCTGGCGCCGGTGTCCAGCTCGATTTCATACGACTGGTCCGCCTTGACGGAAAGGCCCGTGGCCCAGCAGACCTCGCTCGTGTCGAAACGCGCCTTAGGAGCAAGGGGACTGTCGCCGACGTCCCGTAAAGATTTTGAAGGCGTGCAGAACGCTCCCGCCGAGTCCGCGCTGCGCGCGACGAAGTGGCTGACGCCGCCCACGATCAGGTACAGCAGCGCCAACGCAAAGATCAGCGGCACGATGCCCCGGGAAATCAGCCAGGCCGCGCCAATCAGGAACGGGTTGTTGCGCAACACCCGGGCCACCTTCAGCGTGGGCGTGCTGGGCACGTGGCCGTCGATGACCTTCTCGATCCGCTGCTGGACGCGCACCCGCCAGAGCAGGACCGCCAGCAGGGCTACAACCAGCAGCTTCAGAACCGGGCTGACATCGGCCCATGTTTGCCACTTGGTGTATGCAAGGACCACCACCACCACGACGCCCAGGAGCGCCGCCGCCTTGAGGGTGGAGTTCTTCGCCGAGTCGCGGACCCAGGTCACGTAGTCCTCGCGCCGGTCAGCATGCCAGGCAAACCAGGCACGGTCATGAACGCGCTGCCGAAGGAAGTTGCTGACCTGGAACAGGCCCCCCACCATCGCGATGACGACCAGCATCCCGAACGGCTGCTCGCAGAAGGCCTCGACCCAGCTTCTGGCCCAATTGGGCGCCAGCTCGCGCAACTGCGGCCTCCAGGGCTCGACGATGCCCTTCAAGGTCTCGTTGATCCCGTCCGATGTAGCCTCCGCGCGGCCGCCCAGCTGTTCGTTGGCCCGGCCAAGCGTTTCAAACATCGCCGCGGCGAATTTCTTGGCGTCCAACGGATAAATCACCAACGCCAACGTCGCGAACAAAAACGCGAAATACGCGACCCGGCGCAACCAGACGGTGTCGCGGATCTGTTCCACCATGCCTTGCAAGGGCGCGCCGATCTTTTCGATGGCCACCCTGACCTTCTCGGTCCTTGATGCCGCCACGCTGGCCTGCGCCGTCGTGGACTTGGACAGCTTCATGCCCCGGTCCTCGAACCCCACCATGGGCAGCAGCGAGCCGTCCGGCGCCAGCACATCAAACTCGGCGGGCAGCGCGATCGGCGCGTAGGCATCCGAGCCGTAGGCGATGCGCGCGATAACGCTGCCATGCACGATGGCGCGGATGGGCTGGCCCGTGGTCTTGTCCATGCCCATGTCCACGCGCCGCGGCGCGTAGCGGTAGTACGAGCCTGCGCCCGCGCGGGCGTCGTACAGCCGGGCAAAGGGCGACTTTTCCTGGGCCACCTCCTGCACGGTTCGCGCGTCCAGCCGCAGGCCTGCATCACTGGCCTGGCTGATCATCCAGTCCAGCGTCACCAGCGATTGCTGGTCCTCCGGGTAGCCGCCACCCACGTTGGAGTGGGCGCCGGAGAACCACACCTGCGTCAACCGGTCCGGCGGCACCTTGTTCGCGGCGACCAGCGCAGCCTCGTGAGCCTCATCGAAGAGGATGGGATGGAAGGTCTGGCGCTCGTCATCCAGCGACAGCGCATGGCAGGCGCGCTGGACTTGCACGCTCAAGTGATGGTCCTTTGACACCATGGGCCAGATCAGCAGCGAGATTCCCCACTTGAGCTCGTCCACTGGCATCCCATACGCCGCCACGGTGTCCCACAGGCCAAGGAAGCGGATAGGGACCTTGCGCCGCTCCGGCGGCAAGTCCTGAATGTGGCGCCTGCCGGCGAGCGTCGAGGGCAGCAGCAGCAGGTCGCGCAGCCGGCGGCCCAGCCAGACGATGGGGCTCCAGGACGGATAGGTCTCGTTGCGGTAGCGGCGGTACGCCGCCAGCGCGTGCGCATGCAGTTCAGACTCGGACCGCCCCTGCACCAGGCCCTGGCTCTCGATCAGTGCGACCACCACGCGAATGGTGTATGCGCCCCGGCTGAACCCGAAGCCGTAGATCTCGTCGCCCGGCTCCCAGACCCGGCAGACGAACTTGTAGAGGTCGATGACGTTGCGCTTGAGGCCGTAGCCGAACGCGCCGCCCAGGGCGGCCAGGTATTTGTTGGACGACGTGCCCACGCCGTCGTCATAGTGCGCAAGCTGGTCGGGCTCGGTCTGGTCCAGTGCCTGGAAGATGCGCCAGACATTGGTCTTTTCCGCCTTGGCGGAACTGTTGCCCGTTCCGTCCGAGCACAACACGAGTCTCTTTGGCATGTCCCCTCCCACTCCCAACAATGAATCGACGCCGGCGGCGCCACACACTGGCCTTTCAGGCCGCTGCGGCTAATTCGGCCACGCCTGCACGCGTGAGTCGCCGTTCTGCACGTGATAGTCGAACGCGAGTGCCACGCCCAGCTCCGAGACCAGCTGGGCTTCTTGGCCGTGGCCGCGGCCGGCACGAAGGAGGCGTCATAGGCGCGGTGCATCCGTAGCCGCTTCACGACAGGCGCTTCACCCAGCTGGGCGAAAGCATCTTTCCATTCGAGCGGTACGGAGGCCTTGTCCGGGCCGGAGCTGATACTGTGGGAGTCCAATCGCAAGGCCAACACCGAGCGCCGATTTCAGCGCTCGGAACTCCAAATTGCCCACGGCGCGATCTCCCAGTATTGCGTTCATGGCACTCCCCTCCCCTGGGCCTGATTTCATTCGGCCTCTCTCAGGAAGGCATCCCCAACACTGTGGAAGGGCTGGCGCGCTCCCACTACTAAACGGTGATGGGCACTCGCTGGCCCAAGCCAGCCGCGTAAAACGGCCGCGTGCGTCTGCTGGCGCACATACACCAGGCTGAAGGGCGTGCACGATGGCCGGCAATGTCCGCCCGCTGGGAACCATCATGAATGAAGCTGCGCTGCCTCTGACCGACGAGGACGACGGCCCCTTGTCGCCATGGTGGGTCCGCACCGTGTTGATCGTGATGGCGCTCGGCTTTGCCGGCCTCATCGCAGTCACGTTGCTCGCCTACCGCAATGCACCGCCCATCCCCGCGCAGGCGACGGACCTTGCAGGCTCGCTGCAATTCAGCGGCGACGACATCGCAGAGGGCCAGGCCGTGTTCCTGAAATACGGGCTGATGGCCAACGGCAGCATCTGGGGCCACGGCGCTTACCTTGGGCCAGACTACGCGGCCGCGGCCTTGCACCGAATGGGCGAAGTCACGGCCCAGTCCATCGCGCTGGCGCGTCACCAGCAACCCTTTTCGGATCTGACGCCGTCTCAGCAGGCGGCGGTGCGCGCCGAGGCGGCGGTCGAGCTGAAGACCAACCGCTACGACCCCGACACCGGGGTGTTGCGGCTGACCGCCTCGCAAGCGACGGCTCATCGAGAGCTGATCGAGCACTGGACCCGCTACTTTCACGACCCGGCGCTCAATGGGGGGCTCTCGGCCGACCTGATCACGGACCGCGCGGAGCTGAGGCAGTTCACCGCCTTCGTCAGCTGGGCCGCGTGGGCTTCCGTCGCCGTGCGGCCGGGCGAAAGCTATTCCTATACCAACAACTTTCCCTACGACCCGAACGTTGGCAACCGGCCGGTCGCCGGAGCCCTGTTCTGGAGCGCCCTGAGCCTCGTGGTGCTGTTGGCCGGGATCGCCGTGGTGCTGCTGGCCTTCGGCAAGTTCGATTACCTCGGCTGGGTCACCCGGGGCCACAAGGTCAGGCCGCAGCTGCTGCCGGGCCAGTCCAGCGACGGGCAGAAAGCGTTGGTCAAGTTCTTCGTGGTGGTCGCCGTACTCTTGCTGGGGCAGACGCTGGTCGGCGGCGGTGTCGCACACTACCGCGCCGACCCGGGCAGCTTCTACGGCTTCGACCTCGAACGCATCTTTCCCAGCAATCTGCTGCGAACCTGGCACCTGCAGCTGGCGATCTTCTGGATCGCGACCGCCTATGTCGCTGCGGCGCTGTTTCTCGGGCGTTCACTGCGCAAAGACGAACCGCGCTGGCTCGCACCGTTGACGCACGTGCTCTTCGCTGCGTTCGCCCTGGTGATTGGCGGCAGCCTGCTCGGGGAATGGCTGGGAATCTCGCAGGTGCTTGGCGATTGGTGGTTCTGGCTCGGCAACCAGGGCTGGGAATACCTCGAACTCGGCAGAGTGTGGCAATACCTTCTGGTGGCCGGCCTCTTCGCGTGGTTCGCACTGCTGTGGATCTTGGTGCGGCCCAACGCGCTCGCGAACCCCACGGTGCGGCCCATCGTCAGGATGTTCCTGGTCGCCGCCATCGCGATTCCGCTGTTCTACATTCCGGCGCTGTTCATTGGTGCCAAGGCCAACTACACGGTGGTCGACACCTGGCGCTTCTGGATCATCCATCTGTGGGTCGAAGGCTTCTTCGAGTTCTTCGCCACGACCGTGGTGGCGCTCACGTTCTTCCAGCTCGGCCTGGCTCGCCGCAATGTGGCCTTGCGTGTGATCTATCTCGACGCGATCCTGTATTTTCTCGGTGGCCTGATGGGCACCGGCCATCACTGGTACTTCACCGGCCAGAGCAACTTCAACATGGCCTTGTCAGCCTTGTTCTCGGCCCTCGAGGTGGTTCCGTTGACCTTGCTGACGCTCGACGCATGGGACTTCGTGCGCACCACGCGCGGCGTGCGCGACGCCACGGGCAAAGCCATCGAGATCCCGCACAAGTGGGCCTTCTATTTCCTGATGGCGGTCGGCTTCTGGAACTTCGTCGGCGCGGGGATGCTCGGCTTCCTGATCAACCTGCCGATCGTCAGCTACTACGAAGTCGGCACGCTGCTGACGCCCGCCCACGGGCACTCGGCCATGATGGGTGTCTTCGGCATGCTGGGGATCGCGCTGATGGTCTTCGTGCTGCGCCAGACCAGCAATGACGCACGTTGGCCTGCGATCGAAAGGTATGTCCGGGTCGCGTTCTGGGGCACCAACGGCGGCTTGGCGCTGATGGTGGGCCTGAGCCTGTTCCCGGCGGGGCTGCTGCAGCTGTGGGACGTCCTGCACAACGGCTACTGGCATGCCCGCAGCCTGGACTACATCGCCAGCGAACGTTCGCAGCTGCTCGAATGGATGCGCATGCCGGGCGACGTGGTGTTCATCGTGTTCGGGGCCGTGCCGCTGGTGATCGCGTCGGTCAAGGCGTACCTTGGCGTGCGGGAGGGCGCCAAGTCGATACGCCCATTGCTCGTCCCCGCGAAGCTGCCGGTGTAGTGCTTGTGATCGCACCCTCCCCGCTCGCTGCAGGCATGACGAGCACGGTACGCGACCGTGCGACAGCGCACGGACCCGGACGATCGCACCGCACAAACTAGGGCTGACCGCTCCGGCCGCACAAACGCTTCGCACGACTTTGAAGGACTCCATGCAGATCTTGCTCCACACGGACCCCAACACCGACGGCAGCGCGGCGATGACCGACCATCTCGACGCGGTCGTCAATGCCGCACTCGGGCGCTTTGGCGAACGCGTCACGCGCGTCGAAGTTCATCTGTCCGACGCGAACAGCCGGGCCAAGTCTGGAACCGACGACATTCATTGCATGCTCGATGCACGGCTCAGCGGCGAAGAGGCCATCGTCGTGAACGACAGCGCCGCCAACGCGCACCAGGCCATCGCCGGGGCGGTGCACAAGCTCAAACGCGCAGTCGGTGCTGCGATTGCCAAGCATCATCCACGGCATCAACCCGTGCACCCCTGACGGCCTTCGCTTCGTCGCTGCCGGCGGCGAAGCGCCGACGCGGCGTCACGGACCTGGCTCCTGATGCGTGGCGCAGAAAAGGCTGTCCTTCATATCAGCGAGCGAAGCGTCGGGCCGTGGCGCTGTGGGCTTCCATCTCGACCACATGGGCATGGAGGTCGATCTGCACCACCGCGCGTGGGTCGACTTTCCGCAGCGCCCTCGTCACAGCGGCGACGCAGCGGGCGTTGATCATGTCGCTCACCCGAAATGCAACCATCATGACGAGTCTGAAGTGCCGGATTCATGCATCGAGCCGATCTGCGCCGCCCGCTGGCGGATCAAGATAGAGCGCCTCGAAGGCATCGCAGGGCAGTGGCCGGCTGAACAGATAACCCTGCATCTCATTGCAGACCAGCTCCTGCAACAAGCGCCGCTGCGCCTCGGTCTCCACGCCTTCGGCCACCACGTTGAGCTTCAGAGAGTGCGCGAGCGTGATGATGGTCGAGACCAGTGCCAGGCCTTCCGAGCTGGTGGTCATGTCGACGACGAAGGAACGGTCGATCTTGAGTGTGTCGACCGGCAATTTGGACAGATAGCTCAGCGACGAAAATCCGGTACCAAAGTCGTCGATGGCGACGCGAACGCCCATCGCGCGGATCGCGCGCAGGCTGCTGATGCTATGCAGCACGTCCTCCATGATCAGGCTTTCTGTGATCTCCAACTCCAGGCCGGCCGCTGCCTGCGGGTCGATGCTGATGGCTTGCTCAACCTCGGCGATGAAGTCGCGATTGCGCAGCTGCAGCGGCGACACATTGACAGCGATACGCACGGCTGAAAAGCCGTCGCGGCGCCAGCGCAGATAGTCGCTGACTGCACTGCGCAGGGCCCAGCGCCCAACCTCGTAGATCAGACCGGTCTCTTCGAGGATCGGAATGAACTGGGTCGGCGGTACCAGACCCGTGCGTGGGTCATTCCAGCGTATCAAGGCCTCGGCGCCAGTCAGCAAGCCGCTGCGCAGATCGACCTTGGGTTGGTAGTGAAGTACGAATTCCTCGTTCTCCAGCGCCTGTCGCAGCTGGTTCTCCAGTGCCAGCTTGCTGGCTACCGAGGCGGTCATCTGCGGCGTATAGAACAGGTAGCGGTCACCGCTGGATTTGGCCTTTTTTAAGGCCGCCTCGGCGTTCTTGAACAAGCTCTCGGCGCTGGCGCCGTCGTCCGGGAACACCGCGACACCCACCTTGACGGAGATGCGGAACACCGCCTCATTGAGCGGGAAGGAATGGTTCAAGAACGCCATCAAAGTCTGCTCCAGCAGCTGCCGTACGCCGCCCAGGCGCGTGACACGCGGCAGCACCGCGGCGAAGCGGTCCGAACCGATGCGTGCCACCAGACCAGCGTCGCCCATTTGCTGAACCAGCCACGCGGCGACCTGACGCAACAGTTCGTCGCCGGTCACCTGGCCCAGGCTGTCGTTGATATTCTTGAAGCGTTCGAGATCGAACAGGAACACGGCCATGGGGTGGCCGCCGGCGATAGCGGCGAGCAGATGCCATGTCACCCGATCAAGGAACAGCGTGCGGTTCGCCAATCCGGTCAGCACGTCGAAATAGGCGAGGTACTCCAGCCGCTCCAGTTTCTCGATATGGTCAAGCGCGAAGGAGATATCGCCGGCCAGCGCCTGCAATAGCTGCATTTCCTGCGCATCGAATATGCCGGCTTCGCCCGAAAACAGCGCCATGACTGCCCATGGCTGCCCGTGCAGCGTCAAAGGGAAATAGCCAAATGATCGGTAGCCCCGGCCCCGCAGCTCGGCGCGGAATGGCGCCATCGCCAGGTCGCTCTCGATATCGTTGCAGATCACTGGCTGCGATGACCGAAGCGCTCGGCAGGCCGGCCGGTCGCTGCTCGGTGCGTCTACGCGGGCACTCGGCGGGATAGGGTTGACATTGCCTGGCTCGCTGCCGTACGAGGCGACTGCCTTGCATTCCAGGGTCAAGGGATCCATGACGCCGATCCAGGCCATCTTGAAGGCGCCGAGCTCGACCGCCAGCCGGCACGCCTCGCGGAACAACTCGTCGTGACCGCGCACGCGCACGATCAGCGCATTGATGCCACTCAACATCGCATAGACGCGGTTCAGGCGCCTGATCCTGCTTTCGCCGATCTTCTGCTCGGTGATGTTGAGGTGCATGACCACCACGCCATTCGGGCGCTGCTGGGCCAACGGCGTCACTGTCAGCAAAAACCACCTTTGCTCGGTCGTCGAGTCACAGGGGTACTCGATCGAAAAGCTCTTCGCTCCTTCCATCAGCACCGCACGTATGCCCGCTGAGACGATGGGCCCCTCGCTCCCTCCGTCGCCTATCGCGTCATCGCACACCTTCAGGTAATTGACACCGACCGCATAACGTGGCCCCTGCAGCGCGTTCGCGGTGGCGAAGCAGCGCCACGCCTCATTCACCGCAACGATGGATCCCTGTGCATCGAGAACGGCGATATGGGCGGGCAGAGCATCGAGAATCGCGGCCTGCTTCACCGCCTCGTTGTGGCGTGAGTGCTCCTGGGAGCGGCGCAGCAGGGAGGTCCGACCAAGTTGGTCAGTCACGGTGTCCACCTCGCCCCCGGTCAGTTCCTCCAGCCTTTGTTCGATCGCATGGAAAGATTCGATCAGCCTGGCGATCTCCTCGCTGACATCGTCAGCCGGCGGTAGCTCATTCGGCTTCATGGCTGCCGCCTTCCGGCAAACCCAGGGCCTGCAGCAAGGGCTGGGCCTGGCTGAGCGTGCCGACGATGCGGCGCGTTGGCGAAGGCGAGAGCTTGAGCAGCGTGGGCGTCATCAGCACGCCGGCCGCCATTGCCAGCTTGGGTTCCCGGAACACGTCGACCACCTCGATTTCATGCCGCTTGGGCAGATGAACGCGGCATAGGGCCGACAGATTTTCGAGTGCCTGCGCCGAGTTCAGCGCGTCGCCGGCAACGTAGAGCCGGAACTTGAACAAGCTGCGGCGGTTCATAGAGTGCTCGCTTTCGTGACAGCCTTGGCTGCCGGTTTTGCGGCATCGGCACCGCGCAGTTCGCGCATGCGGGTATGGCCGCGTGACAGTTCGCGCTCGCTGCTTTCGGTGGCGCTGGCCAGCAAGGCCTTTTCGACCTGCTTTGCAACCAGCTCGGTCTGCAGCGATTTCACTCGCACCTCCAGCTCGGCCTCTTCGGCATCCAGCCTGACGCGCTTGAGTTTGCGGGCGACCTCGGCGGCGTCGGTCGACGAACGCTCGGCGCGTTCCTTTTCCCAGCGCAGCGTGCCCATCAGGACTTCGCCGCCGGCGGTGTAGGTATCGGTCAGGGTCACGCCGGAGTCGCTGAGGATCAACTCGCGCACCTGGTTCGAATGCGCCGTGCCGCGTGATTTGATGATGGACAGGCCACGATTGCGCTCGCCCGCCTGCACCAGGTAGTCGAGATGGATCCAGGTGTCCGCCACCGCCGAGATCTGCAGCGGTGAACCGCCCTCGGCCAGACTGGACATCTCGCCCAGCAAACGGGTGCAGATCAAGGTGATGCCTTCAGATTTCGACCAATCGATCAACCGTTCGGCCACGCTGTGGGCGGTCAGGTAGTTGCCCGATTCCGACCATGTGGAGACCGGATCGATGACCAGGCAGCGAGCCTTGTGTTCGGCCGTCAGCGTCTTGATGCGCATCAGATAGGTCTCCGCGCTGCCAGCGATGGAGCGGGCCGAGACCATGCGCAGCAGACCGCTTTTCTTGTATCGGTCGAGGCGGATGCCCACCGATGCCAAGTTGCGCGCCACCTCGGAGCCATCCGAATCGAAGCTGACGAACAATGTGCGTTCGCCGCGCCCGCAGGCAGCCTCGGCGAATGCGCCGCTCAGCGTCGTCTTTGCGGTGCCCGAGAAGCCGGTGATCAGCACGCTGGCGCCACGGTAGTAGCCGCCGCCCAGCATCGTGTCCAGACGCGCGACGCCGCTGGATACGCGCTCGCTGCTGACTTTCACGTCACCGCGATCCTGCGCCCGCGCGACGGCGACCTCGAAGCCACCATTGCCGATCACGAACGGCGACTCGTCCTCGTCGAAGCGCGAGCCGCGGTACTTCTGCACCCGCAGATTTCGCTGCGACACACCTTGAACGACATCGTGATTGAGGATCACCGCGCAGTCGACCATGAACTGCATCAGGCCGAACGGTTGCGGGCCGCTCGAGTTGCTGTGACTGCTGTCATCGCCGCCGGCTTTGGCGGTGATCAGGCCAGTCAACTGGCGCGCCAGCAGCCACTCATGCAGCCGGTAGATCTCGCGCCGCTTGGCCGCCGCGTCGGGCAGCAATGCCAGCACGATGTCGAGGGCATCGAAGACGATGCGACGCGCCTTCATTTCGTCGGCCTTGGCCCCAAGAACCGCCAACATACCGCTCAGGTCGAAATCGCCGGACTGCACCAGATCGGGCAGCGGCTGGGCATTCATGAAGAACAGCCGCTTGCGCTGAAGCTCGGGCAGATTCCAGCCGAAGCTGCCCGCGTTGGCGACGATGCGCTCGATGTGCTCCTCGAACGCGACAAAGATTCCAGACTCCTTGCAGGCCTGCGCGCCGTGCGCAAGGAATTGCAGCGCGAAAATCGTTTTGCCTGAGCCAGGCCCGCCGACCAGCAAGGTTGTGCGACCGATCGGCAATCCGCCGCCGGTGATGTCATCGAAGCCACCCACGCCGGTCGATGCCTTGCCCGGTGCGGCCTCCGTTCGCGCGACTCTCACAAGGCCTTCCGCATCAAGATCTGACGCGCATGGCACCGCGCGCGCTGCATGAAGGACCCTACGGCATGGTCACCCAGATGGGCGCAAGAGAGTCTTGCTGACATGGTCTCTCCCTGTCGATTTGAACGGGAATGGAGTCAGCCGAAGCAGCACTGCGCGAGCAATCCATGACATCCTGTTCGTTCAGGGGCATGACATCGGCTCCCGTTGGGAGTCCAGTCTGTTCGGTTTGTTCGTTAGCCTCCGTGCGACAACGCACATAAGGAAATGGCGACATCTGCGCCTCTCGGTAGGTAGTTGCCCCCTTCATCGGCTGCTGAGCATGCCCACCGAGCTTGGATGCACACTCCTCATCGCCCCATCGCCACAAATATGTCTCATACCCATTGAGGATCTCTACGGCAGACATCCCACGATGAGAGATTGCGAATCCTCGCCTCAGCGCGGACTATGAAGTTCCTGATCAATCAATCGGTGTTGAACACCCTGCCCCGGCCGAGTCGGTATTTGTTGTCGCTGCCAGTTCCAGGCAGTATTTGTTGTCACCACGCGGCGTCAAGAAACACCCTCTCCTCCTTCAGAAGTTATTGATTCCAAAACGAAAGTTTTGACGACTGGGACAGGCAGATGTTTCGGACAGCTTTTCCGCGCGGTTAAGGATGACCTTGCTGGGTTGAGGCCGTACAACCTGCTTCGCTGCATCAAGCCCGGATCTGCAAGCCAACGCAGCATCGCCAGGCGGCGGGCAGCATAGGAAGGCGCAACCATGACTCCAGCAAGCGTGCCAAAGCAGTTGCCTGCTCGGGTGTCGGAAAACCGCCGGCCGGTGCAGCAACCGAAGGACGCCTTGGCCAGCATCGTCGGCCCCAGCGCCTCGCTCAGCGCATTGCGCATGCGGCTCCCGATGCTGGCGCGGTCCCAATGCAGCGTGCTGGTCACCGGCGAAACGGGCACGGGCAAGGACTGCGTGGCCCGCGCCCTGCACGAACTCGGCGAGCGCCGCAGCGGGCCCATGGTCAGCATCAATTGCGCGGCGCTGCCGGACACGCTGCTCGACAGCGAACTCTTCGGCTACGAGCGCGGCGCCTTCACCGGCGCCCATGCGGCTTATCCCGGCAAGATTTCGCTGGCCAGCGGCGGCACGCTCTTCCTCGACGAGATCGGGGACATGCCGCTGCATGCCCAGGCCAAGCTGCTGCGCGTGCTCGAGACGCGCGAAGTGTTTCCCATCGGCGCGCTGCGCAGCCGCCATGTGGACGTGCGCATCGTCGCGGCGACGCATTGCGCGCTGGAACAGGCCGTGCGCAGGGGCTCATTCCGGGCGGACCTGTTCTACCGGCTCAACGTGGCCCGCATCGAGTTGCTGCCACTGAGGCAGCGCCCCGAAGATGTGGCGCCCTTGTTCGAGCACTTCGCGGGTCAACTGGATGACGGCGGCAGCGCAGGCCCGGTGCGCGTGACGGCTTCGGCCATGCTGCTGATGCAGCAGCACGGCTGGCCGGGCAATGCCCGCGAACTGCGCAACCTGGTCGAGGCCGCCGGGCTGGTGTTCGACGGCCGGCCGCTGGAGCCCGATGAACTGCCACTGTCCGGCGCGGCGTCGTTGGTCAACGATGAATCGAGCCGCGTGATCGAAGCCCTCGAGCGTTGCGAATGGAACCGCACCCGAGCCGCCGAGATGTTGCACTGGTCCCGCATGACCCTGTATCGCAAGATGAAGCAGTTCCACATCGCGCCGGAGCCGGTCCGCAATGCACGTGCGCCGTAACACGCCGCTGTGACACCGCAAGTGCTTGATCCGCTGAGGTTTTCGTAGCGCAACGTCACATCGCTCATGTGACATCGTTCACGGCCGAACACGCAACTCCTTGATTCATAAGGGGCGGCGGCCACCGCCGAGCATGGCACGCCACTTGCGCAATACAGCGCATGAAGTCGCCAACCGACGTTCGACGTGACTGGGCCGCCGAGGGTTGCCCGGTCGCCGCCTCATCGGCCGGCTATCACTATGCCAACCAGTTCGAGGTCGGCTTCAGTCGCAGCGAAGTGCTGTTGCGCATGGCCCAGGCCTACGAGGGCGAGGCGCTGACGCATGGGATGCCCACGCGCGTGGTGATGACGCCGTCCTATGCCATGGCCCTGCTGCAGTTGCTGTCAGAAGCGATGCAGCGCTACGAGGCGGAGTACGGCCCGGTGGTCCCGGTCGGCAACGGCATCGTCGCGCAGGACTCCACGTTCTGACATGGCCAACGAATCCGCCCTCCTCTCCCTGGCCGAGTCGCTGGCCCGAAGGCTGGACAACGCCTGGACGCCCGAACTGCGCGCGCGGCATGGCGACATGAGCTTCCAGGCCATCGGCAGCGGTGGCCTGCTGGCGGACCTCAACGTGCAGGGCGCGGTGCTATCGGTCTGGCCCTATCGCGTCACTGTCAACGAGCAGATGCGCAACCTGAGTGCGAGCGATGCACGCCGCACACCGGGCCTGTCCAACCGGCCGTTGTCGCTGGACGTGCACCTGCTGCTGTCCATCTGGTCGGCCAACACCGCGCTGGAGCTGGCCGCGTTTGCCTGGGTGCTGCGCGAGCTGCACCGCGAGCCCATCCTCGACGCGTCCACGCTGTCCAGCAACGGCGGCTGGTCGGCCGAGGAGGTCGTGCAGCTGATCCCTGCCGAGATCACGGTGGAGGACATGATGCGCATCTGGGACGCCATCACGCCCAGCTACCGGCTGAGCGCGCCGTATGTGGCCCGCATCGTGCAGCTCGACGTCGAGGCGCCGGACGCCCTGCCCGTCGTGGCGCGGCGCTTCGACTATGGAGGCGTGCCGGCATGAGCGTGGTTTTCCACAGCATCGAGACCGACGTGCGCCGCGTCTGGGGCGCGCTGCGCTTCGTCGATGCCATGTCGGGCCACACCATCGACAGCCCGCTGCGCGTCGACCTGCCCGGCGCCCGGCTGCAGCGCAACCGCAGCGGTTTCTTCGTCGTCACGGCTCTGGACGATGCCGCCAATTTCGACGCCCGGCGCGACTATGAAAACGCCTTCGACCCCATCCCGCCCGCCCCGGCACTGTCACTGCCTGGCACGGTGAGCGACCCCGCCGGCCGCTATCTGCCGCGTCGTTTCACGTTGGCATTGCCCCGTTCGCCACTCCCAGCTGCACCGGCTGAAACGGCTCCGCTGTTCGAAGCCGCCACCATCACCCTCGACCCCACCACCGCCACCGCCCTCCTCCCCACCTGGGCCGCCCTGCGCCTGAGCGTGCGGCGCAACGGCGCGCCCGCGGCGCAGGCGGCCATCCGCGTGCACCGCAGCGGCAACGAGGCCGTGCTCGGTCGCGGCATGACGGACGTGCGCGGCGAGGCGCTGGTGGCCGTCGTCGGCGTGGCGCAGATCACGCCCGGCGCCGAGGAACTGGTGGTCGAGACCGAGATCGCCGTCGACATCGTCGTCAGCGCCGACACCACGCTGGCGCCCGGCGCCCTCGTCGACCCCGACCTGCTGGCCGACCGCCCCCTGGGCGCCGGTCTCTCTCGACTCATCGTGCCGCGCAACCTCGCCAGCGGCCGCATCGAAGTGATGAACCTGACGCTCCCCTGAGCCCTGCTTGACCGATTGAAGGAGGCACACCATGCCCGAATACCTCGCCCCAGGCGTGTACGTGGAAGAAACCAGCTTTCGAGCCAAGTCCATCGAAGGCGTGGGCACGAGCACCACGGCCTTCGCCGGCCCCACGCGCAAGGGCCCCATCGCCACGGCCGAGCTGCTGCCCGAGATCCTGACCAGCTTCGCCGACTTCGAGCGCATCTACGGCGGCACGGCCAATCTCGACCTGCAGGCCGACGCGATCAACTTCCTGGCGCATGCCGTGCGGGCCTATTTCAACGAGGGCGGTTCGCGGCTCTATGTGGCGCGCGTGTTCCTGGCGCGCGGCGCCAACGACTCCGGCCTGGCAAGCACGGCCGACCTGCGCCCCGCCGCCGTCGCGCCCGCGGTACTGGCGGCGGAGGACGACACCAACCGCATCCGCTTCGTCGCCCGCTTCCCGGGCGCCAGTGGCAACGGCGCCGTGCCCACCCGTGAGCAGCCCCAGCTGCGCGGCATCCAGACGCGGGAAATCATCGCGCCCGCCCCGCAGCGCGTGCTGGACAGCACGCCCCTGGGCTCGCTGGCCCGCAGCGGTGTGGCCGCGCCCCACAGCTACTTCGTCAAGCGTGCCGATGGCTGGCATGCGCTGACCGACGCCGGCGATGGTGCCGTCACCGCACCCGACGCTGCCGCCCAGGCCGCCATCGCCGCCGCCGGCAACCAGGCCCAGCGCGACGCCGCGGCAGCCTTGCTCGCCTCCGTCTCGCTGATCACGCTGGCCGTCATTGCGACCGACGCCGATGGCGGCAGCCTGGCCATCGACGACCTCGGCTACGACCGCGGTCACCCACGCTGGCTCGGCACCGTGATGCCGCCGCAACCCAACCGCCGCGTCGACCAGATCGAGAACCTCTACGCCGCCAACCTCGGCAGCGCCGTCAACGCCTTCCAGCTGCTCGCCGCCTTGTTCCCGACCGCCGCCAACGCCACCGGCCGCCGCGGCTCCTTCGCGTTGATCGGCGGCAACGACGGCGCCGAGCCCATGGACGCCAGCTACATCGGCGCCTTCGCCGCCCTGGCCAAACTCGACGACATCGCCATCGTCGCTGCCCCCGGCTCCAGCGCCTATGCCGCGCGCGACGCCATCCGCAACTCGCTGATCACCCACGCCGAAGGCCGGCGCATGTACCGCATCGCCGTGCTCGACACCAACACCGGCCTCAACGCCGGTGCCGCGCGCGAAGCCCGCGCCACCATCGACAGCAAATACGCCGCGATGTACTACCCCTGGGTCGTCATCGCCAACCCCAATGCCCGGCCGGGCCGCGACGACATCCCGCGCGAGATCGCCCTGCCGCCGTCGGGCTTCGTCTGCGGCATCTATGCGCGCAACGATATCGAGCGCGGCGTCTTCAAGGCACCGGCCAACGAGGTCGTGCGCGGCGCGCTGCGCTTCGAGCGTGATGTGAGCTTCGGCGAGCAGGAAGTGCTCAACCCGCTCGGCGTCAACTGCCTGCGCTACTTCCCGGGCCGCGGCTACCGCGTCTGGGGCGCGCGCACGGCCAGCAGCGACCCCGAATGGAAATACGTCAATGTGCGGCGTTACTTCAACTACCTGGAAGCCTCCATCGACCGCAGCACCCAGTGGGCCGTGTTCGAGCCCAATGGAGAGCGCCTGTGGGCCAACATCCGCGAAACCATCGCGCAGTTCCTCTACAACGAGTGGCGCAATGGCGCCCTGCTGGGCGGCAAGGCCGAGGAGGCCTATTTCGTGCGCTGCGACCGCTCGACGATGACGCAGAACGACCTGGACAACGGCCGCCTGGTCTGCCAGATCGGCGTCGCGGCGCTCAAGCCGGCCGAGTTCGTGATCTTCCGCATCGGCCAGAAGACCGCCGACTCGCGTGATTGACCAGCAGCAGGAGCACTTCCATGGCACGCAAAGTCCCCTACGGCGCCTTCAACTTCCTCGTCAACTTCGACGGCGCGGAAGCCTTCGGCGGCTTCTCCGACGTCTCCGGCCTCGGCTCGGAAATCACCGTGGCCGAGTACCGCTACGGCAACGACGCCGAGAACCATGTGCGCAAGATCCCCGGCGTCCACAAGGTCGGCGACGTGACGCTCAAGCGCGGCATCATCAGCTCCAAGTCCCTGTGGGACTGGGTGAAGGAGACCCGCACCACCGGCGTCAACGCGCAGAAGAACATCTCCATCACCCTGCTCGACGAGGCCCGCAACCCGGTGCAGGTCTGGCTGCTGCGCAACGCCATCCCGCTCAAGTACACCGGCCCGACGCTGGCGGCCAAGGGCGGCGGCGACGTCGCCATGGAAGAGCTGGTGCTGTCGTCTGAAGGCCTGGAGATCGAGGCCGCGTGAGCGGGCCGCTTCCATGTACGGACTGAGCTTCGAGTCGACCCGCCCTGTCGAGCGCCCGCATCCGGCCCGCGCCGACATCGCGCTGTTCGTGGGCTGGACGACGCGCCGCGCCGGCGTGGCGCTGCCGCGGACGGTGTCGGACTGGCTCAACGCCAGGGGCTTCAAGGACGCCGCCGTGCGCGAGACCCTGCTCGGCATGCCGGCGCCCATCGACACCTGGGACGCCTTCGACAACCTGTTCGACTGGCATGCCCGCGCCGTGCAGGGCCGCAGCGAACTCGCCGACGACTGGCTGGGCCTGGCGGTGCGCGACTTCTTCGCCAACGGCGGGCGCAAGGCCTATGTGCTCTGCCTGGGTCTGCCTTGGCCGCTGGGCTCGACACCCGCCGTGACGCTGTTCGACGCGCTGGACGTCGCCATGCAGCAGGCCTGGACGCTGGAGGACGTCAGCTTCGTACTGGCGCCTGACCTGCCCGAGCTGCACGCCAACCTGAACCAGCCTCCCATCCCCGGCGACCCAGGCGTGGCTGCCGTCGTGCCCGAAGTCTTTGTCGAATGCGGCACGTCCACCTTCGCCACACCGCCGACCAACGGCGTGCGGCAACTTGCGGCACCGCGGCTGTCCGACGCGGCCTTCGAGCTCTGGAACGTCAACGTGCTGAGGCTGCGCAACACGCTCGCGCGCCAGCGCCGCGATGTCATGCTGCTGGTCGCCGCGCCGCTGGCCGCACGCGACACCCAGGCCGCGCGCCAGCTCAGTGCTGCCATCACGCTGCAGACCAGCATGGTGGAGTGCGCCACGCCCTGGCTGCTGCCGCTGCGCGAGGTGCGCACGCCCGAAGGCCTGATCCCGCCCGACGGCGCGCTGGCCGGGCTGATCGCCGCCTCGGTACTCGCCAACGGCCCGGTGCGGCCGGCGGCGGGCCAGGCGCCCATGGGCGTGCTGGCCGTCGTGCCCCAGCCGCGCGACGAGGAGCTGCGCTCGCCCCCGCGCGGCCAGTTCGCCGGCTATCTGTCCAACCTCGACAGCCGCCGCAGCGGCTGGCCGCTGGCCGAGACCTTCGCCCTCTTCGGCCCCACGGCCAACGGCATCCGGCTGCTCAGCGACCCGTCGCTGAGTGCCGTGCGCGAATGGCGCAGCGCCGGCGTCGTGCGCCTGCTGGGCCAGTTGCTGCGCACGGCCCGCATGGTCGGCGCGACGCTCGTCTTCGAGACCTCCGGCGAAGCCCTGTGGGCGCGGGTGCGCAGCCGCTTCGAGGACATGCTGGCCAGCTACTGGCAGGCCGGCGCCCTGCGCGGCAGCACCGCGGCCGAAGCCTTCACGGTGCGCTGCGACCGCAGCGTGATGACCCAGAGCGATCTCGACGCCGGCCGTGTCATCGTGCTGGTGCAGTTCGCGCCCCAGGCCGCCATCGAGCACATCCGCATCGAACTCGCCCTGGCCGAGGACGGCAGCGTCAACTGGCAGGACGCCGAGCCGCTTGCCCACACGGCGGAGGCCGCATGAGCATTGACGCCACGGCCGCCCCAATCGGCGTGTTCAATTTCCACGTCGCCTTCAGCCGCGACCCGGTCGACGGCAGCGGCGGCGACGATGCCACGCTCTGCCAGGGCGCCTTCAGCGAGCTGACCGGACTGGAAGCCACCATGGAGCCGCGCAGCATCCGCGAAGGCGGCCGCAACTGGGGCAGCGTGCAGCGCCCCGGCGGCGTCAATTTCGCCACCGTCGTGCTCAAGCGCGGCATCACCCGCTCGCGCGACCTCTGGCAATGGTTCGAGCTCCTGGGCCAGGGGGGTTATGTGAACCGCCTCAAGGCCGAGATCGAGATCCGCAGCACGACTGGCGAGCGTGTCATGGGCTGGACGCTGCGCCGCGCCATGCCCGTCAAGTTCAAGGCCGCCGACCTCAACGCCCGCGGCACCGACGTGGGCGTGGAAGAGCTGCACATCGTCCACGAAGGACTGGAGCACTCGACATCATGACTGCTCCCAATGTCGTGAAGGCCAAGATCGTTCTGCAAAGGAATGGCCAGGACATCGACACCGTGGAGGTGCACTTCAACCCGGTGTCGCTGCAGGTGGAGATCACCAACTCCACCAGCCCGCAAAGCGGCAGCGGCAGCACCACGCAAACGGCCACGCAGTCCAGCGCCAAGCTCGGCCTGGATCTGCTGTTCGACACCACCCACACCGGCGAAGACGTGCGCACCATCACCCGCCGCCTGCGCGCCGCCGTGCGCTCGCCGGACGCCACCGGCACGCAAAGCGCCGAGTCCAGCGCCGCCTTCACGCCGCCCACGCTGCGCTTCGAATGGGGGACCTTCACCTTCACCGGCATCTCGGACAGCTATCGCGAGACGCTGGACTTCTTCTCACCCGAGGGCGTGCCGCTGCGCTCCAGCGTGGCCCTGGCCCTGAAGGAGCAGCCCAACGAGTTCAGCGCTCTGGAGCGCGACAACCCGTCTGCCGCCAACGCCTCGCGTGCGCGCAGCAGCGCCTTCGAAGTGGCGGGCGGGCTGGGTGGTGCTGCCGGCATCGCCGGCCTGGGTGGTGACCTGCGCGCCGCCCGCGCCATCGCCAGCATGAATGGCGAGGTCAGCCTGCGCTTCTCGGCCGGCGCGACGCTGGCCGTGGGCGCCAAGGTCGATCTCAAGGCGGCGGTTTCGTTTGCTGGCGGTGCGGGTGTCGGCGGCATTGGCGCAGGAATCGGCGCGGGTGCCGGCATTGGCCTCTCCGCCTCCGCGCCGACGCTGCGCTTCGACGCCGGCCGCCTTGCCCCGCCGCCAGCGGCCCAGCAACTCGCCACCGACGTCGGCGCCGGCTTCAGCATCGACGGCCGCGCCCTGCCCGCGGGTGCCGCCGGCCTGCGCGCCAACGTCGGCCAGGCCCCGCGCGCTCTGCGCTTCGACGACTGAGCAGGAGAAGAAAAGCCATGCCCGTCTTCATCGATGAATTCGTCGTCGACGTTCCGCCGCCGGAAACCACCGCCGGCCAGCAATCACGCGACGCCCAGGGTGCGGCCAACGCCACGCCCACGCCGGCCTGGACGCCCGAATTCGCCCACATGCTGGACCAGCAGCTCAGCGTCGCCATCGAGCGCCGCGCGCGCCAGCTGGCTGACTAGGACACACCGGTCATGCCTCCCGAAACCAGCGAACGCCCCGTCTCCTCGCGCACCGCCTACAGCGCGCGGCCGACGCTGCGCGTGGACGGTCAGGCCCTGCCCGCGCTGGACGATCTCGTGCGAACCTTCTCCGTCACCGAGGCCGAGGGCGGCATGAGCAGCCTGTCGCTCGGCATGGGCAACTGGGGCATGGTCGGCGGCAGCCTAGGCCTGGTGTTCGACGCCGGCGGACCCATCAAGCTCGGTGCCCGCGTGCAGCTCTATGCCGGCGAGACCGCCGGCCCCACCGAGATCTTCGACGGCCAGATCCACGCCATCGAAGCCAGCGGCTCCGTCGGCGCACCGCCGAGCCTGCTGGTGCTGGCCGAGGACAAGCTTTTCGCCGCCCGCATGAAGCGCCGCAGCAAGAGCCATGTGGATTCGAGCCTGGAAGACGTCGTGCGGGCCATTGCTGGCGACCACGGCCTCACCGTCGACGCCAGCGGCCTGCCCGGCGGCACTGGCCTGTGGGTGCAGTTGAACGAAAGCGACCTGTCCTTTTTGCGCCGCCTGCTGGGCCGTTGCGATTGCGAGATGCAGGTCGTCGGCAGCACGCTGCAGGTACGCAGCAGCGCCGACATGGACCGCGGCACGCTGGACCTGACGCTCTACAGCCAGCTGCAGGAGGTGCGCGTCATCGCCGACCTGTCCAGCCAGGTCACCGAGGTCATGGCGCGTGGCTTCGACCCGGCCGCCGGCAGCGACTTCACCAAGACCAGCACCGGCGCTCAACCCGGTCCGGGAAGCGGCCGCACGGGCGCCTCGCTGCTGACCGAGATCGGCATCGACCGCAGCGAAAACCTCGGCGCCCTGCCCTGCCGCAACGACACCGAAGCCCAGGCCCTCGCCGACGCCGCATTCGACCAGCGCGCCCGCCAGTTCGTGCGCCTGCACGGCCGCACCGAGGGCAATGCCGGCCTGCGCGTGGGCAGCCGCGTGAACCTGCACGGCGTCGGCCGGCGCTTCGACAACTGCTACGCCGTGGTCGAGGCGCGCCACCGCTTCGATCCGACGAGCGGCTATGTGACCGAGTTTGTCGCCCAGTCGGCCTTCATCGCCGACAACTGACATGGACCGCGCCCCCTTCACCTTCGCCCCCGCCGGCAACCCACCGGCCCTCGGCCCGGCCTGGCTGGGCGGCGGCGTCTTCATGGCCGACGTGACCGACATCAAGGACCCCGACAACCGTGGCCGCGTCAAGGTGCGCGTCCATGGCGTGGACGAGCAAAGCGGCGACGCCGAGATCTGGGCCATGCTGGTGGCTCCCTTCGCCGGCGACAACCGCGGCTCCTGGTGGGTGCCCGACGTCGGCGACCTCGTGGCCGTGGCCTTCGTGCAGGGCGACGCACGCATGCCCATCGTGCTGGGCGGCCTGTGGCATGGCGCCGCTTCGCCGCCCGAGAGCATGGACGGCGCTGGCAACAACTTCCTGAAGGTGCTGCGCTCGCGCAATGGCGTGAAGGTCACCCTCGACGACCAGGACGGCCAGGAAAAGCTCATCCTCGAAACCCCGGGCGGCCAGAAGCTGACGCTGAAGGACGGCCCCGGTTCCTGCGAGCTCGTCGACTCCAACGGCAACAGCATCAAGCTCGAGAGCAGCGGCATCACCGTCACCGCTTCGGCCACCGTCACCGTCAACGCGGCGACCGTCAAGGTCAGTGCCGGCATGGTGAATGTGGATGCTGGCATGTCCAAGTTCAGCGGCGTCGTCCAGTGCGACACGCTGATCACCAACGCCGTCGTGTCGTCGAGCTACACGCCCGGCGCGGGCAATATTTGGTGAACTGACATGGCAGCCGTCATGGACGTCCACCCCCACCACGCCGTCGCCGTGGGTGGGCCGTCGCGCCAGCACCCGCATGCGCCGGCCGTCCTTGTCGACATCGAGGCCGGTGATTTCGTCGCCGCACTCAGCGATGCCATCACGTCCACCGGCTGGCCCCGCTTCGGCTGGCCGGCCTCGCTACCCATCGCCCGCCTGCCCGACCAGGGCGCCCCGCGCGCGCTGTTCCAACCCATCCACCGGCGCTTCAACCTGGTGCTGTTCGACACGCACTGCGAAATCTTCGGCTCGCCGCGGCTGGACCCGAAGAAGATCGAATCCAGCGGGTTTGTCGTGCGCCGCTGGAGCGGGCCCGAGGACCTGAACGCGCAAGCCCTGGCCGACCCGCACAACTGGCAGGCCTGGCAGGCCGACGGATGGCGCACCCTGCCTAACGCCGCCGCCTTTGATGCGGACCCCGACCCTGCCCGCCGCCCTGCGCCACGCACCGGCAACCCCGGCGTCGATGCTCGCCTGGCCGCCCTGCGCGCCGTGCATCCGGCCGAGGC
Source organism: Roseateles sp. P5_E4 (assembly GCF_054049255.1). NCBI lineage: Bacteria > Pseudomonadati > Pseudomonadota > Betaproteobacteria > Burkholderiales > Sphaerotilaceae > Roseateles > Roseateles sp. P5_E4. The sequence continues at coordinate 448,424 of NZ_JBFUMS010000001.1, read as the reverse complement.
CGTGAACCCGCTGCACGCGCTGATGCCCGCGGTCTGCGACGCCGCCAAACGCAGCCTGCTCTACGGCGTCGTGCCCACCAGCGAGGCGCTACGCAAGCCGGCCGACGCCGCGGTGGACTACGCCGCCGCCCGCGCCCCGAGCTCCACCGCGCGCGACAGCTTCATCGCCCATCTGTCGCCCTATCTGTCCCGAGCCAGCATTCGCCCCTTGCCGAACCCACGCGGCGCCTTCGAGGCCACTTGGCTGGACGGCAATGAGCCCGTCGACGCCAGCGAACCTGACAGCGGCGACAGCGCCGCCATGCGTGAGCAGTTCGTCGCCTTTGTCCGCCAGCTCGCCTTGGAGTTCGACATCAACGGCCGCGGCACGGCCCTGCTGCTGCTGCTCGATGAATTGCTCATCGGCCGCAACGTGACCACCTTCGGCACCACGGAGCGCATCACCGCCGGAGCGTCCGGCTTCCTGCAAGCCTGCGTGCGCGTCGTCACGGACCTGGGCGCCAGCGCCGTTGACATCCCCGACGACTTCGGCCCCGTGCCCGCTGGCTGGCTGGACCGCTTCACCAACGCGGCACTGACCGTGCTCGAAGGCCGCGCCGCCGAGGTCCGCACGCTGGAGGGCCGCTTCGACGACGCCGAAGCCCTCTACGCCATCCGCGCCTTCGTGCGCGTGCACGGCGAGCCTGGCTGCCCGACCCGCCTGGTGTGGAGCGACATGACGCCGCTCTACCGCGTGGCCCCCTGGTTCGCCTCCACCGGCACGCCCCAGGCCCGCATCTCGCTGCCTGCTTTCGACCGCGCGTCCCTCGCCGCCATGAAGCCCAACGTCGCCTTCGACGTGCCGCCTGGACTGGCCAACCTGCTGATGCGCAACAAGCCCGAGGACTTCATGAAGAAGCCGAAGGCGGTCAGCGAGATCGGCATCGGCTGGCTGTGCTCCTTCTCGATTCCCATCATCACGATCTGCGCCTTCATCCTGCTCAACGTCGTGCTGTCCCTGCTCAACCTCGTGTTCTTCTGGTTGCCGCTGGTGAAGATCTGCCTGCCGGTGCCCAAGAAGAAATAAGCACACCATGGCCCGCAAGCTCGCCCCCGAACTTTCTCCGCCGATCGGCTTCCCGCTGCTCGGCCGGCCCGACGCCGACGGCCGCTGGGCCTGGCCGGGCCTGGCGCGCAGCGTGGCCGACGGCCTGCGCTGCGTGCTCGCCACGCGGCCCGGCGAGCTGCTGATGCACCCGGACTTCGGTGCCGGCGTGCAGGACTTCCTGAACCAGCCCAACAACCTCACCGTGCGCGCCCGGCTGCACGAGCGCATCACCGGTGCCATCGCCCGCCTGGAGCCGCGCGCCCAGGTGGAGCGAATCGACGTGGACGAGGACCCCGAAGACCCGCGCGTCGTCCACATCGCCGTGCACTACCGCTTGCGCCGCACCGGTGAGCCCCAGCGCATGGCGCTGGCCTTGACCTTGGGAAGCTGACATGAACGTGAGCCCCTCGCCCGCTCTGGCCCTGCTGCACGCGGGCCAGCCCAGTCGGCCCCCCGAGGGGGCGGCGATGCTTGCGGCATCGAGCCGCAAGCACATCGCCAACCGGGCCGGCTTGGGAGCGGCCCGGCGCTCGGCCCGCAAGTTCACTCTCGACCGCGGAATGGGTGACTGACATGCCGCTGCCCGTTCCCCTGCTGGACGACCGCCGCGCCGACGACCTCGTCGCCGACCTGCTCGCCCGCATCCCCGCGCACACGCCGGAGTGGACCGACCCACGCGTGGGCGACCCCGGCCGCACGCTGATCGAGCTCTTCGCCTTCCTCGGCGATGCCTTGCTCTACCGCGCCAACCAGGTTCCCGAGCTGCAGCGCCGCGTGTTCCTGAACCTGCTGGGCATGGGCCTCAAGCCCGCGCGGATGGCCCGCGGCCTGGTCACGCTGCGCCTGCCCGACGAGGCTCGTGAAGCGCTGGACCTGCGCGAGCGCGCCACCATCAACCGCCCTGTGCCCTTCGAGACGGCGCAGGAAATCAGCGTGGCGCCGGTCACCGGCGAGGCCTATCTGAAGCAACGCGTCACGGCCGATGACCACCCCGAGCTGGCCGACACCCTGGCACAGCTCGGCGCCCTCTACGGCGGCCGCACGCTCGACGCCTACCAGACCCAGCCGCTGTTCGCCGATGGCGCCGTGGACGCCGGCGTGGACATCGTGGCCGACAGCGTCGACGGCTGCCTGTGGATCGCCCTGCTGGCGCCCAAGCCGGCGCGCGGCGAATCCCTCATCACGCTGCGCCAGCGCTGCGTCCAGCAGCTGGCGCGCAACACGGCGGGTGCGGCGCGCCTGCTCAACATCGGCCTGGTGCCGGCGCTGACCGTGCCCGACGACCAGGAACTCGTCGGCGAGCGCGAGCGCATCGGCGTCAGCTGGGAGATCTCGGTCGGCGGTGCCCGTGCCACCGACTACCAGACGCTCGACCCTACAGGCAACGACAGCACCGACGGCCTGCGCCGCGCCGGCGTCGTGCGCGTGCTGATGCCCGGCCCCGAGCTGATCGGCGTCGGTGACTCGGCCCGCGGCATCGATGCCGTCTCCGGCGTCGACGACGAGCCGCCGCGCCTGGACGACCCCGACCGCGCCCAGCGCCTCGTCGCCTGGCTGCGCATGAAGCCTGCCGCCGGTGTGCAGCGCCTGCGCCTGAGCTGGGCCGGCCTGCACGCCGTGCAGATCGAACAGGGCGTGACGACCCAGGGCTTGGTGGTCGCGCAGACCTCCGGCCAGCCCGGCGAGGTCATCGCTCTGCCGCTGCGCAATGTGCAGCCCGACAGCCTGCAGCTCGAGATTGCCGAACCCGGCATGCAATACGCGGCCTGGACGCACGTCGACGACCTGGCGCTGGTGTCGCACCGCGCTGAGCTGGCCCGGGACGCCCGCGCCTACGAGCTGGATGCTGAATCCGGCCAGGTGCGCTTCGGCGACGGCATGCGCGGCCGCCTGCCGCCGCCGGGCTCGCGGGTGCGCATCGTCTCGGCCCGCTCCGGCGGCGGCCGCGCCGGCAATCTCGCGCCGGGCCTGCTGAAGGACATCGTCGCCACCACCATCAACGCCAGCGGCCTGCCCGGCACGGTGGTCAACAACCTCAAGCTGTCGCAGCCGGTGGCCACCCAGGGCGGCGAAGACGCCGAGGACGTGGATGCCGCCCAGCAGCGCATCCCGGCCATGCTGCGCCACCGCGAACGCGCGGTGACGGCCGACGACTACGCCAGCCTGGCCCGCGAGACGCCCGGCATGGACATTGGCCGCGTGGAAGTGCTGCCGCGCTTTGCGCCACGCACGCGGGCCTTCGGCATCCCCGGCGTCGTCGCCGTGATGGTGCTGCCGGGCACGGCCAGCGGCGAGGTCGGCACCGCGCCCAACCCGCGCGCCGACCGGCCGCTGATCGAGGCTGTCCACGCCTGGCTGGAGCCGCGGCGGCCGCTGGCGACCGAGCTGAACGTCATCGGCTGCGAATACCTGCCGCTGTCCGTCTCCATCGCCATCGGCCTGCGCGACGGCGCGCCGCGCGAGGAGACGCTGGCGGCTGTGCGCCTGGTGATCCGGCGGCTGTTGTGGCCACTCGCGCCGGGCGGTTTCGACGGCAATGGCTGGCCGCTGGGCCGCGCCCTGGCCGACCGTGAGCTGGAGGTCGAAGCCGCCCGCGTGCCAGGCGTGGCGACGGTGGCCGGCGTCAATCTCTTCACCGGCGGGCCGGGCGCCTGGGCTCTTGCCGGCCGCGACGCCAACGGCCTACAGCAGGTCGCCCTCGCGCCGTGGCAGCTGCCGGAGCTGATGCAGGTGCTGGTGGAAGTGGGCAATGCACCGGCTACCAGCCTGGCACCGGACTCGGCTTCCGGCAGCGGTGGCACTCGCGTCGCCGTGCCCGTCATCGTGGACCTCTGCTGATCATGGACGCCAACTCGCAACGCTTCTGGCTCTGGTCGCGACCGGCGGACTGGGCCTTGGAAGACGGCTGCGCCATCGCGCCGCGCGATGCAGTCCATGGCGGCGTGGAAGAAGTGCTGTCCCTGGCCTCGGAACTCGGCGTGCCGCCGATGCTTGACGGTGTCTCGCGCCTGGCCAGCGCCGAGACCCAGCTGGCCATGCTGCCGCTGCTGCGCGATCGCTTTGGCAGCTATGCCCGCTGGGACCCACGTCCTACGCCCGAAGGCCCGGGCGGCTCGCTGATGGGCTTTGGCGCCTTCCCCGGCGAGGTGCCGCGCTACGCCACCTCGGCGCCCGGCGCGCCCACGGCGATGGCCATTGATGCCGACGATCGCATCGTCTTTGCTTTCGCCGACCGCGTGGAACTCTTCGACCTGCGCGAGCGCCACGAGCCCGTGCGCCTGGAGCTGCCGCCGCTGTTCACGCCGCAAGCCGTCGCCTGCGATGCCCAGGGCGGGCGCTGGCTGCTCGACCGCAACAACCGCCGCCTGGCCGTGCTGGTCGGCACACCCTTCCCCGAGCGCGGCGACGTGGTGCGCGACGCCGGCACCTTCCGCCCGCAACCCGAAAACGCCGACGACGCGCGCCTCGAACTGCTTCCTGAGGCGCTGCTTGATGCCACTCTGCGCCCCGTCGCCCTGACTGCCAGCCCGCAAGGCCGGCTCGCGGTGATTTCCTGGGGGCCGGATGGCGAGCTGCATCTGAGCGTGTTCGACGGCTTGGAACGCAAGAGCGCCATTCTCGAAGGCGCAGCCTACGCACACGCCATCGCCTGGTTGGACGAGGCCGACATCGCCCTGCGCGTGTCCGATCTGGCCGAAGTGCTCGTCTACGCGGCCGATGGATCCGGGCAACAAAAGCCCCTCGGCCGCCGCTACCCGAGCGCCGACGCCGCACCCGGCGGCTTTGTCGCCTCACAGGACTGGCCGCCGCATCTGCCGCTGGTCCGCCCGCAGGATGTACCCGAGGCCGCGGAAAACGCGACGTTCAGCCGCGCCCTGGTGCCCCTGTCTTGGCGTGGCTTTGCAGCCAGCGGCACCGCGCAGGGCCGCACGGTGGACACGCAATCCCTCGATCTGGTCTGGCACCGCCTCTATGTCGAGGCCGTCATCCCGCCCGGCTGCGGCGTGCTTGTGGAGCTGCGCGCCTCCGACGAAGACACGTTCAGCGGCACCTGGTGGCCGCACTGGTTCGGCGACGCCAGCGCGCTGCAGGCCGATCTGCCCACGGGCACGCCCCGCGCCGCCTGGCTGGCCTGCCCGAGCGAGCTGCCCCATCACGCCAGCCTGCTCGGCTGCGCGCCGCAGGCGAACCGCGTCGGCCTGTTCGGCGCCTTGGTGCAGCGCGCCGGCATGCAGCTGCGCGAGCTGCGCGGCCGCCGCCTGCAATTGCGTGTGACGCTCTATGGCAACGGCCGCGCCACGCCGCATGTGGCGGCCGTGCGCGTCTGGGGCGACCGCTTCTCCTATCTGCGTCGCTATCTGCCCGAGCTCTACCGGGACGATCCCGTCTTCGACCGCACCGCCAGCGGCGACGCCACGCGCCACGACTTCCTGGAGCGCTTCATCGGCCTGTTCGAAAGCGTGCTGACGCCGATGGAAGACCAGATCGCCGACGCCCGCGTTTTGACGGCGCCCGCGAGCACTCCACCCGATGCGCTGGACTGGCTGGCCCGCTGGACCGGCGAGCGCTTTCCATCCCGCCTGCCCACCGCACAGAAGCGCGCCTGGCTGGCCAACGCGCCGCTGCTGCGCCGCCTGCGCGGCACGCGTGGCGGCCTGGCATTGGCCCTGGACATCGCCACGGATGGCGCCGTGAGCCTGGGCCGCGTCATCGTGCTGGAGGACTTCCGCCTGCGCCGCACCCTAGCCACGCTGCTGGGTATCGACCTGGAGCGCAGCGACGACCCGCTGCTGCCCGGCCTCGTCGTCTCCGGCAATTCCTTCGTCGGCGACACGTTGACGCTGGGCGATGCCGACGACGCCCAGGCCCGCCACGAGTTCCTGGCCCTGTTCGGCGAGGAGATTGATTCCGAAGCCGAGCGCGAGACCGTCGCCAGCGTCTACGAGCGCACCGCCCACCGCGCCACCATCCTTGTGCACGAGGGGCTGGACGAAGAGCTGATCGCCATGGTGCGCAACCTGGCCGAGGAGATCGCGCCGGCCCATGTCCTCGTCAAGGTGATGGCCGCGCGCGAGCCCTTCATGGTCGGCATCGCCTCTCTTGTCGGCGTGGACAGCTATCTGCGCGCGCCGGTGCCGCTGGAGGTGGCGCGCATCAGTCGCAGCGGTATCGGCCGCGGCGACCGCATCACCGGTGGCGGTGCGCTGGACTGGCGGCTGGACGACAGCGCCGGCCTGGTCGCCTTTGACGGAGCACCACGCGCCCATCTGGACGCCGCTGCCATCGGCAGCCCGGGCGGCAATCTGCTGCTCGACGGCCGCCGCTCCGAACCCCCGCCCGACGGCGTGATCGCGCGCTGGCGCTTCACGCGACTTTCTGCCCCCGAATAACCCAGCCTCAACCTCCCAAGGAGTGCCACCATGGCCAAGCTCGAAATCAACGTTCCCTTCGAAACCGACCAGCCAACCGTCGTCGTCGAGGTCGACCCGAGGAGCCCGCTGGCCCGTGGCCGGCACAAGTTCCAGCTGGAGGTCATCGACGACTCGGGCAATGTGTCGCTGCCAGACGTGGTCGACATCATCGTGGCCGACCGCGAGCGCCCGACCGCCGTGCTGGCCGGCCCGCAGGTCGCCGACCTCGGCAAGAACTTCGAGCTCAATGGCTCCAAGTCCTTCGACATCGGTGGCGTCATCAAGAGCTACCGCTACACCTATCTCGGCCCGGTGCGGTGAGACCCGCCATGGCCGTGCTGCCTGTCGGCAAGCCACTGGAGCAGGAGAAACCGGTGCTGCTGGTCGAGAACAAGCTCGCGGCCGGCAAGCACCGCTTCACCCTCGTCGTCATCAACGACCAGGGCGTGGAGAGCGAGCCGGTGTCGCTGGACGTGAGCGTGGAAACCGGCCTGATCGTGCCGCGGCGCCCGGTGACGCCGATTGACAGAGGACTGATCCCATGAATGCCCTCGATGAGGTCGATGCCCTGGAAGCCGCCGATCGCCTGGACCGACCCGACCGCCCCTTCTACGACACCGGCGTGCTGCTGGGCAGCGACGACTTCCGCGACGAGCAGACCTACCACCGCTCCCGCCTGGCCCGCGCCCTGGCCTATCTGGCCGGCGCCGGCACGCTGATCGGTCTCAAGGCCGAGGCGGTCGCCAACGAAGCAGGCACAGAGCACGAGCTCAAGGTCGGCGCCGGCCTGGCCATCGACCGCCTGGGCCGCCTTATCGAAGTACCGCGCTCCTGGTGCGTGCGCCTTGAGCCCTGGTTCCTGGCGCAGCCGGCCGACGCCATACGCGCCGCCCATGGCGCGCAGGGCGTGGTGGCGGATCTCTTCGTGCGCTTCACGCCCCAGGCCCGCGGCCGCACGCCCAGCTTTGCCCAGGGCGCCTTCGACGCGACGGACGCCCTGGTGCCCAATCGCGTGCGCGATGCCTTCCGCTTCGAGCTGGTGCTTCGGCCGGATGCGAAGGGCGCACCGACCACCGACTTCCTGCCCCGCTCGCGCTTCGACGAGACACGCACGCTCGCCGATCCATCCAAGCGCCCCGACGACCTGCACCGTGCCCTGCTCGATGGCTGGGACGATGAGAGGAACCCGCACGCGCGAGATCTTGCTCGGCCCGACGGCGAGGCCTTGTCGCCGCTGCCCGAGCATGGCGAGACGACCGACGACACGGCCTCGCTCGTCGACCCCGTCTCGATCTTCCTCGCACGGTTGGTGGTCCCAACCGCCGAACTTCCCGCGGACGTGCCCGCCGGCTCGCGCCCCACGCCCGACTTCGCCGCGCTCGCCACCGCCGGCATCGACAACCTCAGTCGCCGCTTCGTCTACCCAGCCGACGCGCTGGCCGCCGTCTTCGGCATTTGATTGGAGACCGCCATGGCCATCCAGAAAGCCCCCCAGGTCTCATTCGGTGCCGCCAGTGGCACCCAGCGCACCGTCGTCAGCGTGGACACCGCCCGCGCTCTGCGCGAGGCCAACCTGATGGTGGAGGAGTCGCACCGCGTGCGGCCGCGCTGGTTTGACGGCAAGTTCCTGGCCGCGCGCGACCTGACTCGCGAGCAGTCCTATTTCCTGGCCCGCCAGGCCGGTTTCGCGCGCGCCCTGGGCGCGGGCGTGGTCGAGGGGCTGGAGGTCTCCCAGGGCAGCGTGGCGACCGAGCTGCAGGTCAGCCCGGGCTTTGGCTACACGACGGCCGGCGAGCTGGTCGCGCTGACCGGACCGGTGCGGGTGTCGCTGGCCCAGCTCTTCCAGCTGCAGACGCTGGCCCAGCAGCTCAGCGGCAAGAAGAAGCTGCTCATCCCGCCGCTGCGCAATCGCACCGGCATCTTCGTGCTGGGCCTGCGCGCGCTGGAGTTCAGCGCCAACCCGGTCTCCAGCTACCCGACCGGCCTCGACGCCGAACGCACCGTCGAACCGGGCGACATCGTCGAGGCCAGCGCGCTGACGCTGCATTACGTGGCCGACGCGCCCGGCGACCGCGCCGACGCCCTGCGCGGTGAACTGGCGCGCGAGGTCTTCGTGCAGCAGGCCGGCCCCAGCCTGCCGGCCGAGACCCTGGCCTTGGCACTCGTCGCTCTGACCGGCGACACGGTGCGCTGGATCGACGTCCACCTCGCCCGCCGCACCGCCGGCCAGTCGCACGCCGACGTGCTCGGCTTCGGCTTTGCGCCGCGCCTGCTGCGCGAGGCCCACCTGGCCCAGTACCAGGCGCAGCTGGACGACGTCATGAAGCGGCCCCTGGGCGGACGGCCCAGCGCCGCCCAGTTCTTCTCCGCCCTGCCGGCCGCGGGACCCCTGCCAGCCGCGGCCGTCAACACGGCGGACTTCAGCCAGAGCTGGCTGCCCGCCGGCATCGCTGCTGAGCTGACGTTGGTGCCGCAGGACGAGATCGCCATGCTGGTCGAGGAGTCGCTGACCCTGCCGCCCATCGACCTGCAACTGGCCGCCCAGGCCCAGGCCTCGACCTTCGTCAGCATCCTCGTGCCCGTGCCCCGCGAGGCCCTGGCGCAACGGGCGCGCGAGTTGCAGCAGCGACTCACGCGCGCCCTGGTCGTACCTGCCACGCGGCTGGCCCTCAGGCGTTCACCGGCGGAGTCGCTGCGCCTGCTAGAGAACACGCGACTGGTGAAGACCGGGCTGTTCCCGCCGCCGGCCATCACCGACCCCGTCGACACCGCCTGGGCCAGCCTCGTCAACGCCCAGACCACCCTCTGGTATGCCCGGCGGCGCAATGTGTCGCTACGCCCCGAGGTGGAAGGCGTGGCCGTCGCCGTCATCAACGAAGGCCCCAACCCCGACAACATCATCCGCGAGCGTTTCAAGGCATTGGGTGAAACGGAACGCGTGGACAAGCTGCTCGCCCGCTCCGACTCGCTGGCGCGCGCCGAGGCGGTCAAGCTGCTGTCCGCCACCAAGTTCTCAGAGCCGCTGATGGCTCACGCCGCGCTGGCGCAGTTGGAGGCGCACAAGACCATGGACGAAGCCGCAGTAGCCGAGGTCGCCACGGCGCTGAACACACCGGGCGTGGCCGACGGCCTGGCCAAGCTGGCCGCCCAGCGCCCCGACCTGCTGGAAGACAAGGAGGCCCTGCACAAGCTCGCCGGCAGCGAACAGCTGCTCGACATGGGCCGCACGCTTTCGCGCAGCAGCGGCCAGGAGGCGCAGCGCCTGTCGGCCGACATCAAAGTGCCGGCGCGCGGCAAGGCCAATCTCGACAAGGTGCTGGCAGCGCGCTTCATGCCTGCCAAGCCGCGTTGAACCGGAGCCCATCACCATGGCCAGCGACCGCAGCACCCCCGCCCTGGACGGCGCGCGCATCGTCGCGCTGAAGGTCACGCCGCCGGCCGGCACCGGCCAAGGGCAGCGACTTGCCCTGGGCTCCGGCGAGATCGCCGTGGCCGTGCAGCCCCGCCTGTCCAGCCGCACCGCGCCCGATGGCGAGCGGCGCATGAACGCCTTCGCCGGCCGTGCCCTGACCGCGCCGCTGCTGGAGGCCGAGCAGAACCAGCGGGCGCGCCGCATCGCCCTGCTCAATCGCGCCCTCAGCGCCGGCGTGGTCGAGGGCCTGGCCCTGGCTTTCGATGACGACGCCATCGCGCCCATCGCCAGCGCCGCCGCGCCGCCGCCCGAGGGTGGGCTGGATCTCGACAGCGCGCGCCGGGTCACCATCGAGCCCGGCATGGCGCTCAGTGCAGGCGGCGAGGAGGTCATCGTCCCCGCGGCCTTCTCCTTCGACCTGCTGGACCTGCCGGTCGTCGCACCGCCCTGGCTGCTGTCCAATGCCGACCCGGCGCCCGCCATGCCGGCAGACGCCGACGGCAGCGTGCTGTTCGCCCGCGCCACCGGCCGCAGCCTGCGCACCCTGCTGGCCGCCGGGCGGCCGCTGCCGCAGGTGGGCATCGTCGTGCTGGAACCCATCGAGCACCGCGTCGTTCAAGGCGCCGATCCCTTCGACCAGTGCGAGCGCGACCTGGACGCCGAAGCCTTCGAGGATCAGGTGCGCCAGGACGCTACGCGCCCCGTCTTCTATGCCTGGCCCGACGAATGGCTGCCCCTGCCCGCGCCTGGCAACACCTGGCGCAATGCGCTGGCCTATGCCGTCTTCGCCCGCGAGGCCCAGCTGGGCAACAGCCAGAGCATGCCCTGGCATGCCAGCGGCGTGCCGCTGGCGCTGGTGGCCGTCAACACCGCCTGGCAGCCGCTGTTCGCCGATCGCGCTGCCGTCGCCCGCCTGGGTGGCCGGCCGCGCACCGAGGCCAATGCCAGGCTCGGCGCCGGCACGCGCTTCCTGTGGCAGGCGCGCATCGACCAATTCACCGAACACCTGACCGAAGCCGCCGCAGCGGGGGATGACACGGTGGCCCTGGGCGACCAGATGCTGACGCTGCCGCCCGCGGGCCTGCTGCCGCGCGACGCCGTCAACGCCCGCGCCGCCCGGCAGGTCTTCTTCCCGTCGACGCTGGACGTCGCAGCCCTGCCCGTGCCCATCGAGCAGCTGGACCTGGTGCTGGAAGCCGCGGCCGGCCTCTCGCCCATCGACCTCGCCGTGCGCGACAGCGTCTGCGTCTACGTGCCGGTGCCACAGACGCTGTTCGACCCCCAACTGCTGCTGACCGAAGTGGCCGACGCCGATCACAAGATCGCCGACGCCATCGAGCGCCATGTGGACGACCGCGCCGACTGGCTGCGCCGCCGCCAGCGCCAGCGGCTGCAACGCGAGGCGTTGACGATGGCCGCGGAAGGCCCCGACAACACCGACACCGTGCCCGACCCGCAAGACGACCCGCTGCGCGTCGAGGACGAACGCCTGCTGCCCCTGCTGCCCGCACCGGCCGGCCTGCTGCATCGCTCTGCCAATGTGCGCGGCCTGCACCAGCATTTCCTGGACCACGCCACCGAGACCCTGGCCGTGCGCCCTGGCGATGTGCTGTTCGTCTGGGTGCAGCTGGACCGCGAGTTCCCGCCGCGCACGCTGATGCTGCAATGGCAGATCGCCAACAGCTGGGAGCACCGCGCCTACTGGGGCGAGAACCTGATCGGCTGGGGCTTGGACGGCACGCCGTCGCGCCTGCAGCAGTCCACTGACCAGCCGCCCATGGTGCCCACGCCGGGCCGTTGGCATCGCCTCGAAATTCCTGCCGCGGCGCTGGCGCTGGAAGACACCACCGTCAGCGGCGTGGCCTTCACACTCTACGACGGCCAGGCCCTGTTCGGGCCTGTCGGCGTGCTGCGAGACAACGCGGAGACCGTCTGGCTCGACCCGAAGACACGGGACTCGGGAACCTTGCGCGGCGAAGGCGAGTCCTGGGACTTCGTCGCCGCCGCAGATGCCGACACGGCCTTCGAGAGCGCGTACGACACCAGCGCGAACGCCAACGGCGAGCGCGAGTCCACCGAGCTGGCCACGCTGGTGGCCGACCCGCTGATCGCCGGCCGCAAGCTTGCCCCCATCACCGGCGACGACAGCAAGCTCGACCCCACCGAAGCAGACGCCACCAAGCGTGGCTTCCAGACCCTGGCCGCCCTGATCCAGGCCAATGGTCTGCGCCAGACCGTGGCCGATCTGTCTGGCCGCATCGACGAGGCGGACGACGCCGTCAACCTTGGTTATCTGCGCGTGCAGACCGACATGTACCGGCTGCGCCAGACGGTGCTCAAGCAGTCCCAGGCCAGCCGCTTCGCCGTCTCGCCCGCGCTGACCCAGATCGCCGACCTCGACAACGCCAGCGCCACGCGCGAGCAGCTCTCCGACTTCTATGGCACGGTCAAGAGCGAGGCCCAGCTGAAGCGCCCGGATGGTGCGACCGCGCCGCCGATCTTCCCCATCCGCACGCGCACCGGCGGCGTTGCGCCGGTACCCATGCCGCGCGGCATCGCCCGGGTGGGCGCGGGCGTCGCCGAAAGCGCGGCGGCGCTGATTGTGACCAGCAATGTGGGCATCGGCAGGAGCGTCGGCGGCTTCATGACACCCGCGCCATCGCCGATCCGGGCCATCGAAACGCCCATCTCGGCCTTTACGCCCGTAGCGCCGCGCATCGGCGGCGTCATTGGTGGCGGAAGCATTGGCGGCATCATCGGCGGCCAGGTCGCGCTCGACCCGCGCATCAATCTGGCGGGCCTGGTGCCGCTGGCCCCCGTGGCCACAGCGCCGCCGCCCAGCACCAAGGTCACCGACTCCTCGGCGTTGACCGGCAAGGCGGAGATCCGCACCACCTCCATCGCCTCACGGCTGGAGCGCCCGCGGGCCATCGAGGCCAAGGACTTCACCGTGGCCACGCGGCTCGAAGTCATCAGCAAGCTCGCGGCGCTTGGCCTGGACCTGGACGAACTGGAGGTGCCCGGCATCGCGCAGAAGCAGACCGTCAACGGCGTGGTCAAGGAGTTCGACCCCGGCGGCCAGCCGCTGCGCGCCACGCCGATCAAGCTCGGAGCCCTGCGCATCCGTTTTGCCGACATCAGCTTCGACCCCGACCCGGAAGACAAGGCCCGGGATGAGTCGGCCTACTTCCTCGGCGGCGTCGACCTGTCGGACCACACCATCGCCGTGCTGCGCGCCGCCGAAGGCATCGTGCGCAAGTACCGCGACGCGCTGGCGCGCTGCCAGAAGTCGCTGGCGGCCATCGACGTGAGCCTGGGCGGGCTCGCCTCACGCCTGGCCCTGGTCGATCGCGAACTGGCCGAGTCGCGCCAGGACGTCGCCACTGCCCGCGCGCTGCTTGCCGAAGACCAGCAGCGCGCGGCCGCGCTCAACGCCTCGCGCGACGCCATCATTGCCGAGCACGTGAAGTTCCTCGCCTTCGCGCGAGCCCGCATCGGCAGCCGCACGGTGGCCCTGCCGTCGCGCCTGCTCGATTCGGCCCTGGAGCCCGACGCCGTGCCCGCCTGCCTGGCCGACCACGACGACCCGCCCGGCGACGTGGCCGCCATGATCGGCATCGTGCGGCAGGCGCCCGTCGACTGGTTCCCGGCCATGCGTGCCCACCTGAGCCTGCTCGACACCCACTTCGTCGCCGACCGCGTGCTCACCGCCCTGCCGCTCACGGCCACGGCCATCACCAGCAGCAGCTTCAGCGCCCTGACCCTGCTCAACGGCCTGGCTGGCAGCGCCAGCCAGCAGGTCGCCTTCAATGCCGTGCGCGCCCAGGCAGAAAGCGTCAGCCTGGCCCGCAGTGAAGCGCTCCCCTTCGCCGCGGTGGCCCTGTCGTCGGCCAGCCTGGGGCTGGTGGGCAAGATCGACCTCATCGCCAGGAGCGCGTCGCTCGCCGACCTGGCCGCCAGCAATGCCGAGCGCAACCTGCTGAACCGCCGCGTGACGGAAGAGCTCGCGCGCATTGCCCAGGTGGCCACCTGCCTGCACGCCCGCCTGTCCACGGTACGCGCCGGCATCCGCCTGGACTGGGCCGAGCGCTTCAGCCAGTTCGACACGGTGGGCGACCTGGGCGATCTGTCGACGCTGCCGCACTTTGCCGAGCTGGAACGCGACGACCGCGAGGACATCCGCGACCTGGCCTCCTGGCTGCGCCGGCGCGCCAACGCCAACCAGCCGCGCGCGGTGGCCCTCATGGCGGCCCTGGTGCGCGTCTGCCTGTTGGCCGCCAGCCACAGCCCGGCGGGCCAGCTGCTGACCGGCCGGCTGGCGCGGCCGATTCCCATCCACCCGGGCGTGCGCTTCGAGGTCCAGCCCTCGCTGCCCGACCGGCTGCGTGTGGGCATGAAGGTGCAGCTGATGGACCCGGTGCTGGATGCCTCCCACGGCGTGGCCCGTATCGCCGCCCATGCCGTGGTGGCCGACATCGTGGGTGGCATCGCCCATGTCAGCGTGACCCAGACCGTGCAGGCCGGCTTCACGCCGAGCGCGCGGTCCACCGTGAACTTCCTGCTGGGTTGATGAAGCCATGGCCGCGGCCGAAGTCACCGTTCAACGCCTGCGGCTGAAGTCGCGGTCAGCGGTGCCGGGCCTGCTGCCGAACGTGGAGGACGCGCTGCGCGTTTCGTCCAAGCCGGCTGCGTTGCTGAATCGCTTTGTGCTTGTGCGCCGACTGCGGCTTCGCGTGGCGGCAGGTGCCAGTGCGCAGGCCTTGGCCCTGCAACTGGAGCGGGCCTGGCAGCAACTGGCAGCGCAGGCCCAGCCCATGGAGCAGGCGAGCGAGACGGCCGAAGCGGTGTGGGCGCCTGGCCTGGCAGTGGCGCGCCAGGCGCTGTTGCGGCGATGGCTGCGCGGTGAGGACGCCAAGGCCTGGTTCTGGCAGCGGCTGATTTCACCGCATGTGGACGGCGCATGGCCGGCGCGTGCCGTGGCGCTGATGCTGATGGCAGATGACGAAGCGCCCGGGCCTTGCACCCTCGCCGGGGCGCGGCGGCAGGCCCTGCAAGTGCGTGCGCTGCTGGCGCTGGTCGCTGAGCACAGGCTGGCGGCGCAGTTCATCGAGGCCATCGCCGATGCGCAAGCCCTCGCCGTCCTGAGCCTGATCGAAGCGGCAGATGAGGACCCCCAGCTGGCTCATCGGCGGCTTCACAACGAGTCGCCTGCGCCGCCTGCCGTGACACCGCGGGCACGGCTGCTCGAGCTGATGACAGCCATGTCGGCCTGCGCTGAAGACGCGCTCATCGAGCTGCGCGTCACGTCGTCAACCCTGTCGAATGCTCTGCAGGCGGAGGCAAAAGCGCTGGCAGCGCATCCCGACGAAGCAGCGCCTGCAGCGTCCCGACGCCCAGAGGTCATCGCCACCGAAGCGCCTGCGGCTCAGGCCATCACCAAACCAGAGCCTCACGCCCTCCTCAGCAACGGCCTCGCCAGCCTCTGGTCCGGCCTCTGGCTGCTGCTGCCCATGCTGCTGCGCCACGGCCTGGACGACGCCGATGATCCGTTGGCCGCCTGGGCCGGTGCGATGCGAGCCGCGTGCAGGCGACTGCGTATCCCCGACGACGACCCCATCCACGCCGCACTCGCCGGGCTCGACCTGCCCGTCGCCGCAGACCCGCGCTGGCTGCGCGCCGCTCGCCTGGCCGCCGCCCACGACGCCCGCCTGCCCCTGCTTCGCCTTGCTCGCCGCCGCGGCGCGGTCTGGATCTCGCCAGAGCGCATCGACGTCGAGTTCCCGCCCACATCGCTGGACCTGCGCATCCGCCGCGCCGGCTTCGACATCAACCCCGGCTTCGTGCCTTGGCTGGGCCGCATCGTGCACTTTCATTACCCGTCATGAACCCCGCCGACCTGCCGCCCCAGTTGACGCCGACGATGCGCCCGCGCGACTTCGGCCTCGCAGCGCTGGGTGCCTTGCTGATTCATCCGAGCGAGCAGAACGCCGCACCCGAGGAGCGCTTTCTGCGCGAGGCCCTGGCTGCCGCTGGCGGGGACGAGTGGCGCACCCATGCACCGGCCAGCCTGGACAGGGATGCGCCCTTGGCTCGCGCTCGCGACGCCTTCGGCTTGAGCAGCATCGAGACCCTGGCGCTCGCCCTGGTCGCCGCGGTAGAAGACGACCCGCTCGCCTGCCGCGTGATCGCCTGGATGCAGGCGCCCCAGGCCAGCCCGCGGCCCGCGCTGGCCCTGCTCGCCCGCGCCTTCGCGCCGCTGCACGAAAGCTTCTGCGACACAGACCCGCAACGCAGTGAAGCCACGACCCTTCACGCCCTGGCCTATGGCCGCGCCATGCGCCATGGCCTGCTGCAGGCCGAGGAGCCGAATGCTGCCCATCCGCTGTGCGAGACCGCGCTGCGCGTGCCGGCGCCCATCGCCGCCGCGCTGGCGGGCGTGGCCTGCGACTGGCCTGGCGCGCCGACGCCGGCGGTCTGGCCCGTCACCCCTGTCCCCGCTCTCGACACAGCGCTGGCCGACTGGGCCCGAGACCTGGCCGCCATGCCGCGCTCCGGCCTGGTCATCCGCAGTGCCGCGCCCCACGAGGCACGCGGCCTGGCCGCCGAACTCGTGCGCCGCCTCGGCGCCGAACCCGCCTGGTTTGCCAACGCGGACGCCCTGCCGCCCGGTGCCGAAGCCTGGCTGGTGCTGACCGGCCGGGTTCCCGTCTTCGAGATCGACGGCGCGCCGGGCACCGTGACCACGCTGCCAGCCCTGGCCGTGTACGACGGCCCGGCCCTGGTCGTCACCGGCCTGGACGGCGGCGTGCGTCGCGATGGCCCCATGGCCGATTGGCGCGTGCCGCTGCCCGATGCGGCGACCCGCACCGCGCTCTGGCGGGACGCGCTGGCCGATGAGACCCTGGCCACGCAAGCCGCTGGCCGCTACCGCGCCGGCTACGCCCAGATCAGCGACCACGCCCGCCTGGCACGCCTGCTCGGTGCCGGGCAAGCGACCGTAGATAGCTTGCACCGCGCCGCGCTGATGACGCCCTCAGGCCGCGCCCTCGACGCCCTCGCCCAACCACTGAGCGAACCCGTGCCCGACGCCGCCCTCGTCGCCAGCCCGCAATTGCGCTCCGAGTTGGAGCGCATCCTGCAGCGCTGCATGCAACGCGAGACCCTGCACGTCGGCCTGGGCGCGGCGGCACGCACGCGCGCCTGCGATGGCGTGCGCATGCTGTTCACCGGCGGCTCCGGCACCGGCAAGTCGCTTGCCGGCCAGTGGCTGGCCCACCGTCTGGGCCTGCCGGTCTACCGCGTGGACCTGGCGGCCATGCTGAGCAAATGGATAGGCGATACCGAGAAGAACCTGGCCGAGTTGCTGGCCCGCGCCGAGCATGCCGACGCGGTGCTGCTCTTCGACGAGGCCGACACCCTGTTCGGCAAGCGCACCGAGGTGGCCAGCGCCAACGACCGCTTCGCCAATGCGCAGACCAACTACCTGCTGCAGCGCATCGAGACCCACAGCGGCATCGTCGTGCTGACGAGCAACAGCCGCGCCCGCTTCGACCCGGCCTTCGCGCGCCGGCTGGACTTCATCATCGATTTCGTCGCGCCCGACGCTACCGCGCGGCGCAGCCTCTGGCAGGCCCATCTCGGCGAGGCCAGCGACTGCAGCGCCGCCGACCTGAACCGCCTGGCGGCCCTGGGCGACTTCGCCGGTGGCCATGTGCGCAATGCCGTGCTCGCTGCCGCCGCCCAGGCCCGCGCCCGCGGTGAGCGCATTGCCTATGCGGACATTGCTGACGGCCTGCGCGCCGAGTACCGCAAGCTGGGGCGTAGCGCGCCGTCTGATCTGTAGGGCCTGCTAACACTACGGGGATCGGATGCGTTGCCACTCAAAAGCCCGCGAGCAAGGCGCGAAGTCGAAGCTGGGGTCGACCCCAGCGAGGCTTCGCAACGCCGCGCGCGGGCTTTTGAGTGACAACCCTTCGGGAGAGGGGCTACGCGGGCGCACGGCGTTGTTGCGCGCCTTGCCCGGGCACCCAGCCCGGGCTTCAGCGCGACGCCTAGCCGTGCACCCGCGTAGCCCCTCTCGCACCGATTCCCGTAGCGTTAGCAGGCCCTGACCATGCAGGCGCGCACCGCCACCGCACGCAAGCCGCGAGGCGCAGCCAGCCGCGGGCCGCCGCGCGCAGCGGCAGCCAAAACATCGGCCGCAGGCCTGCCCCGCTATCTGCAGGACAAGGCCGGCGGCGGCCAGCCGCTGCCGGCGCCGGTGCGCACCGAGATGGAAGGCCGCTTCGGCGTGCCGCTGGCCGATGTTCGCGTGCACACCGACGGCGACGCCGCCGAGTCCGCCGCCGGCATGGGCGCGCGGGCCTACACGGCCGGCAGCAATATCGTTTTCGGCGCCGCCCACTTCGCGCCGGAAAGCGCAGAGGGCCGCGGCCTGCTCGCGCACGAGCTCACCCACGTCGTGCAGCAGCAGCGTGCGGGCGTGCCTGCGACCCAGCCGAGCGCGGCCGACGGTGGCGCCCACCACGACAAGGCCGAACGCGAGGCCGAGGCCAATGCGAAGAAGGTGGCCAGCAGCGCGCCGCTGACGGCCAAGGAACAACCCGCAGCCGGCGTGCAGCGCTCGGGCATTCTGGACACCCTCGGCAACGCCGCGGGCGCCGTGGCCGATTTCGGCGGCGATGTCGTGGATGCCGGCGTGGATGCAGCCGGTTCCGCCGTCGAGGCGGTCGGCGAAGCCATCGGCGCCGTGGCCATGCGCCTGGTGCGCGAAGTGGCACCCAGCCTGGTGCCCGTCATCGAGCGCGGACCGATGGCCCTGCTGCGCGAGATGGTGTCCTCGGCGCTGGACGGCCTGGCCTCGGTGCTCAACGCGCTGGACCCGAGCGGCACGCTGACGACGATGCTGGGCGTGTTCACCGGCCTGGTCGAGCGGGCCAGCGGCATTGCCGCCGCGCTGATCTCGGGCGACTGCCAGCCGCTGCTGAACGCCATCGACGAGCTGAAGACCTTCGTGACGGAGGTGGCCGGCGAAGCCTGGGAGCGCTTGACGACCTTCCTGCAGCCCATCGGCGACTTCTTCACCGACCTGTGGAACGGCTACGGCGCGCCGGCCATCGAGTGGCTGCGCAGCAAGGCCGGCGCCGTGTGGGCGCGTATCGAGGCCTTCGGCACCGACATCTGGAACTGGACCGCGCCGGTGCGCAATGCCGTCGGCGATGCCTGGGGCTGGGTCAAGGAGCAGCTCTTCGGGCCGGAGGATGCGACCAGCGCCGACAGCTCCGGCGGCATCGTCGGCTGGATCACGAGCAAGGCCGGCGAGGCCTGGGACTGGGTCAAGGAGCAGACGGCGCCCGTCTGGCAGCCCATCGCCGCCACGGCGCAGAAGGTGGCGGACATGCTGCCGCCGCCGTGGATGCGCAACTTCGGCCAGCAGATGCAGCAGATGTCGACGCAGCTGAACGCGTCGGCCACGGCCATGGAAGGCGGCGATGGCGTGGCCGAGAACCGCGACACGTTGGCCACCGTGCTGCCTTCCGTCACGCAGGTAATTGGCACGGTGCGCAGCGTCATCGTTGAAGCAGGCGGCTGGGTGTCGACCAAGGTGGGCGCGCTCGGCAATGCGGTGTCCTCGCTGATGGGCAGCCTGCGCTCCAACAGCCTGATGGCCATGCTGGCCAATGCCCTGGGCTGGCTGGAGGACGCGGCCCTGCGCCTCGTGAGCTGGGCAGACGAGAAGGTGCGCGGCCTGTTCGACTGGATCCTGCAGGGCTTCGACGCGCTGACACCCTTCATCGAGAGCGCCGTGGGCGTGGTGCGCAAGCTCATCGGCGTGGTGGGCGACCTGATGCGCCTGCCCCAGCTCATCCTGTCCAGCGTCTGGGAGGCGATTCCCTGCTGCATCCGGGAGCCCATCAAGAACTTCGTCTTCAACCAGATCCTGGCGCGCATCCCCGTCTTCGGCCAGTTCTTCAGCGACCCGACGCTGTGGCCGCGGGTGCAGGCTACAGCCCTGCGCATCCTGCGCCAGGTGTTCGTCGACGGCGACCTGGCCGGCGCGGCCTGGACCTTCTTCCAGTCGGTGCTGCGCGTGCTGGGCCTGCCGCCGGAGCTGGTGGTGCAGGTGCTGGCCAAGGCCGCCGCGGCCATCGGCGACATCCTGACCGACCCGGTCGGCTTCCTCATCAACCTGCTGGGCGCCGTGAAGGCCGGCTTCGGGCGCTTCTTCGAGAACATCGGCACCCATCTGCTCAACGGCGTCAGCGGCTGGCTGTTCGGCCAGGCCGAGTCCGCCGGCATCGCGCCGCCGACCGACTTTTCCATCGGCTCCATCTTCGGCTTCGTGCTGCAGGTGCTGGGCATCACGGTGGAGCACATCTTCGAGCGGCTGACGCTCAAGCTCGACGCCAGCACCGTGCGGCGCCTGCGCCAGATCATGAACCTGGCCACCGGCGCCTGGCACTTCCTGTCCATCCTTATCAACGAGGGGCCGGCGGGGCTGTGGGTGGAGATCCAGAACCAGCTGTCCAACCTGTGGGACCGGGTGCTGGACGGCGTCATCAGCTGGGTCACCGACGCCATCATCGGCCGCGCCACGCGCTGGCTGATGAGCCTGCTGGACGTGACCGGGATCATGCCGGTCATCAACACGCTGGTGGCCGTCTACAACGCCATCGAGTCCTTCATGCAGTACCTGCGCGAGATGCTGGAGATCGTCTCGAAGGTGCTCGACGGCATCCTGGACATCGCCCACGGCGCCATCGACGGCGCGGCCGTTTTCCTGGAGGACGCGCTGGACCGCGCCATGCCCGTTGCCATCGGTTTCCTGGCCAACCAGTTCGGCCTGGGCCGCATCGGCGAGCGCATGCACGAGCTGCTGGAGACCGTGCGCGCGCTGGTCGACCAGGCCATCGACTGGCTGATCGACCGCGCCATCGAGCTGGGCCAGGCCTTCATCGCGATGGCGCGCCGCGGCGTGGCGGCAGTGCGCGGTGCCGTTGGTGCGGTCGTGCAATGGTGGCGCGAGCGCTTCAGCTTCACGACGGAGAGCGGCGAGCCGCACGAGCTCTATCTCGAGGGTGAAGGCGAGGAAGGCGAGCTGATGGTGGCCTCGACGCCGCAGCGCTTCCCCGACTTCCTGGCCGGCCTGCCCGCCAGCGAAGACCGCACGGATGCCCAGCAGAAGTACCGCCGGCTGCAGCAGTTGCGCCGTCGTGCCCGCTCGCTGGGCAGCGCGGCACCGGCTGCGGGCACTGCGGCCGCGGGCGGTTCGGCCGATCCGATGACGTCCAACGATCCTCAGGTGGTTTCCGCCGCCATCGTCGCGCTGATCACCGAGATCGCCACCGTCACGCGGCGCCTGATGCCGGCCGGCGGTGGCGCCTCCACACCGCCGGCGTTCGGCACCGTCACCGCGCAGGGATGGGCCCGTTCCGCGCAGATCGATCGGCTGAACGCCCAACGCTCGCATTGGCCAGTGCGCGGTGGCGAGCCCAGCGTCACGTCGGCGCGCTGGGTGCGGCTGGCCAAGCGCCGCAGCGACGGCAATGCAGGCGACCACCTTTACGTCAAGGGCCACCTGCTCAACCACAACCTCGACGGCCCCGGCAATATCTGGGAGAACCTCGGCCCCATCACGCAGGACGCCAACAACCGCGGCGGCGCCTCGATGCTGCATGCCTTCGAGACGGACGTGAAGACTGCGGTGGACGGCGGTGGCTCGGCGCGCAACTTCAATGTGACGATGAACTACGGCCGCGGCAACCGCGGAGCGGCCCTGAACGAGATCAACGCCGAGCTCGCCACGGCCAGCGCCAGCCGGCGCCGTGAGCTGGAGGCCGTCCGCGGTGTGGTCGAGGAAGAGCAATACATCCCCAGCACCATCACATGCCGAGCCGAGATCCTCAACGCCAGCGGACGCCGGACGTCCAACCTGAACATCAGCGTCGCCAACACCATCACCACGCGCTGGCGCAACTACACCGTCGAACCCTGATGAGCCCGGGAGACCCCATGCTGAACCGTGCCCTCTCCGAACCCTGCACCTTCGCGCTGCTGCAATGGCCGGCGCTGGTCGGCCTGCTGGCCCTCGACCAGCCCGGCATGCTCTGGCTCGCCCTGCGCATCCTGCTCGGCCTGTGGCTGGCGGCGATGCTGATCGCCAGCTACACCGGCGGTCGCGGCGCGGGCTTCGGCAATGCCATGTTGCTGCAATGCGGCCTGGTCGCGGCGGCGTGGTGGATGCATCCGTCCGCCTGGGCCTACGCCTGGCTGGCGGCCATCCCGCTGCTGATGCTGACGGCGCAACGCTTGCGCCTGCGGCGCACGGTGCTGGCGGCCTGAGACAATGGCCGCGCGCCATCAGGGCGCACTTCACCCCTAAGTGATTGTTTTTAAAAGGAATGCCTTGAAAAAACGGCAGGGAACATCGTGGGCCTGAGGCTTCTTGTCGGTTTTGTCTGGCTGCTCAGCTGGCTGCCGTTTCGCGCCATCACGGCCCTCGGCTGGCTGATTGGCAACCTCGTCGCATCGATGCCGTCGTCACGCCGGCACATCGGTGAAGTCAACCTGAAGCTCGCGCTGCCGGACTGGACACCGGCAGCTCGCCGCCGCCTGCTGCGCCAGAATTTCGTCGCCATGGTGCAGATGCTGCTGGAGTACGGCTACGGCTGGTTCGCTTCGCGCGAGCGCCTGAAGCGCCTGGTCCGCATCGAAGGCCTTGAGAACCTGCGCGCGTTGGATGGCCGCAATGTCATCTTGATGATGCCCCACTTCACCGGCCTGGACCTGGCCGGCCTGCGGGTGTCGCTGGAGACGCCGCTGGTCAGCATCTACTCGGTTCAGAAGGACCCCTGGCTGGACGCGTTCTTTCGCGCCAAGCGGCTGCGTTTTGGCACCGGCATCATCTTTGCGCGCCAGCAGGGCACGCGGCCGACGCTGCGGGCGCTGAAGGAGGGCTATCGCCTCTACTACCTGCCCGACCAGGACTTCGGCCACCGCGACTCGGTCTTCGTGCCCTTCTTTGGCGTGCCGGCGGCCACCATCGGCGGGCTGTCGCGCATGGCGGCTGTCACCAAGGCGGCCGTGCTGCCCTGCTACCCGCGCCGCGAGGCGGATGGCTACACGCTGGTCATCGAGCCGGCGCTGGCCAATTTCCCGACCGATGACATCGTCGCCGACGCCACCCGGATGAACGCCGTCATCGAGGCTCAAGCGCGCCGACAATTGCACCAATACTTCTGGCTGCACAAGCGCTTCAAGTCACGGCCTCCCGGCGAGGCTGACTTCTACGCCAAATGACCCACGACATTCCCTATATCAAGCTGCTCATCGTGGCGGTCTTCATCGCGAGCACGATGTACGTGCATTTCCGCGGCCGCGTGCGCCTGCGCTTCTTCCGCCAGCTGATGGATCACTCCACCTTCATGGCGCCCATCAACTGCCTGATGTACCTGTTCTCCAGGCTGCCGGCCAAGCCCTATCTGCCGGTCGCCGGCTTCCCGGAGCTCAAGCTGCTGCAAGACCATTGGCAGGACATCCGCGCCGAAGCCTTCAAGCTGGCCGACGCGGGTGAGATCAAGAAGAGCGACAAGTACAACGACGCCGGCTTCAACAGCTTTTTCAAGACCGGCTGGACGCGCTTTCACCTGAAGTGGTATGGCGACGCGCATCCATCGGCGCGCGAACTCTGCCCGGTGACGACCGGGCTGCTGCAGCGCATCCCGACCGTGAAGGCCGCCATGTTCGCGGCCTTGCCGCCGGGCGGGCGCCTCGTCACCCACCGCGATCCCTTCGCCGGCTCGGTGCGCTATCACCTCGGTCTCGTCACGCCCAATGCCGACAGCTGCTATATCTCGGTCGACGGCGAGCGCTATTCCTGGCGTGACGGCCAGGGCGTCATCTTTGACGAGACCTATCTGCACTACGCAGAGAACCAGTCGGACGTGATGCGCATCATCCTGTTCTGCGACGTCGAGCGGCCGCTCAACAACCCGGTGGCGCGCTGGTTCAACCATTTCATCAGCCACACGCTGATCCGCGCCGCAGCCGCCCCCAACTCGGACACCGACAAGACCGGCGGCATCAACCAGCTGTTTGCCTATGTGCAGCAGGTGCGCATGTTCGGCAAACGCATCAAGGCCAGGAGCCGCTTCGCCTACTACGGCTTGCAGTGGCTGATCTTTGGCGGCTTGTTCGTCTGGTGGCTGTTCTGAACCCATGCTCCGTCTGCGCCTGCTCGGTGGTTTTGAGATCGAGCGGGCCGGCCGCGTCGAGCTGACCCGCCTGCCCAGCCGCGCCAGCGTGCTGCTGCTGGCCCGCCTCGCGCTGGCGCCCAGGCGCCAGCATCCGCGCGAGGAACTTGTCGAGCTGCTGTGGCCGGGTGTCGAACTGGACGTCGGCCGCAACCGGCTGCGCCAGACCCTGTCCACGCTGCGTGCCCTGCTCGAAACCGACGAAGCGCCGCTC
The DNA here is from genome assembly GCF_054049255.1 of Roseateles sp. P5_E4. Taxonomy (NCBI): domain Bacteria; kingdom Pseudomonadati; phylum Pseudomonadota; class Betaproteobacteria; order Burkholderiales; family Sphaerotilaceae; genus Roseateles; species Roseateles sp. P5_E4. Next base: position 424,048 of record NZ_JBFUMS010000001.1, on the reverse strand, counting down.
TTCAACGCCGACCGTCTGCAGATCTCGCTGTTGCCCGGTTCGCTCTCGTCCGACGTGCAGGACTTCGAGGCGACTCGCAACCCGTCCCACTATGGCGGCGAGCTGCTGCCTGGCTATTTCGACGACTGGGTCGTCGCCGAGCGGCATCGGCTGGCCGCGCTGGCCGACGATCTGCCCGCGCAACCGCCGCCGGTGCTGCAGTTCGCAACGGCTCCCGCCCTGCCCTCGTTCGCGACCAGCCTGCCGCGCTACCTGACGCGCTATTTCGCGCCGCCGGACCGGCTCGAAGCGCTGGCCGTGCGGCTGCCCCAGCTGCGCCTGCTGACGCTCGTCGGCCCAGGCGGCGTGGGCAAGACCCGGCTCGCGGTGGAGCTGGCCTGGCTGCAGTTCGGCGAGCACGACTGGAGCTGCGGCATGGCGGCCCTGGCCGAGGTGCGCGACGAGGCCGGCCTGGTGGCAGCGCTCGAGCGCGCCCTGACCGTCACGCGCGGCGGCGGCTGGCCGGCCATCGAGGCTGCGCTGCAAGACCCCGGCGGCCTGCGGTTGCTGGTGCTGGACAACGCCGAGCAGGCCCTCGGCGTCGTCGCCCTGGCCGTGCAGCGGCTGCTGGCGCAGGCGCCCACGCTGTGCCTGCTCGTCACGTCCCGGCATGCGCTGGAGGTGGACGGCGAAACCCTCGTCGAGGTGGCACCGCTCGCAAGTGCTGACAATTCGGCCCAGGACACCGCCCAGGCTCTCTTCATCGACCGCGCCCGCGCCGTGCGGGCCGACTTCCACGCCAGCCGCGACAACCAGGCCGCGCTGACCGAACTGATCCGCGAGCTTGAGGGACTGCCGCTGGCGCTGGAGCTGGCGGCCGCCCGCGTGCGCAGCTTTTCGCCGGCCCAGATGCTGGCGCAGTGGCGCGGCCTCGGCACGCAGGCCGCGCCACTGCCTGCCTGGCTCGCGAGCCCGACGCGAGCGCCCCGCCACGCCTCGGTGGCGGGCCTGCTGGACTGGAGCCTGGCCCTGCTCGGCCCCGAGCCGCGCGCCCTGCTGCAGCGCCTGGCCGCCCTGTCCGGTGCTTTCGCCTGGGCCGACGTCGAAGCCCTCGGCGGCACACCGGCACTGCTGAGTGAACTGGTCGGCCATTCCTTGCTGCAGGCCGGCGGCGACGCCGAGCCGCGCTACCGCATGCTGGAGCTGCTGCGCCGCGGCGTGCTGGCGCACGTGGACGCGGCCGAGCAGCGCCAAGCGCGCCGCAAGCTGCGCGCGGCGCTGTGCGACTGGGCGCTGGCGCTGGGCCTGCAGGCGCCCATCACGGCCTGGGCGCCACGGCGCGAGCAGGCTCGCGCCCTTGTGGCCAGCGCGGCGGACGACAGTGACGCGGCCACCGGCCTGCGCCTGGCGCTGGCCATGCGCCCCTGCTGGGAAAGCGACGGCGTGGATCGCACGCTGGTGGACCAGCTCGGCCTGCTGCTGCAACTCGCACCCTCCTCCGCCGGCCATGAGCTGCGCGCGCAACTGGCCTTCACACACGGCGACCGCGCCCTCGCGCTGGCCGAGGCCGAGCGTGCGCTGCAACTGGCCGGCAGCGACCCCGTCGCCCGCGCACCGGCTCTGGTGCGCCGTGCCTGGGTGCTGCTGGCCGGCGACAACCGCGAGCAGGGCCAGACCCGCCCGCTTGAAGAAGCTATCGGCCTGGCCCGGCGCGTCGGCGACGTGGCCACCGAGGCACGTGCCTGGCAGCAGCTCGCGGCAATAGCCGTGTCGCGTGGCCAGCCCGCGCAGGCCGAGGCGCTGTACGCCCGCGCCCAGGAGCTGTGGGAGGCGGTCGGCCACTCGCGCCAGGCCGCCGCAAGGCTGCGCAACCGCGCCCAGTGCCTGATCGAGCTGGGCGACATCGCCACCGCGCTGGGTTGGATCACCGCCTGCCAGCGGCTGGCCGAGGCCGATGGCGACGGCGTGGGCCAACTCGACGCGGCCATCTCGCTCGCCATGGTCCACGAAGCCCGCCGCGACTGGCCGGCCATGCTCGCGGCGGCTCGCCAGGCCTTGCGCATCGCGCATGGGCGTCAGCATCTGCACGCGCGGGCCCTGACGCTGCAGCTCTTCCCCCGGCCGCTGGCACGGCTGCGCCAGCCCGAGCAGGCGCTGCAGCTGGCGGCCTTTGCAGAGCAGTACTGGCAGCGCCATCTGGGCGCCCTGGGCTCGCGTGAAGCCCGCGCGCTGGCGCGTGTGCGCCGCCTGGCCGGCGCCCAACTCAGCCGTGACGGCGCCAAGCTGGCCTGGGCCTCCGGGCAAACCCTGAGCCTCGCAGAAGCCCTGGCCTTGGCTGGGGCGTGACGAACGGGCGGGCAAGCCACCCTTCGCTAGCATCGAAGGTTTTGGTCTTCCCAACACCCGCCTCCATGCATCGTCTGAACGCCGCCCCCGCCCTGCTGCTGGCCGCAGCCCTGGCCGCGAACGCACAAGAAGCGCCCAAGCCTGCCGCGCCGGCCGCGTCCGCGGTCTGGAATGTCAACACGCCGCCCGGCGTGGCCAGGACGGCCAGCATCGATGTGAAGACCGGCACCTGGATGAGCGTGGACGTCAGCCCCGACGGCAAGACGATCGTGTTCGACCTGCTGGGTGACCTGTACACGCTGCCGATCGGCGGCGGCGAGGCCAAGGCGCTGACCCACTCCATCGCCTGGGAACACCAAGCCCGCTTCTCGCCGGACGGCAAGCAGATCGCCTTCCTCAGCGACGCCGGCGGCGGCGACAACATCTGGGTCATGAACGTGGACGGCAGCGGCGCCCGCGCCGTGACCAAGGAAGACTTCCGCCTGCTGAACAACCCGGTCTGGCACCCCAGCGGCAAATACCTGCTGGCACGCAAGCACTACACCGGCACGCGCAGCGCGGGCTCGGGCGAGATCTGGCTCTTCCATGTCGACGGCGACGCCGCGAAGAACAAGGGCGTGCAGCTCAACGAGAAGCCCAACTGGCAGAAGGACCTCGGCGAGCCGGCCGTGTCGCCGGACGGCAAGTACCTCTACTACTCGCAAGACACGACACCCGGAAAGACCTTCGAATACAACAAGGACAGCAATGGCGAGATCTACAAGATCTTCCGCCAGGACCTGGGCGACGGGTCGGTCGAGGCCTTCGTTCAAGGCCCCGGTGGCGCGGTGCGGCCCACGCCCTCGCCGGATGGCAAATACCTGGCCTTCGTGCGCCGCGTGCGCAACCAGAGCACGCTGTTCCTGAAGGACCTGAGCACTGGTGTCGAGCGCCCGGCCTGGAGTGGCCTGTCACGCGACCTGCAGGAGATCTGGGCGATGTGGGGCGTCTACCCCTGCTTCGCGTGGATGCCTGGCTCCAAGGAGATGGTCGTCTGGGCCGAGGGCAAGATCTGGCGCGTCGACCCCTTCAAGGGCACGGCTGCCGACATTCCCTTCCACGTGAAGGACACGCGCGAGCTGCGCGAACCGATGCGCTTTGCGCAAGACGTGTCCCCGGCGAAGTTCGCCGTGCACCAGTTGCGCGGTGCCCAGGTGTCGCCGGACGGCAAGCGCGTCGTCTACTCGGCCCTGGGCTCGCTCTACGTCAAGGATCTGCCGGACGGCACGCCGCGCCGGCTGACCAAGCAAGACGAGTCGTKTGAGTTTGCGCCCAGCTGGGCGCGCGACGGCAAGAGCCTGGTCTACGCCACCTGGCGCGACGACGCTCAGGGAGCTATCCGCCGCCTGGACATTGCCTCCGGCAAGGAGACCGTGCTCGTCAAGGAGCCGGGCAAATACCTGGAACCGCGCCTGTCGCCGGACGGCAAGCAGGTGGTCTACCGCAAGGTCAAGGGCGGCGGCCTGACCAGCCCCTGGCACAGCCTGGACACCGGCCTCTACCTCGCCGCGGCCGATGGCTCGGGCAAGCCCGAGCGGATAGCCAAGGAGGGCAGCGGCGCGCAGTTCGGTGCGAAGAGCGACGAGCTCTTCTTCACGAAGACGAGCGGCACCAGTGAGGTCGAGCAGCGCTTCTCGCTGACCCGACTGAACCTGCGCGACCATAGCGAGACCGAGGTGGCGCGCAGCGACGCGGCGGCCGAGTACAGCGTGTCACCCGACGGCCAGTGGCTGGGCTTTGTCGAGCGTTACCACGCCTACGTGATGCCGCTGCCGAATGTGCAGGGCCAGTCCGGCAAGACCATCACCGTCGGCGCCAAGATGGACGCGCTGCCGGTGCGTCAGCTCGACGTCAACGCCGGCTCGGCGCTGCATTGGAGCGGCGACAGCAAGAAGCTGCATTTCACGCTGGGTGATGAGCTCTTCACCGCGAGCGCCGAAGGCAAGGACAAGGCAACCAGCCAGAAGATCGGCTTCGAGCAGGCCAGCGACAAGCCCACGGGCAAGGTCGCACTGACCGGCGCCCGCATCGTGACGATGAAGGGTGATGAAGTCATCGAGGGCGGCACGGTCCTGGTCGACGGCAACCGCATCGTGGCGGTCGGCAAGGACGTCGCGATTCCCGCGGACGCCAAGCGCATCGACGCCAGCGGCAAGACCATCGTGCCCGGCTTCATCGATGCCCACTGGCATGGTTCCATGAACGACTCGGGCCTGATCCCGCAGCAGAGCTGGGTCAACCTCGCCTCGCTGGCCTTCGGCGTGACGACGCTGCACGACCCGTCCAACCTGAGCTCGGCCATCTTCACGCAGGCCGAGATGCAGCGCGCCGGCCTCGTGCTGGGCCCGCGCATCTACTCGACCGGCACCATCCTCTACGGTGCCCGCACGCCCTTCTATTCCAACGTCAACAGCCTGGACGACGCGCTGACCCACCTGAACCGCCAGAAGGCCGAAGGCGCCATCAGCGTCAAGAGCTACCAGCAGCCGCGCCGTGACCAGCGTCAGCAGGTGCTGGAGGCCGCACGCCAGACCGGCATGATGGTGGTGCCCGAAGGCGGCTCGCTATTTCAGCTGAACATGAGCATGATCGTCGACGGTCACACGACGGTGGAGCATGCGCTGCCGCTGGCCGAGGTCTGGGACGACGTCAAGCAGCTGTGGAGCCAGAACGCCGTGGGCTACACGCCGACGCTGAACGTCGGCTACGGCGGCCTGTTCGGCGAGAACTATTGGTATGCCCACACCGACGTCTGGAAGCACCCGTTGCTGAGCCGCTACGTGCCGCGCACCGTGCTCGAGCCGCGCTCGATTCGCCGCGAGACCGCGCCCGAGGAAGACTTCAACGTCATCCGCGTGGCCCGTACCGCCACCCAGCTGTCACGCGCCGGCGTCAACACCTCCATCGGCGCCCACGGCCAGCGCGAGGGCCTGGGCTCGCACTGGGAGATGTGGATGTTCGTGCTCGGCGGCATGACGCCGCACGAAGCCCTGCGGACGGCCACCATCAACCCGGCACGCAACTTCGGTTTCGACAAGGACCTGGGCTCCATCGAACCCGGCAAGCTGGCCGACCTGGTCGTCATCAACGGCAATCCGCTGGCCGACATCCGCCAGACCGACCGCATCGCCCAGGTGATGCAGAACGGCCGCCTCTTCGACGCGATGACGATGAACCAGGTCGCCCCGGTTGCCAAGGCGCGCAAGCCGCTGTTCTTCGAAGGCGCCGACGGCCAGACCATGCCCATCGACGCGGAGGCCCTGGAGTCGGGCCACCTCGGCGACTGAAATGGCGCCCCTCGCCCGGTCTGGCCGCGCTGAACGCGTGTCCGCCCGGGCGGTCCCCCGAGGGGAGGGCGATGCTTGGCGGATTGACCGCCAAGCACATCGCCAGCGCGGGCCGGCTAGGGAGCGGCCCGGCGCTCGGCCCGCCGGAAAGAACATCTCAGGACTGGCGCATCCTTCTCGCCAGCAGGACTGAAGCGCCGCACAGCGCCAGCACCAGCGTGCCCGGTTCGGGCACGGGGGCCGCCTGCAGGTAGTTGAATCCCGAGCCCGAGGTCAGCGTCACCTGGCTCTGCGGCACACCGTTGAGCGAAACCGTCATGCCGCCCCAGCGCAGCGTGTGCCCCAGATCGAAAGCGGCCGTGGCCAAGGCGCCGCCCTGACCGTTGTATGAGGTCTGGGCCGAGGCTTCCAGCTCCACATACAGGGGCAGCATTTGGCCGGTGTTGATAGTGGCCGTGCCGTGCAAGATGCCGACAGGATCACCCACATAGCCATGGATAGCCAGCGTCGGGGAGTTGTTGTACAGATGCCCCCCGGCACCCAGGTCGAAGGCGCCGCCGCCCATGTCGGCCCGCACCTGCCAGTTCGCCGCGGCCTCATTGGACGCGCCGACACTGAAGCTGCCACTCAGCAGCAGATCGAATTGCACGACCACCTGGGTGCCCGCGGCAACCCCGGCCAGATCCAGCTTGAAATCGTCGCGGAAGGTCGCCCGGGCCAGGCTGTTCAGGCTGCCCGTCGAGGTGCCGTCCATCTTCAGGGTGCCGGCCTGTGCGAAGGCATGGGCGGCGCCGCTGGAATTGAAGCCGCCGGTCACGAGGCCGCTGCTCAGCTCAGCCGTGCTGGGTTGGGTCAGCAAGGTATTCACCGGGCCGGTGCCGCCAAAGAAATTCGGATTCACACCCAGCTGCACCGTGACATTGGTGACAGCTCCGGCGGGGGCCGCCAAGGAGGCTATCGCTAGGGCAAGCGCGGCGCGGATAAGCAACATGGCGGTCTCCTCATAAATGATGGCCGCGAGTCTGCCCCTAGCTGCTTGCGCGGACAGCCCCCTAGATGTGCATAGAATCCTCACTCGTCAGGAGAGCGCCCCGCTGAAGTTGGGGGCCGCCGAAGGCGCAGGGTCTTGCGATCCGAACGCTCAGGCAAAAGGACTGACAAACGTCTTGAGTGGGCGCCACCAGTGGCAGACACTCCCGACGTTCCTCACTGGAGAGAAGCCGGCCCTGGAGCCGGCTCACCGAAGGGGCAAGCTTGCGCGGGACTGCACACCGCCTTGTCAATCTCTCAGGTACCAGGGACAGCGAGGACATCCAATCCCGAATTCCGTCGGAGCTCTTGATGTCCTCTTTGCTGTCGTCACTCAAAACCACGCCTCTTCACGCCCTCCACGTCGAACTCGGCGCCAAGATGGTGCCCTTCGCCGGCTATGACATGCCGGTGCAATACCCCGCCGGCGTGATGGCCGAGCACAAGCACACGCGGGCCGCCGCCGGCCTGTTCGATGTGTCGCACATGGGCCAGGTGCGCCTGGTCGGCGCGGATGCTGCCGCTGCGCTCGAGACCCTGGTGCCGGTCGATATCGTCGACCTCGGCGTTTTCAAGCAGCGCTACGCCCTGTTCACGAACGAGCAAGGCGGCCTGCTGGACGACCTGATGGTCTGCAAGCGGCCCGACGACCTGTTCGTCGTCGTGAACGCCGGTTGCAAGGAGCAGGACATTGCCCACATGCAAAAGCACATCGGCTCGCGCTGCGAAGTCATCCCCGTGCCCGAGCGCGCGCTGCTGGCGCTGCAAGGCCCGCTGGCCGTCGATGCGCTCAGCCGCCTGATTCCCGGTGTCGAAAAGCTGACCTTCATGACCGGCGGCTTCTTCTATGTCGACGGCATTGACTTCTTCCTGACCCGCTCGGGCTACACCGGCGAGGATGGCTTCGAAATCTCGGTCCACCAGGATCACGCGATCGCCTTCGCCCGCAAGCTGCTGGCGCAACCCGAGGTCAAGCCCATCGGCCTGGGTGCGCGCGACTCGCTGCGCCTGGAAGCCGGCCTGTGCCTGTACGGCCATGACATCAACGAGACGACCACGCCGGTCGAAGCGGCCATCACCTGGGCCATCCAGAAGGTGCGCCGCGCTGGCGGCGCGCGTGCCGGTGGCTATCCCGGCGCGGCCATCATCGACGAGCAACTGGCCAACGGCGCGGCGCGCAAGCGCGTGGGCCTGGTCGGCAAGGAACGCATGCCCGTGCGTGAGGGCGCCAAGATCGTGTCGGCCGACGGCACCGAGATCGGCACCGTCACCAGCGGCACACTCGGCCCCACGGTCAACCAACCGGTGGCACTCGCCTATCTCGACAAGGCGCATACCGCCGCTGGCACCGAAGTCTTCGCCATCGTGCGCGACAAGCGCACGCCCATGGTTGTTTCCGCCACCCCCTTCACCCCCAACCGCTACTACCGCGGCTAATCCACTCGGAGCCTGAACGATGAGCATCAAGTACACCCCCGATCACGAATGGCTTGACGTCCACGGCGACGGCACGGCGACGGTCGGCATCACCGTGCACGCGCAGGACGCGCTGGGCGACGTGGTCTTCGTGGACCTGCCTGAAGTCGGCAAGACCTATGCCGAGAAGGAAGTCGCCGGCGTCGTCGAATCCGTCAAGGCCGCGGCCGACGTCTACATGCCCGTGGACGGCGAAGTCGTCGAAGTGAACGAAGCGCTGCGCGACGACCCGGCGCTTGCCAACACCGACCCGCTCAAGGCCGGCTGGTTCTTCAAGGTCAAGCTGAGCAATCCCAGCCAGCTCGATGCCCTGATGGACTCGACCGCCTACGACGCCCTGCTCAAGACTCTGTAAATCCTCGAAGTAAGACCCGCCATGCCGACGCCGCTCTCCCATCTCGAAGACGCCTCCGAATTCCACGCCCGCCACATCGGGCCGGATGCCGTCGATGAATCCCTGATGTGTGCCGCCGTCGGCGTGGCCAGCCGGACCGCGCTGATCGACGCGGTCGTGCCGAAATCCATCCGCCGCGCCCAGGGCATGAAGCTGCCCGCGCCCATCACCGAGGCCGGCGCGCTGGCCGAGCTGAAGCTCATCGCCGGCAAGAACAAGGTCTACAAGAGCTTCATCGGCCAGGGCTACTACGGCACCCACACGCCGGGCGTCATCCTGCGCAACATCCTCGAGAACCCCGCCTGGTACACGGCCTACACGCCCTATCAGGCCGAGATCTCGCAGGGCCGCATGGAAGCCATCCTGAACTTCCAGACCATGGTGACTGACCTCACCGGCATGGACATCGCCAATGGCTCCATGCTGGACGAGGCCACCTCGGCCGCAGAAGCCGTCACGCTGGCCAAGCGCGGCGTGAAGAGCAAGAGCAACACGCTGATCGTTGCTGGTGACGTGCACCCGCAGACCATCGAAGTCATCCAGACGCGTTGCGCGCCGTTGGGTATCGACGTGAAGGTCGGCATGGCGCCCGCGCTGATGGCCGAGAACGACTACTTCGCCGTCGTCTGCCAATACCCCAGCACCACCGGCCTCATCCATGACCTGAAGGTATTTGCCGACCAGGCCCACGCCAAGAGCGCCGCCTTCATCGTCTGCACCGATTTGCTCGCGCTGACGTTGCTGGTCTCGCCTGGCGAGTTCGGCGCCGACATCGTTGCCGGCAACAGCCAGCGCTTCGGCATGCCCATGGGCGCCGGCGGCCCGCACGCCGCCTTCCTGGCTTGCAAGGACGAATTCAAGCGCTCCATGCCGGGTCGCTTGGTCGGCGTCAGCAAGGACGCGCAAGGCCACCCGGCCATGCGCCTGGCGCTGCAGACCCGCGAGCAACACATCCGCCGCGAGAAGGCCACCTCCAACATCTGCACGGCGCAAGTGCTGCCGGCCGTCGTGGCCAGCATGTACGCGGTCTATCACGGCCCGCAAGGCCTCAAGCGCATCGCCGAACGCGTGGCCAGCTACACGGCCATCCTGCACGCCGGCCTGACGCGCATGGGCGCCAAGGTCGTCACGCCGCATGTGTTCGACACGCTGCTGGTGGAGTGCGATCCCGCCCCCGTCATGGCCAAGGCCGTGGCGGCCCAGGCCAACCTGCGCAAGATCAGCGACAAGCACGTCAGCATCGCGCTGGACGAGACGACGACGCGCGCCGACGTCGAGGCGATCTGGAGCTGGTTCGCGCCCGCCGGCGCGACGGTCCCGACCGTTGCCGAGTTCGCCGCTGGCGTCGACAGCCTGATCCCGACGCAACTGCGCCGCAGCGGCGCCTACCTGACCCACCCGGTCTTCAACACCCACCACAGTGAAACCGAGATGCTGCGCTACATCCGCAGCCTGTCGGACAAGGACCTGGCGCTGGACCGCAGCATGATCCCGCTGGGCTCCTGCACGATGAAGCTCAACGCCACGGCCGAGATGATCCCCATCACCTGGCCGGAGTTCGCGGGCGTGCACCCCTTCGCGCCGCAAGACCAACTGGCCGGCTACACCGAGCTGGACCAGCTGCTGCAGAACTGGCTGACCGAGTGCACCGGCTATGCCGGCATCAGCCTGCAGCCCAATGCCGGCTCGCAGGGCGAGTACGCCGGCCTCTTGGCCATCAAGGCCTGGCATGAGTCGCGTGGCGACCACCAGCGCAACGTCTGCCTGATCCCCGAATCCGCACACGGCACCAACCCGGCGTCGGCCCAGATGGTGGGCATGCAGGTCGTCGTCACCAAGTGCGACAAGGAAGGCAATATCGACCTGGTCGACCTGAAGGCCAAGTGCGAACAGCACGCCGCCAAGCTGGCCGCCATCATGATCACCTACCCCTCCACGTATGGCGTGTTCGACACGCACGTGAAGGAAATCTGCGCGATGGTGAAGACCCACGGCGGCCGCGTCTACGTGGACGGCGCCAACATGAATGCGCTGGTTGGCGTGGCGGCACCCGGCGAGTTCGGCGGCGACGTCAGCCACCTGAACCTGCACAAGACCTTCTGCATCCCGCACGGCGGTGGCGGCCCGGGCATCGGCCCGGTCTGCGTCGTCGATGACCTCGTGCCCTTCCTGCCCGCGCACCGCACCGCGGGGCTTGGCAAGGAGACCAACATCGGCGCCGTCTCCGCCGCGCCGCTCGGCAACGCGGCCGTGCTGCCGATCTCGTGGATGTACATCCGCATGATGGGTGCCGAGGGCCTGAAGAAGGCCACCGAGGTGGCCATCCTGTCGGCCAACTACGTCGCGGCCCGCCTGTCGGACCACTACGACATCCACTTCAGCGGCAACATCGATGGCGTCAAGGGCGGCGGCGTGGCCCACGAGTGCATCCTGGACCTGCGCCCGCTGAAGGACAGCTCCGGCGTCAGCGCCGAGGACGTGGCCAAGCGCCTCATCGACTATGGCTTCCATGCGCCGACGCTGAGCTTCCCCGTAGCCGGCACGCTGATGGTCGAGCCGACCGAAAGCGAGTCCCGCGCCGAGTTGGACCGCTTCATCGACGCGATGATCCAGATCCGCCAGGAGATCGCCGACGTCGAGTCCGGCAAGGTCAGCCGCGAGGACAACCCGCTGGTCAACGCGCCGCACACCTCGATGGTCGTCAGCGCCACCGACTGGACCCACGGCTACAGCCGCGAAGCCGCCGCCTTCCCACTGCCCTCGCTGCGCCGCCAGAAGTACTGGTCGCCGGTGGGCCGCGTGGACAACGTGTGGGGCGACCGCAATCTGTTCTGCAGCTGCGTGCCGCTGAGCGAGTACGAAGAGGCCTGAGGCTCAGGCCATGCGGGTTCGCTGGTATCGGAAAACAGACGACATCCCGGTACCGGTTCTAGCCCTCGTGCGCCAGCTGCACCCGATCACGCCCAGCCGCCTTGGCGGCATAGAGAGCCGTATCGGCGGTCTGCACCAACAGCTCGGGGCGACGATCTGCGCCGGGCACTTCGGCCGCCAGCCCAATGCTGGCCGTGACATGACCCGTGGGGCTGGCCGGGTGCGGCAGCGCCCGCGCGCGCAACGCGGCGACGATGCGCTCGCCCAGCGCCTGCATCTGCATGGCACTAGCGCCGGGCACGATGAAGGCGAACTCCTCGCCGCCATAGCGAGCCACCAGCTCGCCGCTGCGCCGGCCGATGGTGTCGGCCAGCACGGCCGCGATCTGGCGCAGGCAGTCGTCGCCAGCGACATGGCCCATCCGGTCGTTGTAGGCCTTGAACAGGTCGGCGTCGAGCAGCCCCAGGCCGAGCGGCTGGCCGGCCCGCTGGGCGCGCGCCCATTCAGCGGCCAACACCGCGTCGAAATGCCGCCGGTTGGCCAGCCCGGTCAGGCCGTCGGTCTGGCTCATCAGCTCGAGCTGCCGGTTGGCGGCCTCCAGCGCCGCGGTGCGCTCCAGCACGCGCGCCTCCAACACGCGTTCGCTGTCGGTCAGTGCCTGCACGCGGGCCTGCTCGGCCTGCAGCGCGCGCGCCTGGGCCTGCTCCTTGTCGGCACGCATGCGCGCGTAGCGGTCAGCCAGCGCCAGCGACAGCAGCAGCAGGTCGACCGCCGAGCCGGCCTGGGTGCCGGCGCTGGTGATCAGGTTGCTGGGCAGCACGCCCAGGTTGCGCATATGGCCCAGCAGCACGGCCACCAGCAGCACGCTGAAGGCCACGACGAAGAAGTAGGCACTGCGCTGGCGCTGCAACGTGCCCGTGATGCCGCAGGCCAGCAGCAACGCGGCGGTCGTGGCGCTGCAGACGGCCCAGAACGGCGCCGTCTGCGCGAACCAGCCCATCAGCAACGGGATGAGCAGCACATTCAGCGCGATCAGCGCACGCAGCCCGAGGTCCAGCCGCGGCATGGTCTGTGGCGTGCGCAGCATGCGGCGCGAGAACATCATCAGCGCGATAGCCGCCACAGAGCCGGGCACGTTGACGCCGCGCTGCTGCCAGAAGGCTGCGTCCGGCCAAAGGAAGTTCGTGCCGATGCCGGTGAAGCAGGCCAGCGACGCCGCGATGCTGCCGGCGAACAGCACGTACCAACCGAACGACGCGTCGCGCAGCAGCAGGAAGATCACCAGGTTGTAGAGGCCCACGGCCAGCGCCAGCCCGAAGTACAGCATCTGCACGGCCAGCCGGCGCTGGTCGAAGTGCGGGAAGGCGTCGGCGCGCCACAGTCGGGCCGGCACGATCAGCGAATTCGCGGACGCCACGCGCAGTACCAGCGTCCGGGTCTCGCCCGGGGCCAGCGTGACCGGCACGGCGAAGTTGCCACCCGGCCAGAGCCGCTGCGCAAAGGGGCGCTGGTAGCCGAGCTCATGCCGGACGGCGGTGCCGTCCGGCGCGAGCAGGATCACGTCGAGGTATTGCAGCAGCGGATAGCTGATGTCCAGCATGGCCTGCACCGGCTGGCTGCCACCGTTGCGCAGCGGCAGGCGCAGCCAGACCGCAGCCCCGGTGTAGCCGAACGACACGGCCTCGCCGCCGGCCGTGCTGGGCTGCCAGTCGCCACGGGCTGCGGCCGCCAGATCCAGCTTGCGGTCCGGGTCCTGCAACAGCTCCCAGTGCGGCCCCAGCGCCAGCCCATCGGCCGGCAGGGCCTGCAGGTCGACACCACCCGCCCAGGCGACGCCCGACAGCAGCCACAACATCCCCGCCACCCACCACCGCCAGGCTTGCTGGCGCCCACCCAAACACCTCTTCAGCATGGGGCGGGAGTGTAGGCAGCGCCCGCACCCGCTCCGCTGAGAGGCTTCCACTCATTGCCCGAAAGGCCTCCCATGGCAGTCTCCGTCTTCGACCTCTTCAAGATCGGCATCGGCCCGAGCAGCTCGCACACGGTCGGGCCGATGCGCGCGGCGCGGCTTTTCGGCCTGCGGCTGCAACACGACGGCCTGCTCGACAAGGTGGCGCGCGTGCAGGTCATCCTGTACGGCAGCCTGGGCGCCACCGGCAAGGGCCACGGCAGCGACAAGGCGGTGCTGCTGGGCCTGGCCGGGCATGAGCCTGACACAGTGGACATCGAGGCCATCCCGGCCTTGATGGACACCATCCGCGCAGGCGACTTGAACCTGCTCGGCCAGCACCAGGTCGTCTTCGACGAAGCCAAGGACCTGGTCTTCAAGCGCCGCGAGACGCTGCCCTTCCACGCCAACGGCATGCGCTGCATCGCCTTCGACGCGGATGGCAACGAAATCGCCAACCGCGTCTACTACTCCGTCGGCGGCGGTTTTGTCGTCAGCGACGAGGTGGCGGCCGACGGCAGCAAGCAGAAGGTCATCGCGCCAGACACCACCGTGCTGCCCTACCCCTTCAAGTCCGGCGACGAGCTGCTGGAGCTGACCAAGCGCCACGGCATCTCCATCGCCGAGCTGATGCGCCGCAACGAATGCCATTGGCGCACCGAGGCCGAGATCGACGCCGGCCTGATGAAGATCTGGGGCGTCATGCAGGCCTGCGTCACGCGCGGCTGCAAGACCGAGGGCATCCTGCCCGGCGGCTTCAAGGTCAAGCGCCGCGCGGCCCAGCTGCACCGCGACCTGACAGCCAACCCCGAGGCCGCGCTGCGCGACCCACTGCAGGTGATGGACTGGGTCAACCTCTACGCGCTGGCGGTCAACGAAGAGAACGCCGCCGGTGGCCGCGTCGTCACGGCGCCTACCAACGGCGCCGCCGGCATCGTGCCCGCGGTGCTGCACTACTACACGCGCTTCGTCCACCACGCCACTGAACGCGGGGTCGTCGACTTCCTGCTGACCGCCGCAGCCATCGGCATCCTCTACAAGGAAAACGCCTCCATCAGCGGTGCCGAGGTCGGCTGCCAGGGCGAGGTGGGCGTGGCCTGCTCGATGGCCGCCGGCGCCTTGTGCGCCGTCATGGGCGGCACGCCGGAGCAGGTCGAGAACGCCGCCGAGATCGGCATGGAGCACCACCTGGGCCTGACCTGCGATCCGGTCGGCGGCCTGGTGCAGATTCCCTGCATTGAGCGCAACGCGATCGCGTCGGTCAAGGCCATCAACGCGGCGCGCATGGCGCTGCGCGGCGACGGTACCCACTTCGTCAGCCTGGACAAGGTCATCAAGACCATGCGCGACACCGGCGCCGACATGATGACCAAGTACAAGGAAACGGCCCGCGGCGGACTGGCGGTCAACATCGTCGAGTGCTGACGCGGCCATGTGCCTCGCTGCGTTCGCGCTGAACGCCCACCCGCGCTTCCCCCTCGTCATCGCCGCCAACCGCGACGAGTTTTTCGCTCGCGAGGCCGCGCCCATGGGTTGGTGGCCGGACCTGCCCGACATCCTCGCCGGCCGCGATCTCAGTGCCGGCGGCACCTGGTTTGGCCTGACGCGCGCCGGGCGTCTCGCGCTGCTGACCAATGTGCGCGAGCCCGGACGGCAAGTCGCCGATGCGCCATCGCGCGGCGCCCTGGTCGTTGACTGGCTGGGCTCATCCAGCGCCGCTGACGATTTCGCGGCGGGGCTGGCACAGGGTTACAACGGCTTCAATCTCATCACCGCCGATCTGGCCCGCAACGCCTGGCACTGGATCAGCAACCGTGCCTCCGCGCCGCTTGAACTGCGGCCCGGCATCCACGCGCTATCCAATGCCTCGCTTGACACGCCCTGGCCCAAGACCGAGGGCTTGTCGGTAGCGCTGGCCGAGGCGCTCGGCAGCTCGGCCTCGGCGCAGCAACTGGCAAGCCGGCTCTTCGCCGCGCTGGCCGACGCCACGCCGGCTCCGGACGCAACCCTGCCCGACACCGGCGTCGGCCTGGCCCGGGAGCGCCTGCTGTCGCCCCGCTTCGTGCGCATGCCCGATCCGGCTCGGCCTGACAGGGCTGTCTACGGCACGCGCTGCGCGACCGTGCTGATCCGTGAGGCCAACGGTACTACCCACGTCATCGAGCGCAGCATCACGGCCGGCGGTGACTGGCTCCCGCCCGTCCACCACGAATTGAGCCGCTGGCCCTGACCCAGGCGCCGCTCAAGCTGATATACAGGCGGGCACTGCCGCTTCTCGCTGCCCGATGAAACCCTTGCCTCGCCTGTCGACCGCCCGCTGGACCGCGCTGGCCTGCATGGTCCTGGCCGGCTTTGTCGCGGTGCGCTGGTGCCTGCAACTGGATGTCGGCAGTTTCCTGCCCGGACTGGCCGAGATCGGCATCGTGTCGTCGGTGCTGCTGCTGCTCGGCAGCGCCACGGCCTGGGTCATGGCCGGCTGGCGCAGCGGGCAGGCGCCGAGCGCTGCCGCCAGGCGCGCCGTGCAGGGCATGGCACTGCTGATGGCCGTGTTGCCAGCCTTGATGCTCATCGAGGCCATGGGTGGCCAGTCCTTGGGTATCGACATCACCCGCCCCGGCGTGCTGCCAACGGCGCTGAACCCTCACCCCGGCCGCATCTCACCCAATGGCTGCGTGGCCCTGCTGCTGCTGTTCGCCTGCCAGGGCCTGCTGGCCGGCCCGCCACGCACGCTGGCCCGGCGTTTGAGCGCGGTCGGCATCATCGTCGCGGCCTGCATCGCCCTCCTTGGCATCCTGGGCTATCTGCTGAATCTGGAGCAGCTCTACCACTGGGGTTCATACAACCGCCTGACGCTGCCGACGGCCGCTGGCCTGGCGCTGCTGGCCCTGTCGATCTGGGAGTTGCGCCTGAGCTGGAGCGACCTGCGTGAGCGCATCGACCTGCATGAGCAGCGCATCACGCGGCGCTCGCTGGCCGTGCTGGCCCTGGTCGCCGTGGCGGCCGGCGCGGGCGGCTTCGCAGCGCTGGAATCGGAGTTCGAGCACACGCGCAAGGAAGATGTGCGCTCCACGGCAGTGCTCACCGCCGAGGCACTGGTCAGCGCCGTCGACGGCGGCGTCTGGCTTGCGCAGACCATCGCCACCCGCCCCGTCGTCATCGAGCAACTCGCGGCGCTGGCCAGCAGCCCGGCCGACACTGCCCGGCGCGAGCGCCTGGGCAACATCACCCGCAGCCTGCTGACGGCCGGCGTCACCGCGGCGCGCTTCGTCGACGCCACCGGCGCGCCGCTGGCCGAGGCCGGCGCCTTCGCTGCCCAGGCCGGCACGCCCTCGCTGGCGCTGGCGCGCGACTACGCCGCCACGGGTCGTCTCGCCTGGACCAGCGGTTTCCTGCTTGCAACCGACGTTCCGATCATGGACAAGGGCGAGGTGGTGGGCCGCTTCCAGAGTGAGCAGCGCCTGGCATTGATGGACCGCCTGGTCATGCGCATCCGCGACACCGATGCCTCCTCCGACGTGCTGATCTGCAACCGCGTCGACAAGGTCGCGTCCTGCGTGCCGTCCAAGCTCTACCCGCAGGCCTTCACTATCCCGATGTTCGACGCGAGCGGCAACGTCAACCTGCCGATCAACCGCGCCCTGCTCGGCGAGACGGGCGTCATGCTGACGCCCGACCTGCGCGGCGTGCCGGTCGTCGCGGCCTATGTGCCGCTCGGGCGCACCGGCCTGGCCATGGTCGTCAAGGCCGACATCGACGCCGTCTTCGCCGTCATCCGACAGCGCCTGGGCTGGCTGGCGCTGCTGCTGACGGTGCTGACTCTGATGGGCACCTGGGTGCTCAGGCAGCACGTGAGGCCCCTCGTGAAGCAGCTGGCCGGCGAGCAGGCGCGCTGCCGCGCCATCCTCGACCACTCCAGCGACGCCTTCATCGGCCTGGACAGCGAAGGCCTCATCACCGACTGGAACCTGCAGGCCGAGCGCCTGTTCGGCTACACGGCGGCCGAGGCGAGGGGCCAGCGCGTTTCCGAACTCATCATCCCGCCCGAGTCACGCGCCGCCCACGAGGCCGGCATGGCACGCTTCCGGCACACCRGCCAGGGCCGCGTCGTCAACCAGCGCGTCGAGCTCATGGCCCAGCACCGCGACGGCCGGCTGCTGGACGTGGAGCTTTCCGTTGCCGCGATGGCCGTGGGCGACGGCTACGCGGCACATGCCTTCGTGCGCGACGTCAGCCAGCGCAAGGCCGCCGCCCGCCAGCTCGCCGCCAGCGAGCAGCGCATGCGCGACGTGACCAACGCCATCCCCGCCATGGTCGGCGTCTTCGATGCCCAGGAGCGCTGCGTCTTTGCCAATGACCTGGCCCTCAAGGTGCACGGCCTCGATCGTGACAAGGCCATCGGCCTGCCCATGCGCGACGGCCTGGGCGAGGCCAGCTATGCCCTGCACGAGCCCCATGTGAAGGCCGTGCTGCAAGGCCAGCGCCAGACTTTCGAGGGCTCGCTGCCCTGGCGCGATGGCACCGGCTATTTCCAGATCCACCTCGTGCCGATGCGCGACGCGCAGACCGATGCCGTCAGCGGTTTCTATCTGATGACCTTCGACATCACGGCCCTGCGCAGCGCCCAGTTGAAGCAGGAGCGCAGCGAGCGGCGCCTGCGCTCCATCACCGACAACCTGCCGGCCCTGATCTCCCACCTGGATGCCGACGGCCGCTATCTGTTCGCCAACCGCCAGTTCGAGACCCTGCTCAAACTCGATCCCGAGCAACTGCTCGGCCGGCGCATTGACGAAGTGCGTGACGCGGACTACGTCGCGCAGGTGCACCCCTGGCTGGCCAAGGCCATGGCGGGCCAGACCGTCGTCTTCGAATCCGAGACCGGCCCCAGTGTTGGCCAGGCCCGCCAATACCAGCAGACCTACGTGCCGGAGTTCGACCCCGACGGTCAGGTCGTCGGCGTCTTCGCGGTGACCTTCGACATCACCGACCGCAAGCTCGCCGCCCAGCGTCTCGGCGACGCCCAGGCCCACCTCAAGGCCATCGCCGACAACCTGCCGGTGCTGATCTCCTATATCGACCGTAACCAACGCCTGACCTTCGTCAACAAGACCTTCGAGGAATGGATGGGCGTGGCCCCCGAACTGGCCGTCGGCAGCCACCTGAAAGCGCTGATCGGTCCCGAGCTCTATGCCCAGCGCCAGCCGGCCCTGGAGCAGGCGCTGCGCGGCGAACGCGTTGAATTTGAGGTCGCGTCCCAGGCCCTGGGCCTGACCCGGTACCTTCACACCGTCTACATCCCCGACCGGCGCGCCGACGGCAACGTCGCCGGCGTCTACACCCTGTCCACCGACATCACGGCCACCAAGGACATCGAGCGCCGGTTGCATGAACTGGCCCGCATCGATCCGCTGACCCGCCTGCCCAACCGCCGCGAGTTCGAGGAAAGGCTGGCCCTGGCGCTGGCGCGCGCCCGCCGCGGCCAGAAGGCCCTGGCCTTGATCTTCATGGACATCGACCACTTCAAGCGCATCAACGACGGCCATGGCCATGCCGCCGGTGATGCCGTGCTCAAGGAATTTGCCACGCGCATCCGCGGCGCCGTGCGCAGCACCGACACCGCGGCGCGCCTGGCCGGCGACGAGTTCGTCGTCATCCTGGAAGGCCTGCTGAGCGATGCCGAGGCGTCGCACGTGGCGGCCAAGCTCGTCGATGCCATCCGCCCGCCGATGCCACTGCCCGCCGGCGGCGAGATCCTCGTGACGACGAGCGTCGGCATGGCCTGCTGGGGCGGCGTGGGCGACGGTGCCGACGACCTTCTCGAGCGCGCTGACCGGGCCTTGTACCGCGCCAAGGCCGCCGGTCGTGACACCTTCGCACAAACCATCTTCTGATCGCCGGAGCTGGTAACAACCCGGGCGCGGCGCCGAGCCAAAATGCGCCCGCAGTGACTGCCGCCGTCGCCCTTCCCCGCCGTTTGCCGCCCGACCCCAAGCAGCTGCAGCGCTGCCTGCTGCTGGCGGTGCTGCTGCATGTGTGGCTGGTGCTCGTCTTCGGCAACGCCAGCGGCACGGCCGCGCCGGGCCAGGGTGTCTGGGGCAGCCTGACCGTCAAGCTGCTGGGCCGCAGCGGCAGCCAAGCCGGCGCGCCGCCGAGCGACAGCAGCACGGCCGACTCCGGCGGACAGCGTGGGCCAACGCCCGCCGTTACCGAAGCTGGCGCCGCCAGGCTGGGCCGCCCGAACCCGCAGGAAGTGCCACCCGAAGCCGCCCGCACCGAGGAGCCCTCGCCCGCACCGCCCAGCGCGGCGACGCTGGAGCTGCCCGAAGGCTTCAAACCCGTGGAGCGCGAGAACCTCAGCGCACCGCCGCGCACCGCGCCGCTGCAGACGCCCTCGGCGGAACTGCCCGCCGCCGTTGGCCGCCTGGAAGCCAGGCCCGAGGCCGCCGTGGCGCCATTGCCCTCCGCCACCAGCCTGCGCGCGCCGAGCCGCCCGACCGAACTGCCCACCCTGCCTGCCGATCTGCCCTCGGCGGTGCGCCGCCTGGAGGCTGCACCCGCCGCCCCTGCGGCCGCCTTGCCCCGGCCGGCTGAGCTGCGTGCTGCGCCTGCGCCGGCCACCACCGCCACGCCGAGCGTCGAGCTGCCGGCCCCGGTGCGCCGCCTCGAGGCGCCAGCCGAGGCGGGTGTGAGCCGGGCACCGCCACGCGCTGCCGAGCTGCGTGCCGCGCCGCCGAGCACCGTCGCCCAGCCTGAACCGAGCACCGCCCTGCCCTCCGCCGTACAGCGGCTGGAGGCGCCGACAGCCGAAGGCGGCGCCGTCACGCCGCTGACGCGCTCCAGCGAACTGCGCGCACCAGCGGCAGCCGCCACGGCCACGGCGCCGGCGCTGAACAGCCAGGACCTGCCGGCACCGGTGCGCCGCCTGGAGTCGGCCGATGGCGGTGCTGCAGTCACGCCGCTGCAAAGCACCGCCACCCCGCGAACCGCCGCGGCCGTACCTGGCGCGTCGGCGCTGAACGAGCTGTCAGGCAACGTGCCCGGCGAGGTCAACGCCCCGGCCGGCCCGGCGAAAGGCGATCCCAACGCCAGCCCTTATGCCGCACCCAAAGCTGCGGCAGGCTCGCCCGATGCCGGCTCACGCCTGGGCCCCGACCTGCCCATGCCGCCGTCGGCCGCGGCCAGCGCACCGCGCGCGCCGCTGAACCTGTCACTGCCGCGCGGTGACATTGCCGCCCGCCGCGGCCCGGGCCTGGTCGACATGCTGCCGCAACCACCGGAGCGCAAGTCCAAGCTCGAGCAGTCCATCGAAGACGCTGCCAACAAGGACTGCCGCAAGGCCTACGCGAACGCCGGCATCCTGGCCGCCCTGCCACTGGCCGTGGACGCGGCGCGCGGCAAGGGCTGCAAGTGGTGAGCCGGGTTCACAGCAGGGCCTGAAGCCGCAGTGCATCCTGCAGCGCCGCACCGGACGCTGTGTTGTCGAAGACGCACCAGCAGGGCACGTCTCGCGGCAGCAACTCGGCGCGCTCCTGCAACCAGGCCTCTTCATAGGGTGACCAGTAGATGCGCGGCGAGCCATGCCAGCGGAAGTAGTGCAGGCCTGGCCAGCCGCCGGGCTCGTGGGAACCGGGCCATTTGGCGGGGTCGACCCCGGCACGCGCCACCTCGCAGCCGCGCAGCAGCTGCTCGGCCTCGGCCGTGAACCAGCTCAGATGACGGGGCTCGCAGACGATGGCACCACAGAACGCCGCATGCACCTGCTTGAAGAAGCGACCGGCCAAACGGGCATCGAAACGCAGTGACGGCGGCAATTGCACCAGCAGCACGGCCCACTTGTCGCCGAGCGCGCCAGCTTCGCCGGCAAAGCGAGCCAGCAACTCATCCGCGCCCTCGAGCCTGGCCTCGTGCGTGATCTGCTTCGGGCATTTGACGGCGAAGCGGAAATGCTCGGGTGTGCTGGCCGCCCAGCGCTCGTAGGTCTGCGGCCGGTGGGGACGGTAGAAGGAGGAATTGATCTCGACGCCATTCACGACGGCGGCATAGCGCTCCAGCTGGGAGCCCTCCGCGGGAAAGTCCGCGGCCACCTTGGCGGGGATGGACCACCCCGCGGTGGCGACATAGATGGAGTCGACGGAATCCATGCGGCCTTCGGGCATGAGCACAACGCCAGCCGCTCAACCCCGCGCCACGCCGCGCGCTTCAAATGATGCCTGGCCATGCAGCCACCCCTCTTCAACCCGCGGGTCGGAGCGCAGCATGGCTTTCAACCGCAGCGCATTGCGCAGCGCCGCACCGCCGGCGGTGTTGCCGAAGATGCACCAGCAGGCTTGGTGCTGGGGCTGCGCCTGCAGCCCCAGCGCGCGATCGCGCAGCCAGGCCTCGTCGTAGGACGACCAGTATTCCCGCGGCGAACCATGCCAGCGGCAATACAGCGGCGGAGCATGATCCATCGCCAGGACTTGGGTCCAGCCGCCCGGCTCGTCAGCGCCCGGCCATTTCGCGGGGTCGATCGCAGCGCGCGATACCTCGACGTCCCGCATCAAGCGCTCGGCCGGCAGCGTGAACCAGCTCGGATGCCTGGGTTCACAGACGATGGTGCCGCCAAAGCGGGCATGCACCTGCTCGAAGAAGCGGCCCGCGACGAGATCGTCATACGCAAGTGTGGTGGGCAGTTGCACAAGCAGCACACACCATTTCGGCCCGAGGGCCGTGGCGGCATCGACGAAGCGCGCCAGCGGCTCCTTCACGCCTTCAAGCCGGCAGCGATGCGAGATCTGCTTCGGGCATTTGACGGCGAAACGGAAGTCGGCCGGCGCGCAGCCGGCCCAGCGCTCGTAGGTGCTGGCGCGATAGCTGCGGTAAAAGGACGAATTGATTTCCACGCAGCCCATCAGGGCCGAATAGCGCTGCAGGTCGGAGTCACCCGCGCGGAAGGCGGCCGTGCCTTCGGCCGCAATGCCCCAGTCCGACGTACCAATGAAGATCGTCATGTCCACAGCCTAGGCAGGCCGGCACGACTCGCGCGTCGGACAAGGGCGCAGCGCGGGCCCGCCGCTGTCCGACGCGGCTCAGAAGCCGCTAAGGACGATCTTGCCGCGCATGCGGCCCGATTCAACGAGTTCATGCGCCCGCCGCAGGTTCGCCGCATTGATCGGGCGCAGCTGCTCGCTGACCGTGGTGCGCACACGACCCGCGTCGACCAGGGCGGCGATGCGCGCCAGCAGGCGGCCCTGCTCCGCGACGTCCGCCGTGCCGAACATCGGTCGCGTGAACATCATTTCCCAGTGCAGGGACAGGGCCTTGCGCTTGAGCGTCATCACATCGATGGGGCCCGAGAGGTCGTCGATGAGGCCCAGACGGCCCTGGGGCGCGGCGGCATCGATGAGGGCGTCCCAGTGCTGCTCGGTATGGGTGAGGCTGGCGATGAACTCGACCTCTGCGACGCCGGCGGCCACCAGTTGCGGCCGCAATGGCTGGCTGTGGTCGATGACGATGTGGGCGCCGAGTTGCTTCACCCAGTCCTGCGTTTCGGGCCGGCTGGCCGTGCCGATGACGCGCAACTGGGTCAGCTCGCGGGCCAGTTGCACGAGGATGGAACCGACGCCTCCGGCCGCGCCGGTGACCAGCAGGCTCTGGCCTGTGCCGCCACCCTCGGCCACGCCGAGGCGGTCGAACAACAGCTCCCAGGCCGTGATGGCGGTCAGCGGCAAGGCGGCGGCCTCGGCGTCGGTGAGGCTTTTTGGCGCCAGCGCCGCGATGCGGTGGTCGACGACCTGCAACTCGGCATTGGAACCGGGGCGATCGATGGCGCCGGCGTAGTACACGCGGTCACCGATGGCAAAGCCACTGACGTCCTGGCCCAGCGCCTCCACGGTGCCCACGGCGTCCCAGCCGAGGACCTCGGGCCGGGATGCCGTGGGCGCG
The DNA here is from genome assembly GCF_054049255.1 of Roseateles sp. P5_E4. Taxonomy (NCBI): domain Bacteria; kingdom Pseudomonadati; phylum Pseudomonadota; class Betaproteobacteria; order Burkholderiales; family Sphaerotilaceae; genus Roseateles; species Roseateles sp. P5_E4. Next base: position 400,758 of record NZ_JBFUMS010000001.1, on the reverse strand, counting down.
CGGTTGCGTCGCACCTTGGTGTCGACGGGGTTGACCGACACGGCCGCGACGCGAACCAGCAGGTCCAGCGGGCCGGGCGCCGGCGCGGGCAGTTCGAGATCGATCAGGGATTCGGGGTGATCGATGGGCAGGGATTGCAGATAGCCGACGGCTTTCATGGGGCGTCCTTTCTGAGACGAATCAACGATGGTCGTCATGGTGGCGGCCGGCATTCAAATCAGAAAGACTAGGATCGGAGAATCAGTTTCATCACAACAATGAAGATGGATCGCTTTTCACCGCTGCAGCTCTTTGTCTGCGCAGCAGAGGCTGGCAGCTTCTCGGCGGCCGCGCGACGCCTGGACCTCGGCCCCGTGCAGGCCAGCGCCACCATTGCAAGGCTAGAGCGTGAGCTGGGCGTGCGGCTGTTCGAGCGCTCGACGCGCCGGCTGCGCCTGACCGAAGCGGGCGAGCAATGGCTGCCGCATGCACGGCAGCTGTTGGCGGCATGGGAGGGTGGCCAAGCCGCGCTGCGGGGCATCACGGCCGAGGACCAGCCCCTCAGCGGCCGCCTGCGGGTGAGCCTGCCCAGCGACATCGGGCGCCAGCATCTTTGGCACTGGATCGAGGATTTCATTGCCAGCGATGGCAGCTCGGCGTTGCAACTGGAGTTGCGACTCAGCGACCGGGTGGCCGATCTTGTGCAGGAGCCCGTCGACTACGCCGTGCGCTACGGCGAGCCGCCGGACTCCAGTCTCATCGCCCTGCCCTTGGCGCCGGACAACCGTCGCGTGCTGTGCGCCAGCCCGGCCTATGTCGCTCGCCACGGGCAACCGGCGACGCCCGCTGACCTGCGCGGCCACAACTGCCTGCGCTGGGTGCTCGGCGACAGCCTGCACGGCCGCTGGCGCTTCACGTCACCCGATGGAGAGGCTTGCGCGGTCGAGGTCAGTGGGGACCGCACCGTGGACGACGGCGGCCTGGTGCGCGAATGGGCCGTGGCCGGGCTGGGCATCGCCTACAAGAGCCGCCTCGACGTGGCCGCCGACCTGGCGGCCGGGCGGCTGGTGGCGCTGCTGCCGGAATGGCTCGGCGAGCCCGCGCCGCTTCACTGGATGGCGGTCGGGCGGCACCGCCTGACGCCGGCCCTGCGGCGGCTCGCAGAAAGCATCAGGGCCCACTGTGGGGCCCTGGATGGAAGCGAAGTGCGGCGCTGAGGCCGCGACGTTCATTGGGCGCGGCGGCGGATGGCGCCCAGGCCGAGCAATGCAAGACCGGTCAGGGCCAGGCTGGCGGGCTCGGGCAGGCGGTTCGGGTCACGCACGATGAAATTCAGCGGGCCGCTGGTGAAGCCGCAGCCGTAGTTCTGAAGGTTGGAATTCAGGCACTGGGAATTGGTGGCGATGAAACCGGAACCCGCGGCAACGGCCGTGTAATCGATGATGAACAGCGACGGGTCAAGATTCCACTCCACACCATTACCCAGGGTTCCGATGACGATGTTTGTCAGGTTCAGCGCGGGCGAGCCATCGGCAGTGAACGCACCGCCGCCGGAACCACCGGCATCCACCTCGCCGGCCGAACCGCCTTGGACGATCACTTCGACCTGGAAGGTTTGGCCGATGAGCAGGTTGTTCAGATCCACGCCACCAACACCCTGCATGATCAGGACGGGTGCGGCATGGGCAACCAAAGCAGACGCTGCGAGGGCAACACCGGCAAGGACGGTACGGAAATTCATCTTGTTCTCCAGGCGATTTAGCAAATCAAAGCAAGCTCCGGGCCATTGCTGGTTTCTCCTATGAAGCGCACATTCTTTGTAACAAGCGCTGTAAAGCCCACCGACACCGCAATCGGGCTCAAGCACCTCATTCGAGCTTGACGGGCAGGCCGGGAAGCGGCCAGTGCGGCGCGTGAAAGGGCAGCGCACCACGCCCATCGCGCCACGCCCGTTGCCAGGCCTGCGGCAGGTGGGTCGCCCCGGGTGCAAGGCCGCGCACGACGCAGCCGGCGCTGGCGCCACTGGCGGCGATCTCGGCCAGTTGCTGCAGCTCCAGCACGCCGCCAATGCCGACCACCGGCGCCGGCGCCATGGCCACCCACCAGGCCAGGTTGTGCAGCCCTTGCGGCCGCCAGGGCATGGCCTTGGTCAGCGTCGGCCAGACGGGACCGCAGGCGATGTAGTCGGGCGACCAGGCCACGGTGCGGGCCAGCTCCCACAGGCTGTGCGAACTCAGGCCCAGGCGAAGGCCACGAGCCCGCGCCTCGGCAAGGTCACGTCGATCGGCAGCGGAAAGCGCCAGCAGATCTTCCTGGCCAAGATGGATGAAGTCGACGCCCGAGGCCAGCGCCTCGCGCCAGTGGTCGTTGACGATGAGGACGGCGCCCGGGTGACGCGCGGCCTTGATTTCGGCGCGCAAGCGGGCTGTCCAGACGGCGTCAGCCTCGCCCACGGTTCGCTTGACGCGCAATTGAACGGCTTGCAGGCCACCGTCAAAAAGGCTGGCGGCATGGATGCCACTGTCGGTGATGGCGTAGACCCCTTCAAGGGCCGGCGCCCCGCGGCGCGCTGCCGGCCAGGCCTCGGGTGGTGCCTCGTCGTCGAACAGCGCGGGCAGCAGGCTGGCATCGCCGATGAAGCCCGACTCAGGCCGCACCGGCCCCGCGCCAGCGCCAGGCGACTGAAGGTCGGCACGCAGGCCGGAGGTCGTCAGCATCTTGGCGATGACGGCCGCATCGGCAGCGACGAAACCTCGGGCCGATGCCGCAGCCAGAGCGGTCGCGAAGGTGCAGCCAGTACCGTGGTTGTTGCCAGCGGCGCGGCGCGGCAGGGCCAGCCAGCCGGTTGCATGCTCGGCCGCCAGCCAATCCAGGGCGAGCGGGCCGCCGGCATCGCCACCGGTGATGCAGACAGCGCGTGCACCCAGGGCCTGCAGCGCGCGCGCCTGCGCAGGCACGCTGCCCTCGCCCACCAGGCACGCCGTCTCGCGTTGGTTGGGTGTGACGGCGCTGGCCCGCGGCAGCAGCTCCTCGCGATAAGCGCGCAGCAGTGCTTCGTCGGCAAAGGTGGCGCCGGTGGAGGCCCGCAGCACTGGGTCGACAACCAGAGTGACGGGAGCGCGCTCGCGCAGCCGGTCAACCCAGCGTGCAACAACGCGCAGCTGCTCGACTCCGCCGAGCAGACCCGTCTTGATCGCAGCAGGCGGCAGGTCATCGGCCAGCGCGGCGAGTTGGGCGTCGAGCTGCTCAGGCGGTACGGGGAAGACGGCCTCGACGGCGACGCTGTTCTGCGCCGTCAACGCGGCCGCCACGGGGCAAAGGTGCACACCCGCCGCATCGGCGGCGCGCTGGTCGGCCGACAGGCCGGCACCGCCACCGCTGTCCAGCCCGGCAATGCTCCAGATGATGGGTGGCTTGCTCATGGAATCAGAAAGGGCCTGCCGCCCACCGGTGTGCTCGCGACAGCCATGTCCTGCTTGCTCATGACGCCGGCCTCGAAGCCGGTTCGCCCGGCCTCGATGGCCTGGCCGAACGCCGCGGCCATGCGGATGGGGTCGCCGGCCTGCGCGACGGCGGAGTTCAAGAGCACGCCGTCCAAGCCCAGCTCCATCGCCTGGGCCGCATGCGACGGCGCGCCGATGCCGGCGTCCACGATCAGCGGCACGCCGGGCAGGCGCTCGCGGAGCGTGCGCAGCGCAAACGGGTTGAGCAGGCCTTGGCCCGACCCGATGGGTGCGCCCCAGGGCATCAGCACCTGGCAGCCGGCGTCCAGCAGGCGGCGGCAGGTGACGAGGTCGTCGGTGCAGTAGGGGAAGACCTCGAAACCGTCCTTCACGAGCTGCTCGGCGGCCGTGACCAGCTCCCAGGGGTCGGGTTGCAGCGTGTACTCGTCGCCGACGACCTCCAGCTTGATCCACGGCGTGTCGTAGAGCTCGCGCGCCATGTGCGCCAGCGTGACGGCCTCCTGCGCGGTGCGGCACCCGGCGGTGTTGGGCAACAGGTGGCCGCCGGTCTCGGCGAGCGTCGCGCGGATGGCGGCGACAAAGCCGTTGTCGCCGGCCGCCGCGAGCGTGCGCTTGAGGCCGACGGTCAACACCTGGGCGCCGCTGGCCAGCACGGCCCGGCGAAGGATCTCGGGCGAGGGGTAGCCGGCGGTGCCGAGCAGGAAGCGGCTGGTGAGCTGGCGGCCGTAAAGGGTCCAAGACATGCTCAGCCTCCGGTGATGGGTTGAATGAGGGTCAGTTCGTCGCCGGGCTGGATCAGCGTCACCTCACGCAGCGAACGGGGCACGAAGGCGCCGTTCAACGCCGTGGCGACGGCTTCGGGCGCCCTGTCCTGCTCGGCCAGCATCGCGGCGACGCTCAGGCCTTCGCGCCAGGGGCGAGGCTCGCGGTTCAGGGTGAACTCAGACATGTTGAAGCGCTTTCTCGGCCAGCGCCGGCGCCAGCAGCCAGCCATGGCGAAACAGGCCGTTGATGCGCAGCAGGCCGGGCTGGTGGTCGATGCGCGGCCGATGGTCGGCAAAGGCCGGGCGGAGGTTGGTTTCCATGTGCACGATGCGCGCCTCGGCCAGCGCCGGCAGCACGCTGTGGGCAGCGGCCATCAGCTCAACGGCGCTGCGAAGGCTCACGGGCGAGCGGTCCTCGCTCTCGACCTCGGACGCACCAACGACGATGACGTCGCCCGGCCGCGGCACGAGGTAGACGCGGTGGCGTGGATGCAGCAGCCGCACGGGGCGGTTGAGCACGACGCCCGGCGCGTGCAGCCACAGGATCTCGCCCCGAACACCGCGCAGGTCCGGCAGGTCGGGCCTGGCACCGAGACCGCGGGTGTCAATGACGAGGTCGGCATCCAGGCGACGGCCATCGTCGAGTTCCAGCATGTGGGGCCGGACAGCGACGGCGCGGCGGCCCCAGAGCCAGTCGACATCGGCGGCTTGCTCGGCCAGGGCGGCCAGCAACTCGCGCGGCAGCAACTGGCCTTCGCCGGGCAGCAGCCAGGCCTTCAGATCGGGCGCAAGCGCAGGTTCCAGCGCCTGCAGCGCGACGCGATCCAGCGGCTCGGGGCCTTCCGCCAGGCGGGCCAGCACGCGCCGCGCTGCGCCCTGGTCACTGCCATGCGCCAGCAGCAGGCTGCCCTCGGTCTTCACCAGGCCGGGTTGCCCCAGCGCCGCGGCGATTGCGGGCCACAGCGCGAGCGATCGCCAGCCCAGCGCCGCCACTTCGGGTTCGGCATGTTCCTGCTCCGCCAGCGGGCTCAGCATGCCGGCCGCGGTGAAGGCCGCGGCGCCGGGCTCGGCCGGCCCCGAGGCAGGGTCAGCCACGGTCACGCGATGCCCGGCCCGCGCGAGCTGCCAGGCCAACAGCCGGCCCATGACGCCGGCGCCCGCAATTGCAACGCGGGTCACGCCTGCGGCTTGATGGGGATGTAGAGCTCGCCGCCGGCCTTGCGGAACTCGGCTGACTTCTGCGCCATGCCGTCAGCCACCACGTCCGCCGCTTCGAGCCCCTTGGCCGCCGCGTATTCGCGCACGTCCCGCGTGATCTTCATCGAGCAGAACTTCGGCCCGCACATCGAGCAGAAGTGCGCCTCCTTGGACGAGTCCTTGGGCAGTGTCTCGTCGTGATAGTCCCGCGCCGTGTCGGGGTCCAGGCCGAGTGCAAACTGATCGTTCCAGCGGAACTCGAAGCGCGCCTTGCTCATCGCGTCGTCCCGCGCGCGGGCGCCGGGGTGGCCCTTGGCGATGTCGGCTGCATGGGCGGCGATCTTGTAGGCGATCAGCCCCTGCTTCACGTCGTCGCGGTCGGGCAGGCCCAGGTGCTCCTTGGGTGTCACGTAGCAGAGCATGGCCGTGCCCATCCAGCCGATCATGGCCGCGCCGATGGCGCTGGCGATGTGGTCATAGCCGGGCGCAATGTCGATGGTCAGCGGGCCCAGCGTGTAGAACGGCGCCTCGTCGCAGTGCTTGAGCTGCTCCGTCATGTTGGCCTGGATGAGGTGCATGGGCACGTGGCCGGGGCCCTCGATCATGGTCTGCACGTCGTGCTTCCAGGCCACCTTGGTCAGTTCGCCCAGCGTCTTCAGCTCGGCGAACTGCGCCTCGTCGTTGGCGTCCGCGCCGCTGCCGGGGCGCAGGCCGTCGCCCAGCGAGAAGGTCACGTCGTAGGCCTTCATGATTTCGCAGATCTCTTCGAAGTGCGTGTACAGGAAGTTCTCGCGGTGATGCGTGATGCACCACTTGGCCAGGATGGAGCCGCCGCGCGACACGATGCCCGTGCGGCGCTTGGTCGTCAGGTGGATGAACGGCAGGCGCAGGCCGGCATGGATGGTGAAGTAGTCGATACCCTGCTCGGCCTGCTCGATCAGCGTGTCGCGGAAGATGGCCCAGGAGAGATCCTCGGCGATGCCGCCCACCTTCTCCAGCGCCTGGTAGATGGGCACGGTGCCGATGGGCACGGGCGAGTTGCGGACGATCCAGTCGCGTGTCGTGTGGATGTTGCGGCCGGTGGAGAGGTCCATCACCGTGTCCGCACCCCAGCGGATGGACCAGACCAGCTTCTCGACCTCTTCCTCGATGCTGGACGTGACGGCCGAGTTGCCGATGTTGGCGTTGACCTTGACCAGGAAGTTGCGGCCGATGATGGTCGGCTCGAGCTCGGTGTGATTGATGTTGGCCGGGATGACGGCGCGGCCCCGGGCCACCTCCTGGCGGACGAACTCGGGGGTGATGATCTCGGGGACGGCCGCACCGAGTGAGTCGCCACGCAGGCGCTGCTCGCGCTCGGCGTCGCCCAGGTACTCGCGCATCCACTCGCGCTTGCCGTTCTCGCGCAGCGCGACGAACTCCATCTCCGGCGTGACGATGCCACGGCGGGCGTAGTGCATCTGGCTGACGTTGGCGCCGGCCTGGGCGCGGCGCGGCTGGCGCTGCAGCGCGGCGGCTTCGGCGCGCAGTTGGGCGATGCGCTCGTTGTCCTCCTTGCCGCCATCGTCCAGCGCGACGCGGGTGCGGCCGGTATAGGCCTCGGTGTCGGCGCGGTCACCGACCCAGCTGGAGCGGATGGGCGGCAGGCCGCGGCGCACGTCAATCTGCGCCTTGGGGTCGGTGTAGGGGCCGGAGGTGTCGTGCACGACGACCCGCTCGCCATTCGTCAGCGCGATTTCTCGCATGGGCACGGCCACGTCGGGCCGGCTGCCGGTCACGTAGACCTTGCTTGATGCCGGGAAGGGCTCGCGCGTCAGCGACAGGCGCTCATCGAGCGAGAGGTTCTTTTCGGGGGCGTTCATGGCGGCGGTCTCCTGGAGCAGTGGGTTCGGTGCTCCAAGGCCGCCTGTGGGTGAGGTCCGGCCCGAAGGCCACACCTGCACGCCGCGAGGCATGCGCTCTCCTTACGCCGGTATTAGCCGGTTCAAGTTCACGGGTTTGGTCAGGGCTTGTTAACACGACGGCAACGGGCCGCGTTGTGGCCAGAAAGGCCGCGAGCAAGGCGCAAAGCGGAGCCGGGTTGGGCACCCGGCGAGCATTTGCAACGCCGCGCGCGGCCTTTCTGGCCACAACCCGAAGGGAAGGCCATCTGCCAGGGGTCACTCCGCGTTGCACCGCTTGCCCGCATATCAATGCGGGCGGCGCGCTACGCCTTGATTGGCCCCTGGCAGATGGCCTTCGCGGCCCATTGCCGTCGTGTTAACAAGCCCAGGATGACCATCTCAGCGTCTGGGCTCGGCTTTCGCCAGGCCCGGGCACCCCGGAGCGGGGGCGATTGTGCTTGTCAATTCGCGCGTCTGGCAAGCCCGAGGGCGACGGCAACCAAAGCTGTCGCGATGACGAAGCTCAAGCGCAGCCCGCCGGCGGCGAAAACGGCGCCCATCGCCGAGGCGCCGGTGATGAGGCCGAGATTGCGCGACAGCGTCAGCAGGCCGCTGATGACGCCGCGCTGTTCGGCCGGCACCTCGGCCATGACCCCTGTGTTGTTGGCAGCCTGGAAGAGTGCATAGCCGGGCGTGACGATGGCGAGCGGGCCCACGTAGGCGATGGCGCCAAGCGACGCCGGCAGCAGCGCGATGAGCGCGCAGCCGACCGCCATGGCGGCGAGGCCCAGTTGGCTCGTTCGCCGTGTGCCGAAGCGGTCCACCAGCCGGCCGGCCGGAATGCCGCTGCCGGCCGAAAGGAGGGGGCCGACGGACATCAGTACACCCACCGTGGCGGCGCCAAGGCCGAGCGCGCCGCTGAGGTGGAAGGGGCCAACGACCAGGGTGGCCATCATGACGGCAGACACCAGGGCGTTCATCGCCAGGGCTGTGCTCAGGGCGGGGTCGCGCAGCCGGTCCAGCCGCACGAGAGGCGCCGCAGCGCGCGCCTCGGTGCGCAGGAACAGCAGCAGGCCCACCGCGGCGACCGCCAGCAGGCCAAGATGCCACGTCATCGCAAGGGCATAGGCCGCCAGCGTCAGCGCCAGCCACCAAGTGCCGGGCAGGTCGAAGCCGGCAGCGCCCTGTCCTCGGTCAGCCGGCAAATACCGCCAGGCCAGCGCAATGGCCAGCAAGCCCAGCGGCAGGTTGACGGCGAATACGGCCTGCCAGCCCAAAGCACCGATCAGCGCGCCACCCAGCGACGGACCGAGAGCCGTGCCGACTGCCGACATCGTGCCCAGCAGCCCCATCGCGCTGCCCGTGCGCGCCTTGGGCAGCGCCGCGCCCACCATGGCCATCGTCAAGGCCATCATGGCGGCAGCGCCCACGCCTTGCAGTGCCCGGGCGGCGATCAGCAGCGGCAGCGTGGGTGCCAGCGCGCAGAGCGTCGACGCGGCCGTGAACAGCGCGATGCCGGCCAGCAGCAGGCGGCGTCGGCCGATCAGGTCACCCAGCCGGCCGGCACTGACGATGAGGGTCGTGATCGCCAGCAGATAGGCCAGCACGACCCATTGCGCCTCGGCGAAGCCGGCACCGAAGGCACTAGCCAGCGTGGGCAGCGCGACATTGGCGCTGCTGACGGCCAGCGAAGGCAGCAGGGTGCAAAGGGCCAGGCCGGCAAGCACGCCGGTGACAGGCGTTGCGGCGGGTTGAGCGACGGTCGAGGTGTTCATGCGCCGACCTTAGGCATTTGCTGGGCATGGCGGAAGACGCATCATCTGCACTTCATCAATGCACGAGACGCCATGTCAGACCCTGATCTGAACCTGCTGCTGACGCTGGACGCCCTGCTTGCCGAGGGCAGCGTCGCTGGTGCCGCGCGAAGACTGAGGTTGAGCCCGTCGGCGATGAGCCGGTCGCTGGCGCGGCTGCGCGAGGCCACCGGCGACCCGCTGCTCGTGCGCGCCGGGCGTGGGCTGGTGGCGTCACCTAGGGCGCTGGAATTGCGCGAGCGCATTGGACCGCTGCTGCAGGAGGCGCAGGCCACATTGAGGCCGGCGGCGGCGTTGCGGCTGGACAAACTGGAGCGAGAGTTCACGCTGCGAACGCGCGAAGGGTTTGTTGAGAACTTCGGCGCAGCCCTGCTAGCGCGCGTGAGTTCGGAAGCGCCGAGCGTGCGGCTGCGCTTCGTCCCCAAGCCCGACCGTGACAGCACGCCGCTGCGTGATGGCAGCGTCGACCTGGAGACGGGCATCGTCACTGCGTCCAGCGGGCCGGAGCTGCGCGCGCAGGCGCTGTTTCGCGATCGCTTTGTGGCCGTCGCGCGCCAAGGCCATGGACTGGCGAGCGGCAAGCTGACGGCGAAACGCTACGCAGCGGGCCGGCATGTCGCCATCTCCCGGCGCGGCACGGCGGCAGGGCCTGTCGACGAAGCGTTGTCCGCGCTGAACCTTGGCCGCGACATCGTCGTCACAGTGGCGGGGTTTTCGGAGGCATTGGCCCTGGCGCGCGGCACGGATCTGATTGCAACGGTGCCCGAGCGGCACACCGGGCATCTGCGCGATGGCCTGCTGACTGTCGATCTACCGCTGGCGATGGCGCCGTTCACCGTCTCGCTGCTGTGGCATCCTCGGATGGATGGGGATGCGGCGCATCGGTGGTTACGGGGCTGTGTGCGAGAGGTCTGCGCGGCCTGATTGACGGCACGTCGCCCTCGAGTGCATAGCCTCTGCGCCCACGACCGGCTGAGCCGGCGTCAGCCCTTGGCCAGCAGTTGCGCGCCATCCACCCGGGCGGCGCCTTTGTCGAAAGTCCACAGCGGCGGCTCGCCGGCCTGGGCGGCCAGCGCGATGTGCAGGCAGTCGGCGAAGTCCGCCGGGCCTTGGCGGTACAGCTGCAGCGCCACCTCCAGCGCACGCTCCGATTCGATGTTCAGCTCGGCCGCCGAGAACAGCGATGACAGGGCGTGCAGCACGCTGTCCTTGTCGAAGCCATAGCTCTTGCGCAGCACCCATTCGAGCTCCAGCACGACGGTGACGGGCACGAAGAGCGTGGCGCCTTCACCCGTCAGCCGCGCCATCAGCTGGCGCACCGCCGCAGCCTGCGCGGCGTCGTCCTGCACGAGGTAGCGCACCAGGACGTTGGTATCGAGCGCGGGCATGCCTCAGCGCCAGGGGTTCATTTCATCGATGCCGATGCGCTTGCCCTTGGGGGCCTTGAGCATGCCGGCCATGTCGAGGATGGACTTGCTCTTGACCCGCACGATCAGGGTGCCATCGGGCATGGCCGACCACACCAGGCGCGTACCAGGCTTGGCATCCACGAGCGCCCGGATTTCTGCGGGCATGGTGGTCTGGCCCTTGGCAGTGACGGTGGATTCGGACATGGCAACTCCTTACTATCGGCGCGATTGTAATTCGCAGAAGCAAAAAGGGCCGACCACTTGACGTGACCGGCCCAAGCGCAGAAGCGCTCGAGGGATCTCTTGCTTATTCCTTGTCCGCCGGCATCGCGCCCGGCATGCCATGCAGCGGCATCGACGAGGCGCCGCCCTGCTCTGCCGTCTTCTTGGCGGGCTTCTTCTCCCGCACCAGATAGCTGTAGAGCACCGGCACCACCACCAGCGTCAGCAGCGTCGAGGTGATGACGCCGCCGATGATGGCGCGGCCCATGGGCGCCTGGATTTCGCCGCCGTCGTTCAGCGCGATGGCCATCGGCAGCATGCCGAAAATCATGGCCGCCGTCGTCATGATGATGGGGCGCATGCGGATCAGGCCGGCCTCGCGCAACGCTTCGGCGACGGTCGCACCCGCCTTGCGGGCATGGTTGGCGAAGTCCACCAGCAGGATGGCGTTCTTGGTGACCAGGCCCATCAGCATGACGAGGCCGATCATCGAGAACACATTCAGCGTCGAGCGCCACAGCAGCAGGGCCAGCATCACGCCGATGAGGGCGAGCGGCAGTGAAGCCATGATGGCGATGGGCTGCAGGAAGCTGCCGAACTGGCTGGCCAGCACGATGTAGATGAAGATGCCGGCCAGCGCCATTGCCGCCAGCAGGCCGTTGAAGGCCTCGGCCTGCTGCTTGCCGGCGCCGTCCACCTTGAAGCTGGTGCCCGGAGGCAGCTGGGTGGCCTTGATCAGCTTCTGCACATCGGCATTCACGTCGCCGCCCGGGCGGCCCTGGACGCCGGCGAACACGGCCTCGCGGCGCTGCAGGTTCTCGCGGCGGATCACCTCGGGGTTGAACACCGGCTCGATGGTCGCGACCTGGTCCAGCGCGATGGGCGCGCCGTCCTTGGAGAAGGCCACCGGCAGCTTGCTCATCTGCTCGATGCGCTCGCGCTGTTCGCGCGGCAGGCGCAGCAGCACCTCGACCTGGTTGCCATCCGGCGTCGTCCAGTAGGTGGCGATCTCGCCGTTGACGTAGGCACGCAGGCTGGAGGCGATCTGCGGGGCGGTCAGGCCCAGTTCGCGGATGGCCGAATCCTTCAGGCGCACGGCAAAGGCCGGCAGGCCGGGCTTGACGGTCGTGTCCACGTCGACGGCGCCGGGGATCTTCTTGATCTTCTCGACCAGGTCGGTGGCGGCCTGGGTCAGCACTTCGGGGTCGCTGCCCAGGATGGTGATCCAGATCGGGCGGTTGAAGCCAACACTGACCTCGATGCCGGGGATCTTGGCAATGTCGGCGCGGATGGCGTCCTCGATCTCCTTTTGCGTGCGCTTGCGTTCGCTGCGGTCGGTCAGCGTGATATTCAGCGCCGCCTGGTTGCGGCCGGTGGACAGGCCTTCGCCGGTGCTGCCGACCACGGTCGAGACGGTCTTGATCTCGGGGTAGTTCTTGAGGATCTCCTCGATCTGGGCGACCTTGGCGCTGCCGCGCTCGATGCTGCTGGCCACCGGCATGCGCAGGTTGACCTGCGTGAAGCCGTTGTCTGTCTCGGGCACGAATTCGCTGCCGACCATGGGCGCCAGGGCCAGTGCGGCGACGAAGCTGGCGAAGGCACCCCACATGACGAGGCCACGCGGCGTCAGCGTCGCGAAGCGGAACACGCGCTTCGCGGCCTTGTCGCGCTTGCCGTCCGCGCTGAACGGATGGCCATAGGCGGGAATCGGCGGCACGAAGACGCGGTAGCGACGGCCGGAGAAGGCCCAGTCGATCGTCCTGGCATAGAGGTCGTGCAGGCGGTCCATGCTCCAGTCGGTCGCGCGGATGAGATGACCGATGACAGGCCAGTGCTTGATGCGCGTGCCCGGCGGGTCTGGCCAGACCGACGACAGCATCGGGTCGAGCGTGAAACTGACGAACAGGCTGACCAGCACCGCCACCGCGACGGTGATGCCGAAGGGGTAGAAGAACTTGCCGATGATGCCGCCCATGAAGGCGACGGGCACAAACACCGCGCAGATGGCGAAGGTGGTGGCCATGACGGCCAGGCCGATCTCGTTGGTGCCGTCGAACGACGCCTGGCGGTGGTCCTTGCCCATGGCCACATGGCGCACGATGTTCTCGCGCACGACGATGGCGTCGTCGATCAGCAGGCCGATGCACAGGCTCAAGGCCATCATCGTCATGAAGTTCAGCGTGAAGCCGAAGGCCTGCACGGCGATGAAGCTGGAGATGACGGCGATGGGCAGCGTGAGGCCGGTGATGATGGTCGAGCGCCAGCTGTGCAGGAACAGGAAGACGATGGCCACCGTCAGCAGCGCGCCTTCAATCAGCGTGTGCTGCAGGCCGGTCAGCGAGCCCTTGACGAAGTCGCTAGCGGCGTAGATGAGGCGCAGCTCGACGTCCTTGGGCAGCGTCTTGCGCAGCTCGGCCATTGCTTCCTTCACGGACTCGCCGGTCTTGACGATGTTGGCGTCCTGCTGCTTGAAGATGTTGAAGCTGACGGCCGGCTGGCCGTTGATGCGGGCGATGCTGTCCTGCTCGCGCTCGCGCTCGACCAGGGTGCCGAGGTCGTTCAGCGTCAGCGCCAGGTTGCCGCGGCGGGCGACGATCATGTTGCCGAAAGCCTTGGGGTCTTTCACGCGACCTTCCACGCGCAGGATGGCGTCGGAGGTGGAGTCGGACAGCAGGCCCACCGGCTGATCGGCGTTGGCCTCAGCCAGCGCCTTGGCAATCTCGGCCGGCGTCACGCTGTAGGCGCGCAGCCGCATCGGGTCGAGGTCGATACGCACCTCACGGGTGGTCAGGCCGCCCACGTCCACCTTGGCCACGCCTTCCACACGACCCAGGCGCTTGGAGACGATCAGGTCGGCCATCATGGACAGCTCGCGCGAGCCGCGTGTGGGGCTCAGCAGCGCCATGACGACGACGGGCTGCGAGTTGTCGTTCTCGAAGCGCTGCACCGTCGGCGGCTTGGCGTCACGCGGGAATCGGGCCTGCGCGGCGGCGACGCGGTCGCGCAGGTCCTGCATCGCGCGGCCCATGTCGGCGTTCAGCGAGAACTCGACGCTGGCCTGCACACGGCCCTCGAAGCTGCGCGACTGGATGCGTTCCACGCCGGCAATCGTGTTCAGCGCCTCTTCCAGGGGTTTGGCGATCTCGCGCTCGACGGCCTCGGGCGAGGCGCCGGGGTAGCGCACGTCCACCTGTGCGCCGGGGAAGGAAATGTCGGGCATCTGCTCGACGCCCAGCTTGGAGTAGGAAAACAGGCCCAGCACGCACAGGGCCACCATCACCATGGTCGCAAAGACCGGGTTCTGGATGGAAACGCGGGTCATCCACATGGCACGCCCCTTACTGAACCGTGGCGGCCGACGCGGCCGAGCTGGCCACCTTGGCCTTGGCGGCGACGATGTTCGCCTTGTCACCTTCGCGCAGGTTGTCGAAGCGCGCCGCCAGCACCTGGGCTTCGGGCTTGAGGCCGTTCAACACCTCCACGCGGCCTTCGCGGGCGTCGCTGCGGCCGGTCGTCACGATCCGGCGCACCAAGGCGCCGCTCTCGATCATCCAGATCTGTTCCTGGCCGGCATTGCGGCTGATGGCGGCGATGGGCACGGTCAGTCGCTGGGTGTCATCCTGCAGCACCACCTTGGCAACGGCGTACTGGCCGGCACGGTAGGCCTCCTTGGGGTTGGCCAGCACCAGCGTCACGCCGATGGAACGCGTGCCCGGCTCGGCGCTCGGCGCGATGCGGTCGATCTTGGCCTCGACCGGCTCTTCCACGCCCTCGACCTTCACCTGCACCGTCATGCCCGGCTTCAGGCGGCTGACTTCATGCGTGCCGACCAGGCCGGCCAGTTCGAGCTTGGACAGGTCGACGATGGTCAGGATCTGCTGTTCGGCCGCCACTTTCTCGCCGGGCACCACATGGCGCTTGGAGACGACGCCGTTGATGGGTGCGACCAGCGCGGCCTGGCGCATCGTCACCTGGCTGGTGTCGAGCTGGGCCTTGGCGGCGTTCCAGTTGGCGCGGGCGGATTCGTAGGCGGCGCGAGAGTTGTCCAGCGCGGTCTGGGCAATGAAGTTCTTGGCAGCCAGGCCTTCGTTGGCCTTGAAGCTGCGCTCGGCCTGCTCCATCTGGGCCCGCATGGCTTCGACGCTGGCGCCGCGCTCGGCGATGCGATAGCGAAGTTCTTCCAGGTCGACCTGGCCGAGAGCCTGGCCCGCCTTCACGCGGCTGCCTTCGCCGACAGCGAGGTTGAGCAGCGTGCCGTTGGACTTGGCGCGAACCATGGCCGTGCCCGGCGCCACCAGCGGGCCGCTGAATTCGATCTGGGCCGGCATGGCGGTCAGCGTCGGCTTGACGACTTCGCTGGGCACGAACTCCAGCACGGCCTTGGCCTTCTCGTCACCCGGCTTGTTGGGGCCATCCCCCTTGCTCGCCATGACGGCCACCCCGGCACCGCCCACCAACAACACGGCTGCGACGACGCTACCGATCTTCCAAGACTTGCGCATGGCTCCCCCAATCACTCTCTGATTTCACGACCTTTACAGTCTAGAAACCGGCGGCAAGCCGCGCAGCGGGCTTGTGACGAAACGCGGTTTGCGAGGGCTGAGCTGCACCGGCCGGCGATCAGGCTGGAATCCCGGCGGACGAGTTGCGGATCACGAGAGGCGGCCTGCATCAAATCCGCTGCGCAGCGTCATGACGAGGTCATAGCGACACCAATTGCCGGCGAGCGGCCATCGCCGCTGCTGCTGCCAGCGCCGACCAGTCCAATGCGCTGCCACCTCTCGACATCAATTCGAATGAAAACGTTCCCCGCGTTCTGGGGATCAGCGCAGCAGGCCCCGACATCACGAAGCCTACAGTGCAGTTCGCTCGCATCTTGGCTCGGTCGATTTCACTTTGAGCTTCACCTCGGTGAGTGCCCCGAGTTTGAACAGCCGACACAGTGGGTGTTGGATGTATTCGGGTTCAAATCAATAGGGGTGAGAACGATGTCCCAACTTCAGATGTTCCGCACAAGGTCTACGTTAAGCCCGGGCGCCACGTGGATTTTCAATGCCGTGATTTGCCTGGCTGCGATGGGGCCGGCGATTTCCGCAAGTGCTTCGGAAGTCAAGGTCACTGTTTTTGCAAACTACACGGCCGAAGATGGCAGCAATGGCGGCGTCGGCCCCATCACTCATTCTTCAGTGAATGGCTCGGTGTCTGAAAAGATCAGCAGCGTATGGTCAGGCTCGGGCGGCTCGAGCGGCGCTACCGCAGACTACGGTGTACTCAAATCTTCAGCCATTGCCAGCGCGAGCCGTGGCAACATTTTCAATGGATTCGCGTCGGTGGGAAAGGCATATGCCGCCGCACACTGGAGTGACTCCGTCACAGTGGCTGGCGCAGGCTTGTCCGGCACCGGCTGGGCCAATATTCGTTTCTTCGTCGATCCCGCCTCAGGCAGCCTTCTCAACAGCGGCACGGCTGGTTTGGGGGGAAGCTTTGCTGGAACGGCTGCGGCTGACTTCGTTTTCAGCGCGGGTGGCGCCACTGTATTCAGCTTCAATGTTCAGGCGGCATTGACTCATCTGGGCACCGATCCAACATATACATTCACCCGCGTCAATGGCCTCGACTACACCGGGGATCTACGCGGATTCTGGGAGCTGAGCATTCCCGTTACGTTTGGTCAGGCGTTCGCCCTGGACGCCGGCATCGACACGACGGCTTATACGCTGGCGGGATCAAACTCCTCGGTCGATTCGTTCGCCAATTTCGGAAATTCAATCTATTGGGCCGGCATTACGTCCATTACTTTGGCGAATGGATCGACAACGACGGCGTTTTCGGCGCTGGGAAATACTGCTCACGACTGGAAGGTGTCAGCAGTTCCAGTCCCTGAGCCCAGCAGCGGATGGCTGCTGTGTTTCGGTCTGGGGACGCTCGCGGTGTTTCTTGCTTTCCGCAAGAAGGTTGTCCAGCCGCACAGCCCAAACCCGAACGCTGTCGGGCTTGAATCGCTGACCTGATTTAGCAACTCAGTTCAGCTGTAGTCCACGGCATTGCTCGCCCGTTGCGGGCTTTGCCCGTCGTCAGCCCGACGCGCTCGCCTCAACCTATCGTTGTGCCGGGATGGCATCGACCGGCAGCACGACATCTCCACACTGCGCCCTGTGACGAAGGGCATGGTCCATCAGCACCAGGGCCAGCATGGCCTCGGCGATGGGCGTGGCGCGGATGCCCACGCAAGGGTCGTGGCGGCCAAAGGTTTCCACCACGGAAGGATTGCCCGCGCGGTCGATGCTCGCTTTGGGGCTGCGAATCGAACTGGTCGGCTTGATCGCGATACTGGCGACGATGTCCTGGCCGGTGGAGATGCCGCCCAGCATGCCGCCCGAGTTGTTGCTGGCGAAGCCCAGCGGTGTCAGCTCGTCGCCATGCTCAGTGCCCTTCTGCGCGACAACGCCGAAGCCAGCGCCGATCTCGACGCCCTTGACGGCGTTGATGCCCATCAGCGCGTAGGCGATGTCGGCGTCGAGCTTGTCGAACAGCGGCTCGCCCAGGCCGACCGGCACGCCGGTGGCCTCGACGCGGATGCGTGCGCCGACCGAGTCACCAGCCTTGCGCAAGGCGTCCATATAGTCCTCCAGCGCGGCGATCTTGCTGGCGTTGGCGGCAAAGAAGGGGTTCTGGCCGACGTGCTGCCAGCCTTCGAAAGGAATCTCGATCTCGCCGAGCTGGGTCATGCAGCCGCGGAATTCGGTGCCATAAGCCTCCCGCAGCCATTTGCGGGCCACCGCGCCGGCGCCGACCATGGGCGCCGTCAACCGCGCCGACGCGCGGCCGCCGCCGCGCGGGTCGCGCACACCGTATTTGCGCCAATAGGTGTAGTCAGCGTGGCCGGGGCGGAAGGTGTCGAGGATGTTGCCGTAATCCTTGCTGCGCTGGTCGGTGTTCTCGATCAGCAGGCAGATTGGCGTGCCGGTCGTCACGCCCTCATAGACGCCGGACAGGATCTTGACCGCGTCGGGCTCGTTGCGCTGGGTCACGTGGCGGCTGGTGCCGGGGCGGCGGCGGTCCAGCTCGGGCTGGATGTCGGCCTCGCTGAGCGTCATGCCCGGCGGGCAGCCGTCGATGACGCAGCCGATGGCCGGACCGTGGCTTTCGCCGAAATTGGTGACGCGAAAGAGTTCGCCGAGGGTGCTACCGGACATGCCGCCATTCTAGGAGCCGTCCAAATGAAAAGCGGCCTGCAAAGGCCGCCTTCATGGACAACGAACCAAGTCGGCTCAGCCGGCCTTGGCAGGGTCCTCGATGGGCTCCTCGACCGGCCAGTCGCGGATATAGGCCTTGAGCATGCGGTTCTCGAAGTCCTGGCTGTCCACCACCGCCTTGGCCACGTCGTAGAAAGAGATGACGCCCATCAGCGTCTTGCCGTTCATCACCGGCATATAGCGCGCGTGGCGGCCCAGCATCATGCGGCGCACCTCGTCGATCTCTGTCTCGGGCGTGCAGGTCAGCGGCGCGTCGTCCATCACCGTGCGGACGATGGTCGTGCCCACCGTGCCCTGGTTCTTCACGATGGCCTGGATGACCTCGCGGAAGGTCAGCATGCCGACCAGGTCGCCATGCTCCATGACAACCAGCGAACCGATGTCGCGCTCTGCCATGACGGCCAGCGAATCCTTCAGCGGCTCGTCAGGCGTGACAGTGAACAAGGTGCCACCTTTGACACGCAGGATATCGACGACTTTCATAGGGGCCTCCATGCGAAAACTGCCAGTCAACATAGCACACAATGCCCGCGACTCCACCCCATAGAAAACACCATGCCGGGCTTCGACACCCTAGCTTTGCATGCCGGCGCCACGCCCGATCCGGGCACCGGCGCGCGGGCGACGCCGCTGCACCTCAGCACCTCCTTCGTCTTCGAGAACAGCGAGCACGCGGCGTCGCTGTTCAACATGGAGCGTTCGGGGCACGTCTACAGCCGGCTCTCCAACCCGACGACGGCGGTTTTCGAGGAGCGCATGGCGGCGCTGGACGGCGGCATCGGCGCGATCGCGACGGCCAGTGGTCAGGCGGCCCTGCACCTGGCCATCTGCACGCTGATGGGCACCGGTGGTCACGTCGTCGCCAGCACGGCGCTGTATGGCGGCAGCCACAACCTGCTGCACTACACGCTGCGCCGTTTCGGCATCGAGACGACCTTCGTCAACCCACGCGACCTGGACGCCTGGCGCGCAGCCATCCGGCCCGAGACGCGGCTGCTGTTTGGCGAGAGCCTGGGCAATCCGGGGCTGGACGTGCTGGACATCCCGGCCGTGTCGGCACTGGCGCACGAGGCCGGCCTGCCTCTGCTGGTGGACGCCACCTTCACGACGCCCTATCTGCAGCGCCCGGCCGAGCTGGGCGCCGATCTCGTCTACCACTCGGCCACCAAATTCCTCTGCGGCCACGGCACGGTGGTTGGCGGCGTGCTGGTGGACGCGGGCTCCTTCGACTGGCAGGCCGCGCACGACCGCCATGGCCGATTCGAGACCTTGTGTGAACCGTATGACGGCTTCCACGGCATGGTGTTCGCTGAGGAAAGCACCGTCGGCGCCTTCCTGCTGCGCGCCCGCCGGGAGGGGCTGCGCGACTTTGGCGCCTGCATGAGCCCGCACACGGCCTGGCTGATGCTGCAAGGACTGGAGACGTTGCCGCTGCGCATGGCCCGGCATGTGGCCAATGCGCAGGCGGTGGCCGAGTTCCTGCAGGCACACGACCTGGTCGAGAAGGTGGCCTACCCCGGCCTGGCCTCCCACCGCGACCACGACTTGGCGCAAAAGCTCATGCCACGCGGCGCTGGCGCGGTGTTCTCCTTCGACTTGAAGGGAACGCGGGAACAGGGCCGCGCCTTCATCGAGGCCCTCAAGCTCTTCTCCCACCTGGCCAACGTTGGCGACGCCAAGTCTCTGGTCATCCACCCCGCCAGCACAACCCACTTCCGCATGGATGACGCGGCGCTCAGGAGTGCCGGCATCGGCCCGGGCACCATCCGCCTGTCCGTCGGGCTGGAAGACCCGGCCGACCTCATCGACGACCTGAAGCGGGCGCTCAAGGTGGCAGGCAAGGCATGAAGTTCATCGTCGACAACCAAGAGGCTTATGCGTACACGGGCGGCAAGGCGTTTGACTCCGCCCTGCCCTGCGTCGTCTTCATCCACGGCGCACAGAACGACCACAGCGTCTGGACCCTGCTGGCGCGCTGGTGTGCCCACCACGGCTACGGCGTGCTCGCCGTCGACCTGCCGGGCCATGGCCGCAGCGCTGGCACGCCTTTGAAGAGCGTCGAGGACATCGCCTCCTGGCTGCACCGTCTGCTCGACGCGGCCGGCGTGCAAAAGGCCACCCTCGTCGGCCACAGCATGGGCTCGCTGATCGCACTCGAAGCGGCCGAACGAGCGTCCACTCTCGTCATGGTCGGCACGGCCTACCCGATGAAGGTCTCGGAGGCTCTTTTGACGACGGCGCGCGACAAGCCCGAGGCCGCGATGGCCATGGTCACGGCCTTTTCGCATTCGCTGGCCAGCGCCAAGCCGGGCTACCCAGGCCCGGGCGCTTGGCTGCGCGGCGGCTCGATGGCGCTGATGCGCCGGCTGCAGGAGCGCCAGACGGAAGTCAATCTGTTCGAGAACGACTTCCAAGTCTGCGACCGCTATGCCGGCGGCGAGGCCGCGGCCGCTCGCGTGGCCTGCCCGGTGCATTTCATCCTCGGCGCGCTGGACCAGATGACGTCGCCCAAGCAGAACGCCGTACTCGGCGGCCTGCTCAAGCCGCGCATCCATACCGTGCCCGCCGGCCACGCGCTGATGGCCGAAGCACCGGACGCCGTGCTGGCCGCGCTGAAGGCGGCGCTTCAGCCGAGCTCGTAGGCTGCTTCGTCGGGCCGCCGCACGGCCCGGGCGTATTCGCCGGTGAAGCCCGGCCAGATCGCGATGATGCGGCCGCTGTCGTTGCGGTACCAGGAACTGCACCGGCTCCAGACCGAGCCGGCGAGCCTTTGCTGGACGTTGGCGTCCTGGGCTGCAAACGCTTCAGGGCGCACGTCTATCCATCGCTTGCCTGATTGCTTGACTCTGCGCATGCAGGCCAGCGCGTGCTGGACCTGGGGCTCGATGAAAAGCAGCGTCGAGGTATGGCCTGTGCCGGTGTTGGGGCCGAGCGTCAGGAAGAGGTTGGGAAAGCCCGGGACCGTCAGGCCGAAGTAGGCGCTGGGATTGACGCGCCAGGTCTCTTCCAGCGTGCGCCCGTCGAGACCTGTGATGGGCAGCTCCGCCAGGAGTTGCGTCGTGTCGAAGCCGGTGGCGCAGACCAGTGCGTCCAACTGGTGCTCCCGGCCGTCCAGGGTCAGCACGCCTTTTTCCGTCACGCCGGTGATGGCCTCCGTGACCAGCTCCGACTGCGGCAGCGCCAGCGCATGGAAGTAGTCGTTGGAGTAGATGATGCGCTTGCATCCCAGCGGATAGCGGGGTGTCAGTCGTTCGCGCAGCACAGCATCGGGCACATGGCGCCGCAGATGGCCGCGGGCCGTGGCCACCATGGCGCGCCGGGCCAGCGTGCCCTCGTCGAAGCCGCGCCGCCCCAGCTCCAGAAACTGCACCCAGGCATGGCGGGCCAGCGCGGCATAGGGCGGGAAGCGGGCCAGCCAGCGGTCGAGTGCGCCATAGCGCCGGTCCAGCCGCGGCATCACCCAGTTGGGCGTGCGCTGGAACAGCGTGAGCCGTGCCGCCGTGGGTGCCAGCGCCGGCACAAGCTGAGACGCCGTGGAGCCCGTGCCGATGACGCCGATGCGCTTGCCGCCCAAGTCCGCGTCGGCCGGCCAGCGAGCCGAGTGCAGCAACTGCCCCTTGAAGGACGCCAGATCGGGGATGTCGGGCCAGCGCGGCCGGCTCAGCGGGCCGGTGCTGCAGACGAAGAAGCGCGCGCTCAAGGCGCTGCCATCGTCCAGGCTCAGCTGCCAGCGGCCGGCCTGTGCGTCGAAGCGCGCCTCGGTGATGGCCACGCCCAGACGCATGCGTGCCGCCAGGCCGTGCTGCTCGGCCAGGCGCTGCTGGTAGCGGTGAATCTCGGGCGCGTCGGCGAAGCGGTGCGTCCAATGAGGGTTGGGCGCAAAGCTGAAGCTGTAGGCCGGTGCCGGCACATCGACCTGGGCGCCGGGGTAGCGGTTGTCCCACCAGGTGCCGCCCAGCCCATGGGACTTCTCGACGATGAGGTAGTCATCGACGCCCGCGCGCTGCAGCTGGATGGCCATGCACAGCCCGGACATGCCCGCACCGAGGATGACAACCTCCAACTCGGTGGGCATGGCGCGCATCGGCGCATTATTGCGAGGGCATCCCCGCTTGCCGCTCGGGCGCAACCCGCGCTTGAATCAGCGCATGAGCACCGAACGCTTTTCTCGCTTCGCCGACTTCTACCCCTTCTACCTCAGCGAGCACGGCAACACCATCTGCCGCCGGCTGCACTTCGTCGGTTCGACCCTGGTGCTGGTCTGCCTGTGGCAGCTGTTCAGGACGGGCGCGCTGGTGTGGCTGCTTTACGGCCTGCTGTGCGGCTATGGCTTCGCCTGGGTCGGGCATTTCTTCTTCGAGAAGAACCGGCCGGCGACCTTCAAATATCCGCTTTACAGCTTCATCGGCGACTGGGTCATGTACGCCGACATCTGGCGCGGTCGCGTGAAGCTCTAGTTGCGCCAGGCCAGGCCGATGCCCACCGACGAGCCGGTGCGTTTCTCGACCAGCGGGCTGTCGGCGACGGGACCGAGGAGGCGGCTCGCGCCGGCATTGCCGTAGACGAGCCAATGCTTGGTCAGCGGCCGGATGAAGCCGACACCCACGTGCACATCGCGCAGGCCGGCACCGGGTTCGTAGGCGGGTTTGCCACTGGCCGCGACGGCCGACTCGGGCACGCCGAAATAGCTGCGCAGGTTTCGAGCGCTGGCGGCCGAGATGCCGAAGCCGCTGGTCCACTCCAGCGTCGGGCTGCGGTAGAACCGCCAGCCCAGGTCCGCGCCCAGCGTCGTGCCGCCTTGCCGGCCGAGCAGGTCCTGCGAAAGCGTTGCGCCGATGGTCAGGTCCTTGGTGAGGCTGTAGTTGGTATAGAAGCGCGCCCTCAGCGTGCGCCGGACGTCGGGCAGGCCCCGCGTGGTGCTGGCGTCGCCGCTGCTGCGGCCGCTGTCCATGCGCAGTGACACACCCACGCGCAGCTTGTCTGTGTCAATGAACTGGGTACTGGCACCGCCGGCCGCCTCCTCACGCCCGAAGCCCATCAGGCTGCCCGCGCCGGAAGTGCTGATGCGCACTCGGCCGAGCTTGAATGCCCACAAGGGCTTGATCTTGATGTCACGGCTGCTCGCGCCGTCGTACTCCGGCTGCGAGGCCACCGCGGCCCCCAGCAGATAGCGAGCTGACGGACTTTCCACCTCGGGCTGCTCGGCCTGCGCCAACGTCGCCACGGACAGAGCCAGGAGGGTAGTCAACGCGACTCTCATAGAGGCTAGCGTACCAGCCAGACCTGGCACCGCCTGTCAGCCAACGTGTAGTTCGCGTGTCAGCTCAGTCAGCATGTCGTCAACCATGGCATCCAGGTCGTACTGCAGCTTCCAGCCCCAATCGGCCTGGGCGGCTGCGTCGTCAATGCGTTGTGGCCAACTGGCTGCAATGGCCTGGCGGAAGTCGGGCACGCAGTCCATCGTGAACTCGGGCAGGCGGCGGCGGATGGAGGCGGCGATGCCTGCCGGCGTGAAGCTGACGCCGGCGAGGTTGTAGCTGCCGCGCTGCCTGACCTGGTCGGCCGGCGCGTTCATCAGCTCGATGGTGGCGCGCAGCGCATCGGGCATGTACATCATCGGCAGGGCCTGGTCTTCCTTCAGGAAGCAGGTGTAGCGGCCGTCCTTGATCGCCGAGTGGAAGATCTCCACGGCGTAGTCCGTCGTGCCGCCGCCGGGCGGCGTCTTCCAGCTGATGAGGCCGGGGTAGCGCAGGCTGCGCACGTCCACGCCGTGCTTGGCGTGGTACCAGTCGCACCAGCGTTCGCCGGCGAGCTTGCTGATGCCATAGACCGTCGTCGGGTCCATGACGGTCGTCTGCGGCGTGTCGACGGCTGGCGTGTTGGGGCCGAAGGCCGCGATCGAACTGGGCCAGAAGATCTTGTCCAGCTTCTCGTGCCGGGCCAGCTCCAGCACATTGAGCAGGCCCTTCATGTTCAGGTCCCAGGCCCACATCGGGTGCTTCTCGCCGTTGGCCGACAGCGCCGCGGCCAGGTGGTAGATCTGCGTGATGTGGTGGCGCTTGACGACGGTGGCCAGGCCCCCCGCGTCGGTCACATCCAGCGCCTCGTGCTGGAGGCTGGGCACGCGGCCCTTGGGGCTGAGGTCGCTGGTGACGACGGCTTCGTTGCCATGCAGCCTCGCCAGCTCGGTCGCCAGCTCGGTGCCGATCTGGCCGTTCGCTCCAATGATGAGGATCTTCATTTGACGAGGCCCAGCTCACGGCCCGCCTGCGTGAAGGCGGCAACGGCCTTCTCCAGGTGCTCGCGCTCATGCACGGCCGAGACCTGCACGCGGATGCGCGCCTGGCCCTTGGGCACGACGGGGAAGAAGAAGCCGACGGCATAGATGCCCAGCTCCAGGATGCGCTTGCTGAGCTCCTGCGCCTTCACCGCGTCGTAGACCATGATGGGCACGATGGGGTGGGTGCCGGGCTTGATCTCGAAGCCGGCGGCCTGGATCGCCTCGCGGAACCAGGCGGTGTTGGCTTCGAGCTTGTCGCGCAGGGCCGTGGAGCCCTCCAGCAGGTCCAGCACGGCCAGCGAAGCGCCGGCGATGCTGGGGGCCAGCGTGTTGCTGAACAGATAGGGGCGTGAGCGCTGGCGCAGCAGCTCGACGACTTCCTTGCGCGCGGCCGTGAAGCCACCGCTGGCGCCGCCCAGGGCCTTGCCGAAGGTGCCCGTGATGATGTCGATCTTGCCGAACACGCCGCGGTGCTCGGCGGTGCCGCGGCCGGTCTTGCCCATGAAGCCTGACGCATGGCATTCGTCGATGCCCAGCAGCGCGTCGTAGCGGTCGCACAGGGCGCGGATCTTGTCGAGCTGGGCGATGGTGCCGTCCATGGAGAACACACCGTCGGTGAACACCAGCGTGAAACGGGCGCCCTTCTCTTTCGCTTCCTTCAGGCAGCGCTCCAGGTCGTTGAGGTTGTTGTGCTCGTAGCGGTAGCGCTGCGCCTTGCACAGGCGGATGCCGTCGATGATGGAAGCGTGGTTCAGCGCGTCGCTGATGATGGCGTCCTGCTCACCCAGCAGCGGCTCGAACAGGCCGCCGTTGGCGTCGAAGGCGGCGGCGTAGAGGATGGCGTCCTCGCAGCCGACGAAGCGGGCGATGCGCTGCTCCAGCTCCTTGTGCACATCTTGAGTGCCGCAGATGAAACGCACCGACGACAGGCCGAAGCCGTGCGTGCGCAACGCCTCATGCGCGGCCTCGATGACCTTGGGATGGGACGACAAGCCCAGGTAGTTGTTGGCGCACAAGTTGATGACTTCGCGGCCGTCGGCCGTCTTCACGACGGCGCCCTGGGGCGTCGTGATGATGCGCTCGGACTTGAACAGCCCGGCGGCGCGGATGCTGTCCAACTCGGTCTGCAGGTGTTGATAGAAGGCCTGGCTCATGGCGCTGCTCCTGATGCACAATCCGGTTTAGTGAACTTGTTCGATATATCGAACTTTTGTGCAGTATCTGAAAATCATCTATCCAGGTCAAGCATGAACATGGACAACACCGAACCGCCCCGCGTCGGCGCCGCCCTGCAGGCGCTGCGCAGCAGCCGTGGCCTGTCGTTGGATGATCTCTCCAAGCGGGCCGGCGTGAGTAAGTCGATGTTGTCGCAGATCGAGCGCAACCAGGCCAATCCCACGGTGGCCGTGGTGTGGCGGCTGGCAAATGCGCTGGGCGTGGACATGGGTGAGTTGCTGGGCGGCGAGCGCGCAGCGACGCCTGCCATCGAGACCGTGCCGGCCCACGCGACGCCGGGGCTGACCAGCCCGGACGGGCTTTGCAAGCTGCGCATCCTCGGCCCCATCGAGCTGGCCGGGCAGTTCGAGTGGTACGAGCTGAACATCCAACCCGGCGGCGTGCTGGACAGCCAGGCCCATGAGCCGGGTTCGCGCGAGCACCTGAGCGTGCTGACGGGCAGCCTGGAGGTCAGCGCCCAGGGCATGACGAACAGGCTCAAGGCCGGCGAGACGGCGCGTTATGCGGTGGACGGCCCGCATGCCATCCGCAACGTGGGCAAGTCGGCGGCGACCGCACTTTTGGTGGTGCTCCACCCGTAGACTCCGGCGGGTTCAACCAAGGAGCCCGCCGATGCTGCAACGTCGTTCCGCCCTGGCCGCGCTGGCCGCCCTGCCCTTTGCCGCCCGCGCCGATGACAAGCCCATTCGCCTCCTCGTCGGCTTTCCCGCCGGAGGCGGCACCGACGCGATCGCGCGGTTGCTGGGCGAAGCCTTGCAGGCCTCGCTCGGTACGACGGTGTTGGTTGAGAACAAGCCCGGCGCCGGCGGCCAGATCGCGGCGCAGGCACTGAAGGCCGCACCGCCCGACGGCACGACCTTCTTCGTCAGCCACGACCACACCATCTCCATCCTGCCGCTGGTGCTGAAGAACCCCGGCTTCGACCCGGCCAAGGACTTCGTGCCGGTGGCGGGCTTCGCGACCTTCGCCAACGCGCTGGCGCTGTCGGGCGGCACGCCGGCTTCAAGCCTGCCTGAGTACCTCGCCTGGGTGAAGAAGCAAGGCGGCCAGGGCAGCGTGGGCGTGCCGGCGCCGGCCTCGGTGCCGGAGTTCCTCGTCAAGCTGCTCGGCGAGAAGAATGGCCTGAACCTGCTGGCCGTGCCCTACCGCGGCAGCGCGCCGATGATTGCCGACATGCTGGGCAACCAGATCAGCGCCGGCGTCGGCTCGGTACCCGACCTCATCACCAACCACCAGCAGAAGAAGCTGCGCATCGTCGCCGTCATGGGCCAGCAGCGCCAGGGCGTGTTGCCGGAGGTGCCGACCTTTGCGGAACTGGGCGTCGCGGGCTTCGAGGATCTGCCCTATTACGGCCTGTTCGCACCGGCGGGCACCGCGCCGGCCGTCGTCGAGCGCTTCTCGAATGCGCTGGCCGGCGTCATCAATCAGCCGGTCGTGAAGGCGCGATTGACCGAGCTCGGCCTGTCGGTGGCCATGATGAGCTCGGCCCAGCTCGCCACCCGCGAGCGCGCCTACTCGGCGGCCTGGGCCAAGATCATCAAGGCCGGGGGCTTCCAGCCTCAGTGAGCAGCAGGCGGTCGAGAGTCAGCTTCGACCATTCGCCCTGCGCCCACAGATTGGCCAGCAGCCCCTGGCGCTCGGCCAGGAAGGCGCTCAGCAGAGGTTCGGCCAGCGCCTTCTCGGGCGTGCACAGCAGCACCAGCCGCTGGGCGCCCTCTTCTTCCAGCCGACCGATCCAGTCCAGGGCCAGCAGCTTGTCGATGACGGGGCTGAGCTGCAACGGGTCGACGCGCAGCGCGCTGGCCAGGGCCAGATAGGACAGGCCCTGCTGGCCGGCCTGGCGCACGCGCCAGAGTTCGCGCAGCACCTCCAGCGCCAGCGCCATGGGCTGGCCGGGCGAGTCGGGGCGCAGATGCAGCCGGCCCGTCAGGCTGGGCGTGTTGGCCGCCAGGATGGCGCCCAGCAGCACGATCACCCAGCCCAGGTAGATCCAGATCAGGAAGATGGGCACGGTCGCGAAGGCGCCGTACAGCGTCGAATAGGTCGGCACCTGCTTCACATACCAGGCCAGCAGACCCTTGGCCAGCGAGAAGCCCAGCGACACGAAGGCGCCGCCGATGAGGGCATGGCGCCAGCGCACATGGGTGTTGGGCACGTAATGGAAGAGCCCGGCCATCGCCAGGCCGAACAGCACCACGTCGGCGCTGCCCAGGACCGTGGACATGCTCGCCGGCATGGCCGTGAGATAACCCTGGCCGACGCTGATGGCATAGCTGGTCAGCGTCAGGCTGCCGCCGAGCAGCAGCGGGCCCAGCGTCAACGCGGCCCAGTAGACCAGCACGCGCTGGGCCATGGGCCGCGGGCGCTTCACGCGCCAGATCGCATTCAGCGTGCGGTCGATGGTCAGCATCAACGCCAGCGCCGTGATGCCCAGAAAGATCAGGCCCACGACACCCAGCTTGTTGGCCTTGGCGGCGAACTGCGTCAGCGAGGCCAGCACCGGCTTGGCGATGTTGGGCGGGATCAAGCTCTTCAGGAAGTACTGCTCCAGCGCGGACTGGAAGCTGGAGAACATCGGGAAGGCCGTGAAGATGGCCAGCATCACGGTCAGCAGCGGCACCAGCGAGATCAGCGTCGTGAAGGTCAGGCTGCCGGCAGTCAGGCCGAGCTTCTCCTCGCGGAAACGCTGGCGGAAGGTGTGCAGGGTCTGCAACCAGGGCCAGGCCAACAGCTCGGTGATGAAGTCGCTGGCGAAGGCGATGGGGTTGTGGGCCAGCGGTGCGTCCGGGTTGTCGGCATTGGCGGGCGCGGCGGGCGATACAGGCGGGATCGGCGGAATCGGCGTCAGGGACATGGCTTCTATGATGCCGCAGCTATGTCCCCTGCCCTTGAAAGAACCCAACCCACGGCCGTCGAACGGCTGACGCGCAATCTGGCGCTGGCCGCCACCGTCGCGCTGATCCTGCTGTGCCTGGCCTGGGAACTGTGGCTCGCACCGACCGGCCGCGGCACGCTGGCCGTGAAGGCGCTGCCGCTGCTGGCGGCACCCGTCGGCCTGTGGCGCTACCGCATGTACACCTACCGCTGGCTGGCCCTGGCCATCTGGCTCTATGTGATGGAGGGCCTGGTGCGCTCGACCAGCGAAGGCGGCCTCGGGCAATGGCTGGCGCTGGGTGAAGTGCTGCTCGGCGTCGTCATCTTCACGGCCTGCACGGCCCAGATCCGCCAGCGACTGGCGGCGGCCAAAGCCACATGAACGCCTTTCTCGCTGCGCTGCGTGAACAGCTTGGCGAGGCGGGCCTGCTGGTGGGTGGCGACCTGGCGGCCTATGAGAACGACTGGCGCAAGCGCTATGCCGGCAAGGCCCTGGCCGTCGCGCGGCCGGCATCGACCGAGGAAGTCGCGGCAGTGATGCGCCTATGCCACGAGCACCGCGTGCCGGTCGTGCCGCAGGGCGGCAATACCGGTCTGGTGGGCGGCTCGACGCCGGACGACAGCGGCCAACAACTCCTGCTGAGCCTGACGCGCATGAAGCGCGTTCGCGGCATCGACCTCGCCAACGCCAGCCTGACGGTGGAGGCCGGCCGCGTGCTGGCCGAGATCCAAACCGCCGCGGCTGGAGCCGGAATGCTCTTTCCGCTCAGCCTCGCGGCCGAGGGTTCGTGCACGCTCGGCGGCAACCTGGCGACGAATGCCGGAGGCACGCAGGTGCTGCGTTATGGCAATGCGCGCGAACTCTGCCTCGGCCTCGAGGTTGTCACCGTGGCCGGCGAGATCTGGCATGGGCTGTCGGGGCTGCGCAAGGACAACACCGGCTACGACCTGCGCGACCTTTTCATCGGCAGCGAGGGCACGCTGGGCGTCATCACCGCGGCGACGATGAAGCTGTATCCGCAGCCGAAGGAGCGCCTGACCGCGCTGGCGGCCTGTGCCTCGCTGGACGATGCCGTCTCCTTGCTCGGCCTGGCGCGCGAGCGCGCCGGCGATGCGCTGACCGGCTTCGAAGTGATGAACCGCGCCTCGCTCGCCCTTGTTGCGCGCGAGCTGCCGCAATTGCCCCAGCCCTTGCCGGCCGCGGCATGGACCGTGCTGCTGGAGTTGTCCGACGCCGAAAGCGCCGAGCATGCACGCAGCGTCTTCGAAGGTCTGCTTGAAACCGCGCTCGAAGGCGGCTGCGTGCAGGACGCGGCCATTGCCCAGAACATCCAGCAGGCCAAGGCCTTCTGGCATCTACGCGAATCCATTCCGCTGGCCCAGGCTCAGGCGGGGCTGAACATCAAGCATGACATCTCGTTGCCGGTGTCCGCCATTCCCGGCTTCGTCGCCGAGATGGATGCGGTGCTGGCGGCTTATCTGCCCGGCATCGAGGTCATCGACTTCGGCCATCTGGGCGATGGCAATCTGCACTACAACGTGCAGGCGCCGACCGGCGTGTCGCCGGTGGAGTTCCTGGCCGCGCATGAGGCGGCCATCAACGAGTTGGTCTATGACGCCGTTCAGCAGCGCGGCGGCTCGATCTCGGCCGAGCATGGCATTGGCCGGCTCAAGCGCGACGAGCTGGCTCAGCGCAAGGACCCGACGGCCCTGGCGCTGATGCGGGCGATCAAGCGGGCTCTCGACCCGCTCGACCTCCTCAACCCTGGGCGGCTGGTGTAACGGCGACGCGGCGGCCGGTCACGAAACGGCCGGCCTTGACGATCAGGCGGAACACGAAGCGCACCATCACCAGCGCCAGCACCGCTTCGATCAGCGTCAGCACGAAGGCGCCGACCAGCGTGAACCGCGGCACGCGGCGATGGAACTTGGCCAGCGCATGGTCACGGGCCAGCTCGATGCTGTCGTAGAAGGTCGGCACGATGAGCAGCGTCAGCAGCGTCGACGTGATGGTGCCACCGATGATGGCCACGGCCATCGGGCGGTAGAACTCGCCGCCTTCGCCGATGCCGATGGCGACCGGCATCATGCCGGCGATCAGCGCCAGCGTCGTCATCAGGATGGGACGGAAGCGCTTGCGGCCTGCGTGCATCAGCGCCTCTTCGCGATCGATGCCAGCCTTCTCCTCCTGGCGCGTCGCGTCCAGCAGCAGGATGGCGTTCTTGGCCACCAGGCCCATCAGCATGATGACGCCGATCAGGCTCATCAGGTTCAGCGTGCCGCGCGTCAGGATCAGCGCCAGCACGACGCCGATCAGGCTCAGCGGCAGCGACAGCATCACGGCGAACGGCGCCGTGAAGCTGTTGAACTGGATGACGAGCACGAAATACATCAGCGCGATACCGGACAGCAGCGCCGTGATCATGGCCGTGAAAACAACCTGCTGGTCACGTGCCGCACCGGCCAGCTCGATGCCGAAGCCGGGCGGGAAGTCAATCTTCTCGGCCAGCTTCTTGGCTTCGGCGGTGATCTCGCCGGACGAGCGGCCCTGGGCATTGGCGCTGACCGTGATGGTGCGCTTGCCGTCGCCGTGCTGGATCTGGCCCGGGCCCTTGCCCATGGTGACGGTGGCGATCTGGTCCAGCGGCACCATGCGGTTGGTGCCGGTCACCGCGATCGGCAGGCGCTCGATGTTGGCGGCGTCGACGCGGTCGCTCGGGTGCAGGCGGATGGACACGTCGCGGGCCTCGCCGGTCGGGTCGATCCAATCGCCGGCCTCGACACCGGCGAAGGCCACGCGCAGCGCCTGGGCGGCGTCGTTGACCGAGATGCCCATCTGGTTGGCCAGGCTGCGGTCGAGCTCGATCTGCAGCTCGTTCTGCGGGTCCTGCTCGGAGTAGCCGATGTCGACCGCACCCTTGATGCCCGCCATGGTCTTCTGGAAGTCCTGCGTGATCTGCTGCAGTCGGCGCGTGTCGGTGCCGTAGAAGCGGATCTGCACGGGCTTCTGGGCGCCGTTGTTCAGGTCGTCGAGCACGACGTACTCGGCACCGACCAGGCGGGCGACCTTCTCGCGCAGCTCCTTGGCGACGTCGGCGGCCGAGCGCTGGCGCTCGGTGCTCTTGCCAATGTCGACGTAGATGCGCCCGCCGCTGGCGTTGGGATAGGAGGTCGTCGCCTTGGTCTCCTTCATCGTCGAGGCCAGGGCAGCGGCTGCGTCGAGCTTGAGCTTGGAATAGTCGAGGCTGCTGGAGGCGGGGCTGCGCACCTCGATGGCAAGGAAGCCCGCATCGGCCTGCGGCAGGAAGCTGGAGCCGCCGAACGTCATCTGCAGGAAGATGGCGCCGACGAGGCTGAGGACCGCGAAGGCCGTCATCCAGCGGCGGTGGTGCAGCGCCCAGGCGATGACATGGCCATAACCGTTGGCCACGCCGTCGAACCAGTGATTGAAGCGCTCAAGCAGCCTGCCGAAGCCCTTCTTGGGCTGCTCGTGGTAGCCCACGGGGTCGCCCCAATAGGCCGACAGCATGGGGTCGAGCGTGAAGCTGATGATCAGCGACACGACGACCGAGGCCACGACGGTCAGCGCGAAGGGCTTGAACCACTGGCCGGGGCCGTTGCCCATGAAGGCGACCGGCACGAAGACCGCGACGATGGCGAAGGTGGTGGCGGCCACGGCCAGGCCGATCTCGGCGGTGCCCTCGCGCGCCGCGGTGACGCGGTCGCTGCCGCGCTCCATGTGGCGGACGATGTTCTCCCGCACGACGATGGCGTCGTCGATGAGCACGCCGATGGCCAGTGACAGGCCCAGCAGGCTCATGAAGTTCAGCGAGAAGCCCATCAGCCAGACGGCGATGAAGGCGGCCAGCACGGACGTGGGCAGGGACAGCGCGGTGATCAGCGTCGAGCGCCAGCTGTTCAGGAAGGCGTAGACGACGAAGATGGTCAGTGCGGCGCCAAACACCAGCGCATCGGTGACGTTGTGCAGGCTGTTCTCGGCATCCTTGCCGCCGTCCTGGGTGATCTCGAGCGTCGTGCCCTTGGGCAGTTCCTTCTCGATTTCCTTCAGCAGCGTGCGCGCGCCGTTGGCCACGCTGACGGTGGAGGCATCGCGTGAGCGCGTGATGGAGATGCCGACGTTGGGTCGGCCGTTGCGCAGCGAGTAGCCGGTCATCTCGGCGAAGCCGTCCTGCACCTCGGCCACCTGGCCCAGGCGCACGACGGTGCCGCCGCCGGTGCCACCTGTGCGCTTGATGATCATCTGCTCGAACTCGGCCGGCGACTCGAGGCGACCGAGCAGGCGGATGCTCTGGTCTTCCAGCGCGCCACGCACCTTGCCGACTGGGGCGGTGGTGTTCTGCGCGCGCACGGCATTCAGCACCTCGGTGACGGAGACGCCGAACTCGCGCAGCTTCTCGGCGTGCAGCAGGATGGACAACTCGCGCTTGAGCGAACCGTTGACACCCACCGTCGACACGCCCGAGATGCCGCGAAAGCGCTCGGCGAGCTTGTCCTCGGCCAGGCGGCTGAGCTGGGCGTGCGTCAGCGTCGTGCTGGACAGCGACAGCTGCAGGATGGGCTGAGCGCCAGGGTCGGCCCGCGTGATGATGGGTTCGCGGATTTCAGTGGGCAGCTTGTAGCGCACCGAGGCGATGGCGTTGCGCACCTCATCGGCGGCCTCGATCATGTTCTTCGAGAAGTCGAAGACCAGCACGAGGGTGGCGCTGCCCTCGCGCGACGTGGAGTTGGAGCGGTCCACGCCGGAGATGCTCTGCAGCGCTTTCTCGATACGGTTGACGACTTCGCGCTCCACCGTCTCGGGCGACGCGCCCGGATAGGGAATGTTGATGACGAGCACCGGCGGCTCGACCTCGGGGAACTGGTTGACCTTGAGCTTGGACAGCGCCAGCAGGCCCACCAGCATCAGCCCGATGACCATGACGACGGTCGCGACGGGCTTGCTGATGCTGAAGTTGGAGAGAAACATCGAGGTCTCCTGCTTACTTGCTGGCGGCGGGCACGGGTGACGCCGTGCTCGCGACGGCTGAAGCCGCGCCGGCCCCGGCCGTGACGCGCTGCAGCGGCGCACCATCGGTCAGGTTGCCGGTGGGTGCGCGCAGCACCTGGTCTCCCAAAGCCAGGCCTGAAGCGATGACGACCTCGCCGCGGCGGTCGTCACGCTCGCCCAAGATCACGTTGACCTTCTTGAGCTGATTGCCATCGACCTTCCAGACATAGGCGCTATCGCCCTGGCGCTGCACCGAGCCCTCGGCCAGCACCAGTGCCTTGCGCTCGGCGCTCTCGACGCGGCCTTCGGCATAGAGGCCGGAGACCTGAGGGGCCTTGCTGCGATCGTTGAATTCAGCGATGAGCTCGACCTGACGCGTCGTCGCATTGGCAGCGGCATCGATGCGGGCCAGCTTGCCGCGGAACTCCGCGTCGCCAAAGCCGTTGATGCGGAAGGACACCGGCTGGCCCAGCTTGAGCTCGCCCAGGCGATCGGCCGAGACCTGACCTTCGAAGCGCATCGACGCCGGGTCGATGACCTTGATGAGTTCGCGGCCGATCTGCACGGTGTCGCCGACGGAGATCTTTCGCTCGCTGACGACGCCATCGAACGGCGCGCGGATCTCGGTGCGCGAAACCTGCTGGCGGGCCGTGACGGCGCGCGCCTTGGCTGCGGCCAACTCGCTCTGGGCGGCGTTGCGGCGCACCTCGGCGTCTTCCAGGCCTTGCATGGAAATCATGCCCTGCTGGTTCAGCGTGCGCTGGCGGGCCAGCACGCGCTCGGTCTGCTCGAAGCTCTGTTGGGCGGCGCGCAGCGCCTCATCGGCCGAGGTCAGGCCGTCGCGGATGGAGGTGGGGTCCAGTCGAATGATGA
Source organism: Roseateles sp. P5_E4 (assembly GCF_054049255.1). Lineage (NCBI taxonomy): Bacteria > Pseudomonadati > Pseudomonadota > Betaproteobacteria > Burkholderiales > Sphaerotilaceae > Roseateles > Roseateles sp. P5_E4. Next base: position 366,499 of record NZ_JBFUMS010000001.1, on the reverse strand, counting down.
GATCACCCGCGCGCACACGTTCGCCGTTGTCCTTGGCCACCTGCAGCACGACGGCGGCCACTTCGGCACGCAGGTCGGCACGGCGGGCCGGCTGGATGGCGCCCGTGATGACGGGCGCGCCGATCAGGCCGCTCTGGCCAACCTGACGCAGATCCTCGGGCGCGAGCAGCAGCGGCGCAGACGTCTTGGCCGCGGCGCCCTTGGCCTCATCGGGCTTGCCACCCTTGCCGCAAGCGGTAAGGGCCAGGGCCAATGTCAATGCGGTCAGGGTCAGCGATGCACGCGTCATGGAGACAAGCTTTCTTCGAAAGGGCAAAGGTCGGACGGCTCAAACGCCGGAGCTTAACGGTCTGGCAACACGGCGCCAGAGGTCATGTACGAAACGGAAGAACTTTCGAGCCGAGCGCCGGGCCTGCCATGGGCCAGAGGCCCATGGCCTTCCGTAGGCACAAGCAGTCCGCAGGGACTTCTTGTGTCCGACTCCAGTTCACCTAGCCGGCCCGCCTAGCGATGTGCATGCGGCTCGACGCTGCATGCGTCGCCGTCTCCCTGGAACCGGCCAAGGTATGCCTTGGACGAGGGGCGCTACTTTAGCCAGTCCAGCGCCCAGGCACCCTGCTGCCAGCGCTGCAGCCACAGCAGGCCGATCAGGGTCTTGGCATCGGTCAGCTCGCCTTGGGCGGCGAGGCGGTCGAGATCGTCGACCGTGTGTGTGACAAGCTCGAGAAACTCGCCCTCGTCCAACTTCTGCTCGCCCTTGTTCAGGCCACGCGCGAAGTAGATGTGGATGCCTTCATCCGAGTAGGCGATGGCGTTGTGTAGTACACCGGCATAGGCCCATTCGGTGGCGCTGTAGCCGGTCTCCTCCAGCAGCTCACGGCGACCGCAGACCAGCGGGTCTTCGCCGGCGTCGAGCTTGCCGGCCGGGAACTCCAGCATCACGCGGCCCATGGGGTAGCGGTATTGGCGCTCCATCAACAACCGGCCATCGTCCAGCAGCGGTACGACCATGACGGCGCCGGGGTGGCGGATGTATTCGCGGTGCGCGGCGGTGCCGTCCGGCAGCGCGACACGATCGCGGCGCACGTCGAGGAAGTGGCCCGCGAAGACCTGTGTGCTTTCGAGCAGGCGCTCGACGAGATGGGGGTCTTCGCTGTCAGAGGTGGCCACGGCGCAGATATCTCCAGACAAAGCCGGGAAACCCCAGCGTGATGAAGAGACAGGTCGCCGCGGCATAGAACTCCCAGCCTTGCGCATGGCGCTGGCCGATGCGGGCCTCCAGCAGCGAGCCGAGGCCGAAGGTCAACATGGCCATCAGCAGCAACTCCAGCAACCGCCACCACGCCGATTTAGGCGCTTGGCGTGGGCCGACGAGCAGCAGCCTCTCGTTGAAATAAGGCAGGTTCGCCGCGATGACGGCCGCGACGAGAACCAGCCAGACAGCGGCGGACTGGTCCATGGATGCGTTCAGGTGGCGAGGGCCTGGCGGATGGCGACCTTGCACAGCTCCAACAGGCCACCCGGCAGCAGGCCGAAGACCAGCACGGCGGCGCCGTTGAGCGTCATGACGAAGCGCACGTCGGCCGGCGCAGCCAGCGGGGCCGTATCGGTCGGGGCGTCGAAGAACATGACCTTGACGATGCGCAGGTAATAGAAGGCGCCAACCAGCGACACGACGACGGCGAAGCCGGCCAGCCACAGGTAGAACGGCATCTGCGTGGCCACCAGAGCCTGCAACACGGCCAGCTTGGCATAGAAACCCACGGTCGGCGGCACGCCGGCCAGCGAGAACATGAACAGGGTCATGACCAGCGCAAACCAGGGGCTGCGCTTGCCCAGGCCCGCCAGGTCCTTGATCTCCTCAGCCTCATGGCCCTGGCGCGACAGCAGGATGACCATGCCGAAGGTGCCCAGGGTCGTCAGCACATAGGTGACGACGTAGAACATGGCCGAGCTGTAGGCGTTGGTGCCCCAGGTCGTGCTGTCGTTGACGACGCCGGCAGTCATGCCCAAGAGCATGAAGCCCATGTTGGCGATGGTCGAGTAGGCCAGCATGCGCTTCAGATTGCTCTGGGCGATGGCCGCCAGGTTGCCGATCAGCAGCGACATGACGGACAGCACGACCAGCATCTGCTGCCAGTCCACCGCCAGGCCGCTCATGCCTTCGACGAGCAGGCGCACGGTGATCGCGAATGCGGCCAGCTTGGGCGCGCCACCGATCAGCAGCGTGACAGCCGTCGGGGCGCCCTGGTAGACGTCAGGCACCCACATATGGAAGGGCGCGGCGCCGAGCTTGAAGGCCAGGCCGGCCACGACGAAGACAGTGCCGAAGATCAGCACGCTCTTGTTCGGGATGCCCTGGGAGATGACGCCAAAGACTTCGGGGATGGTCAGCGAACCGGTGGCGCCGTACATCATCGACAGGCCGTACAGCAGGAAGCCGCTGGCGAGGGCGCCGAGGACGAAGTACTTCATCGCTGCCTCGGTGGACACCGCATGGTCACGGCGCAGCGCGACCAGCGCGTACAGCGACAGGCTCATCAGCTCCAGGCCGAGGTAGACGACCAGGAAGTTGTTTGCCGACAGCATCACGTTGATGCCCAGCAGCGCGAACAGGCTGAGGATGAAGAGCTCGCCCTTGAGCATCTCGCGGAAAGCGGCATAGGGGCGCGCATAGACCAGCGTGATCAGCGTCGCGACGCAGGCGAAGCCGGCCAGCAGGTGGCCCATGGGGTCGGCGACCACCATGTCCTGCATGGCATAGGTGGTCAGGCCGGCGTTGAAGTAGCTGAAGTGCAGGCCACCCACGACGATGAGGGTCAGCTGGGTCAGCCAGTAGGTCGGGCGGCGCTGCTCGTCGGTGACCCACAGGTCCACCAGGGCAACCACGCAGCCCATCGCCAGCAGCAGGATTTCGGGGTAGATCGCGAGCCAGTTCATGTCGTTCATTGTTCTTGCCTCTGCTCGAAATCAGGCCGGGATCTTGCTGAGCGCGACATGCCTGAGCAGCTCGGTGACCGAGTTGTGCATCACGTCGGTGAAGGGCTTGGGATAGAGGCCCATGTACAGCGTCGCCACGGCCAGCAGAGCGAGCATGAGGAATTCGCGGGTATTGATGTCGGTCAGCGCGCGCACGTCGTCGTTGGCAATATCGCCAAAGTAGACGCGCTTGATCATCCACAGCGTGTAGGCCGCGCCAAAGACCAGGGCCGTCGCGGCGATGCCGCCCAGCCAGAAGTTGGCCTTGACGGTGCCGAGGATGACCATCCACTCGCCGACGAAGCCGGCCGTGGCGGGCAGGCCGCAGTTGGCCATGCCGAAGAAGACGGCAAAGGCAGCGAACTTGGGCATGGTGTTGACGACACCACCATAGGAAGCGATCTCACGCGAATGCACGCGGTCGTAGAGCACGCCGATGCACAGGAACATGGCGCCCGACACGAAGCCGTGCGAGATCATCTGTACCAGGCCGCCGGAGACGCCCAGTTCGTTGAAGATGAAGAAGCCCAGCGTCACGAAGCCCATGTGGGCAATGGACGAGTAGGCCACCAACTTCTTCATGTCCTTCTGCACCAGGGCCACCAGGCCGATGTAGACGACGGCGATCAGCGACAGCGCGATGATCAGCCAGGACCAGTGGCGAGCCGCGTCCGGCGCGATCGGCAGCGAGAAGCGCAGGAAGCCGTAGCAGCCCAGCTTCAGCATGATGGCGGCCAGCACGACGGAGCCGCCCGTGGGTGCCTCGACGTGGGCGTCGGGCAGCCAGGTGTGCACCGGCCACATCGGCACCTTGACCGAGAAGGCGGCCAGGAAGGCGAAGAACAGCCAGGTCTGGGCGCCACCGGTCAGCGGCAACTTGTGCCAGGTCTGGATGTCGAAGCTGCCGCCGGGAACCTGGGAGTACAGGTAGAGCAGCGCGATCAGCATCAAGAGCGAGCCGGCCAGCGTGTAGAGGAAGAACTTGAAAGCCGCATAGACGCGGTTCGGGCCGCCCCAGACGCCGATGATGATGTACATCGGGATCAGTGTGGCCTCGAAGAAGACGTAGAACAGCATGCCGTCCAGCGCGCTGAACACGCCCACCATCAGGCCCGACAGGATCAGGAAGGCGCCCATGTACTGGTTGACGCGGGTCTCGATGACCTCCCAGGCCGAGATCACCACGATGATGGTGATGAAGGCCGTCAGCGGCACGAACCACATCGAGATGCCGTCCACGCCCAGGTGGTAGCTGATGTTGAAGCGGTCGATCCAGGGTTGGTTCTCGACGAACTGCATGGCAGCCGTCGATGTGTCAAAGCCGGTGATCAGCGGGATGGTGGCGAGAAAGCTCGCCACGGCAGCGACCAGGGCCAGCCAGCGCACGGCGTGCGCCTGCTCGTCGCGCCCGAGCGCCAGCAGCAAGGCGCCGCAGACGATGGGCAGAAAAATCGCAAGACTCAGCAACATTCTTGTTCTCCGCCTCTCGCTCAGAACCCGAACAGGGCGCTGAACTGGGGCTTGATATAGGGCCAGAGCTGCCAGGTCATCAGGCCGGTGACGCCAAGGATCATGACGAGGGCGTACCAGTACAGGTAGCCGCTCTGCAGTCGGCGCACCAGGCCCGCGATGCCACCGACGCCACGCGCCGAGCCATTGATGATGAGTCCGTCGATCAGCCCGGCATCGCCACCCTTCCACAGGCCCATGCCGATGAGGCGTGCGGCGCGGGCGAGGATGTTCTCGTTGATCCAGTCCATGAAGTACTTGTTCTCCAGGACGATGATCAGCGGGCGCAGCACCTTGGCCAGCGTGGCCGGAATGCTCGGGGCGACCATGTAGAACACGTAGGCCGTCACGACACCGGCCAGCGCGAGCCAGAACGGCAGCGAGGTCAAGCCGTGCAGGGCCATTGCGGCGGCGCCATGGAACTCCTCGGCCAGTTCCTCCATCGCCGGGTGGGCGTGCAGGTTGACGAAGATGGCGTCCTTGAAGAAGTCGCCGAACAGCATCGGCTGGATGGTCATGAAGCCGATGACGACCGACGGGATGGCCAGCAGCACCAGCGGCGCGGTGACAACCCAGGGCGACTCGTGCGGCACGTGGGCGTGGTGGTCGCCGTGGTCGTCATGACCGTGCTGCTCGTCATCTTCCGGCGGGAAGGGCTTGTGATGGAAGTTCTCCTTGCCATGGAAGACGAGGAAATACATCCGGAACGAATAGAAGGCCGTCACGAACACGCCGACGATGACGGCGAAGTAGGCGAAGTGCGCGCCCGGCAGATGGCTGGCGTGCACGGCCTCAATGATCGAGTCCTTGGAGTAGAAGCCCGAGAACAGCGGCGTGCCGATCAGCGCGAGCGAACCCAGCAGCGACGTGATCCAGGTGATGGGCATGTACTTGCGCAGGCCGCCCATGTTGCGGATGTCCTGGTCATGGTGCATGCCGATGATGACGGAGCCCGCGCCCAGGAACAGCAGCGCCTTGAAGAAGGCATGCGTCATCAGGTGGAAGACGGCGACCGAGTAGGCCGAGGCGCCCAGGGCGACGGTCATGTAACCCAGCTGGGACAGCGTCGAGTACGCCACGACGCGCTTGATGTCGTTCTGGATGATGCCGAGGAACCCCATGAACAGCGCCGTGATCGCGCCGATCACCATGACGAAGTTCAGCGCCGTGTCGCTCAGCTCGAACAGCGGCGACATGCGCGCCACCATGAAGATGCCGGCCGTCACCATCGTGGCCGCATGGATCAGCGCGGAGATGGGCGTCGGACCTTCCATCGAGTCCGGCAGCCAGACGTGCAGCGGGAACTGCGCCGACTTGCCCATCGCACCGATGAAGAGGCAGATGCAGGTGACCGTCATCAGCGACCAATCGGTGCCGGGGAAGATCATCTGCGACAGGATCTCGGACTTGGCGAAGGTCTCGGCGTAGTTCAGCGAACCCCCGAAGGCCACCAGCAGGCCGATGCCCAGGATGAAGCCGAAGTCGCCGACCCGGTTCACCAGGAAAGCCTTCATGTTGGCGAAGATGGCCGTCGGTTTCTTGTACCAGAAGCCGATCAGCAGATACGACACCAGGCCCACCGCTTCCCAGCCGAAGAACAGCTGCAGCATGTTGTTGCTCATGACGAGCATCAGCATGCTGAAGGTGAACAGCGAGATGTAGGAGAAGAAGCGCTGGTAGCCGTCGTCCTCTTCCATGTAGCCGATGGTGTAGATGTGCACCATCAGCGACACGAAGGTCACGACCACCATCATCATGGCCGTCAGGCCGTCGATGAGGAAGCCGACTTCCATCTTCAGCGCGCCGAGGTTCATCCATTCGTAGATGGTGGCGTTGAAGCGCGCGCCGTCGACGGCCACGCTGTACAGCGTCATCGCCGACAGGATGAAGGCGATCAGCACGCCGAGGATGGTGACCATGTGCGAGCCGCGGCGGCCCACCGTCTTGCCGAAGAAGCCGGCGACGATGGCGCCCGCGAGCGGTGCCAGCGGCACCGTCAGCAGCAGGTTCTGGGAGAGTTGTGCAGACATCTTTTTCTCAACCCTTCAGCGCGTCGAGTTCTTCGACGTTGATGCTGGCTCGGTTGCGGAACAGCACGACCAGGATGGCCAGGCCGATGGCCGACTCGGCCGCCGCGACGGTCAGGATGAAGAACACGAAGACCTGGCCGCCCATGTCGCCCAGGTAGTGCGAGAAGGCGACGAAGTTCATGTTGACCGCCAGCAGCATCAGCTCGATGGCCATCAGCAGCAAGATCAGGTTCTTGCGATTCAGGAAGATGCCGATCACCGACAGCGCGAACAGCATCGCGCCCAGCGTCAGAAAGTGGCCCAGGGTCAGGCCGCTCAGCCCGGTAATGGCGGTCATGCCTGGCCTCCTTCGGTGGGTGCGGCGGGCGGGGCCGGCGGCGTGGCGACGGTGGGCGCCATCTTGACGATCTTCAGGCGCTGGGCCTTGGTGACCTTGACCTGTTCGGATGCGTCCATGGCACGCGAGTCCTTGCGGCGGCGCAGCGTCAGGGCGATGGCCGCGACGATGGCCACGAGCAGCAGCACGGCGGCGATCTGCAGCGGGTACAGGTAAGCGGTGTAGATCTCGATGCCGAGCAGCTTGGTATTACCCATCTTCAGCTGCTCGGCGGTGGCCACCGGCACGTCAGACAGTTGGAAGCCGCCCATCAGCACGATGCCCATCTCGAAGGCGATCAGCGCGCCGACAACGGCCGCCAGCGGCAGATGCTTCCAGAAGCCCTCACGCAGGCTGTCGGTGTTCAGGTCCAGCATCATGACGACGAACAGGAACAGCACCATGACGGCACCGATGTAGACGAGCACCAGCGCAATCGCCAGGAACTCGGCCTTCAGCAGCATCCAGATGCAGGACGCCGTGAAGAAGGACAGGATCAGGAACAGCGCCGCATGCACGGTGCTGCGCGCCGTGATGACGCGGAACGAACTCACCAGCAGGATGCCGGAGAAGACGTAGAAGAGGATGGTCGTGATGTCCATACGTATCCAGGCCAGCTGAGCTGGACCGCTGCGGCCGCAAGGCCGGTCAGCGATCAGCGGTACTTGGCATCAGCCTCCTTTTGGGCCGCGATTTCGGCTTCGTACTTGTCACCGACGGCCAGCAGCATGTCCTTGGTGAAGTACAGGTCGCCGCGCTTTTCGCCGTGGTATTCGAAGATGCTGGTCTCGACGATGGAGTCCACCGGGCAGCTTTCCTCGCAGAAGCCGCAGAAGATGCACTTGGTCAGGTCGATGTCGTAGCGCGTCGTGCGGCGGCTGCCGTCGGCGCGCACGTCGCTCTCGATGGTGATGGCCATCGCCGGGCAGACGGCCTCGCAGAGCTTGCAGGCGATGCAGCGCTCTTCACCGTTCTCGTAGCGGCGCAGCGCGTGCAGGCCGCGAAAACGCGGCGACAGCGGCGTCTTCTCTTCGGGGAACTGGATGGTGATGTTGCGCGAGAGGAAATGCCTCCCGGTGAGCTTCATCCCCTTGAGCAGTTCCCAGAGGAAGAAGGTCTTCGCGAAATTCGTGATTGCAGTCATGGGCGCCGCCTCACTTCCAGATGTTGAACGGTGTCTGCATCCAGGCACCGACAACGACCAGCCAGATCAGCGTGATGGGAATGAAGATCTTCCAGCCCAGACGCATGATCTGGTCGTAGCGGAAGCGCGGGAACGTGGCGCGCACCCACAGGAACGTCGTGACGACGAAGAAGGTCTTGCCGAACAGCCAGGCCCAATTCCAGAACGCCATCGTGTGCTGGATGAAGGTCGGCGTTTCCATGCCGAACAGGCTCCAGGAGATCGGCGCGCTCCAGCCGCCCAGGAACATGAGGACGGCCAGGGCCGACACCAGGATCATGTTGGCGTACTCGGCCAGGAAGAACATCGCGAACGACATGCCCGAGTACTCGATCATGTGGCCGGCAACGATTTCCGATTCGCCTTCGACGACGTCGAACGGATGGCGGTTGGTTTCGGCCAGGCCCGAGATGAAGTAGACGATGAAGATCGGGAACAGCGGCAGCCAGTTCCACGACAGCAGCGGCACGCCGTGGGATGCAAACCAACCGCGTTCCTGCACCTGCACGACCTCGGTCATGTTCAGGCTGCCCGTCACCATCAGCACGACGACCAGCGCAAAGCCCATCGCGATCTCGTAGGAGACCATCTGCGCCGAGGCGCGCAGCGCGCCGAGGAAGGCGTACTTCGAGTTCGAAGCCCAACCGGCAATGATGACGCCGTAGACCTCGAGCGAGGTGATGGCCATCAAGTACAGCAGGCCGGCATTGACGTTGGCGGCGGCGGCATCCGGGCCGAAGGGCACGACGGCCCAGGCGGCCAGCGCCGGCATGATGGTCATGACGGGGCCGAGGAAGAACAGGCCCTTGCTCGCGGCTGCGGGCTTGATGATCTCCTTGAAGATCAGCTTGACCGCATCGGCGATGGGCGTCAGCAGGCCGTAGGGGCCGACGCGGTTCGGGCCCGGGCGGATCTGCGACCAGCCGATGGCCTTGCGCTCCCACAGCGTCAGGTAGGCGACGCAGATCATCAACGGCGCGACGACCGCGATGATCTTCATCAGGCTCCACACCAGGGGCCACAAGGCCCCCAGCAGCGAGGCGCCGTTCTGGTAGAGGGTGTCGATCATTCTTGTCAGCTCCCTCAGACCTTGCTGATGTTGAGCGTGCCGAAGGCAGCACCCAACGCGGCGGTTTGTGCGAGGCCGGCGGGCACGCGGGCCACGCCTTGCGGCAGGCCGGCTTCAAGGCGTGCGGGCAGTTGGGCGGCACCGCCGTCCTGCACGACGCGGACCTGATCGCCCTCAGCCAAGCCAAGCTGTTGCCACAGGCTGCTGGGCAGGCCGACCGTGGCGGCTTCACGGCCGTCGGTGGTCAGCTGCAGCGAGGTCGAGTTGCGCACCAGCGCATCGGTCGCGTAGATGGGCAGATTGCCGAAGCGCTCGACGCCCTCAGCCTTGGCCGCTACTTGCGGGGCAGCCGAGGTGGCGTTGGACAGGCGGCCGGCGATGTCGCCACCCAGGGCCTGCTCGCGCACCTGCTCGGAGCTGTCCTGGTCGAAGCCCGGCAGGCCCAGCAGATTGCCCAGCACGCGCAGCACCTTCCAGGCCGGACGGGTCTCGGCCAGCGGGCGCACGACGCCGACGAAGCTCTGCAGGCGGCCCTCGGCGTTGACGAAGCTGCCGGAGGTCTCGGTGAACGGGGCGATGGGCAGCAGCACATCGGCGTATTCCAGACCGCTCTTGAACGGGCTCAGCACGACGACCATCTCGGCCGCATCCAGCGCCTTGGCGGCAGCGGCGGCGTTGGCGGAGTCCAGCACCGGGTCGGTGTTCAGCAGCAGTGCGGCCTTCAGCGAGGTGCCGTTCAGCATCTGGCCGGCATTCAGGCCGTCGATCTGCGGCTGGGCCTTCACGAGCTGCGCGCCAACCGTGTTGGCGGCGGCGGTCAGGTAGCCGACGCTCGCGCCGGTCTGCTGGCCAATCCACTGCGCCAGCGCCAGCAGGCTGGCGGCTTGCGAGTGCTCGGCGGCAGCGTTGCCCAGCAGGATGGCCTTGGCTTTACCGGACTGCAGGCTGGCGGCGATGGCCTTGGCTTCGTCGGTGACGGTGCCGGCCAGCGGGGCACCAGCACCAATCGCGGCGGCCACATCGGCCAGGGCTTGCACCCAGCCCGAGGGCGCGACGGAGGTCGAGCCGGCGAGCGGCATCAGCCAGTCATCGCTGCTCAGGCCGACGCGATGCACAGCGGCACCACGGCGCGCGGCGTGGCGCAGGCGGGCGGCGAACAGCGGATGGTCCTTGCGCAGGTTGGAGCCGACGACGAGGGCGCGGTCGAGCTCGGACAGGCTGGCGATGCTGGTGCCCAGCCAGTGCGCCTGGCCGGCTGACGCGACATTGCCGAAGTCGCTGTGGCGCAGGCGGTGGTCGATGTTGTCGCTGCCCAGGCCGCGCACAAGCTGTGCGAGCAGGTGCAGCTCTTCCACCGTGCTGTGGGCCGAGCCCAGCGCGCCGATGGCGGCCGCGCCATGGTCGGCCTTGATGGTCTTGAGGCCGTTGGCGATGTATTCCAGCGCCGTCGTCCAGTCGACCTGCTTCCAGGCACCGCCCTGCTTGATCATGGGCGCGGTCAGGCGCTGGTCGCTGTTCAGCGCTTCATAGCTGAAGCGGTCGCGGTCGGCGATCCAGCATTCGTTGACGTCTTCGTTCTCGAGCGGAACGACGCGCAGGACCTGATGGTTCTTGACCTGGACGATCAGGTTGGCACCGGTCGAATCGTGTGGGCTGACGCTCTTGCGGCGCGACAGTTCCCAGGTGCGGGCGCTGTAGCGGAACGGCTTGCTCGTGAGCGCACCGACCGGGCAGATGTCGATCATGTTGCCCGACAGCTCGGAGTCCACCGTGCGGCCGACAAAGGTCTGGATCTCGCTGTGCTCGCCGCGGTGGGCCATGCCCAGCTCCATCTGGCCGGCGATCTCCTGGCCGAAGCGCACGCAGCGGGTGCAGTGGATGCAGCGGCTCATCTCTTCCATCGAGATCAGCGGGCCGACGTTCTTGTGGAAGACGACGCGCTTCTCTTCGGTGTAGCGGCTCTTGCCAGCACCGTAGCCGACGGCCAGATCCTGCAGCTGGCACTCGCCGCCCTGGTCGCAGATGGGGCAATCCAGCGGATGGTTGATCAGCAGGAATTCCATGACGCCCTGCTGGGCCTTGATCGCCTTGTCGCTCTTGGTGCGAACGATCATGCCCTGCGTGACGGGCGTCGCGCAGGCCGGCATGGGCTTGGGCGCCTTCTCCACGTCCACCAGGCACATGCGGCAGTTGGCCGCGATGCTGAGCTTCTTGTGATAGCAGAAGTGCGGGATGTAGGTGCCGGCCTTCTCGGCGGCATGCATGACCATGCTGCCTTCCAGGACCGAGACCTTCTGACCGTCGAGTTCGATTTCAACCATGGTGGTGTTTCTCTAGGCGCTCAGGTCGGAGCCACCAGGGGCTTCTTGTGTTCAATCAGGTGCACGAACTCGTGCTTGAAGTGCTTGATCATGGCGCGCACAGGCATCGCGGCAGCGTCGCCCAGCGCGCAGATCGTGCGGCCCTGGATGTTGTCGGCCACCGAGTTCAGCAGGTCGATGTCCTCTGCCCTGCCCTCGCCGTGGTAGATGCGCTCCAGCACGCGGTGCATCCAGCCGGTGCCTTCGCGGCAGGGAGTGCACTGGCCGCAGGACTCGTGGGCGTAGAAGTAGGACAGGCGCAGCAGGCTCTGCACCATGCAGCGCGAGTCGTCGAGGACGATGACGGCGCCCGAACCCAGCATGGAGCCGGCCTTGGCGATGGAGTCATAGTCCATCGTGCACTGCATCATCACGTCGGCCGGCAGCACCGGCGCGGACGAGCCGCCGGGAATGACGGCCTTGAGCTTGCGGCCTTTGCGCACGCCACCGGCGAGCTCGAGCAGCTTCTCGAAGGACGTGCCCAGCGGCACCTCGAAGTTGCCGGGCTTCTCGACGTCACCCGACACCGAGAACAGCTTGGTGCCGCCGTTGTTGGGCTTGCCGATCTCCAGGTAGGCCTGGCCGCCGTTGCGGATGATCCAGGGCACCGCCGCGAAGGTCTCGGTGTTGTTGATGGTGGTGGGCTTGCCGTACAGGCCGAAGCTGGCCGGGAACGGCGGCTTGAAGCGCGGCTGGCCCTTCTTGCCTTCCAGCGATTCCAGCAGCGCAGTCTCTTCGCCGCAGATGTAGGCGCCGAAACCATGGTGACCGTGCAGCTGGAAGCTGAACTCCGAGCCCATGATCTTGTCGCCGAGGTAACCAGCGGCGCGGGCCTCTTCCAGGGCTGCCTCGAAGCGCTCGTAGACCTCGAAGATCTCGCCGTGGATGTAGTTGTAGCCGACCTTGATGCCCATCGCGTAGGCGGCGATGGCCATGCCCTCGATGACCTGATGCGGGTTGAACATCAGCAGGTCGCGGTCCTTGCAGGTRCCCGGCTCGCCTTCGTCGGAATTGCAGACGAGGTACTTCTGGCCCGGGAACTGGCGGGGCATGAAGCTCCACTTCAGGCCGGTCGGGAAGCCTGCGCCGCCACGGCCGCGCAGGGCCGAGGTCTTCACTTCGGCAATGACTTGATCGGCTGTCAGGCCTTCGCCACCGTCCTTGCCGAGGATCTTGCGCAGGGCCGCATAGCCGCCGCGGGCTTCATAGTCCTTGATCGACCAGTTCTTGCCGTCCAGGTCCGCGTAGATCTGCGGAGCGATGTGGCGGCCGTGGAAACAGGTCTCGGCGCCGGTGGCTTGGAATTTGGAAAGGTCCAGCATCGTCGTCCTCAGGCCTTCGCTGCTTCAGACCGCAGCACGTCGACGAGCTCATCCAGGCGCTCGGTCGTCATGAAGCTCAACATCTGGCGGTCATTCACCAGCATCACCGGCGAGTCGGCGCAGGCGCCCAGGCACTCGCTCTTCTGCACGGTGAACAGGCCGTCGGCCGTCGTGCCGCCTTGCTCGATGTCGAGCTTGCTGCACAGGTGGTCCAGCGCCTTCTGGCCGTCTCGCAGCTGGCAGGGCAGGTTCGCGCAGACGTTCAGCTTGAACTTGCCCGCCGGACGCTGGTTGAACATGTTGTAGAAGGTCGTCACCTCGTAGACCGCGATGGTCGGCATGCCGAGGTGGGCGGCGATCACGTCTTCCGCGGCGCGGGACACGTAGCCCTCTTCCTGCTGCACGATGGCCAGGCAGGCCATGACGGCAGACTGGCGCAGCTCGTAGGGGTACTTGGCGACCTCGCGGTCGAAGCGCGCGCGGGTGGCGTCAGAGAGTTGGTAGCTCATCGATCAATCTCGCCGAACACGATGTCCATGGTGCCGATGATGGCGACGGCGTCGGCAATCATGTGGCCGCGTCCCATCTCGTCCAGCGCTGCCAAGTGGGCAAAACCAGGCGGGCGGATCTTCAGGCGGTAGGGTTTGTTGGCGCCGTCGCTGACCATGTAGATGCCGAACTCGCCCTTGGGGTGCTCGACGGCCGCATAGGCCTCGCCCTCGGGCACGTGGAAGCCCTCGGTGAAGAGCTTGAAGTGGTGGATCAGCTCTTCCATGTTGGACTTCATGTCCACGCGCGAAGGCGGCGCCACCTTGTGGTTGTCGGTGATGACCGGGCCGGGGTTGGCGCGCAGCCAGGCCGAGCACTGCTGGATGATGCGGTTGGACTGGCGCATCTCTTCCACGCGCACGACGTAGCGGTCGTAGGTGTCGCCGTTGGTGCCGATGGGGATGTCGAAGTCCAGACGGTCGTAGACGTCGTAGGGCTGCTTCTTGCGCAAGTCCCAGGCGATGCCGGAGCCGCGCAGCATGGGGCCGGTGAAGCCCAGATTCAGCGCGCGCTCGGGCGACACGACGCCGATGCCGACCGTGCGCTGTTTCCAGATGCGGTTGTCGGTCAGCAGCGTTTCGTAGTCGTCGACGTTCTTCGGGAAGCGCGCGGTGAAGTCGTCGATGAAGTCCAGCAGCGAGCCTTGGCGGTTCTCGTTGAGCCTGTCGATGGCCTTGGCATTGCGGATCTTGCTGGCCTGGTGCTTCGGCATCGTGTCCGGCAGGTCGCGGTAGACGCCACCCGGCCGAAAGTAGGCCGCGTGCATGCGTGCGCCCGAGACCGCCTCGTACATGTCGAACAGGTCTTCGCGCTCGCGGAAGCAGTAGATGAGCACATTCATCGCACCGCAGTCCAAGCCGTGCGCGCCCAGCCACATCAGGTGATTCAGCAGCCGCGTGATCTCCGCGAACATCACGCGGATGTATTGCGCGCGGATCGGCACCTCGATGCCCATCATCTTTTCAATGGCCAGGCAGTAGGCCTGCTCATTCGCCATCATCGACACATAGTCGAGGCGGTCCATGTAGGGCAGCGACTGGATGTAGGTCTTGCTCTCGGCAAGCTTCTCGGTCGCGCGGTGCAGCAGGCCGATGTGGGGGTCGGCACGCTGGATGACTTCGCCGTCCAGCTCCAGCACCAGGCGCAGCACGCCGTGGGCGGCCGGATGCTGCGGACCGAAGTTGAGGGTGTAGTTCTTGATTTCTGCCATGGTTCAGGCCTCGCGCCGGGCCGTCCCAAGGGAGGCCTGCGCCCCCTCGGGGGGCAGCGAACGAATGTGAGCGTGGGGGCCGTTCATCACAAACCGCCGTACTTGTCTTCGCGAATGATCCGAGGCGTGATCTCACGCGGCTCGATGGTCACCGGCTGGTAGATGACTCGCTTCTGCTCGGCGTCGTAGCGCATCTCGACATGACCCGACACCGGGAAGTCCTTGCGCATCGGGTGGCCGATGAAGCCGTAGTCCGTCAGGATGCGGCGCAGATCGTCGTGGCCGTCGAAGATGACGCCGTACATGTCGAAGGCTTCGCGCTCAAACCAGTTGGCCGAGCTCCACACGCCGGTGACCGAGGCCACGCAGGGGAAGTCGTCGTCGGTGGCGAAGACCTTCAGGCGCAGGCGCCAGTTCTTGCTGATCGACAGCAGGTGGCTGACTGCGGCGTAGCGGGCGCCTTCGTAGGCACCATCGCCGAAGCTGCTGTAGTCGACGCCGCAGAGGTCGATCAACTGCTCAAACTTCAGCTCGGGGTGATCGCGCAGCGTAGTGGCGACTTCCAAGTAGTCGGCCGCACGCACGGTCAGCGTCAGTTCGCCCAGGGCGTTCTTCAGCGCAACGACGCGCTCACCAAGGACGGCGCCAACTTGCTGGGCCAGGGTTTCGAGATTCAGGCTCATACCGTGTGCTCAGCGGCTGTCATCGGGCGATGGTGTTTTCGCGGCGGATCTTGGCCTGCAGTTGCAGGATGCCGTAGAGCAGCGCCTCGGCCGTCGGCGGGCAGCCGGGCACGTAGACGTCCACCGGCACGATGCGGTCGCAGCCGCGCACGACGGAATAGCTGTAGTGGTAGTAGCCGCCGCCATTGGCGCAGGAGCCCATCGAGAGCACCCAGCGCGGCTCTGCCATCTGGTCGTAGACCTTGCGCAGGGCCGGCGCCATCTTGTTGCACAGCGTGCCGGCCACGATCATCAGGTCGGACTGGCGCGGGCTCGGGCGAAACAGCATGCCGAAGCGGTCGATGTCGTAGCGCGCGGCACCCGCGTGCATCATCTCGACGGCACAGCAGGCCAAACCGAACGTCATCGGCCAGAGTGAGCCGGTCTTGGACCAGTTGATGAGCTTGTCGACCGAGGTGGTGACAAAGCCCTCTTTCAGGACGCCTTCAATACCCATTTGGAATTCCCAGCTTGTGTCGGCGGACGTTTATTCCCAATCGAGGGCGCCTTTTTTCCATTCGTAGGCGAAGCCGACGACCAGAATGCCGAGGAAGATCATCATGGCCCAGAAGCCCGTCGCGCCGATCTCCTTGAGCGCCACGGCCCAAGGGAACAGGAAGGCAATTTCCAGGTCGAAAAGAATGAACAGAATCGCGACGAGGTAATAGCGCACATCGAATTTCATGCGCGCGTCTTCAAAGGCCTCAAAGCCGCATTCGTAGGGGGAGTTCTTGGCCGCGTCGGGCCGATTGGGGCCGAGCAGCGCGCCGAGCACCTGGGGTGCAATCCCGACCACTGCGCCGACCAAAATGAAGAGGATGACGGGCAGGTATTGATCGAGATTCATCTGGGCTTTCTCGGGTCGACTAAACGTCTTCGTCAACGTGGCCCGCATACGCGAGCCACAAAAGCAAACGGGCGCGTCACCAGCAAAACCAAAGTCTCGCTCGCGGATCGCGCCCGCCTTGAACCTAGCCTCAATCAACCCAGCCTGAGGCTGAGCGACTTTGGCGACAGGCCGCTATGGCTGACTCCCGCATCAGTGCCGCGGGAATCCTAGCCGATGTTCTGGTGCCGTCGGCGAGACTCGAACTCGCACAGCTTTCGCCACTACCCCCTCAAGATAGCGTGTCTACCAATTTCACCACGACGGCAGGTACTCAAACATGCCTGGCAGCTAGTGAGGGTTTGCGTGCCAGACAGCCTCGAATTCTATACCGGGAATTAGGGGTGTCCCGGTGAAGAGGCGAGGTTTTTAGTCGGACTTCAGTTGGGTGCGGCAGACGCAGCAGCCGAGGCCGTTGCAGCAGGCGCAACGACGGCACCAGGGATGGCGGCAGCGCCCGACGCGGCGGGGGCGATGACGGCGGCGCGGTCCAGCACGCTGTCGGCAGTCGGTGCGGCTGTGCGGCCGTTGGACAGGAAGGCCAGGCCCAGCGTGCAACCAAAGAACAGCGTGGCGGCGACGGCCGTGCTGCGCGACAGGAAGTTGGCACTGCCGGTGGCACCGAACAGGCTGCCCGAGGCGCCGCTGCCAAAGGAGGCGCCCATGTCGGCGCCCTTGCCGTGCTGCACCAGCACCAGACCGATGATCAACAGGGCCGAGAGCAACTGAACGATCAACACCAGATTCGCAAAGAACTGCATTCCAAACACTCCATCAAAACTTGATGACGCCGCCGCTCCATGCGACAGGCGCCGGGATACTTCACCTATTTCCGGGCCGAGCGCTGGGCCGCTCCCGAGCCGGCCCGCCTGAGGCCGCTTGCGGCTCAATGCCGCAGGCGGCCTCGTCCCCGCGGGGGACCGACCAGGTTGGCGCGCGTTCAGCGCCGCAAGACTGGGCGAGGGGCAGCTTCATTTCAGTGGGCCGCCGCCAGGCAGATGGCGGCGAAATCCGCCACCTTCAACGACGCGCCGCCAATCAGGCCGCCGTCGATATCGGGCTGCGAGAACAACTCGGCCGCGTTGTCAGCCTTGACGCTGCCGCCGTAAAGGATGCGCATGACACCGGACTTGTCCGTCGCGGCGTGCAACTGCGCGCGCAGCACCGCATGCACGGCTTGCGCCTCGGCGGGCGAGGCGGTCAGGCCGGTGCCGATGGCCCAGACGGGCTCATAGGCAACGACCATTTCGCCGCAGCAATGGCCCAGCGTGTGGATGACGGCGGCGAGTTGCCGCTTGACGACGGCTTCGGTCTGGCCGGCTTCGCGCTCAGCACGCGTTTCGCCGACGCAGACGATGGGTGTCACGCCATGGGCCAGCGCGGCCTTGGCCTTGTCGGCGACCAGTTGGTCGCTTTCCGCGTGATAAGCGCGGCGCTCCGAATGGCCGACGATGGCGTAGCGGCAGCCGACGTCCGCCAGCATGGCCGACGAGACCTCACCGGTGTAGGCGCCCTGCTCGTGCGAGGAGCAGTCCTGCGCGCCGTAGGTGATGGCCGTGCCGGTCAACGCGAGCGCCGTCTCGGCGATATAGAGGGTGGGCACGCAGACGGCGACGTCAGCGTTCCAGGGGCCTGCCTCCTTGAGGCCGGCCAGCAGTTGGGCGTTGGCAGCGCGGCTGCCGTGCATCTTCCAATTGCCAACGACGAGTTTTCTTCTCACGGCTCACTCCTTGACCAGGTCAGCACGATCTTGCCGATGTGCTGGTTGGATTCCATGCGCGTGTGCGCCTCGGCCGCCTGGGCCGCGGGCAACTCGCGGTCAATGACGGGCTTGATGCGACCGGCCTCGATCAGCGGCCAGACCTTGTCGCGCAGTGATCGCGCAAGGCCCGCCTTGAACGCTGCCGAGCGCGGGCGCAGTGTCGAACCGGTGATCGTCAAGCGCTTGCGCAGCACGAGGCCGGCATCGATCTCCGACTTCACGCCGCCCTGCACAGCGATCAACGCCAGGCGACCATCCTCGGCCAGCGCCTGAACGCCACGGCCGATGTAGTCGCCGGCCACCATGTCCAGGATCACGTCGACACCGCGGCCACCGGTGGCGGCCTTGGCTTCAACGACGAAATCCTGCTCGCGGTAGTTGATCACGACGTCAGCACCCAGCGCCTTGCAAGCCTCGGCCTTCTCGGCGCTGCCGACCGTCACCAGCACCCGGGCACCCAGCGCCTTGGCGATCTGGATGGCGGTCACGCCGATGCCGCTGCTGCCGCCGTGGATCAACAGCGTCTCGCCCGGCTGCAATGCAGCGCGGTCGAACACATTGGCCCAGACGGTAAAGCAGGTCTCGGGCAGCGTCGCGGCCTGAGCCAGCGTCCAACCCTTGGGCACCGGCAGGCATTGCCCGATCGGCGCCGTGCACAGCTCGGCATAGCCGCCGCCATTGACCAGCGCGCAGACCTTGTCGCCCAACTTGAAGCCATGCGCCACCAGAGCCTCGGAGTCACCAGCGACGATCTCGCCCGCAACTTCCAACCCCGGCAGATCGCTCGCACCCGGCGGCGGCGGGTAGGCGCCCTTGCGTTGCAGCACATCCGGGCGGTTGATGCCCGAAGCTGCGACGCGGATCAGGCACTCGCCCGAGCCCGCGACTGGATCCGGCCGTTCGGCCAGCTCCAGCACCTCGGGCCCGCCGGGGCGGGTGATCGCGATGGCTTTCATCGCTCTCGCAATTATTCTGCGGCGGGCGGCGTGTGGTCAGCGGCCGGCATCGGAGCAGCTTCACGCTCGGGACGGTCCAGCAGTGCCTTCATCGACAGCTTGATGCGGCCCTTCTCGTCCGTCTCCAGGACCTTGACCTTGACGATCTGGCCTTCGCTCAGGAAGTCGGTGACCTTCTCGACGCGCTGGTGGGCGATCTGGCTGATGTGCAGCAGGCCATCCTTGCCGGGCAGCAGGTTCACGAGAGCACCGAAGTCCAGGATCTTGGTGATCGGGCCTTCGTAGATCTTGCCGACTTCGACTTCCGCCGTGATTTCCTGGATGCGCTTCTTGGCCAGTTCGGCCTTGTCGGCGTCCGTGGAAGCGATCGTGATGGTGCCGTCTTCGCCGATGTCGATGGTCGTGCCGGTCTCTTCGGTCAGCGCGCGGATCGTGGAGCCGCCCTTGCCGATGACGTCACGGATCTTCTCCGGGTTGATCTTCATCGTGTACAGGCGGGGCGCGAATTGCGACACCTCGGTGTTGGCCGTGCCCATGGCCTCGACCATCTTGCCCAGGATGTGCAGGCGGGCTTCCTTGGCTTGCGCCAGGGCGACCTGCATGATTTCCTTGGTGATGCCCTGGATCTTGATGTCCATCTGCAGGGCGGTGATGCCGGTCGTCGTGCCGGCCACCTTGAAGTCCATGTCGCCGAGGTGATCTTCATCACCCAGGATGTCGGTCAGCACGGCGAACCGGTTGGCGTCCTTGATCAGGCCCATGGCGATGCCAGCCACGTGGGCCTTCATCGGCACGCCGGCGTCCATCAGTGCAAGGCAGCCGCCGCAGACGGAAGCCATCGACGAGGAGCCGTTGGACTCGGTGATTTCCGAGACGACGCGCAGCGAGTAGGGGAAGTCTTCCTTGCTCGGCAGTGCGGCGATCAGCGCGCGCTTGGCCAGACGGCCGTGGCCGATTTCGCGGCGCTTCGGCGAACCCACACGACCCGTCTCGCCGGTGGCGAAGGGGGGCATGTTGTAGTGCATCATGAAGCGGTCTTCGAACTCGCCGTCCAACGCGTCGATGCGCTGGGCGTCACGGTCCGTGCCCAGCGTGGCGATGACCAGCGCCTGGGTTTCACCACGCGTGAACAGCGCCGAGCCGTGGGTGCGCGGCAGGATACCGTTGCGGATTTCGATGGGGCGCACGGTGCGGGTGTCGCGACCGTCGATGCGCGGCTCGCCGGCCAGGATCTGGCTGCGCACGATGCGGGCTTCGATCTCGAACAGCAGGCCTTCGACCTCGACTTTGTCGAACTCGACGCCCTCGCCCTTGAGCGCGGCGAAGACGCTGGACGTCACGCTGCGGCAGGCTTGCGTGCGGGCTTGCTTGGAGCGGATCTGGTAGGCCTCGCGCAGGGGGCCTTCGGCCAGGCCGTTGACCTTGGCAATGAAGGCCTCGTCCTTGGCGGGGGCGGTCCAGGTCCAGGTCGGCTTGCCGGCGTCACGCACCAGGTCATTGATGGCGGCGATGGCGACATTGCCTTGCTCGTGGCCGTAGACCACGGCGCCGAGCATGATTTCTTCAGACAGGCCCGAGGCTTCAGACTCGACCATCAGCACGGCGGCTTGCGTGCCGGCGACGACCAGGTCCATCTGGCTGTTGGCCAGTTCGGACTTGCTGGGGTTCAGCACGTATTCGCCGTTGACGTAGCCCACGCGGGCGGCACCGATCGGGCCATTGAAGGGGATGCCGGAGATGGCCAGCGCAGCGGACGTGCCGATCAGCGCGGCGATGTCGGCCTGGACTTCGGGGTTCAGGCTCACCACGTGGATGACGACCTGGACTTCATTGAAGAAGCCTTCCGGGAACAGCGGGCGGATCGGGCGGTCGATCAGGCGGCTGGTCAGCGTCTCATGCTCGCTGGGGCGGCCTTCACGCTTGAAGAAGCTGCCCGGGATCTTGCCGGCGGCATAGGTTTTCTCGAGGTAGTCGACGGTCAGCGGGAAGAAGTCCTGGCCGGCCTTGGCTTCGGTCTTGGCGACCACGGTGGCCAGCACGACGGTGCCTTCGATATTGACGAGGACGGCGCCGGTGGACTGGCGGGCGACTTCACCCGTTTCCAGCACGACGTTGTGGCGACCCCATTGGAAGGACTTCGTGACCTTGTTGAAAATGGACATGCTCATCTCCTGGTTGTGGTGGGTGCGGGGGCACCCGGGGAAACCGGGAACGAGACTGGGTTTGGTCCAGATGCCATTCCAGGGCGGTTCAGCAAACCGTCTTGGAATGATCCGACACCACGTCAGCTCGGTTCCGGTAGATAGATGGACAAAGAGCCTGTACTGGGCTTGAGGACCAGACAGGCTCCATGTCGGATGGGGCGAATTACTTGCGCAGGCCCAGCTTGGCGATCAGCGCGACATAACGGCTGGAATCAACGCGCTTCAGGTAGGCCAGCAGGCTCTTGCGGGTGTTGACCATCTTCAGCAGACCGCGGCGACCGTGGTGGTCCTTAGCGTGGGTCTTGAAGTGGGGCGTCAGATCGTTGATGCGGGCAGTCAGCAGGGCGACCTGGACTTCCGGCGAGCCGGTGTCATTGGCGCTGCGAGCGTTGGCCTTGACGATCTCGGCCTTCTTTTCGGCGATGGACATTTGTTTTCCAAAAGGTTTCGGAAGTCCGGCCGGGCGAGACGCAACTACTGGCGCTGCCGCAGACGGTTTCCGGGGTTGACTTGCGGACAAGGGGGAAACCGCCCCGAGCCGTGCTGGTGTTCTGCAGCCCAACAAGGACGTTGGACGCGCAAAACCTGCGGATTCTAGCCGAAAGCGGCGGGAGCCCCAAACCGCGGCAAGCCAAGCGAGCGGACATGTGGACGTGGATGCTGGTTTCAAGAGCCAAAACCGCCCTGCCCTGCAAATGCGTGACTTCTATTCGTCAGCGCATGAAAGGCTCTTGAAGCGCTCTCACACCGCCACATCTCTGGGTCATCGGGTGCTGCTCCCGACCCTTCGAAGCAGCGTCAAACCGCCACGGAGTTTCACCATGTTCTATCTGACCCACCCCCGCCATGTCGCCCGCGTCCTGCGCCAGTTTGATGCGGAGGCCAATGCCACTCGCACCCCGGCCCTCGACGTCAGCGAGGACGACAAGGCCTACCGCGTGACGGTCGACATGCCTGGCGTGGCCAAGGATGCCGTCAAGGTCCGCATCGAAGGCCGCCGCGTCAACATCGAGACCGCCACCGAAGAAGCGGCTGCGCCGACTGACGGTTCCCGCGTGCTGTACCGCGAGCGCCGCGCCGCCAGCTATGCCCGCAGCTTCTCGCTGCCGGCCGAGATCGACCAGGGCCAATCCGAAGCCCGCTTCGAGAACGGCGTGCTGACGCTGAATCTGGTCAAGCGCGTTGCCGAAAACGGCGGCCAGCTGACGGTCAACTAAGCCGCAGTCAGGTCCCAGCGCGGGCGTACTGCAAAGCCGCCATCGTGGCTGGGATTGGCCATGCCGCGCTGCACCCGCAGCGCGGCGGCCATCGCGATCATGGCGCCGTTGTCGGTGCACAGAGACAACTCGGGGTAGTGCACGCGCACGCCTCGTTTGGCGCAAGCGGCGTTCAATTGCTCGCGCAGCTTGGCGTTGGCGCCAACACCACCGGCGACGACGAGGCGCTTGAGCCCGGTCATCTTCAAGGCCAGCAGCGACTTCTTCACCAGCACCTCGACGATGGCCGCCTGTGTGGAGGCGGCCAAGTCGGCGCGTGTCTGGTCACATGGCGAATCGCCAATCTTCTTGACTTGCGTCAACACCGCCGTCTTCAGGCCGGCAAAGCTGAAATCCGGCTTGCCGCTGTGCAGCAGCGGACGCGGTAGCGCGAAAGCCTCCGGGTTACCGAATTCGGCCATGCGTGCCAGGTGCGGGCCGCCGGGGTAAGGCAGGCCGAGCAGCTTGGCACTCTTGTCGAAGGCCTCGCCGGCCGCGTCGTCGATGGTCTCGCCGAGGATCTCGTAGCTGCCCACGCCGTCCACGCGCATCAGTTGCGTGTGGCCGCCGCTGACCAGCAGCGCGACAAAGGGAAACTCCGGCGGGTCTGTCGACAGGAAGGGCGACAGCAGATGCCCTTCCAGGTGATGGATGGGCAGCGCCGGCACATCGAGCGCAGCGGCCAGCGACACCGCCACGCCGGCGCCCACCAGCAACGCCCCCGCGAGGCCGGGGCCCTGCGTGTAGGCGATCAGATCGACGTCCTGCAGCGCCAAGCCGGCCTGGGACAGAACCTCGCGCGTCAGCGGCAGCACGCGGCGCACATGATCTCGCGAGGCCAACTCGGGCACGACGCCGCCGTAGGCCTGGTGCATCGTGATCTGGCTGTGCAGCGCCTGCGCCATCAGCCGCGGCGGCGCATCGCCATCGATCTCGACAAGCGCAACCCCGGTCTCGTCGCAGGACGACTCGAACCCGAGGATGCGCTGCACGGAGGTCACTTGCCTTCCTTGGCGTGGTTGATCGAGTACTTGGGAATCTCGACCGTCACATCCTGCTGGCGCAGCAGCGCCTGGCAGGACAGGCGCGAGTCGGGCTCCAGCCCCCAGGCGCGGTCGAGCATGTCCTCTTCGTCTTCTTCCATCTCGCTCAACGAACGGCCGCCTTCGCGCACGATGACGTGGCAGGTCGTGCAGGCGCAGACTTGATCGCAGGCGTGCTCGATGTGGATGTCGTTGGCCAGCAGGGCTTCGCAGATCGACGTGCCGGGCGTAGCGGTGATGCTGGCGCCGTCGGGGCAATACTCGGCGTGGGGAAGGATCTTGATGACGGGCATGTCAGTTCTCAAATCTGGTTGACGGCACGGCCGGTCAGCGCGCGGGCGATGGAGCGGTTCATGCGCTCGGCGGCAAAGCCTTCGGTCGCCTCGGCCAGCGCCTTGACGGCGGCGTCGATGGCGTCGGCATCGCCGTCCATCTTGGCCAGGTCCTTCAACCGCGCCTCCAGAGCGTCGCGTTCCGCCGCCGGCAGCAGGTCGCCATCGGCGGCCAGCGCGCTGCGCGTCGCGAGGACCATGCGCTCGGCCTCGACCTTGGCCTCGCGCAGCTTGCGCGCCGCCATGTCGCCCTCGGCGCTGGCAAAACCATCCTTCAGCATGTTGGCAATCTCGTCGTCGCCGAGGCCGTAGCTGGGCTTCACGGTGATGGCCGCCTGCACGCCCGAGGTCAGCTCCTCAGCCGATACGTTCAGCAATCCGTCGGCATCGACCTGGAAGCTGACGCGGATGCGCGCCGCGCCGGCCACCATGGGCGGGATGCCGCGCAGCTCGAAGCGCGCCAGCGACCGGCATTCGCTGACCAACTCGCGCTCGCCCTGCACAACGTGAATGGCGAGCGCCGTCTGGCCGTCCTTGAAGGTCGTGAAGTCCTGGGCCTTGGCGACGGGGATGGTCGAGTTGCGCTCGATGACTCGCTCAGTCAGGCCGCCCATGGTTTCAAGACCCAGCGACAGCGGGATCACGTCCAGCAGCAGGATCTCGCCATCGGCCGCGTTCCCGGCGAGCTGGTTGGCCTGGATGGCGGCACCCAGCGCGACGACCTCGTCGGGATTCAGGTTGGTCAGCACTTCGCGGCCGAACAGCTCGCCCACCGCGCGGCGCACGATGGGCATGCGCGTGGAGCCACCGACCATCACGGTGCCGGCCACGTCAGCCGCTTTCACCTTGGCGTCGCGCAGCACGCGTTTCACGGACGAAAGCGTCTTGGCGATCAGCGGTTGGGCCAATTGCTCGAACTGCTCGCGCGAAACGATCACGCGCAGTTCACCCGCGTCCAGCGCGGCGACCAATTCGGTCGAGTCAGCGTCAGACAGCGCCTCCTTGGCCGCACGTGCGGCGACGAGGACGGCGCGCTTGTCATGCGCAGATTCGACGACGCGATCGGCCAGCGCCCAGTCGGCCAGCACGCGGTCGAAGTCATCGCCGCCCAGAGCCGCATCTCCGCCGGTCGCGACGACCTCGAACACGCCGCGCGTCAGGCGCAGCAACGATATGTCGAAGGTGCCGCCACCCAGGTCGTAGACCGCGTACAAGCCTTCGCTGGCGTTGTCCAGGCCGTAGGCGATGGCAGCAGCGGTCGGCTCGTTGATGAGGCGCAATACCTTGAGGCCGGCCAGCTCGGCGGCGTCCTTGGTAGCCTGGCGCTGGGCGTCATCGAAGTAGGCCGGCACCGTGATGACGGCACCGAACAGGTCGTCGACAAAGCTGTCCTCGGCGCGAAAACGCAGCGTAGCCAGAATCTCGGCGGACACCTCGACCGGGCTCTTCACGCCGTCGCGCGTGGCGATGGCCAACATGCCGGGACGGTCCTCGAACTGGTAGGGCAGCTGCTCGCGGTTGGCCACGTCGGCCAGGCCGCGGCCCATGAAGCGCTTGACCGAAACGATGGTGTTCTCGGGGTCTTCGGCCTGGGCCGCGAGCGCGTCGGCGCCGATCTGGCGGCGGCCTTCTGGCAGGTAGCGCACGGCGGACGGCAGGATGACCCTGCCCTGCTCGTCGGGCAGGCATTCGGCCACGCCGTGGCGAACGGAGGCGACGAGTGAATGCGTCGTGCCGAGGTCGATGCCCACGGCGATGCGGCGCTGGTGCGGGTCGGGCGACGCGCCGGGTTCGGAGATTTGGAGAAGAGCCATGGTGTTCAGGCATCCAGCGCGGCGAGGCGCTGGTCGATATCGGCACGGAAGCGCTGGATGAACATCAGCGCGCGGACCTGGGATGCGGCAGCCGGCGCGTCGCCGGCTTCGTCGAGCAGACGCTGCACGGTGGCAAGCGCAGAGGTTTCGGCTTGCGCCGCGTCGTCGTCCAGTGCCTGGAGGGCGGCTTCGCCGTCGGCGTCGTCAAGCGATTCGCGCCATTCCATCTGCTGCATCAGGAAGGCCGCGGGCATCTGCGTGTTGTTCTCGGCTTGAACCGGCGCACCACGCAGCTCGCACAGATAGGCGGCGCGCCTGAGCGGGTCGCGCAGACGCTGGTGGGCCTCGTTGACACGCATGGCCCACTGCATGGCCAGGCGCTGGGCGGCAGCGCCTTCCGACGCAAAGCGATCCGGGTGGACCTCGGCCTGTAGCGACTTCCAGCGTGCATCGATGTCGGCGCGCACCTGGGCCTGCTGCTCAGGCAGGCCGAAGAGCTGGAAATCGTTGTCGGTCAGGCGCATGGCAGAGTGGAAAAGCAAAAGGCGCGGTTCACACCGCGCCTGTCGTCGAGTCAGCGAGTTTCAGACACGGAAGGACTCGCCGCAGCCGCACTTGTCTTTCTCGCGCGGGTTGCGGAACTTGAAGCCTTCGTTGAGGCCTTCGCGGACGAAGTCCAGCTCGGTGCCGTCAAGGTAAGGCAGGCTCTTGGGGTCGATGAGGATCTTGACCTCATGGCCCTCGAAGATCACATCCTCGGGCGCCACCTCATCGGCGTATTCCAGCTTGTAGGCCAGGCCCGAGCAGCCGGTCGTTTTCACGCCCAGCCGCACGCCCACGCCCTTGCCGCGCTTGGCGATGTAGCGCTTGACGTGGCGGGCTGCGGCTTCGGTCAGCGTGACGGACATGTCAGTTGGCGTGCTTGGCGCGGTAGTCGTCCACCGCGGCCTTGATGGCGTCTTCGGCCAGGATGGAGCAGTGGATCTTGACCGGCGGCAGCGCCAGCTCTTCGGCGATGTGCGTGTTCTTGATCGTCAGCGCCTGATCCAGCGTCTTGCCCTTGACCCATTCGGTCACGAGCGAGCTGGAGGCGATGGCCGAGCCGCAGCCATAGGTCTTGAACTTGGCGTCCTCGATGAGGCCGGTCGCCGGGTTGACCTTGATCTGCAGCTTCATCACGTCGCCGCAGGCGGGCGCGCCGACCATGCCGGTGCCGATGTCGTCATCGCCGTTGTCGAACTTGCCGACGTTGCGGGGGTTCTCGTAGTGGTCAACGACCTTTTCGCTGTATGCCATGGTGTTCTCCTTCTAGGTTGCCAAGGGGCTTGCAAGCCCCTTGGCCTGCCCACCGCGGACGACAGTCCGCAGTGGACTGTCGTCCGTCAGTGGGCAGCCCACTGGATGGTCGAGATGTCGATGCCGTCCTTGTACATGTCCCAAAGCGGGGACAGTTCGCGCAGCTTGGCCACGCGGTCGGTCAGCACGCTGATCGCGTAGTCGATTTCTTCTTCGGTCGTGAAACGGCCGATGGTCATGCGCAGCGAACTGTGCGCCAGCTCGTCGCTGCGGCCCAGTGCGCGCAGCACATAGCTGGGCTCCAGGCTCGCCGACGTGCAAGCCGAGCCCGACGACACCGCCAGGCCCTTGACGCCCATGATCAGCGACTCGCCCTCGACGTAATTGAACGAGATGTTCAGGTTGTGCGGCACGCGGTGCTCGAGGTCACCGTTGATGAAGGTCTGCTCGATACCGGACAGGCCCTTGATCAGCTTGTTGTGCAGTGCGCGGATGCGTTCGCTCTCGGCGCCCATTTCCTCGCGGGCGATACGGAAGGCCTCGCCCATGCCGACGATCTGGTGCACGGGCAGCGTGCCGGAGCGCATGCCGCGCTCGTGGCCACCGCCGTGCATCTGCGCTTCCAGGCGGATGCGCGGCTTGCGGCGCACGTAGAGAGCGCCGATGCCCTTGGGGCCGTAGCTCTTGTGCGAGGCCAAGCTCATCAGGTCAATGGGCAGCTTGGCCATATCGATAGCGACCTTGCCGGTGGCCTGCGCCGCGTCGACGTGGAAGATGACGCCGCGCTCGCGGCACAGGTTGCCCAACGCGACCACGTCCTGGATGACGCCGATCTCGTTGTTGACGTACATGACCGAGGCCAGGATGGTGTCCGGGCGCAATGCCGCCTTGAACACTTCCAGATCCAACAGACCGTTTTCCTGCACATCGAGGTAGGTCACCTCAAAGCCCTGACGCTCCAGCTCACGCATCGTGTCGAGCACGGCCTTGTGCTCGGTCTTGACGGTGATCAGGTGCTTGCCGCGCGTCTTGTAGAACTGCGCGGCGCCCTTGAGTGCCAGGTTGTTGGACTCGGTCGCGCCGGACGTCCAGACGATCTCGCGCGGGTCGGCGCCGATCAACTCGGCCACCTGCACGCGCGCCTTCTCGACCGCCTCTTCCGCTTCCCAGCCCCAGGCGTGGCTGCGGGACGCCGGGTTGCCGAAGTGCTCGCGCAACCAGGGAATCATCGCGTCCACCACGCGGGGATCGCACGGCGTCGTCGCGCCGTAGTCGAGGTAGATCGGGAAGTGCGGGGTCATGTCCATGGAACGACTTCTTTTGAGTTCTTGGTCTTACTTGCTGAATGCGCCACCGAGATTGCCACCCAGGGCAAAGACCGAGTTCGGCGCCGTGACGCGGATGGGCTTGAGCACCGGCTGGCTGGAGATGGCGCGCTTGACCGGCGCCGCCTCGACCTCGAAGCCCTTGGCCAGTTGCTCATCGGCGAGCTTGCGCAGGGAGACGGAATCGAGGTACTCGATCATCTTGGCGTTCAGATTGGTCCAGAGTTCATGGGTGATGCAGCGGCCGCTGTCCTCGCCCATGCAGTTTTCCTTGCCGCCGCAGCCGGTGGCGTCCAGCGCCTCGTCCACGGCGACGATGATGTCGGCCACGGTGATGTTCTCGGCCTTGCGGCCCAGCGAATAACCGCCACCCGGGCCACGGGTGCTTTCCACCAGTTCATGGCGACGCAGCTTGCCGAAGAGCTGCTCCAGGTAGGAGAGCGAAATCTGCTGCCGTTGGCTGATCGCCGCCAGGGCCACGGGGCCTGTATTCTCGCGCAGCGCCAGGTCCAGCATCGCGGTGACTGCAAACCGGCCTTTGGTAGTGAGACGCATAAAAACTCCTTAGCGAGTGGCACGACCAGGATTTGTCCTGGACAAATGATTTCGGGTTAACCCGGCACGCCCAGACAATACCCGAGCGAATCATTTCCGATGATTTTACTCGACTACTCGGCCACTTCCTATGGCCGCCAGGTATCCCTAGGTTTCGGCAGGTTTTTTGCTGCGGCGCAGCAGCTTCAGCGAACTGGACCTGCCTTTCGAGCACTGTCCAGGGGCACGATGTTGTCGTGCACGCGGGCGCCGAAGGCCTGCTCGCGCAGTTGAGCCAGTTGATCGCGCATCCGCGCAGCCTGTTCGAACTCCAGGTTGCGGGCGTGTTCCAGCATCTGCTTTTCGAGCTGGGCGATACGTTTGGCCAGATCCTTCTCGGACAAGTCCTCGACCTTGGCCGCTGCCAGCAATTTGGCATCGTCTCGGCCGGATTCGGCCGAATAGACGCCGTCGATCAAATCCTTGATGCGCTTTTGCACGCTGCGGGGCGTGATGCCGTTTTCCTCGTTGAAGGCGATCTGCCTGGCGCGCCGGCGTTCGGTCTCGCCAATGGCCTTGCGCATCGACTCGGTGATGCGGTCGCCGTACAGGATGGCCTTGCCGTTCAGGTTGCGCGCGGCCCGGCCGATGGTCTGGATCAGGCTGCGCTCGGCGCGCAGGAAGCCTTCCTTGTCGGCATCCAGGATGGCGACAAGCGACACCTCGGGGATGTCCAGCCCCTCGCGCAGCAGGTTGATGCCCACCAGCACGTCGAAAGCGCCCAGTCGCAGGTCGCGCAGGATCTCGACACGCTCCACCGTGTCCACGTCGGAGTGCAGATAGCGCACCTTGACGCCGTTGTCGCTGAGGTAGTCGGTCAGTTGCTCAGCCATGCGCTTGGTCAGGGTCGTGATCAACACGCGCTCATGCACCTCGACACGCAGGCGGATCTCCTGAAGCACGTCGTCGACCTGATGAGTGGCCGGCCGGACCTCGACGAGGGGGTCAACCAGGCCCGTCGGCCGCACGACCTGCTCGACGACCTGACCCGCGTTGTCCTGCTCGTACTGCGCCGGCGTGGCCGACACAAAGATGGCCTGACGCATCTTGCGTTCGAACTCGGCAAACTTCAGCGGCCGGTTGTCCAAGGCGGACGGCAGGCGAAAGCCGTATTCCACCAGCGTCGTCTTGCGCGCCCGGTCACCGTTGTACATGCCGCCGAACTGGCCGATCAGCACGTGGCTCTCGTCCAGGAACATGAGGGCGTCCTTGGGCAGGTAGTCCACCAGCGTCGGCGGCGGGTCGCCCGGCTGGGCGCCGGACAGGTGGCGCGTGTAGTTCTCAATGCCTTTGCAGTGGCCCACCTCCTGCAACATCTCCAGGTCGAAGCGCGTGCGCTGCTCGACGCGCTGCGCCTCCACCAGCTTGCCCTCCTTGACGAAGAAATCAACGCGCTCGCGCAACTCCGCCTTGATCGCGTCGGTGGCCGCCAGCACGCGGTCGCGCGGCGTCACGTAATGGCTGCTCGGGTAAACGGTGAAGCGCGGGATCTTCTGGCGGATCTGCCCCGTGAGAGGGTCAAACAGCGACAGCGCCTCGATCTCGTCGTCGAAGAGTTCGATGCGGATGGCCAGCTCCGAGTGTTCGGCCGGGAATACATCGATGGTGTCGCCGCGCACGCGGAAATGCCCGCGCACGAACTCCATTTCGTTGCGGGTGTACTGCATGCGGATCAGGTGGGCGATGACGTCGCGCTGGCCCATCTTGTCGCCCACGCGCAGCGTCATCACCATCTGGTGGTAGTCGCTCGGATTGCCGATGCCGTAGATGGCCGATACGGACGCCACGATGATCACGTCGCGCCGCTCCAACAGGCTCTTGGTGCACGAAAGCCGCAGTTGCTCGATGTGCTCGTTGATCGCGCTGTCCTTCTCGATGAAAAGGTCGCGCTGCGGCACATAAGCCTCGGGCTGGTAATAGTCGTAATAGCTGACGAAGTACTCGACGGCGTTGTTCGGAAAGAAGTCCCGGAACTCACTGTAGAGCTGGGCCGCCAGCGTCTTGTTGGGAGCAAAGACGATGGCCGGGCGCCCCAAGCGGGCGATGACATTGGCCATCGTGAAGGTCTTGCCCGAACCGGTGACGCCCAGCAGGGTCTGGTAGCTGAGGCCGTCGTTGATGCCTTCGATGAGCTTGGCAATGGCGGTCGGCTGATCCCCCGCCGGCGGGAAAGGCTGGAACAGCTGGAACGGCGAGCCTTCGAAGCTGACGAATTCGCCCTTGCGTTCCTCCGAGTCACTTTCTGGACCGGACATGACGTTCAAGGCTTCTTGCATGGGGAATTCCCTGGGTTCGGCGGCAAAATTGCTGCGCTGCATTGCTGCAATGCAGAAGCGGTCAGGTTAGCGCAGACCCTGATTCTTCAAGCCTCCCCTCCTGCCAACGTCCCTTCAGGAACCCGCCATGTCTTTGTTCGCCGATGTCGCCCTTGCTCCCCGTGACCCCATCCTCGGCCTGAACGAGCAGTTCAACGCCGACACCCGCCCCGGCAAGGTCAATCTCGGCGTTGGCGTCTACTACGACGAAGCCGGCAAGCTGCCGCTGTTGAAATGCGTCCGCGAAGCCGAGGCCGCCATGGCCGCCGCCCCCAAGCCGCGCGGCTACCTCCCCATTGATGGCATTGCCGCTTATGACAAGGCCGTTCAGAAGCTGGTCTTCGGCTCCGAACTGAAGAACGTCGCCACCGTGCAGGCCCTGGGCGGCACCGGCGCGCTGAAGATCGGCGCCGACTTCCTGAAGCAGCTCAACCCCGCCTCCAAGGTGCTGATCTCCGACCCGAGTTGGGAGAACCACCGCGCCCTGTTCACCCAGGCCGGCTTCACGGTCGAGGCCTACCCCTACTACGACGCGGCCAAGAAGGGCATCAACTTCGACGGCATGTTGGCCGCGCTGAATGCCGCACCCGCCGGCACCGTCGTCGTGCTGCACGCCTGCTGTCACAACCCGACCGGCTATGACATCACGGCCGAGCAGTGGGCCCAGGTCGTCGCCGCCGTCAAGGCCAAGGGCCTGACGCCCTTCCTCGATATGGCCTACCAGGGCTTCGGCTTCGGCCTGAAGGAAGATGGCGAGGCGGTGCGCCAGTTCATGGCCGCCGGTGTCGGTTTCTTCGTGTCCACCAGCTTCTCCAAGAGCTTCTCGCTGTACGGCGAACGCTGCGGCGCGTTGAGCGTGGTTTGCAGCAGCGACGAGGAAGCCGTGCGCGTGCTGTCGCAGCTGAAGATCATGATCCGCACCAACTACTCCAACCCGCCCACGCATGGTGCCCAGGTCGTCGCCCAGGTGCTGTCCGACGACAAGCTGCGCGCGCTTTGGGAAGAGGAGCTGGCCGGCATGCGTGTGCGCATCAAGGCCATGCGCGGCGCGCTGGTCGCCGCGTTGAAAGCTGCCGGCGTGACCCAAGACCTGTCCTTCGTCACTGAGCAACTGGGTATGTTCAGCTACTCGGGCTTGAACGCCACCCAGATGCAGCGTCTGCGCAGCGAGTTCGGCGTCTATGGCGTGGACTCTGGCCGCATCTGTGTCGCCGCACTGAATGAGGGCAATCTGCCCACCGTCGCCAGCGCGATGGCGGCGGTCATCAAGGGCTGAAAACCCTTCAATGCACCAGCCAAGTGCGCAGGATTGGCGGTTTGACCGCCCATCCGATGCTGCAGCGCACAAGGCCGAAAGCGTTTTCTGGCACCATCGGGGCGTCCCGGCCCCTAGTTCAAGGTTTGCCAATGCTGTATCAGTTCTTCGAAACCCAGCGCGCGCTGCTCAGTCCCTTCTCTGAGTTCGCAGCCGCGTCGGCCAAGCTCTACAGCCACCCGCTGTCACCGTTCACCCACACGCCGATGGCGCAGCGCCTGTCTGCCGGCCTGGACCTGATGCATCGGCTGGCCAAGGACTACGAGAAGCCTGAGTTCGACATCAAGTCCGTGGAGGTCGACGGCGTCGACGTCGCGGTGCAGGAGCTGGTGGCGCTCGAGAAGCCCTTCTGCCGCCTGCTGCGCTTCAAGCGTTACACCGACGATCTCAAGGTGCTGGCCAAGATGAAGGACCAGCCCACGGTGCTGGTCGTGGCGCCGCTGTCCGGCCACCACAGCACGCTGCTGCGCGAAACCGTCAAGCAACTGCTGAAGGACCACAAGGTCTACATCACCGACTGGACCGACGCGCGCATGGTGCCGCTCGAAGTCGGCCCCTTCCACCTGGACGACTACATCCACTACGTGCAGGAGTTCATCCGCCACGTCGGCGGCGCCGACGGCCATGTGATCTCCGTCTGCCAGCCCACCGTGCCTGTGCTGGCTGCCATCTCGCTGATGGCCAGCGCCGGTGAAGCCACGCCGCGCAGCATGACCATGATGGGTGGCCCCATCGACGCCCGCAAGAGCCCGACGGCAGTCAACAACCTGGCCATGAACCGCAGCTACAGCTGGTTCGAGAACAACGTCATCTACCGCGTACCGACCAACTTCCCGGGCGCCGGCCGCGAGGTCTACCCGGGCTTCCTGCAGCACACCGGCTTCGTTGCGATGAATCCGGATCGCCACCTGTCGTCGCACTACGACTACTTCCTGGACCTGGTGCGCGGCGACGATGACAGCGCTGAAGCCCACCGCAAGTTCTACGACGAATACAACGCCGTACTCGACATGCCGGCCGAGTACTACCTCGACACCATCAAGACCGTCTTCCAGGACTTCGCCCTCGTCAACGGCACCTGGGCAGTCGACGGCCACTTCGTGCGCCCGCAGGACATCAAGACCACCGCGCTGCTGACTGTCGAGGGCGAGCTGGACGACATCTCCGGCGCCGGTCAGACCAAGGCCGCACACGACATCTGCTCGGGTGTTGCCAAGCAGCACCAGTACCACTACGACGCCATTGGCGCCGGCCATTACGGCATCTTCTCGGGCCGCCGCTGGCGCGAGAAGGTCTATCCCGAAGTGCGCGACTTCATCGCCAAATACGAAGCTGCGCCGCTAAAGAAGACGGCCAAGGTGGCGGTGGCCAAGACCACAGCCAAGCCGGCGGCCCGCAAGCGAAAGGCTTGAATCCAGCGTGAACCTCGCGGAGCTGATCGACGCCGCACTGCCGCAGACCCAATGCACTCGCTGCGGTTACCCGGACTGCCGCCGCTACGCCGACGCCATCACCGCGGGTGAGGCCGAGATCAACCAATGCCCTCCTGGCGGTGCAGAGGGCATTGCACGACTCGCCGCGATCACCGGGCGCCCTGCCCTGCCATTGAATCCCGTCAACGGCATTGAAGCCACGCGTGGCGTCGCCGTCATCGACGAAGCCTGGTGCATCGGCTGCACCCTCTGCATCAAGGCCTGCCCGGCCGACTGCATCGTCGGGGCACCCAAGGCCATGCACGTGATTGTCACTGCTCAGTGCACCGGCTGCGAACTGTGCGTACCGGCCTGCCCGGTCGACTGCATCTCCATGCCCGAGGTCACCACTGCCACCGGCTGGGCGGCCTGGAGCCCGCCGCAGGCCGACGAGGCGCGCGAGCGCTACGCCTTTCGCCAGTTCCGCCGCCATCGCGAAGCCGAAGAGAACGCAGCGCGCCTGGTTGTCAAGGCCGAAGCCAAGCTGGCGGACCTGCCGGCGGCATCTGCGATCACCGACCCCGCGCAGCTCGACCGCAAGCGCGCGGCCATTGAAGCCGCGCTTGCCCGCGCCAGGGCCAAACGGACATGACAATCGCGGCATGAACGCGAGCCAAGTCGAACGCTTCTTCGCCATCCTCAAGGCTGCCAACCCGGCGCCCCAGACCGAACTGGAGTTCACCAGCGTCTTCGAGTTGCTGACCGCCGTGCTGCTGTCCGCCCAGGCCACCGACGTGGGTGTCAACAAGGCCACCAGGCGCCTGTTCGCGGTTGCCAACACACCCGCGCAGATCCTCGCCCTTGGCCAGGAAGGCCTCGAGTCGTACATCAAAACCATCGGCCTGTACCGCAGCAAGGCAAGGCATCTGCTGCAGACCTGCCGCATGCTGATCGACCTGCATGGTGGCGAAGTGCCACGCTCACGCCCCGATCTCGAAGCCTTGCCTGGTGTCGGCCGCAAGACGGCCAACGTCGTGCTCAACGTTGCTTTTGGCGAGCCGACGATGGCGGTTGACACGCACATCTTCCGCGTCAGCAACCGCACCGGCCTCGCACCAGGCAAGACGCCGCTGGCCGTCGAGTTGGGCTTGCTGGACCGCGTGCCAACAGACTATCTGGTTGACGCCCATCACTGGCTGATCCTGCACGGCCGCTATGTCTGCCAGGCGCGCAAGCCGCTGTGCAATGTTTGCGCGGTCATCAACGAATGCGACTACGGCCGGAACCTAAAATCCGCCGCCTGAACCCTCACACGCCATGGCCCAACTCAGCGACCTCACCGAACGCGTCGAACGCCTGCTGCTGCGCCACGACGAGTTGACCCGAACCAACACCCTGCTGCTCGAGCAGGTGGCGGCCCTCACGCAAGAGCGCGACAGCCTGCGCTCGCGGCTGAATGCGGCGCGAGCGCGCGTCGATGCGCTGCTGGAGCGCCTGCCCGTCGAGACGCCCAAGGAAGACGCATGAAGCAGATGGAAGTGACCATCATGGGCCAGAGCTATCTGCTCGGCTGCCCCGAAGGCGGCGAGGCTGCATTGAGCTCCGCCGTGGCCCAGGTGGACCGCGAGATGAGCGCCATCCGCGACGCCGGCAAGGTCAAGGCACGCGAACGCATCGCCGTATTGGCCGCGCTGAACCTGGCCTACCAGCTCGCCGACACCTCGCGTGAGACGCCGGTGTCAACGCCCGAAATCGATACCCTCGTCAAGCGCCTGGATGAAGCACTCGGTCACGACGGGCAGCTGCTCTAAGACTTAGAATTCACGCCGTCCACCGCTTTCCCCGGGGCTTTATTTCCTTCATCCGATGCTCTATGAGCAAGGGCTTGGAACATGCCGGACGGGCGTGATCGTCTCGCGTCAGATGAACCCGAAGTCCGGCTGACCTCGCCCACCTGATTACCCCTGGGTGTTCAGGATCTCGGCCCCCCGGATTGCGGTGGACACCTTCTTCCCGCTTAGCATCAGCTGATGAACTACTGGCTGATGAAATCAGAGCCCGACGAGGCTTCGATCCTCGACCTGCAACGCGCCGGCACTTTGCCATGGACGGGCGTCCGCAACTACCAGGCGCGCAACTTCATGCGCGACGACATGCAGGTGGGCGATGGCGTGCTCTTCTATCACTCCTCCTGCCCCGAGCCGGGCATCGCCGGCCTCGCCGAGGTCAGCAGCGCGGCCTATCCGGATGCGACGCAGTTCGACGCGGGCAGCCATTACTACGACTCCAAGTCCAAGCCCGAGGCACCGCGCTGGGTCCATGTTGACGTGCGCTGGCGCGAGACGACGCGGTTGCTGAGCCTGAAGGAAATGCGCGAGGCGCCGGAGCTCGCGTCGATGCGCGTGTTGGAGCGCGGCAGCCGGCTGTCGATCACGCCGGTCACGCCGGCCGAATGGCAAGCCGTGTTGAAGCGCCTGCACGGCAAATGACAGCCACCCTCGCCGCGGAACTGCTCGCACTCGGCCTCGCGGCTGGCTTCCTCGCGGGATTGCTCGGCATCGGCGGCGGCATGCTGATGGTGCCCATCCTGACCTTCATCCTGAGCCAGCGCGGCGTCGAGCCGGGCCTGGCGGTCAAGATGGCCATCGCGACGTCCATGGCCACCATCATGTTCACGTCGCTGTCCAGCGTGCGCGCCCATCACCAGCGCGGCGCGGTGCGCTGGGATCTCGTCAAGGGCTTGGCGCCCGGCATCCTCATCGGCGGCCTGCTGGCGGGTGCCGGCCTGTTCGCCCTTCTCAAAGGCGCCTGGCTGGCCTTGGTCTTCGCCGCATTCGTCAGCTTTTCGGGTTGGCAGATGCTGCGCAACAAGCGCCCGGCGCCCAGCCGGCAGATGCCTGGCACGACCGGCCAGTTCAGTGCGGGCGCGGGAATCGGCCTGCTTTCAGGCATGGTGGGGGCTGGTGGCGGCTTTGTCAGCGTGCCCTTCATGGTCTGGTGCAATGTGCCGGTGCACCTCGCCGTCGCGACAAGCGCCGCCCTGGGCTTCCCGATCGCGGTCGCGAACACGCTCGGCTACGTCATTGGCGGTTGGGGGCTGACGCCGGCCCTGCCGGGATCGGTGGGCTACCTCTATCTGCCAGCGCTGGCGTTGATTGCCGTGGCCAGCGTGACGATGGCACCGCTCGGCGCGCGCGCGGCCCATGCCATGGACGTGGCTCAGCTGAAAAGGGTCTTCGCGATGCTGTTGTTCGCGCTCGCGGCCTACATGCTCTACAAGGGGCTGTCGGAGCTTTAGCCGAAGGCAATGGACGCCAGCACGACCTGGTTGCCACCGCGGCGCTGCGCCTCGTGCACAGCTGCTTCGCTGGCGGCCATCAGCTCGTCCTGGCGCGAGGCGGTATGCGGGAAGCTGGACACGCCCATCGAGATGGACAAGCCCAGGTCCTGGCCATTCAACACGACGATCTGGGCCGCGCACTGGCGGCGCAGTTGCTCCATGCGTGCATGGGCCGTCGCCAGGCCCACGCCGGACAGCAGCACCGCAAAGCGTTGCGGCCCGATGCGGCAGGCCGAGTCCATCGCCCGCGTGTTGGCGCGCAGCATGCGACCGATGCCCTCGAGCAGGCGCTGCTGGGCGTCATCACCCAGGCCGGTGATGGCCGGCGAGGCATCCAACGCAATGATGACGAGGGCGAACTCACGATGCTCGCGCGAAGAAAGGTCGATCTCGCGCAGCAACTGGTCGTCGAACTGGGCCCGCATGTAGAGGCCCGAAACATCGTCCCGCCCCGAGCCCTGCTGCAGCTCGCGGCGGATCTGCTCGATGGAGGACTGCTGCTGCTCGATCTGGGCCAGGGCGCGCTGCAGATGGGCCTCTCGGTGGCGCTCCTCGGTGCGCTCATGCCATACCGAGAGCAGGAAGTCGGCACTCAGGGCCAGCCGGGTGACGCTGAACTCGCGGCGACGGCTGTTGATTTCCAGCTTGTGCTCGCTGACGACCGGGTGACGCTGGGCCATGACCGTCTGCTCGACACGACGCAAGGCCGTCGTCTCGTCGGCCTTGAGCAACTCGGCGTCCGTGTGGCCGACCACCGCTTCACGCTCGAACATCTGCGCCAGGCCCGTGCTCGCAAATACGTATCGGCCGGTGGACATCGCCTTGATCGCCGCCTGGCTGCCCAGGGGCTCGATCAACGAGATGAGGCCGGCCAGTGTCTCGCCGCCCAGTTCTCCGTGGCCTGCCAGCCAATGCGCCAAGCTGCCGGGCGGCGGCTGCATCGCGGTCTGGTCAGCGGTCATGTCCATGAGATCGTTGTGATGCCATCGTGTATTCGCGGCGCAATGCCGCGAATACCAAAGGTGTCGGGGGACTGTAGTGGGGCCAAAGCAGCACCAGCAAGGCCGTGCCACCCCATGAATCGGGCCTCCCCCCTAGAAGACCCTTTTGCTACCCGGCGTGAATCCTAACGAGTTTCGATGCGCCCACCCACGACAATGCCGCCCCATTCACGGGAGGTCTATGCGGGGATTCGATGCGGTGGTGGTGGGCGCGGGGGCGGCAGGGCTGTTCTGTGCTGGCCTGGCGGGCCAGCGGGGTCTCAAGGTGCTGCTGATCGACCACTCGCCCAAGCTGGCCGAAAAAATTCGTATCTCGGGCGGCGGCCGGTGCAATTTCACGAATCGTGAGGCCGGGCCGGCCAATTTCCTGTCCGAAAACCCCGCCTTCTGCCGCTCAGCCCTGGCCCGCTACACCCCGCAGGACTTCATCAAGCTTGTGCAGGGCTATGGCATCGCCTTCCACGAGAAGCACAAGGGCCAGTTGTTCTGCGACGACTCCGCTGAGCAGATCATCCAGATGTTGGTCAAGGAATGCGAGGCGGGTGGCGTGACGCGCTGGCAGCCCTGCACGGTGGCGGACGTGCGCAGGCTGCCCGAAGGTGGCTTCGAGTTGGACACCAGCCAGGGTCCGGTGCTGGCGCCGCGCGTCGTCGTCGCGACCGGCGGGCTGCCTGTGCCCAAGATCGGCGCCAGCGACTGGGGCCTGCGACTGGCCAAGCGCTTCGAGCACGCCATCGTGGAGC
The DNA here is from genome assembly GCF_054049255.1 of Roseateles sp. P5_E4. NCBI lineage: Bacteria > Pseudomonadati > Pseudomonadota > Betaproteobacteria > Burkholderiales > Sphaerotilaceae > Roseateles > Roseateles sp. P5_E4. The sequence goes on along the minus strand of NZ_JBFUMS010000001.1, from coordinate 327,596 downwards.
CGCGCCCGGCGCTGGTGCCTCTGACCTTCGATGCGGACGCCTGGGCACCCTTCGCCGCCCTGGCCGGGTTGTCGTTGCCAGTGGAAGTCAGCGTTGGCAGTGGCAAAGCGCGCATGCGGTTCCTTGAAGACCTGCTGTTCACACATCGTGGTCTCAGCGGCCCGGCCATCCTGCAGATCTCAAGCTACCGCGCCGATGATCAGGCGCTGCAGCTCAATCTGGCGCCCGACCTCCAACTGGAGAAGGAACTTGTCCAGGCCAAGGCCACCTCACGCCGCCAACTCGGCAACGAATTTGCGTCCCGCCTGCCGCAGCGCCTGGCGGCCGCCTGGCTGGAGCGCGCAAACCTGGACGCCACCAAACCGCTGCCCGACTGCCGCGACGCCGACCTGCAGCGCCTGGGCCGAAGCGTGCACGATTGGCAGTTGATGCCCAACGGCGACGAGGGTTGGCGCAAGGCCGAAGTCATGCGCGGTGGCGTCAGCACCAAGGAACTGAGTTCGCAAACGCTCGAGAGCAAGCGCGTCCCGGGCCTGTATTTCATCGGTGAAGTCGTGGACGTGACCGGCTGGCTGGGCGGCTACAACTTTCAATGGGCGTGGGCCAGTGCAGCTGCCTGCGCCCGGGCCATGGCGGACACCGCCACAACAGCTTGAGCGAATCTTGGCAAGTCGTTGATTTTCTGGCTACAATCCCCGGCTTTGCTGGCAAACCTGCGCGTCGATTCGCTGCACTTCTCGAAGAAGACTCAAGAGAAGCAGTAATCCGGAACCTGCTGCTGATCCCAGCCGCGAACACCGAGCGCAATCTGAAGGAAATAAATGACCACCATCCGCGTCAAGGAAAACGAGCCGTTCGACGTCGCCCTGCGTCGCTTCAAGCGCACCATCGAGAAACTGGGTCTGCTGACCGAACTTCGCGCCCGCGAGTTCTACGAGAAGCCCACCGCCGAGCGCAAGCGCAAGAAGGCTGCCGCCGTCAAGCGCCATTACAAGCGTGTGCGCAGCATGCAGCTGCCCAAGAAGCTGTTCTGATCGTCTCTGACGCGACCCGGGGCCTGTTTGCATAACAGCTCCGGTTGACACCAAAACCCGCCACAGGACGCTGTCGCGGGTTTTTGTTTTTTCATACCCTCTACGCCATGAGCCTCAAAGACCGCATCACCGAAGACATGAAGGCCGCGATGCGCGCCAAGGAAGCCGATCGTCTGTTGACCATCCGTGGCCTGCTGGCCGCCGTGAAGCAGAAGGAAGTGGACGAGCGCGTCGTCGTGGACGACACGGCCCTGGTGGCCATCGTCGACAAGCTGATCAAGCAGCGCAAGGACTCGATCAGTCAGTTCGCCGCCGCCGGCCGCGACGACCTCGTTGCCAAGGAAACCGCCGAGCTGGCGGTGCTGCAGGCCTATCTGCCTGAGCGCCTGTCGGCCGAGGCTGTGGCCGAAAAGGTGGCCGCCATCGTGGCCGAACTGGGCGCGAGCGGCCCGGGCGACATGGGTAAGGTCATGGCGGCCGCCAAGGCCGCACTCAGCGGCGTAGCCGAAATGAGCACGGTCTCAAGCGCGGTCAAGGCCGCGTTGGCCAAGTAAGGAGCCGCCATGAGCCTGCCGATGCAAGCCATCGCCCCCGACATCTGCGCCGCCCCTCAGCTGACGCCCGAAGCCATGGCCGAAGCGGCGGCGATGGGCTTCAAGAGCGTCGTCAACAACCGGCCCGATTTCGAGCACGGCCCCGACCAGCCGACCTCGGCAGCCATTCAAGCTGCCGCTGAAGCTGCAGGCCTGGCGTATCGCCACCTGCCGGTGGCCGGCGGCTACCAGTCGCCCGAGGAGATTGCGGCCTTCGCCGATCTGCTGGCCGAACTACCGCGGCCGCTGCTGGTCTTCTGCCGCTCCGGTGCCCGATCGACTCGCCTGTTCATGCAAGCCCAGCAACTGGGCTGAACCCCCTCGGGGCTTACCCTGAACGACGGCTGAATGAAGCCGACGCCCCCCAAGCGGTCGCTACATTGGCGGCCGCTTCGCTTTTCTCCTGCCCAGCCCATGAACGCCCTGCTCTCCCTTGCGCGGCGCATCGACAGCCTGAACGACCGCTTCGGCAAGATTGCCGCCTGGGCCGTGCTGCTGTCCTGCTTCATCAGCGCCGCCAACGCCGTCGTCCGCTACGGGCTGGACTACAGCTCCAACTCCTTCCTCGAGATCCAGTGGTATCTGTTCGCCACCTGCGTCATGCTGGGCGCGGCCCAGGTGCTCCGACTCAACGAGCATGTGCGTGTGGACCTGGTCTACAGCCGGCTGACCGGCCACGGCAAGGTTTATGTCGACCTGTTCGGCCTCGTCGTCTTCCTGATGCCGGTCATCTGCTACATGGCCTGGCTGTCCTGGGGCCTGTTCGTCGTCAAGCTCAGCACCGGCATGAGCGCCAGTGACTCGGTCGCCAGCCTCGGCTTCATGGGCTATGTCACCAAGCTGCTGACCTCGGGCGAGGTGTCGAGCAATGCCGGCGGCCTGATCCGCTGGCCGGCCGTGCTGGTGCTGCCCCTGGGCTTCGCGCTCGTTGCGCTGCAGGGCGTGGCCGAAATCATCAAGCGCGTGGCCTGGCTCGCGCACAAGTTCGACATGGACATCCACTACGAGAGGCCCCTGCAATGATCTCGATGGAGAGCTTCCCGCCGCTGATGTTCGCGGGGCTGATCGTGATCATGCTGATCGGCTTCCCCGTCGCGTTCTCGCTGGCAGCACTCGGCCTGGCCTGCGGTTTCTTCGCGGTGAGCCAGGGCTGGTTCCCGCCGGAGTTCATGAGCGCGCTGCCGCAGAACGTCTTCGGCATCCTGTCCAACGACCTGCTGCTGGCCATTCCCTTCTTCACGCTGATGGGCTCGCTGCTGGAAAAATGCGGCCTCGCGGAGGACATGCTCGACTCCATGGGCCAGCTGTTCGGCCCGGTGCGCGGCGGCCTGGGCTATTCGGTCATCATCGTCGGCTTCATCCTGGGTGCCATCACCGGCACCGTCGCGGGCCAGGTCATCGCGATGGCGATGATCTCGCTGCCGGTCATGATGCGCTACGGCTACAACATGCGCTACGCGACCGGCGTGCTGGCCGCGTCGGGCACGATCACGCAGCTGGTGCCGCCGTCGCTGGTACTGGTCGTGCTGGCGGACCAACTCGGCCGCTCCGTGGGCGACATGTACAAGGGCGCCTGGGGCCCGTCCATCCTGCAGGTGCTGATCTTTGCGCTCTACACCTTCGTGCTGAGCCGTGTGAAGCCGGACCACGTACCCGGTGTTCCCAAGGAAGCGCGCACGCTGCAAGGCTGGGCACTGTGGAAGAAGTGTTTGCGCGGCATCGTTCCGTCGGCCGTGCTGATCTTTGCCGTGCTCGGCTCCATGGGCGGCCTGCCCGGCATCAACACGGCCATCTGCACGCCGACCGAGGCCGGTGCGATGGGTGCGGTCGGCGCCTTCATCCTGGCCGGCCTGCACAAGCGCCTGAACTGGCCGCTGATCAAGGAGACCATGCTCGGCACCATGCGCATCACGGCCATGGTGGTCTTCATCCTGATCGGCTCGCGCACCTTCTCGCTGGTGTTCCAGGGCGTCGAAGGCGGGCGCTGGATCGAGCACATGTTGAGCGACCTGCCGGGCGGCCAGATCGGCTTCCTGATCGTCGTCAACCTGTTCATCTTCTTCCTGGCCTTCTTCCTCGACTTCTTCGAGATCGCCTTCATCATCCTGCCGCTGCTCGGGCCGGTGGCCGAGAAGATGGGCATCGACCTCGTCTGGTTCGGCGTCATGCTGTGCGTGAACATGCAGACCAGCTTCATGCACCCGCCGTTCGGCTTTGCGCTGTTCTATCTGCGCGGCATCTCGGACACGCTGTTCAAGAACGGCTCGATCCCGAAGAAGGTGCTGTCCAGCGACATCTACATGGGCTCCATCCCCTGGGTGTTCATGCAGCTCATCCTCGTCGCCATCGTCATCTTCTTCCCGCAGACCGTGACCGTCTTTCTCGACAAGGAGAAGGCAGTGGACCTGAACCAGGCGTCGGAGCTGTTGCAGCAGATGGGCGGCCACGACAAGCCCGCTGACATGAGCTCGGACGATGCGAGCAAGCTGTTCGCCCCTGAACCAGCGGCGTCAGGTGCCAGCGCGCCCGCGGATGACGGCGACGCCGTGCGGCGTGCCCTGGAGGACGCGGCGAAGAAGTAGGCACTCCGGGAGGCACTCCGGGCCGCCAACGAAAAAGCCCCGCATCGCGGGGCTTTGCCTTTGCTGCGGCGCGAGGCTTACAGCTTCTGCGCCTGCATGAAGTCGTCAAAGCCGGCTTCCGAGAAGCGGAACCAGAGGTTCTGGTCGCGACGGAAGTTGGAAAAATCCTCGTAGACCTTCTTCCAGTTCGGGTTCTTGGCCGACAGCTCGGCGTAGATGCCCATGGATTCCTTGAACGCGGCGTCCATCACGTCCTTGGGGAAGCGGAACAACTTGGTGCCCGAACCCACCAGCTGCTTCAGCGCGCCGGGGTTCTTGGCGTCGTACTTGGCCTGCATGTCGATATGCGCCATTGCAGATGCTGCTTCGACCACGGCCTTGTACTCGGCCGACAAACCCTCGTACGCCTTGGTGTTGATGAAGAAGTCCAGCTGCGGGCCGCCTTCCCACCAGCCGGGGTAGTAGTAGTTGGGCGCGACCTTGTTGAAGCCCAGCTTCTGGTCGTCATAGGGGCCAACCCACTCGGCCGCGTCGATGGTGCCCTTTTCCAGCGCCGAATAGATCTCGCCACCGGCGATCTGCTGCGGCACAGCACCCATGCGCTCCATCACGCGGCCAGCGAAGCCGCCGATGCGGATCTTCAGGCCCTTGATGTCGGCGACGCTCTTGATCTCCTTGCGATACCAGCCGCCCATCTGTGCGCCGGTGTTGCCGCCGAGGAAGTTGATGATGTTGTAGTTGCGATAGAACTCGCGCATCAGCTTCAGGCCGTTGCCCTCCACCATCCAGGCCGTCATCTGGCGGCTGTTCAGGCCGAAGGGGATGGCGCAGCCCAGCGCGAAGGTCTCGTCCTTGCCGAAGAAGTAGTAGGGCGCCGTGTGCGCGATCTCGACGGTGGCGTTCTGCACCGCGTCAACCACCTGCAGCGCCGGCACGATCTCGCCGCCAGCATGCACGGAGATCTGGAACTTGCCGCCGGTCATCTCGGAGACCTTCTTCGCGAACACGTCTGCGGCGCCAAAGATGGTGTCCAGCGACTTCGGGAAGCTCGATGCGAGGCGCCAGCGCACCTGCGCCTGGGCATGCACGACGGCCGGGGCGGCACCTGCCGCCAGCACGCCAGCCAGGCCGGCGTGGCGCACGAAGGAACGACGTTCCATGGTCATTGAAGTCTCCTGTTTTCGGATTTGCGAAGAGAGAAAATTGCCGGCCGATTCTAGGAAGGCTGCACCGGCCTCCGGCCCGGATTTACCCCGGCGCTGACGCGCCAGATGCGCGTCAGTTGCCAGCGAGTTTCATGCCCGTGACGAGCACCGAACCGATGGTCTTGGTGCCCATCGTGTACTCGTCGGCGCCAATGCCGACGATGTTGTGCAGCATGTCCTTGAGGTTGCCGGCGATGGTGACCTCATGAACCGGGTAGGCGATCTCGCCGTTCTCGACCCAGTAGCCGCTCGCGCCCCGCGAATAGTCGCCGGTCACGTAGTTCACGCCCTGCCCCATCAGCTCGGTGACGAGCAATCCGCGGCCGAGGCGCCGGATCATCGTCGGCAGGTCGTCGCCAGGCGCGGTGGCACGGCTGGTCATGCGCAGGTTGTGCGAACCGCCGGCATGGCCTGTGGTCTTCATGCCCAGCTTGCGCGCCGAGTAGCTGGACAGGAAGTAGCCCTGCAGCACGCCACCCTCGACAACTGAGCGCGCACGCGTGACGACACCTTCGTCGTCGAAAGGCGAGCTGCCCTTGCCCTTCTTCACATGCGGGTCTTCGGAAATGTCGATATGCGGCGCCATGACCGGCTTGCCCAAGCTGTCGAGCAGGAAGGTGGTGCGGCGGTAGAGCGCACCGCCACTGGTCGCCTGCACCAGCGCACCGAGCAGGCCGATGGCCACCGTGCTCTCGAACAGCACCGGGATCTCGGCGGTTGCCACCTTGCGTGCCTTCAGCCGCGACAAAGCACGCTCCGACGCGTAACGGCCCACCGCCTCGGGCGAGGCCAGATCTGCCGCGTCGCGCATGGAGCTGTACCAGGCGTCGCGCTGCATGCCCGCGCCGCGGCCAGCGATGGGCGCAACCGACAGCGAATGCCGCGAGCTGGCATAGCCGCCCCGGAAGCCGCGCGTATTGCCCATCCAGAAATGCGACTGCTGGGCCGACACGGCCGCGCCTTCGCTGTTGGTGATGCGCTTGTCCACGGAAAGGGCAGCGGCCTCGCAGCGCAGCGCAATCTCGGCGGCTGCAGCGGCGTCGACGGCCCAGGGATGGAAGAGATCCAGCTCGGGCCGCTGGGTCGCATCCAACGCCAGGTCGGCCGCATCGGGCAACCCGGCGAACTCGTCCTCGGCCGTGAAGCGGGCAATATCGTAAGCCGCACGCACTGTGTCGCGGATAGCCTGTGGCGAGAAGTCCGACGTGCTGGCATTGCCGCGGCGCTGGCCGAGGTAGACCGAGATGCCGAGCGACTTGTCACGATTGCGCTCGACGTTCTCCAATTGGCCCAGGCGCGCCGATACCGACAGGCCGCAGCCCTCAGACACTTCTGCACCGGCATCGGTCGCGCCGATCTTTTTCGCTTCGCCGAGCGCATCCTCGATCCATTGCTGGAACTGCTCGGGACTGTAGGCAAAACCGTTCTGGGGCTGAGGCATGAAAGCAAAGCGCCGGGCGATGCCGGCGCCGGTGTCAATGGGGTGGGGGACAATGATAAGACTCCGCCCTCCCCCCGCACCGCGATGCACGATCCCAACCCTGAATTCGAAGACGACGACGACTTCGACGGCCCAAGCAAGAGCCAGCTCAAGCGCGACATGACCGCGCTGCAGAAGCTCGGCGAAGAATTGCTCGTCTTGCCCGAGAGCCGTTGGGAGCCGCTGGCGCTGCCCGAAATCCTTTACGACGCGCTGCGCCACGCCAAGAAGATCACCAATTTCGAGGGCAAGCGCCGACAGATCCAGTACATCGGCAAGCTGATGCGCAAGATCGATCCCGAGCCGATCCGGGAAGCGGTGGCCGCTTTCAAGCTCGGCCATGCGCAGGACAGCCTGAAGCTGCATCAGTCCGAGCGCTGGCGCGAACGCCTGCTGGCGACCGACGACGCGCTGCAGGAGTTCCTCGCCGAGCACGCCGACGTCGACATCCAGCAGCTGCGCAGCCTCGTGCGCGCGGCGCGCAAGGACGCGGCCAATGAGCCGGAGAAACGCAGCGGCCGCGCCTTCCGCGAGCTGTTCCAGTTCATCAAGGCTTCCGAAGCCGCGGCCGAAGATGAGTGAGCAGGTCCGCATCGGTGTCGTGTCCATCAGCGACCGGGCATCAGCCGGTGTCTACGAAGACAAGGGCCTGCCTGCCCTCAAGGACTGGCTGACGGGCGCGCTGCACAACCCCATCGAGTTCGTGTCCCGCCTGATTCCTGACGAGCAGGCCGACATCTCGGCGGCGTTGACCGAGCTGGTCGACACCGAACGCTGCGACCTGGTGCTGACGACCGGCGGCACCGGCCCCGCACCGCGTGACGTCACGCCCGAGGCGACGCTGGCCGTGGCTGACCGCGTGATGCCGGGCTTTGGCGAGCAGATGCGCCAGATCTCGCTGCATTTCGTGCCCACGGCCATCCTGTCGCGCCAGGTCGCCGTCATCCGCGGCAAGAGTCTGATCATCAACCTGCCCGGCCAGCCCAAGGCCATCGCCGAAACTCTGGCTGGCCACGAGAAGGCCAGCGGCATCTTCGCCGCCGTACCCTATTGCATCGACCTGATCGGCGGGCCCTACATCGAGACCCGCGACGAGGTCTGCAAGGCTTTCAGACCCAAGAGCGCACAACGCCCCGTCTAGCCTTCGACCGTTCCTGGCTCGGCCAGCGCCGCAGCCACGTCATCCAGGCTGCGATTGCTGCTGAGGCCGAACCCGCCCACGACGCGCTGACCGGTGGCGCCGCGCCCCTTGGCGGTGTGCACACCAACCCAGGCATTGCGGCCGGCGCGCTTGGCGGCATAGAGCCCCAGGTCGGCCAGGTTGACGACCTGCTGCCAGCTGCGTGCCTGTGGCCGCTCCGGCTCGAAGGGCACGCAGGCAAAGCCGACGGAACAGCTGACATCGAGGCGGCCGCCGTCGTCGAGCTCAAACGGCGTGGCGGCGATGACGGCGCGCATGCGCTCGGCCAGCTCCTCAGCGCGCAGGCGATCGGTGTCGCGCGCCACGGCCAGGAATTCCTCGCCACCCCAGCGCACCAGGTAATCGGACTCGCGCATCACCGAACGCAGCCGGGCGCCGAACTGCACCAGCACCGCGTCGCCCGCGGCATGGCCGTGCCGGTCGTTGATGCGCTTGAAGGCATCGATGTCGAGCAGCAGGAAGACGTTGTCCGTATCCAGCGGCTGGCCCCCGGCGGCAAGCGTCTCCTGTGATCGGCGCAGGCTGGCTGCCAGGTCCTGCTCGATGTGGTCACTCAGGAAGCGGCGGTTGTGCAGGCCCGTCAACGGGTCGGTCACGCTGCTCAACTGAAGCTGCTCTGATTTCTCTTGCAAAGCGTGGTGCATCGCCCGCAACTCGACCGTGCGCTCGCGCACCTTGTGCTCCAGCTCGAGCTGCCGGTGGCGCAGCAGCCGCGTGCGCCCGGCCACCGCCGCGAGCACGAGCAGGCATAGCGCAAACACCAGGGCAGCGCGGAACCACCAGGTCTGGTGCCAGGCAGGCCTCACCGTCACCGCCAGGGCCAGTTCGCGCTCGCCCCATTGGCCGTCGCGGTTGGAGGCGCGCAGGCGCAGCCGGTAGTCACCCGGTGGCAGGTTGGTATAGGCGGCCACCCGGCGCGCCGCGTCGGCCGCCATCCAGCTGGCATCGAAGCCTTCGAGCTTGTAGGCATAGCGATTGCGTTCCGGCGCCGAGAAGTCGGTGGACGCGAACTCCACGGCCAGGCTGTTGCCGTCGGCCGGCACGTCCAGCAGCGCCGTACCACCCGGGGGCAGCGCCACAGAGCGCCCGCCGATCTGCACGTCCGCCACCAGCACGTCGGGCCGGTAGGTCCAGGCCTGCAGCTTCTCGGGCAGCACCACGGTCATGCCGCCGGCACCGCCGAACAGCAGCTCGCCGCGCTCGGTGCGCGCTGCCGAGCCCGTCCAGTAGGTCGGGAAGACCACGCCCTCGGCCCGGCGCAGCGCGCGCGCCGTCATGCGGGCCGGGTCGATACGCGCCAGACCGTTGTCGGTGCTGGCCCAGACCTGGCCCTGCAGGTCCGGCAGCAGCGCGTTGACAGTGCCGTCCGGCAGGCCCTGGGCAACGCCCACGCGCAGGATGGCTTCACCCTGGCCCGGCGCCGGCAGCACATCGATGCCGCCGCCATAGCTGCCCACCCAGAGCCGGCCTTCGGCATCCAGCATCAGCGCCGTGACGAAGCCGGCCGACAGGCCGCGCGCCAGCGTCGGGCCGGCCGGGTATTGCACGACACCACCGCTCAGGGGATCGACCCGGTTGAGGCCGTTGCGCGTTCCGACCCACAGCTCACCCGCCGCGCCGCGGGCCAGCACCATGATGCGCTGGTCGGTCAAGCCCGGTGCCGGGAGGGTGACGGGCGCGGCGCTGCCGCTGGCAATGTCCAACCGCCACAGGCCGTCGAACTGGCCGCCTATCCACAGCGTGCCGCCATCGACCAGCAGGGCCCAGGTGGATGCGGCAGGGTTGCGGCCCGCCAGGTTCACGCGACGCAAATGGCGCCCATTCGCATCGCAGCGATAAAGACCGCGCTTGGTGGCGACGAAGACGCTGCCATCCGCCACGCGCGCCATGCCCAGCACGATGTCCGGCGGCAGCGCGGCCTCGGGCCGGCTCGCATCGGGCCGCAATGCACCGGCGCGGGCACCGGTGGCGTCGAGGATGTCGATCCCGCTCTTGTGCGTGGCCAGCCACAGGCGGCCCTCGGGCATCGGCAGGATCCAGCTGATCTCGGCGCTGATGAAACGGGAGTCAAGTGCATCGCCAACCTCGGCGCTGGCGCCCAGGCGGGTCAGCACCCCGCCCTGGCGGGGGTCGTGGCGACTCAGGCCGCGGTTCGACGCAGCCCAGATCAGCCCGGACCGGTCGCGGTAGAGGGTGCGCAACGCGTTGTCCGCCAGGCTGACCGGCCAAGCCGGCACGTGGCGGATGCGCCGGCTGTCGCGCCGCTCGACGTCGACGGCCACGACACCCTGCCCCAGGGTCGCCACCCACATCTCCCCCGGCTGCGTCTCGAGCAGGCTGGTGATCTGGCTGTTGCCCAGCAGGTCCTCGTTCGCGGCGACGCCGGCCTCCCGCATTTCGACGGCTGGCGCCTCGCCGTTGTCGGCGAGCACGAAGACGCCATCGTGCTTGCCGCCGGCCCAGATGCGCCCGGCGCTGTCCTGGGCCAGGGCCTGGGGCTGGACGACGCGGCCCACCGCCAGTGGCACGGCCTGCAGCGGCGCGCCCGCGGCCGCGCGGCGGAACAGGCCCGCGGCGCTACCGATCCAGAGCTGGCCGCGGCGATCAAGCAGCAGGGTCCAGACCTGGGTGCCGGCACCGGCCGCCCAGCCGCCCACGGTGCTGGCACGCTCGATGCGCCCGCTGTCGGGATCCAGGTGGTCCAGGCCGCCGTCGGTCACGACCCACAGCCCACCCGCGCCGTCGTCGGCAATCTGCCGCACGCTGACATGGCTCAGGCCCGCGGCGCCACCGACCGGGATGGCGACGAAACGGTCCGTCGTCGGGTCATGCCGAAGCAGCCCTGCCGCGCTCGTGCCCACCCAGAGCCGCCCCTTGGCATCGCCATGCAAGGACTGCACATAGTTGTCCGGCAGGGCGCCGGGGCGCTGCGCATCGGCCTTGTAGACCTTGAAGTGGTAGCCGTCCCAGCGCGCCAGACCGCCGAGCGTGCCCACCCACAGAAAACCCTGGCCATCTTCGGCCACGGCCGTCGCGATGGCGTTGGGCAAGCCCTGCTCCTGGCTGAGATGCTGGAAGCTGATGTCGGCGAGGCTGGACCAGCGCTTGGGCGCCGGTGCCGCAGTTGCCTCAGCCAGGCAGAGGGCCATGACCAGGCACAGCGCCATGCGCCAGCCAGTGGAAAGCCGCAGTCGTAACTCGCGCAGGAACACAGCAGGCCGACACAGGGCGGGCCATCGCGGCCCGGAACCGGCGATTCTCATTCACGCCGGGCCGGCCGGCGGCAAAGACGTGGCCGGCTGACGGTCTATTTCGCCGGCGCGGCCGCTACTTGACCAGCCGGTTCATCTGCGCTGCATCGAAGGCCTCGTCGCGCTGGGCGTCATCGGGCACGCAGTCACCGATCGGCCGGCCGGCCTGGGTCGACAGCTTGCAGACCGCGCTCCAAAGCAGCGCGATCTGGTGCTCGTGGCCCGAGGCGCTGTCGATGAGGCCGCGCATGGCCATGGCGACCGGGTCGTCACCCTGGGTCACGCCATAGGCCGAGAAACCCATCTTGGCGGCCGCCTCCTCGCGGGCCTGTTCGCTGGCGGCCTCGATGATGCGCGCCGGGTTGCCCACGGCTGTCGCACCTGCCGGCACCGGCTTGGTGACGACCGCGCCCGAGCCGATGCGCGCACCGGCGCCGACCGTGAAGCCGCCCAGCACGCTGGCATTGGCGCCGACGATGACGCCCGGGCCCAAGGTCGGATGGCGTTTGGCGCCTTTCACGAGCGAGGTGCCGCCGAGCGTGACGCCCTGGTAGATGGTGCAGCCCTCGCCGATCTCGGCCATCTCGCCAATGACGATGCCCATGCCATGGTCGATGAAGACCTTGCGGCCGATGCGCGCACCGGGATGGATCTCGATGCCCGTCAGAAAGCGGCTCCAGTGCGAGACCCAGCGCGCCAGCCACTTGAAGCCACGCTGCCAGAACCAGTGAGCACGGCGGTGGAACATCAGCGCATGCAGGCCCGGGTAACAGGTCAGCACCTCCCACGCCGACCGGGCGGCCGGGTCGCGTTCGAGGATCAGGGCGATGTCTTCGCGCAGGCGCTGGAACATGGTGCAGCCAGGGGAGAAAGGCAGGCCAGTTTAGGTGGGGCTACTTTGAGCCTGCTGGCACTACGGTCTTCTGCATCTGTCGCGCAATGCCACGCAGGATGTGGATTTCCTCGTTCGTGAGCCCGGCGCGGTTGAAGAGCTGGTTCAGGCGGGGCATCAGCTTCTTGGGCGCCGCGGGGTCGAGGTAGTCGATGTGCACCAGCGCTGCCTGTAGATGATCCAGCAGGCCCTGCACGGCACGCGCGTCGGCCAGTTGCGGGTCAGGCGTGCGCGCCTGCACGCCGAAGCCGCCGAGGGCCTGGCGCAGGTCGTAGGCCAGCAACTGCACGGCCTGGGCAAGGTTGAGCGAGCCGTAGTCCGGATGGGTCGGGATGCTCAGCACCGCATGACAGCGGTAGACGTCCTCGTTGCTCATGCCGTAGCGCTCGGAGCCGAACACCAGCGCCAGGCGGGGCGCGGCCTCACGCGCGGCCAGCTCGCCGAACAGTGCACGTGGCTCACGCGTCGGCGGGCCAAAGTCGCGCGGCGTCATCGCGGTGGCGCAGGCGAAGTCCACGTCGTCCAGCGCCTCGGCCAGCGTGGGCACGACGCGGGCGCGTGCCAGGATGTCGGCCGCGCCGCTGGCCATGGCCACCGCCTCTTCGTGGCAGAGCACGTCGGCAAAGCGCGGCGCCACCAGCACCAGGTCCTGGAAACCCATCACCTTCATCGCCCGCGCCGTCGCGCCCACGTTGCCGGCGTGGCTGGTGTTGATGAGAACGAAGCGTGTAGATTCCACGGGTTTGTACGGAGGCTGCGGCTAGAATCGCGCGATTATCCGGGCCGCCTCCATGGGTCCCGCCGCTCTTTCCTCCCGTCAGCCCCTTCTTCCCAGCGAGTGCCACGCATGCTGCAAACGTCTCACCATCCCATGCTCAATGTCGCCATCAAGGCGGCGCGTGCGGCTGGCGCCATCATCAACCGCGCCTCGCTGGACCTCGAAGCTCTGCGCATCAACACCAAGAGCCCGAACGACTTCGTCACCGAGGTCGACCACGCCGCAGAAGGGGTGATCATCGAGACGCTGCTGGGCGCCTACCCGGACCACGGCATCCTCGCCGAAGAGTCGGGCCGCACCCACGGCGCCAAGCATTCCGAGTTCGTCTGGATCATCGATCCGCTGGACGGCACCACCAACTTCATCCACGGCCTGCCGATGTACTGCGTGTCCATCGCGCTGGCGCACCGCGGCGTCGTGCAGCAGGCCGTCGTCTACGACCCGACCCGCAACGACCTCTTCTACGCCAGCAAGGGCCGCGGCGCCTTCTGCAACGACCGCCGCCTGCGCGTGTCCAAGCGCACCCGCATGAGCGACGCGCTGATCGGCACCGGCTTCCCCTTCCGCCGTGGCGACAATTTCAAGCGCTACGTGAAGATGTTCGAGGAGGTCATGCAGCACTGCGCCGGCCTGCGCCGCCCGGGCGCTGCAGCGCTGGACCTCTGCTACGTCGCAGCCGGCTATTACGACGCCTTCTTCGAGACCGGCCTGCAGCCCTGGGACGTGGCGGCGGGCTCGCTCATCATCACGGAAGCCGGTGGCCTGATCGGCAACTTCACGGGCGAGGCCGACTTCCTGCACCAGCGTGAAGTGGTGGCCGGCAACCCCAAGATCTACGCGCAGCTGGTGACGATGCTGGCGCCCTATACCCGCGTCATCAAGGAAGAAGAGGCCGCAGCTCCCATGCTCAATGGTGATGCAGCGTCTGCGCCGGCCGAGCCGAAGAAGCGTGGCGCCGTGCGCATCAAGAAGGATGAAAGCGGCGACGCAGCGCCCTGATCAGCGCCACCCGTCCCCTTCGAAGCCCTCCTCGCGAGGGCTTTGTCATTTTCTGGCTGTGAAGGAATTGGCAGCAGCGGTGACCAAGGGCTAACCCGGTCATGCGTGCGTGACTTCTGCACGGCCGCACCTCTTACCCGTGGGGGGCGGGCTCGCCAGAATGCGTGCTGCAACGCGGCCAGAGCCGCTCTGTTCCCCCAATCAAACCGCCCGAAAGACGCTACTGATGTTTGCCCGCTCCGCTGTCGCTCTCGCCCTCGTCGCCGCTGCCTCCCTGGCCCACGCCGATGCCAAGGTTCTGAAGAAGGTCGCTCCCGAGTACCCCAATGAGGCCGTCAAGAAGAACATCAGCGCCGGCAGCGTGCGCGCCAAGATGACCATTGCCGGCGACGGCAAGGTCTCGGATGTCGCCATCGTCGAAGCCGAACCCAAGCGCGTGTTCGACCGTGCCGCCACCGAAGCCCTGAGCCAGTGGAAGTTCGAAGGCACCGGCGCCGCCCAGACCCACGAAGTCAAGCTGGTGTTCAAGTCGGAAGATTAATTAGACGCTTCGCTAGCCAAGCGCTTCGCTGAATCAACAAGGCCCGCGTTGCGGGCCTTGCTCTTTATGGGTGTTTCTTGCGCCGCTCAGAAGCTGTGGCGAACGCCGAGTTCGGCACCGCTGCAGTTGCCGCCCGGCACCGTCGTCGCCATGCCCACGTTGAAGCGCACGCCAGTGCCCTTGTTGTCGGCGCGGGCGGCGTTGCCATACAGCGCGGTGCGCTTGGACAGATCGTGCACATAGCCGAGCGCGATATGACTCGCGTCGCTGGCCACCCCCTTGGCCCTCAAGGTCGTGTAGGCAAAGCGGACTTCGCCCTGCGGGCCTACCTGCCAGCGCGCGCCCGCCATGCGCGCCGTCGTCTTCGTCGTGCCGACCTTGTTCTCGCCCCACAGTCCCATCAGCTTGACCGGGCCCAACTGCCAGGCCGCTCCGACATTGCTCTGCTTGTAGTCGCCCGTCGCATAACGGGTGCGCGTAATCGCGACCGCGGCGTTGAAGGCCTCGTTGCGCCAGCCGATGCGCATGCCCTGCAGCTGGCCGTCCCTTTGCGTCGGGCCATCACCCTGCTCGCCCAAGGCCAGCATCACGTGGGCATAGACACCACCCAGGCCCGGCGGCAGGAAGTAGCCGATGGAGTTGGACGCCCGCGCATTGGTGCGCGGCGTCGTGCCATTGGCGGGCGCGGGATAGAACAACAGCCCCGAGCTGGCGACGCCATTGGGGCCGAAGGGATGCATGGTCATCGTCAGGTTGATGAAGGACGGCACATAGTCGCGGCCCAGGCGCAGTTCGCCCCAGTCACCGGACAACTGCACCGTCGCACGGCGCGCCCAGGTCAGACCGCCGCTGATGGAGTCCTTGTTGTTGGTGCTCGTCGCACCGCTGCTGCCGTCGTCCACCAACAGGGCCGACTCCAGCCAGAAGCCAACCTTGAGCCCGCCGCCCAGATCCTCGCTACCGCGCACGCCCAAGCGGCTGGAGGCGTTGCCGTCGCTGGTGACCAGGTGGCGCTTGCCGACGCCGTCGGCCTTCAGCTGCTGTACGCCGATGTCCATCAGGCCAAATAGCTGCACGCTCCCCGCCTGCTGCGCCTGCACGCCCACAGCCGCAGTGGCCAGGGCCACAAAGCCCACCCTCCAACGTCCTGTCTTCATGGCGGTCTCCATGTGTTGTTGTGCAGGATCCGGGGCCCACCCTGGTGGGACGGGTATTCATAGCACCAAATACACCGCCACAGCAACATAAAACATATCGGTAGGCATCGTTCGCCAGCGCTCGTTCCGTGGGTGACTGATGGCGCTTTGTCCGTCGCGAAGGCCGATTCCAGCGCTCCAGCGGTTCGCCCTTGTCCAGACGGAGGTTGGCAGCCGGCGCGCCTCGTCGGCAAGCCAGGAGCACAGCGAAGGCTCCGTGGCCGTCGGCCGCTCAACCGACGGGCCAGCCTACTTGGCCGCCGCGTAAACTGTCGCCCATTCTGAAGCCCTCCGCCGGGGGGCTTTGTTATTTGCTCGACGCCGATGACCCAGCCCGCTGACTTCAGCGCCCATACCCCGATGATGGCCCAGTACCTGGGCCTGAAAGCCGACTTCCCGGACACGCTGCTGCTGTACCGGATGGGCGATTTCTACGAAGTCTTCTTTGATGACGCGCGCAAGTGCAATGCGCTGCTGGACATCACGCTGACGCAGCGCGGCCAGAGTGCGGGCCAGCCCGTCGTCATGGCCGGCGTGCCGGTGCACGCGCTGGAGAGTTATCTCGCCAAGCTCATCAAGCTGGGCGAGGCCGTGGCGATTGCCGAACAGGTCGGCGAGGTCGGCGCGAGCAAGGGGCCGGTCGAACGCAAGGTCGTGCGCGTCGTCACGCCCGGCACCATCACCGACACCGAGTTGCTGGCCGACAAGCAGGACGCCGTGCTGCTGGCCGTCTCCGGCCACGGCCGCCGCCATGGCCTGGCCTGGCTGTCGCTGACCCAGGGCGAGATCGGCCTGGCCGAATGCAGCGACGTGGAGCTGCCCGCCTGGCTGGCCCGCCTGTCGCCAGCCGAGGTGCTGGTGAACCGCGAGCAGCAGCCATCGGGCGTCATGAAGGCGCGCTTCCCGGTCACGAACCGGCCGAGCTGGCAGTTCGACGCCGCTTTGGGCCAGCGCAAGCTGTGCGAACAACTGGCCGTGGCCGGCCTGCAGGGCTTCAACGCGCATGAGCTGACGCTGGCTCACGCGGCCGGCAGCGCTTTGCTGGCGTTTGCCGAACATACCCAGGGCCGGGCTCTCGCCCACGTGCGCTCCCTGCGCGTGCAGCGCAGCGGCGAGCTGCTGGACCTGCCGCCCGCCACCCAGCGCAACCTGGAGTTGACGCAGACGCTGCGCGGCGAGCCGAGTCCCACCCTCTTCTCGCTGCTGGACACCTGCAAGAGCGGCATGGGCAGCCGCACGCTGCGCCAGTGGCTGCTGCATCCCAAGCGTGACCGGGCGGAAGCCGTCTCGCGCCACGACGCCATCGCCGCCCTGCACGACGAAGGCTTCGAGCCCCTGCGCGAAGCGCTGAAATCGGTCAGCGACGTGGAACGCATCTCCGCCCGCATCGCCTTGCGCCAGGTGCGCCCGCGCGAGCTGACCGGCTTGCGCGCGACGCTTCAGGTGCTGCCGCAACTGCGCGCTGTGACACCCGCCGCGTTGCGCGACGCCAGCCTGAACCCGCCCGCCGACATCCAGGAGCTGCTGGAGCGCGCCATCGCGCTGGAGCCGGCCATCCTGACGCGCGACGGCGGCGTCATCGCCGACGGCTTCGACGCCGACCTTGACGAGCTGCGCGGCATCCAGCAGAACTGCGACGGCTTCCTTCTCGACCTCGAAACCCGCGAGCGCGCCCGCACTGGCATCGCCAACCTGCGCGTGCAGTTCAACCGCGTGCATGGCTTCTACATCGAGGTGACGCAGGGCCAGGTCGACAAGGTGCCGATGGACTACCAGCGCCGCCAGACGCTGAAGAACGCCGAGCGCTACATCACGCCGGAGCTGAAGGCCTTTGAGGACAAGGCCCTGTCCGCCAACGAGCGGGCGCTGGCGCGCGAGAAGCTGCTGTACGAGCAGGTCATCGACGCCCTGATCAGCCGCCTGGAGCCGCTGACGGCGCTGGGCCGCACGCTGGCCGGCCTGGACGCGCTGGCGGCGCTGGCCGAACGCGCCGTCACGCTGAACTGGTGCCGGCCGGAGTTCGTCACCCAGCCCTGCCTGGCGATCGAAGCCGGCCGCCACCCCGTCGTGCAGGCCCGCCTGCACGAGACCGGCGGCACGGAGTTCATGCCCAACGACTGCAAGCTCGATGCGCGTACCAAGCTGCTCGTCATCACCGGCCCGAACATGGGCGGCAAGAGCACCTTCATGCGCCAGGTGGCGCTGATCGCGTTGCTGGGATCAATAGGCAGCTATGTGCCGGCGACGAGCTGTCGCCTTGGGCCGATGGACGCCATCCACACTCGCATCGGCGCGGCGGACGACCTCGCCAACGCTCAATCCACCTTCATGCTGGAGATGACCGAAGGTGCGGCCATCCTGCATTCGGCCACCGACCAATCCCTCGTGTTGATGGACGAGATCGGGCGGGGGACTTCCACCTTCGACGGCCTGGCACTGGCGTCGGCCATCGCCAGCCACCTGCACGACAAGACCCGCGCGTTCACCTTGTTCGCCACGCACTACTTCGAGCTGACCGAGTTCCCTGCCAAGCATGCGCAGGCGCAGAACTGGCACGTGTCGGCCGTGGAGAGCGGTGAGGACATCGTCTTCCTGCACGAGCTGCAGCCCGGCCCGGCCAGCCGCAGCTATGGCGTGCAGGTCGCCAAGCTGGCCGGCATGCCCGCCAGCCTCGTGCGCCAGGCCCGCGCGACGCTGGAGGCCCTGGAGGCCCGCCAGAACGCGGCCGACGACCAGTTCGACCTCTTCGCCGCCCCGCCCGCGCCGCCGCCCCTGCCCGAGCCCAGCGAGCTGCTGCAGGCGCTGGCCAAGGTCGACCCCGACGCGCTGTCGCCGCGCGAGGCACTGGAAGCGCTGTACCAACTCAAGCGCCTGGCGGCCAGCTGAACGCCATGAACCGGCGCCGCGCCGCATTGGCGCTGTTGTCCACGATAGGCCCCTCCGCCGCCCTGGCTGCGGAGCCCCTGCGCGTCACCATCCCGCAGTTGTCGCCCAGCTCGCAGGAGCACGCAAGCTATTTCCCGCAACTGCTGCGCCTGGCGTTGGAGAAGACGCAGGCCAGCGACGGGGCCTTCGAGATCCAGCACTACGAGCAGCCGATGAGCGGCCAGCGCCAGTTCGTCGAGCTGAAGAACAATGGCGCCATCAACGTCATCTGGGATGGCAGCAACACCAAGCGCGAGGCCGAGCTCCTTCCCGTGCGCTTCTCGCTGCTGCGCGAACTCAACGACTACCGCGTCTTCCTGATCCGCAGGGGCGACCAGGCGCGTTTCCGGGCCGTGCGCACGCTGACCGACCTGAGCCGCTTCACGGCCGGGGCCGGCGAGGGCTGGCCATCGACCGACGTGCTGCGCGCCAACGGCCTGCCCGTGGTCACGTCCGTCAATTACGAACAGCTCTTCGCGATGCTGGGCGCCAGGCGCTTCGACTACATGCCGCGCGGCGTTTATGAGGCCTGGTACGAGCAGCAACAGCACAGCGGCCTGGCCATCGAGCAGACCCTGTTCCTGCACTACGGCGTGCCCTTCTACTTTTTCACCAGCCGCGACAACCCGGCCCTGGCCGACCGCATCGAGCGCGGCCTGCGCGCAGCCCTGGCGGACGGCAGCTTCGACCGCCTGTTCCGCAGCATTCCCGGCTTCAGGCGCAGTCTTGATGAGATCCACGCCGGCAGGCGCCGCGTGCTGGAGCTTGAGCTGCCGCCCGACTGACGGCCACGTCTGGACTCGGCACTCCAGAACTGACGCTGAACAGGTCGCCCGACGCAGGCAAACTGCGCGCCCATGACAACTCGCACGCTGGTCTTCTCTCACGCCAACAGCTATCCCGCCGGCTGCTACCGCGTGCTGTTCGAGCGTTGGCGCGCCGCCGGCTGGCACGTCGAGGCGCTGGATCGCTTTGGCCACGACCCGCGCTTCCCCGTGACTGGCGACTGGCGCCGCCTGCGTGACCAGCTGCTGCATTTCATCGAGCATGAAGTGCGCCCGCAAGGCCAGGTCGCCCTTGTCGGCCACTCGCTGGGCGGCATGCTGAGTTTGATGGCCACCTGCCGCCGACCCGATCTCGTCAGCCGCCTTGTCATGCTGGACTCACCCGTCGTGTCGGGCATGAAGGCCGCGGTCGTTGCGATGGCCAAGACGACGGGACTCATCCACCGCTACGGCCCGTCCAAGATCGCCCGCGAGCGTCGCCATGTCTGGCCGGATCGCGAGGCCGTCTACAAGCATTTCTCAGCCAAGAAGCTTTTCGCCCGTTGGGATCCACGGGTGCTGGCCGACTACATCGACGCCGGTTTCGAAGAGTCGGAAGACGGCCAGGTCAGGCTGCGCTTCACGCGCGAGGTCGAGGCCCACATCTACCGTACCTTGCCCCACCACCTGCCCCTGCTGCTGCGTCTGCGCCCGCCACAGTGCCCGGTGGCTTTCGTCGGCGGTACGCGCTCGGTCGAGCTGCGCCAGGCCGGTGCCGCGGCGTCCAGGAAACTGGCTGGGGAGAACTGGCGCTGGATGGAGGGCTCGCACCTGTTCCCTTTCGAGAAACCTGAGGAAACGGCCGACTTGGTGCTGGAGTTGCTGGGGCCCAATTGACGGGTCTCGTACAATCGCAATTTCCCACCTCAGCATGCTGTTCTGCGTGCTGCAAGACATGACCAAATTCGTCTTCGTCACCGGCGGTGTGGTGTCCTCCCTGGGCAAGGGCATCGCGTCGGCCTCCCTGGCTGCCATCCTCGAATCGCGCGGCCTCAAAGTCACCCTGATCAAGCTGGACCCCTACATCAACGTCGACCCCGGCACGATGTCGCCCTTCCAGCACGGTGAAGTCTTCGTCACCGACGACGGCGCCGAAACCGACCTCGACCTCGGCCACTACGAGCGCTTCATCACCACGCGGATGAAGAAGGCCAACAACTTCACGACCGGCCAGATCTACAAGACCGTGCTCGAGAAGGAACGCCGCGGCGACTACCTCGGCAAGACGGTGCAGGTGATCCCGCACATCACCAACGAGATCCAGGAATACATCAAGCGCGGCGCCGAGGGCGTTGACGTGGCCATCGTCGAGATCGGCGGCACGGTGGGCGACATCGAGTCCCTGCCCTTCCTCGAAGCCGTGCGCCAGATGAGCCTGCGCGCCGGCCCGACCAACACGGCCTATGTGCACCTGACCTATGTGCCCTGGATCGCCGCCGCTGGCGAGCTGAAGACCAAGCCGACCCAGCACACGGTGCAGAAGCTGCGCGAGATCGGCATCCAGCCCGACGCGCTGCTGTGCCGCGCCGACCGCCGCATCCCCGACGACGAGCGCGAGAAGATCTCGCTGTTCACCAACGTCGCCGAGTACGGCGTGATCTCGATGTGGGACGTGAACACCATCTACAAGGTGCCGCGCATGCTGCATGAGCAGGGCCTGGACCAGCTCATCTGCACCAAGCTCCAGCTCAACACCAAGAGCACGGACCTGAGGCGCTGGGACACGCTGGTCTACGAGGTCGAAAACCCCAAGACCGAGATCACCATCGCCATGTGCGGCAAGTACACCGACCTGTCGGACTCGTACAAGTCGCTCAACGAGGCGCTGCGCCACGCCGGCATCCACAACCATGCCGGCGTCAAGATCGAGTACGTCGACAGCGAGACGCTGACGCCCGAGACGGTCGACACGCTGGCCAAGTTCGACGCCATCCTCGTGCCCGGCGGCTTCGGCAAGCGCGGCGTGGAAGGCAAGATCCTGGCCGCCCAGTACGCCCGTGAGCACAAGCTGCCTTACCTGGGCATCTGCCTGGGCATGCAGGTCGCGACCATCGAGTACGCCCGCCACATGGCAGGCCTCGAGAACGCCAACTCCACCGAGTTCGATCCCGAGACGCCCCACCCCGTCATCGCGCTGATCGACGAATGGCAGGACGCCGACGGCAGCATCCAGAAGCGTGACGAGAAGAGCGACCTCGGCGGCACGATGCGCCTGGGCGCGCAGAGCTCCGACGTCAAGGACGGCACGCTGGCCCGTGACATCTATGGCCCGATCGTCACCGAGCGCCACCGCCATCGCTACGAGGCCAACGAGCACTACCTCGACCGCCTGCAGAAGGCCGGCCTCGTCATCTCGGCCATCACCCAGCGCGAGAAGCTGACCGAGATGGTCGAGCTGCCGCGCGAGGTGCACCCCTGGTTCGTGGGCGTGCAGTTCCACCCCGAATTCAAGTCCACGCCCTGGGGCGGCCACCCGCTGTTCACGGCCTTCATCAAGGCCGCGCTGGAACACCATCAAAAGGCCTGATCCATGAAGCTTTGCGGATTCGATGTCGGTATCGACCAACCCTTCTTCCTGATCGCCGGGACCTGCTCGATCGAGGGGCTGCAGATGTCGCTCGACGTCGCCGGCCTGCTGAAGGAAGCGTGCACAGCCCTCGGCATTCCGCTGATCTACAAGGGCTCGTTCGACAAGGCCAACCGGTCGTCCGGCACCACCAAGCGCGGTGTCGGCATGGAAGCCGGCCTGAAGATCCTCGACGAGGTGCGCCGCCAGACCGGCCTGCCGGTGCTGACCGACGTGCACGATGCCTCGCAGGTGGCCGAGGTCGCCAGCGTCGTGGACGTGCTGCAGACCCCGGCCTTCCTGTGCCGCCAGACGGATTTCATCCGCGCGGTCGCGCAAAGTGGCAAGCCGGTCAACATCAAGAAGGGCCAGTTCCTCGCGCCCTGGGACATGAAGAATGTCATCGACAAGGCCCGCGCCGCCGCGCGCGAGGTGGGCCTGTCCGAAGACCTCTTCCTAGCCTGCGAGCGTGGCGTCAGTTTTGGCTACAACAACCTGGTCGCCGACATGACCAGCCTGGCCGAAATGCGCAACACCGGCGCGCCGGTGGTCTTCGACGTCACCCACTCGGTGCAGAAGCCCGGTGGCCTCGGCGGCTCCAGCGGCGGTGCCCGCGAGATGGTGCCCGTGCTGGCCCGGGCCGGCGTGGGCGTGGGCGTGGCGGGCCTGTTCATGGAGACGCACCCGAACCCCGCCGAGGCCTTCAGCGACGGCCCCAACGCCGTGCCGCTCAAGCACATGAAGACGCTGCTGGAGCAACTGGTGGCGCTGGATCGCGTCGTCAAGAAGCAGCCTCTGTTGGAGAACGACTTTTCCTGCTGAAAGACCTATGTCTGCCTACATCCTCGCCAACGTCAAGGTCACCAACCCAGCGCAGTACGAGGATTACCGGCGACTCTCGACGCTGGCGATGAAGGAACACGGCGCCGAGGTGCTGGTGCGCGGCGGCAAGACCACGGTGCTCGAAGGCGACTGGACACCCGAGCGTGTCGTGCTGCTGAAGTTCCCCACGCCGGAAGCCGCACAGGCTTTCTATGACTCGCCCGAGTACGGTGTGGCGCGTGAGGCCCGCGAGGGCATCGCCGTCATGCGCATGGTGTTGATCGAAGGCGTTTGAGCCCCGTGGCCGTCGTTGCATTGCTGCTGGGCGCGCTGTTCGGCGGCTTCGCCTCGGAGAGTCTGATCGGCGCGTTTCTCGGCGCCGCGGTGGGCTGGCTGGGCTGGCAGCAGATGCAACAGGGGCGGCGCATCGCCGACCTGGAAAAGCAGCTCACAGCCCGCGGACCGGCGCCGGCGCCGCTGCCCGCTCAACCACCCGCTTCAACGCCCCTTGTGGCCGTGCCTCAGCGGACCGAAGCGGTTGTCGCGCCGTTGCCACCTAACGTCGCGACGCCGGTTGCTGCACCGCCGCCGCCCAGGCCGGCACCCCAACCACCGGCCCCGGCGCCCGTCCCGCGCCGTCCCATCCCCATGCCCGCCTGGGCCCAGCGCCTTGCCGCGGCCAACACCATCGTCAAGGTGGGGCTGGCGATGCTCTTCCTCGGCCTCGTCTTCCTCGCGCGTTTCGCGGCAGAGAACGTCACGGTGCCACTGGAAGTGCGCCTGGCCGGCATCGGTGCCACCGGTATTGCGCTGCTGGTCATTGGCTGGCGCTTGAGGCTGCGCTCGCGCGGCTACGGGCTGCTGCTGCAAGGCGGCGGCGTGGCCGTTGTCTACCTGACGCTGTTTGCCGCCGTGAAGCTGGCCGGCCTGGAGCCGCTCGCACTCGTGTTCGCGCTGATGCTGGCCGTCTCGCTGCTGGCGGCACTGCTGGCCGTCAAGCAGGACGCGCAGGCGCTGGCCGTCGTCGCCGCCCTGGGCGGCTATGCCACGCCGCTGCTGCTGTCCACCGGCGGCGGCGCCATCGCCATGCTGCTCGGCTATGACTTCGTGCTGGGCCTGGGCGTGGCGCTCGTCGCCTGGTTCAAGCACTGGCCGCGCCTGAACCTGATCGCCTTCAGCTTCACCGCCTTCATCGCGAGTGCCTGGGGACTGACGGCCTATACGCCCGCCGACTACGCCGTCGCCCAGGGCTTCCTGATCGCCTTCTGGCTGCTGTTCACCGCCGTGCTGCTGATGCCGGGCCGCCGCGCACAAGCACCCGAGGTCTGGCTGCAAGCCACGCTGTTGTTCGGCGTGCCGGTCTTCGCTTCGGCGATGCAGTACGCGCTGCTCAAGCCCGACTCGATGGCCATCGCCTTTGCTGCGCTGCTGATCGGCGCGGCCTACGCGGGCCTGGCCGCCTGGGTGCGGCGCCGCCCGGCGCATGCCCTGGTGTTCGAGGCTTTCATCGCGCTCGGCGCCGTGTTCGGCACGCTGGTCATTCCATTCGCGCTCAGCGCCGAGGCCACCGCCGGTGCCTGGGCACTGGAAGGTGTCGGCGCCGTCTGGCTGGGCTTGCGCCAAGGCCGGCTGCGCGTACTCGCCAGCGGCCTGGCACTGATGGCGCTGGGCGGCTTCACGCTGCTGTGGTCGATGTCCCGCGGCGACCCCGACGGCCTCCATGCGCCGTCGCAGCTGTTGAATGCGCTCTTGATCGCCGCCGCCGGGCTGGGCGCCTCGCGCTTCCTGGGCCGTGACGACAGCCGGTCGTGGCATTCGGCGGTCGCGTTCACACTGGTCGGCTGGGGCACCGCCTGGCTCGCCGTCGCGGCAGGCATCGTGCTTGACCAGTGGGTGACGGCACCGCACGAGTGGGCC
Organism: Roseateles sp. P5_E4; assembly: GCF_054049255.1. Taxonomy (NCBI): domain Bacteria; kingdom Pseudomonadati; phylum Pseudomonadota; class Betaproteobacteria; order Burkholderiales; family Sphaerotilaceae; genus Roseateles; species Roseateles sp. P5_E4. Next base: position 302,790 of record NZ_JBFUMS010000001.1, on the reverse strand, counting down.
GTCAGCGTCGCGCTGATCGCCGCCATCGGCTTCTTGCTGCTGGGCCTACAGGCGCTGTGGCGCTGGCCCACGGTCGCGTGGCCGACGGCATTGCTGCTGCCGGCTTGGGGCTTGCTGGGCATCCTGGGCACCGTACTGCACGGCGCGCCGTTGTCGGCCGGTGGGCTGTGGGCACTGCCGCTGGCCTGGGTTGCGCAGGCACTCGTGCTGCAACGCACGGCGCCGCACTGGCCCGCGCTGCTGCGCAACGCCACGCATGCCGGCAGCTTGCTGGCATTTGCGCTGCTCGGCGCTCTGCAGGGCCGCCACTGGACGGCCGACCTCGGCGACCCCGGCAGTGCCTGGGGTTGGCTGGGCTGGCTGCTGGTGCCGGCGCTGCTGCTGGCTGCCGTGCTGCGCCAGCAGCGTCGCCCTGCTGATCAACAGGCCTGGCCACTGCGCTTGGCGCCTGCGGCCTATGCCCAGGTGGGCGCTGCCGTGCTGAGCCTGGCACTTTCGGCCTGGGTGCTGATCGCCAACTGGGCCAGCCCCGGCAACGCCCAACCCCTGCCCTACATCCCGGTACTGAACCCGCTCGACCTCGGCATCGCCGCCGCGCTGCTGGCCGTCGTCGCTTGGCTGCGCAGCCCGGCTGCTGCCGCGCTCAAGCTGCCGCCTTCCTCGCTGGCTGTGCCGGCAGCCCTGGCCTTCCTTTGGCTCAACGGCATGCTGATCCGCTGCTTCCATCACTGGGGCGATGTGCCCTATCACGTCGACGGCTGGCTCGAGTCCCGCGGCGTGCAGACCGGCCTGGCACTGCTGTGGAGCGCCCTGGCCCTGGTGCTGATGCTGCTGGGCACGCGCCGCCACCAGCGCGCGCCCTGGCTGGCCGGCGCCGTGCTGCTGGGTGCCGTCGTGCTGAAGCTGATGCTGTTCGACCTGCAGGGCAGCGGCACCGTGCTGCGCATCGTCTCCTTCATCGGCGTGGGCGTGTTGATGCTGGTCATCGGCTATATCGCGCCTTTGCCGGGCTCTACACAAGATGAGAAAAAGCCTTCTTGAGCTGTTGGTGCTGCTGGCCGCCACATCGGCCACAGCCAGCCCGCACCGCGCGCCGGTGCAGATCACCCAACCCGCGCCCTTCCTGACGCTGGATGCCACGGCCGAAGCCTGGCAGCACAGCCTGGGCAGCGACCTGCGCGACTGGCAGCTGCTTGACGCCCAGGGCCGCCGCGTGCCCTTCGCGCTGCTGCCGGACGAGCTGCTGACCATGCCCGAGCGCGAGCTGAAGCTGGCCGCGCTGCCGCCGGCCCCGGTCGCCGCGTCGGCACCACGTCATCGGCTTCCCGCCGGCTGGCTGCTGGACCTGGGCTCGGCCGGCCCAATGGCCGGCCGAGCCCCGCCAACTGCGGCTGCGCTGGCCCACCGACGCCGCAGCTTTCCAGGCCGGCTACCGGCTGGAGACCAGCCCCGACCTGCAAGCCTGGCAAGTGCTGGGAACCGGTCAGTTGCTGGGCCTGCGCACGACCGACGGCGCGCCGCTGGCCCAGCCGCTGGTCACCCTGCCAGGCCGTCCGCAACGCTATCTGCGCCTGGTGTGGGACGACGCCACGCGCGCCGTGCAGCCCGAGGCCGCCTCCCTGCTGGCCCAACCCGCTGGCGCGGCGCCGCAGCAGCTGGTTCGCAGCTCGGCCTTGCCCGCGCAAGATGCCGATGGCGGCTGGGTCATCCCGCTCGGCGGCCCGCAGCCCCTGCTGAGCCTGACGCTGGCCGGCACGCAGGGTACTTGGGTCCTGCCCGTGCAGGTGCAGACGCGCTCAAGCGCGAAAGCACCGTGGCAGACCGTGGCCCGCAGCGTGTTCTACCGCGTGGACCGCGGCGATGCCCCGGCCGACGCCGCACCGGCACTGCCGCTGAACGTGGGAGCGAGCGAGCTGCGGCTGCTGCCGCCACGCGGCACCGCCCTGCCACCCGCCGACAGCCTGCGCCTGGACTGGGCCGTGCGCGTCACCCGCCTCGTGTGGGCTGCCCAGGGCGAACCGCCTTTCAGCCTGCAGGTGGGCGCCGCAGCGCCAGAGACCGGCCCGCACTCGCTGGCCGAAGTGGTGCCCGACTGGCAGCGTGAGCAGGCCCGCCTGGGCCGAGCCCAGCTCGGCGCCTTCACACCCCAGGCCATGCCAGCCGCGGAACCCGCTCTACCCCCGCGCCGCCTGCTGCTGTGGGCCGTGCTGGGCGTGGGCGTGCTGCTGCTCGCGGCCGTCACCTGGCGGCTATGGCGCCAGGGACCGACGCAGCCCAGCACTTAAACTCCCGCCCCAACGCACCGGCCGCTTGTTGTGACACGGTAACGCCCGCTTGGCACACTTGCGCCCGCCCGAATTTTTCATTTCCAGGAGACAACCCCATGAGCGCAATCGTTGACATCGTCGGTCGAGAAATCCTCGACAGCCGCGGCAATCCCACCGTCGAATGCGACGTGCTGCTGGAGTCCGGCGTCATGGGCCGCGCGGCCGTGCCGTCGGGTGCGTCCACCGGTTCGCGCGAGGCCATCGAGCTGCGCGACGGCGACAAGAGCCGTTACCTGGGCAAGGGCGTGCTGAAGGCCGTCGAGCACATCAACACCGAGATCTCCGAGGCCGTGCTGGGCCTGGACGCCTCCGAGCAGGCCTTCCTGGACAAGACCCTGATCGACCTCGACGGCACCGAGAACAAGAGCCGCCTGGGCGCCAACGCCATGCTGGCCGTGTCAATGGCCGTGGCCCGCGCCGCGGCGGAAGAGTCGGGCCTGCCGCTGTACCGCTACTTCGGCGGCATGAACGGCTGCCAGCTGCCGGTGCCGATGATGAACGTCATCAACGGCGGCGCCCACGCCAACAATTCGCTGGACCTGCAGGAGCTGATGATCGTCCCCGTGGGCGCGCCGAGCTTCCGTGAAGCGCTGCGCTGGGGCGCCGAGGTCTTCCACGCGCTGAAGAAGATCCTGCACGACAAGGGCATCTCCACCGCCGTGGGCGACGAAGGCGGCTTCGCACCCAGCGTCGAGAGCCATGAGGCAGCCATCCAGCTGATCCTGCAGGCCATCGACAAGGCCGGCTATCGCGCTGGCGACCAGATCGCCATCGCCCTGGACTGCGCCGCGAGCGAGTTCTACAAGGACGGCAAGTACGTGCTCGAAGGCGAAGGCGGCATCCAGCTGACCGCGCAGGAGTGGACCGACATGCTGGCCACCTGGGTCGACAAATACCCCATCATCTCCATCGAAGACGGCATGGCCGAAGGCGACTGGGACGGCTGGAAGATCCTGACCGACCGCCTGGGCAAGAACGTGCAGATCGTTGGTGACGACCTGTTCGTCACCAACACCAAGATCCTGCAGGAAGGCATTTCCAAGGGCATCGCCAACTCGATCCTGATCAAGATCAACCAGATCGGCACGCTGACCGAGACTTTCGCCGCCATCGAGATGGCCAAGCGCGCGGGCTACACCGCCGTCATCTCGCACCGTTCGGGTGAGACCGAGGACAGCACCATCTCCGACATCGCCGTCGGCCTGAATGCCGGCCAGATCAAGACCGGCTCGCTGTCGCGCTCGGACCGCATGGCCAAGTACAACCAGCTGCTGCGCATCGAGGAAGACCTGGGCGACGTCGCCTTCTATCCAGGCCGCGCCGCCTTCTACAACCTCAAGTAAAGCTTGAAGGCGCTTGCCGCGGTCCTGGCGATCTTCCTGATCGCCATCCAAGCCCAGCTCTGGGTGGGCCGGGGCAGCATTCCGCACGTCGCTCAGCTCCGGGAGGAACTGAGCCAGGCCCAGGCCGACAACGACAAGGCCCGGGCCCGCAACGCCCAGTTGCAGGCCGAACTGCGTGATCTGCGCGAAGGCCTGGAGATGGTCGAGGAGAAGGCCCGCTTCGAGCTGGGCATGATCAAGTCCGACGAAGTTTTCGTGCCGCTGGCGCCGGCTGCAGCGTCTTCCATCAAGCGCTGATGCTCGCCACCATCTGGACGGCGCTTCTTGCGCCGGCCTTCACAGCATTCGGCAGCCCCATCTCCTGGCTGGAGCTGGTGGCCTTCGTGCTGGCCGTCTGGATGGTGGTCTGCAATATGCGCGTCCACCTGCTGGCCTGGCCGCTGGCCCTCATCAGCTCGCTGATGTATTTCGCGCTGTTTCTGGACGGCAAGCTCTACGGCGAGGCCGGGCTGCAGTTGGTGTTCGCAGCACTGGCGCTGTGGGGTTGGTGGCAATGGCGCTTTGGCCGCACGCGCGAGGGCGAGGCGCTGAAGGTACGCCGCCTCGGCCTGCAAGGCCTCGTCAAGCCCGCGCTGCTGACGCTGGCCGCCTGGCCCTTGCTCGGCGTCTTTCTCGCGAAGAACACCGACAGCCCCCTTCCCTACTGGGATGCTTTCCCCACCGTCGCCAGCCTGCTTGGCCAATGGCTGCTGGCGCGCAAGTACGAAGAGAACTGGCCGACCTGGATCGTCGTCAACGTGGTCAGCGTCGTGCTCTTTGGCCTCAAGGGCTACTGGTTGACCGTGATCCTCTACGCGGGCTTCATCCCGATGAGCGTGATCGGCTGGCGCGCCTGGAGAAAATGAGCTCACCCCCTACGCCGCGCTGCGCGCGCCCCCTTCGAGGGGGCACTGCCAGTGGCCCGGCAAAGCCGGTTCCACGGCAGTCGCTTGGCCAGCCACCACACGGCGAACTTGGCCACGCACAATTTGCGGAGCCTTCATGGCAAGGATGATTGCCTTGTTGGGTGCCGAATGCACCGGCAAGTCCACGCTGGCCGAGGCGCTGGCGGCCCGCTTCAATGCCGGGCTCGTCAGCGAATACCTGCGCGAATGGTGCGACGCCCATGGCCGCACACCGCTGCAGCACGAGCAGGCCCACATCGCTGCCGAGCAGGCCGCGCGCATCGAGGCCGCGGCGCGGGCGCATGAACTGGTCTTCTGCGACACCACGCCGCTGATCACGGCACTGTGCAGCCAGCACTACTTCGGCGACGACAGCCTGCTCGTCCCCGCGCTGGCCTTCCAGCGCCGCTGCGCGCTGACGCTGCTGTGCGCGCCTGACCTCCCCTGGCTGGCCGACGGCATCCAGCGCGACGGCCCCGAGGTGCGGTCGCGCTTCGACGGCCGGTTGCGCGCAGCACTGTCGGCCCAGGGCCTGCCCTGGGTCGACATCTGCGGCGACGAAGCGAGCCGTCTCGCTCAGGCCGCGCAGGCCGTGGGCGCACCGGCCCGCTGAGCTTCACTTCGCCTGCAACTGCGACAGCGCGTCGACGGATCGATTGACGGCGCGGTCCAGCGTGGCGGCCAGTGGCGTGCCGGCATTTTCGGCGGAGATCGCCGACAGCTTGGCCGCAAAGCCCAGGTGCAACTCGGCCAGCCAGTTCGGATGCGGATCGGGCTCGGGCACGGGCGGCCAACCAACGGGGAACTTGATCTTGCGCGGTTGCGTGGGGCACCAGTCGTCCAGATCCTGGCCCATGGTCTTCCAGTTCAGGCCCAGTCGGTCGCTCACCCAGGCCATGTGGGCGAACTCCTGCGCCAGCGCCGCGCCTATGTGCTCGGGCGGCAGCGGCTGGGGATTCAATGCCACGGCGCTGACGCGATCATGCACGGACAAGCCCTGGGGCCCGCGTGGGATGACGTCGAAGATGGCCGGTAGCCGGCGGCCGATCAGGGCCAGCAGTCGTTGATCGGATGTCATGCTTCACTCCAGTGACCGGCATGGAACGGCGATGCCGGGAGCGCCCGACGGGGGCCTCGAATCGGGGCGGCCGCTCTAACAGGCTAGTCGCCCTGACAGCAAACACCATCGTATGGAGGGGGGAAGTGCAGACCGGTCGGCCCGCGGTTCTAGGGCTTGAAATTGCCAGATCGCATCAGCGCCGCTGTTCTAGCGGCCGAGCAGCAGGTAGTCGAACAGCTGCGTACCGCCCGCTCCCCCCAGGGGCACGAGGATGGCCTTGAGCAGGGGCTGGTCGAAGAAGGAGGCGAACGCACCGCACTGCTCGTTCTCGACCGACACGATCAGCCGCTTGTAGGGCTCGACGAGGTCGGACAGCGGTTTGCCGCTGCCCGCCAGCCAGCGCAGATCGGCCTGCATGGACGCCAGCGCCCGGCGGCGCGTCGTCTCGGCGGCGCGCTTGAGCAGCAGCGTCAGGCCGATGAGCGCGGCGATGTAGAAGCTGACGCCGACGGCGATGGCCGGCGTCAGCGACCAGTTGTCGAACAGCCGGCTGCGCGCGACGACCAGCAACGCCAGCACGACGAACGGACCGATGACGAGGCGGGCCACCGGCGTGCTGCGCCGAGCCACGACCTGGATGTCGATCCAGTCGTCGAGCAGCGTGTGCACCGCGAAGCCGCCGCCGTCCTTGCTGCGGTCCTCGGGCCGGGCGCTGAAGCGCTGCGCCCACAAGGCCCTGTGCTCCTCGCCCAGGGACTTGGCAAACATCTCGATAGTGCTTTCGGGATAGAAAGTGCGCCCGGCATTCATGTGATGCACGAAGCGCACCAGCAGCACCGTCGCGTCGGCCACCGCGACGATGAGCAGCGGCAGCAGCAGCAGGATGGCGTAGAGCGTGGCACTCACCATCTGGCGGTGCTCGTCGCCGCGCACGGGCACCTCGGGAATCTGCCCTTCGGACAGGCACAGGAAGAGCAGCCCGACGCAGCTCAGCGTGAGCCCGTACCAGACCAGGGTGCGTGCGGCGCGCGGGCGGGCCTCGCCGCGCTCGCCGTACTCCTGCCAGAGCTCGTCAAAGTCGCAGCTGTAGCCGACGCCGGGCTTCCAGAACAACACGCTGACATGCTCGAACCAGCCGCGCAACAGCTGGCGCATGTCGCTGCGCACGACGGGCTTGGGCACGGGCCGCGGCAGCCGCAGCCAGTCGGAGTCGTGGCGGAGCTGGTTGAGCGAGTCGGCCCAGGCCCAGTCCAGCGTCCACAGGATGGCGAACAGCGCCAGCAGGTGGATGAGATGCGAAGGCCAGGCGCTGACGCCTTCCAGCCAGGCCACCGGCTCGCAGCTGTCGCAGACGCCGGCCTGGTTCCATCCGCCGGCCGGCCAGGCCAGCCACAGCCAGACCCCCACCACCAGCAGCACGACGACGAGATGCAGGCGGTCGACGCCAGCGCGCTGGTCGGGCGGCGCTGGCTGCTCGCGCCGCGCCAGCAGCAAAGCCGGCAGCACGGCCAGCAGTGCCCCGAAAGCAGCCAGGCTGGCCAGCAGCAGGGCATGAACGAAACCGAGCTGGCTGGGCAGCAGGAATTCGATGAGGCTGGCCAGCACGTAGGCGAACACGCCGGCATGCAGGGCCACCAGCACGATGGACGTCATGTCCATCTGCGGCTGGTTGTCCATCGTCGGCTCGCGCAGGAAGACACGGCGCGCCTGCCGGATCGCCGGCGTGGACGGCCAGACAAGCAGCGCGCAACTCATCACGACCACCATCAGCACGGCCAGGCCGTGGCGCCCCGCGCTCGGTGGCGTCGGCTGGGCCTCCAGCGCATAGCCAGCCAGCGGCACTGCGCTGGAACGGCCCACCTCGTACAGCGAGGGCTTCTGCAGGGCCGGCTCCAGCGACAGCCTCTCGTCGCGCTTGCAGCTCTCGCTGCGGCAGCCGGCCCGGCGGGCGGCGGCATAGGTGCTGGCCTGGTAGATGTCGCGCAGCGGCGGCGTGCCGGCCTGCAGGTCGACGGCGCCGTGCGGTGCCCCTGCCGCGGGCGGGTAGAAGGCCAGGGGCAGGCTGCTGGCAACAACCAGGTTGCGCGTGAAAGCCTGGGTGCGGGGGTGCAGATAGCGCGCGTCCATGTCCGTCGTGAAGAACATGCGGTCGGAGAAATCCTCGTGCAGGGCCTGCAGAACGAGCAGCTTGTCGTGCACGTCGTTGGCAAAGATGCCGATGGCACCGATGGGCAGGCGGCTTGAGTCGGCCTCGCTGCGCTTGAGCCCGGCTCCGAGGCGGCGCAGATAGTCGAGCTGGTCACGGCTCTCGGGCCATTCCAGCGGCGCGCTCTTGGCCGCCGGCCCGGCTGCGGCGGCGGTGCCGGCCTCGCGCGTCGTGATGCCGTCGATGCCACGGAAGAAATAGATGACCTCGATCTTCAGCGGCTGGCTCTGCGGCCGCCCCTCGGGCAGGCGGTAGCGCAGCTCGCTGACCAGGGACTGGGCATAGAGGGAATCCCGCTCGGCAACGATGACGACGCGCCGGCCCTCATGCGGCAGGCGCAGGCCGAGCTCGGCGACGATGCGCTTGATGAGCTCGGCGTCGGTACCGATGGTGCGCACCATCTGCACCGGCCGCACCGGGTTGACGCCGGTGATGCGGTTGAACTGGTCGGTGACGAAGGACTCGAGCTTCTGGTCGCTGAGCTCCGCGATCATGCTGTTGGGCGCCGTCGAGGCCGAGTTGTAGAACTCGGCACGCGACAGCAGCTCGTAGCCCTCCTGCAGGTCGGGCGCGAGACCCCGCACGGCACCCGCCACGCCCGAGCTGCAGCGTGCGGCCGCCGCGCTGGCCGCAGGGCTGAGGGCATCGGCGGCGGCGTTCTTGCGGTCGGCCGCGCAGCGCAGGTCCATCAGTGCGGCGCGCAGCGCGTCGGTCGACGAAGGGCCGATGACGGCCAGGCTGGGCAGGCGCTGCCCGTCTGATCCACCCGGTGCCGCAAGGTCGCGGGCCGGCCTGCCCATCAGCTGCTGGGTCAGCCGGGCCAGGGCATCCAGCTTGCGGTTGGGCAGGGAATTCTCGTCCACCCACAGCAAGGCGATCTGGCCATAGCGGCGCGGCTTGTCGGCCTTGGCATCGCCCTCGCCGTCGGGCTTGCGGCGGTGCTCCGAGCGCGCCGACAACAGCTCGTAGGGCACGACGAAGTTGTCCTTGGCCGCGCGCGCCTGCTTGTCGGCGGCAGCGGGCCGGGAGGCCGCCGATGCTGCTGAAGCCACTGACGCCGCCTCGGCCGGAGCGGCCGCCTCCAGCAGGTTGAACTCCAGCAGGCTGAGCCGCTCCGCGTTGTCGGGCACATAGTCCTGGGCCAGCAGGCCGGCCAGCGTCGCGTAGCGCACACGCCGCCGCGCCTCCTCGGCACCCACGAAATCGGCGCCGGGCAGCAGGCCCATGATGATGAGGGTGTCGTCCAGGCGCTGGTCGTGGTCGCGGTCCAGCTTGGCCAGCATGCGCTGCGGGTCACGCACCTCGGCCACGCGGTCGCGGCAGTCGATGTCCAGGGTTTGCGAGGTTTGCTTGCGCACGCGCTCGCAGCGCTCCGCCCGTTCCGTCTCGTAGCGGCGCAGCGCAGTGAACGGGTCTTCCCAGAGGCGGGCGTTGACGTCCAGATCCGGGTCCAGCGGCGCCTGGGCGCGGGCCTTCTCGGCGGGCCGCAGCGGTTCGAAGGCATGGGGCACGAGCTGGGTGCTGGCCACGAAGGCCACCAGCACCGCGGCACTTGCCCACGGGAAGCTGCCAAATCCGCCCTTGTCGGCCACAGTCGCCTCCTGGCCCTTTCAAGAAGGGGCCAAAAGGCGAAAGTCTCAGCTCGGGGCAGTGGCGTCAATCACTAGGCTGCCGGGCATCCTCAGAAGGCATGAGGCCCGTTGCGCAATGGAAACGCTGAACGACCTCAGAACTATTGAAGCGTGCCTTCGGCGCCGTCCGGCTGGCGTCCGGCGGGCGTGAACAGCGCGCCGACATCCACCGCGTCGAAGCGGTAGTGCCGGCCGCAGAAGTCGCAGCCGATCTCGATCTCGCCGCGCTCGGCCAGCACGCTGTCGGCCTCGTCGCGGCCCAGGCCGCGCAGCATCTGGCTCACACGCTCCCGCGAGCAAGTGCAGGCGAAATGCGGCGCCTGGGGCTCGAAACGGGTCACCGTCTCCTCCCAGAACAGGCGGCGCAGGATGGTGTCGGCGTCCAGCGTCAGCAGCTCCTCGGCGGTCAGCGTGCCCGCGAGGATGGCGACGCGGTTGAAGCCCTCGGACAGCCCGATGTCATCCTCGTTGCGTTTTCCTTCGAGGTTGCCCTCGCCTTCGACCGGCAGCCGCTGGATCAACAGGCCGGCGGCGATGTCGCCATTGGCGGCCAGCACCAGCCGGGTGTCGAGCTGCTCGGACTGCAGCATGTAGTGCTCCAGCACCTCGGAGAGCTTGTACAGGGGCTCGCGGTGGTCGCCGTGCAGGGGCACGACGCCCTGGTAGGGCTGCTGGCCGGGGAACTTGTCCTTGGGATCGAGCGTGATCGCGCAGCGGCCCTGGCCGTGCACGTTCAGCATGCTGGGCAGGTCGGCCCCGGGAGCGAGCTCGCCGATGCACTTGGCCGTCGCGCGAAAGCTCAGATCGGGCTGAGCCTCGGCCACGGCGAGCTTGACCGGGCCGTCGCCAAAGATCTGCAACACCAGCGCGCCGTTGAACTTGATGTTGGCCTGCATCAGCACCGCTGCGGCGCTCATCTGGCCGAGCAGGTCGCGCAGTTCGGGCGGGTACTCCTGGCCGGGCTCGCGGCGGCTAAGCACCTCGCGCCAGGCGTCGGTCAGCCGCACCAGCATGCCGCGCACCGGCAGGCCGTCGAACAGGAATTTGTGCAGTTCACTCATCGGATTCTTTTCAGGCCGGCCGCATAACGGCGACCGTTGTTGACGTAATGGGCCGCGCTGGCCTTGAGCCCGGCGACCTGCGCCTCGCTCAGTTCACGCACGACCTTGGCCGGCGCGCCGACGATCAGCGAGCCGTCCGGGAATTCCTTGCCTTCGGTCACCAGCGCGCCGGCGCCGACGATGCAGTTGCGGCCGATGCGCGCGCCATTCAAGACCACCGCGCCGATGCCGATGAGGCTTTCGTCGCCGACCGTGCAGCCGTGCAGCATGACCTGATGGCCCACGGTGACGTTCTGACCGAGGACGAGCGGGAAGCCATGGTCGGCATGCAGCACCGAGCCGTCCTGGACGTTGCTGCCCGCGCCAATCGTCAGCGTGTCGCTGTCGCCGCGCAGCACGGCGTTGAACCAGATGCTGACGCCTTCGCCCAGCGTCACGCGGCCGATGACCTCGGCGCTGTCGGCCACCCAGGCGGAATCAGCCACGTCGGGGAGGTGCTCGTCGAGCTGGTAAATCGCCATCGCGGCCTCGCGCAAAACGCGCAAAAGGGCGGATTTTAGAATCCCGGGCAATGTCCGACCTCCGCCTGGCCACGCTCGGCCCCCTCCTGATTGCCGATGCGCCCGCCAAGGCCGCCGCCACGCTGACGCTTGACGCCGCCCTGCCGGTCGATACCGGCGCGCTGATTCCCGAGCCCGGCGGCATTCCGGGGCGGCCCGCGCGCCCGCGCCTGGTCGAGCACATCACGCTCAAAGGTCCATCGCTGCGCACGCCGGCCGGCATCGCGGCCCTGGTGCACGCCATCGCCCACATCGAGCTGAATGCCATCGACCTGGCCCTGGACATCTGCTGGCGCTTCCCCGGCATGCCCGAGGCCTTCTACCGCGACTGGCTGCGCATCGCCCAGGAAGAAGCCAAGCACTTCACGCTGCTGCGCGAGCATCTGCTGACGCTGGGCTTCGACTACGGCGACTTCGACGCCCACAACGCGCTGTGGGACATGGCCGAGCGGACGAAACACGATTTGCTCGCCCGCATTGCCCTCGTGCCGCGCACGCTGGAGGCACGCGGGCTGGACGCCTCGCCCGCCGTCAAGCGCAAGCTCGTCGGCGCCGGCGACAAACGCGCCGGCGAGATCCTCGACATCATCCTGCACGACGAGATCGGCCATGTGCTGGCCGGCAACCGCTGGTACCGCTTCCTGTGCGAGCAACGCGGCCTGGACCCGATCGCGACCTACGCCGAACTCGCCACCCTTCATCAGGCGCCCAAGCTGCGCGCGCCCTTCAATCTCGAAGCCCGCCGCGCGGCCGGCTTCGATGAAGCGGAACTGGCCGCGCTGGCTCGCCCATGACGCGGTTCCAAGCCAATCTGCTGCTCACCTTCGTCGCGCTGATCTGGGGCTCGGCCTTCGTCGCGCAAAGTCGCGGCATGGCCGACGTCGGCCCCCTGCTCTTCACCGGCGTGCGCTTCCTGATCGGCTCTCTGGTCGTGCTGCCGCTGGCCGTGCTGGAGTGGCGCCGCCTGGGCCGCGAAGGCCGGCCGCTGGTGAAGCTGGACGGCATTCACATTGCCGGCCTGGGCCTCCTGATGACGCTTGGCGCTGTCATGCAGCAGGTCGGCATCCAATACACCAGCGTGACCAACGCCGGCTTCCTGACCGCCGTCTATGTGCCTCTCGTGCCGGTGCTGGCCTGGCTGCTGCTGCGCCAGGTGGCGCACTGGTCGGTCTGGCCCGCGGCGGCGGGTTGCCTGGTGGGCGCCTTTCTGCTGTCGGGCGCGCATGAGCTCCACATCGGCCTGGGCGACCTCTGGGTGGCCGGCTCGGCCATCCCCTGGGCGGTGCATGTGCTGATGGTGGGCCGCTGGGCCGACCGCATGGGCGCGCCCTTTCTTGTAGCCAGTGGCCAGTTCGCTGTCTGCGGCGTGCTGTCGCTGATCGCGGCCTTCGGCATGGAGCCGGTGCACTGGAGCGGCCTGGTCGCTGCCGCCTGGCCCATTGCCTACACCGGCATCGTCTCGGTCGGCATTGCCTTCACGGCCCAGGTGGTGGCCCAGCGCTACGCCCATGCGGCGGACGCGGCCATCATCCTGTCGGCCGAGACCCTGTTCGCTGCCGCCTTCGGCTATGCGCTGCTCGGCGAACGGCTCAACACCGCCGGGCTGATCGGCTGCGGCCTGATGCTCGCCTGCATCCTGCTCGTGCAGCTGACGCCGCTGGTGAGAACCCTGAGGCAACGGCAAATTCTGACCAACCCGTCAAATTGACTCTAGACTTTGGGCTCCTTTGTCGAGGAGCCCCGCATGAGCGCTGACGTTTCCAAGCTTGACGCCTATTGGATGCCCTTCACTGCCAACCGGCAGTTCAAGCAGGCGCCGCGTCTGCTGACGCAAGCCGATGGCATGTATTTCCGCGACGACAAGGGCCGCGAGATCCTCGACGGCATCGCCGGCCTGTGGTGCGTCAACGCGGGCCACAACCGCGCCAAGATCGTCAAGGCCATCCAGGAGCAGGCCGCGGAGCTGGACTTCGCACCGCCCTTCCAGATGGGCCACCCCAAGGCCTTCGAGCTGGCCGAGCGGCTGGCGGCCATCGCGCCCACGGGCATGAACCGCGTGTTCTTCACCAACTCGGGCTCCGAGTCAGTGGACACCGCGCTCAAGATGGCCATCGCCTACCACCGCGTGCGCGGCGAAGGCGCCCGCACCCGCCTGATCGGCCGCGAGCGCGGCTACCACGGCGTCAACTTCGGCGGCATCTCGGTGGGCGGCATGGTGGCCAACCGCAAGATGTTCGGCAGCCTGCTGGCCGGTGTGGACCACATCCGCCACACGCACGACCCGGCGCGCAACGCCTTCTCGGTCGGCGTCCCGCCGCATGGCGCCGAGTTCGCCGAGGACCTGGAGCGCCTGGTCGCCCTGCATGATGCGTCGACGATTGCCGCCGTGATCGTCGAGCCCGTGGCCGGCTCCACGGGCGTGCTGCTCCCGCCCCAGGGCTATCTGCAGCGCCTGCGCGAGATCTGCGACAAGCACGGCATCCTGCTGATCTTCGACGAGGTCATCACCGGCTTCGGCCGCACCGGCAAGCCGTTTGCCGCCCAGACCTTTGGCGTGACGCCCGACCTGATGACGGTGGCCAAGGGCATCACCAACGGCTGCGTGCCGATGGGCGCCGTGTTCGCGCAGCAGAAGATCCACGACGCCTTCATGACCGGACCCGAGCACCTCATCGAGTTCTTCCACGGCTACACCTACTCGGCCCACCCACTGGCCTGCGCGGCCGGCATCGCGACGCTGGACACCTATGCCGACGACGACCTGCTGACCCGCGCCGCGCGCATGGAAGGCGAGTTCGCCAAGGCCCTGCACTCGCTGCGCGAGGAGCCCAATGTCATCGACGTGCGCAACATCGGCCTGGTCGGCGGCATCGAGTTGAAGCCGCTGGACGGCCAGCCGGCCAAGCGCGCCTTCAACGTCTTCCTGGACTGCTGGGACAAGGGCCTGCTGATCCGCACGACCGGTGACACCGTGGCGCTGTCGCCGCCGCTCATCATCGAGAGTGGCCACATCGAACGCATCGTCGACACGCTCAGAGGCGCCCTGCGCCGCGCCGCATAATCCGCGCCCCGTGGCGGCAGTACCGGCGCCGCGGCCCCGCCCTGGAGTTTTCCCAATGAAATGGCTACTCGCCCTGCTGCTTGCAGGGTCCGCCCACGCACAGACCCTGAACTACATCGGCCAGCAGATCGTGCCGACGAGTGCAAGCTTCCGCGGGGTGCCGGTCGGTGGCCTGTCCAGCATCGACTATGTGCCCGCCACCGGCCGCTACCTGGCCATCTGCGATGACCGCAGCGACCGCGCGCCGGCGCGCTACTACGAACTGAGCCTGGACCTGTCCAAGTTCCGCCGCAGCGCCAACCCCGGTGAGGCCGGCGTGGCCTGGGTCAGCATGACCACCATTCTCGACCTCGACGGCCAGCCCTTTGGCCGCAACCAGGTCGACCCCGAGAGCCTGCGCCTGGACGCCAAGCGCAACCTCATCTACTGGGCCAACGAGGGCCAGCGCGTCTCCAGCTCCTTGCAGAACCCGACCGTGCGCCGCATGAGCCCCGACGGCAAGCCGGCCGGCGAATTCCCGGTACCGGGCTACTACAACCCCCTGGGCAGCGCCGGCGGCATCACGCCCGGCGACGTGGGCGTCTACAACAACCTCGCCTTCGAGAGCATCGCCATCACGCCCGACGGCAAGACGCTGTGGACGATGAGCGAGAACGGCCTGGCCCAGGACAGCCTGCCCACGGCCGTAGGCCGCGGCAGCCGCGCGCGCATGCTGTCCTTCGACCTGGACAGCGGCAAGGCCGGCGCCGAATACATCTACGACGTCGGTCCCGTACCCTTCCCGCCGGCGCGCCAGGGCGATTTCGCCACCAACGGCGTGCCCGACATGCTGGCCCTGTCGACCCATGAGTTCATCGTCATCGAGCGCGCCTTCGCCGTCGGCGCCGTGACGCCGGGCATCGCGGCGCTGACCAAGCAGCCCACCAGCAACACCATCAAGCTCTACCTGATCGACACACGCGGCGCGACCGATGTGTCGGGTTGGTCCAGCATCAAGGGCCACGAGGTCGTGCCCGTCAAGCGCACCATGCTGCTGGACCTGTCGTCGCTGAAGAACGACGACGGCAGCGTGCTGGCCCTGGACAACATCGAAGGCATCACGTTCGGTCCGATGCTGGAAGGCAAGCGCACGCTGATCCTGGTGTCCGACAACAACTTCAATCCCGCGCAGTTCACGCAGTTCCTGGCCTTCACGGTTGAATGAGCCCCTCGCCCAGTCTTGCGCCGGCTGAACGCCGGCAGGCCTGGTCGGTCCCCCGCGGGGACGGCGATGCTTGCGGCATTGAGCCGCAAGCACATCGCCAAAGCGGGCCGGCTAGGGAGCGGCCCGGCGCTCGGCCCGAAAGCCAATAGCAAATGCATCCCGTCCCCTGGCGCGCCTACGCGCTGCTGGCAGCTAGCACCAGCCTGGTCGGCAGCTATGTCGGCCTGTCCAAGCTACTGGTGGCGGCCTTTCCCATCTTCCTGCTCGCCGGCCTGCGCTTCGGCTTCGCGGCCGTGCTGATGCTGCCCTGGCTGAAGAAGCCCGCCCACGAAGCGCCGCTGGATGCGCGTTCGCGCTGGTTGCTCTTCCTCGAATCCTTCCTCGGCAACTTCCTGTTCTCCATCTGCATGCTGTTCGGGCTGCGGCAGAGTTCGGCCGTCGTCGCCGGCGTCATCATGGCCGGCATCCCGGCGGCGGTGGCGCTGCTGAGCTGGGCCTTTCTGCGTGAGCGCCTCGGCGGCCGCGTGCTGGCCGGCATCGCCTGCGCGGTGGGTGGCATTGCGCTGGTGGCCGGTGGCAAGCAGGGCGGCGCGGAAACGACACCGGTGGGTGCCCTGCTGCTGCTCGCGGCCGTGTTCTGCGAGGGCTGCTATGTCGTCATCGGCAAGAAGCTGACCGCTGGCCTGGGCCCGAAGCGCATCAGCGCCCTGATCAACCTCTGGGGCCTGGTGCTCGTCGCGCCACTGGCCATCTGGCAGGCCCTGAGCTTCGATTTCGGCGCGCCGCGCGTGCTGGACTGGGCGCTGCTGGGCTACTACGCCGCCACGGCCAGCGTCATCACCGTCTGGCTGTGGATGGCTGGCCTGAAGGGGTTGCCGGCGGCCAAGGCGGGGGTCTTCATGGTCTTTCTGCCAATCAGCACGGCCCTGATCGGCCTGGCTCTCGGTGAATCCATCTCCGCCCTTCAGGCCCTGGCCTATGGCCTGGCCTTATTGGGTGTGCTGCTGGCGACATGGCCGGCCAAGGAGCCAGCGAGGCCGTGAGCGCGGCCCGCGCCGGGGCGAGTTGCGGTGGCCGGCAAGGCGCAGGTGACGCGGCGTGGCGGGCGCCACGCAAGGAGCCGGCAACGCCGCCGGGTGCCGCAAATCGCCCCGGCCCTCCGGGTTGGGTCTGGCGTGGGCGCATGCGGCGTTGCTCGTCGTTGTGGGCGCGAGCCCGCGGCCTCCTCGCGCCTTGCCTGCCCCCACGCCAGACCCAACGCGGGCCACGCTCACGGCCTCGCTGGCTCCTACTCTCTGTAGGATGCCGGCATGTCCCTGGATGCAGACCTCGCGCGCTGGCGTGAGCACCTTTCCCGCTTTGCCGAGCTGTTGGGCAACCCGCCCGACCGCGTGACCGCACCCGGCCGCGAGCCAAGCCCCGGCCATTGCCTGATCTTCGCGCCCCACCCCGACGATGAATGCATCGTCGGCGCGCTGCCGCTGCGGCTTCAGCAGGAGGCCGGCTGGCGGGTCGGCAATGTCGCCGTGACCCTGGGCAGCAATCCCGAGCGCCGCGAGTCGCGCTGGGCCGAGTTGCAGGACGCCTGCGGCGTGCTCGGCTTCGACTGCATCCGCGTTGGCGAGGACGGCCTGTCGGACGTGCGCGCCGACACGGCCGAACGCGAGCCGCAGCTCTGGCGCGCCCATGTCGACACCATCGCCGCGCTGCTGGCCCGGCATCGCCCGGCCCTTGTGCTGGCACCGCATGCGCTGGACGACAACCCCAGCCACCGCGGCGTCTACCGCCTCGTCGCCGAAGCGCTGGCCGCCGCACGCCTGGACGCGGTGCTGGCCCACACCGAGTTCTGGTCCACGCAGTCGGCACCCAATGCGCTGGTGCAAACCAATATCGCCGACACCGCCCGCCTCATCGCCGCGCTGGAGCGCCACACCGGCGAGATCGAGCGCAACCCGTATCACCTGCGCCTGCCCGCCTTCCTGGCCGACGCCGTGCGCCGCGGTGGCGAGTTGGTGCTGGGCGCCGGCGAGGAGCCGCCCGACTTCGCTTTCGCCACCCTCTATCGCCTCGTTGCCTACCGCGCCGGCCAGCCCGCCGCCGAACTGCCGCGCCGCGTCTTCTCCGCCGACAAGGCCCTGTCTTCCGCCCTGCTCCAGTCATGAACCAGCCCACCCACATCCGTGTCCACCAGTTCGCCGGCCTGCAACCTGGCCCGCGTTTCCTCGTCACCGGCGCTGTGCATGGCAACGAAATCCATGGCACCAAAGCCATGGCCGAGATCATTCGCCAGCTCGATGCCGGCGAGCTGACACTGCTGCGCGGCACGCTGACCCTGGTGCCCATCGTCAACCCGCTGGCCCACCAGCTGAACCGCCGCGAAGGCGACCGCAACCTCAACCGCAACCTGCGCCCGCCGGTCATCGCGCACGATTTCGAGGACCGCATCGCCCGCCAGCTCTGTGCCTTGATCGCACAGCACGACGGCATCCTGGATCTGCACAGCTTCCAGGGCCAGGGCCCGGCCTTCGCGATGATCGGCCCGCGCAACAACAGCGGCGAGCTGGAGCCCTTCTCTCAGGAGGCGACCGAATCGGCGCTGGCCGCGCGCCTGGGCGTGGGCCGCATCGTCGAGGGTTGGCTGTCGACCTATGCCCTGGGCCTGCAGCGCCGCCAGCAGCGCGAGCACGACGGCTCACGCCGCGCCTCGCTGATCTCCGACCCGCACTACGGCGTCGGCACCACCGAATACATGCGCTCCACCGGCGGCTGGGCCATCACGCTGGAATGCGGCCAGCATCTGGACCCGAACGGCCCCGAGGTCGCGCGCATGGCCATCCTGCGCTCACTGGTGTTCCTGGGCATGCTGGACGCAAGCGCCGTCGAGCCACACCGCCCCACTCAGGCGCCTGAGCTGCTGCAGCTCTACGACGTCATCGACCGCGAGGCCGAGGGCGACCAGTTCGAGCAGGGCTGGGCCAGCTTCGACGCCATCGCGAAGGGCCAGCGCATCGGCACCCGCGCCAGCGGCGAGGCCGTGCTGGCACCGAGCGAGGGGCGCATCGTGTTCCCGAACACCAAGTCCGCGCCGGGAACCGAGTGGTTCTACCTGGCGCGGCCCAGCGACCGCAAACTCGCCTGAACGCTGCGGGCAGCTCCGCCATCGAGGCCGCCTGCTGTATGCCGGCCTTGCGTCCCCACTCAAGGCGTGGCAAGCGCGGCCAGGGGCAGCTTGACGATGAACTCGCTGCCCTTGTCATGGCCCGCGCTGACGGCCACCACTGTGCCGCCATGGGCCTCTACGAGCTCGCGCACCACCGCCAGGCCAATACCTAGGCCGCCGTGGTGCATGGCCATCGCATGCTCGTTTTGCACGAACAAGTCGAATACATGCGGCAGCGCCTCGGCCACGATACCGATGCCGTTGTCCGACACGGTGACCGAGATCACGCGATCGATCACGGCAGCCGTGAGGGCGATGTGGCCCCGGTCACGCGTGTACTTGACCGCGTTGTCGAGCAGATTCCGAAAAACTTGCTCGAGCCGCACGGGATCGCCATGCACGTTCAGCGGGCCTTGTGGAAGAGAAACGCGCAGGCGCTGATGCTTCTCGTCCATCGCCGGTTGGCAGGCCTGGGCCACCTCGCCAAGGATCTCCACCAAGTCAACATTGCCGCAAACCAGATGGAACTTGCCCGTCTCGGCGCGAGACCCATCCAGCAAGTCGTTGACGATGCGGGTCATGTGCGCGACCTGCCGCTTGATGACCTCCTGCAGCCACGCATGCCGGCTTTCATCACCGCGGGATCGGCTCAGCAATTCCGCGGCATTGCTCAGTGGTGCGAGTGGGCTGCGCAATTCGTGCGCGACCATCGCCAAATGGATGACGTGCTGCTGATGCGCGCCCGTGGCCCGCTCCGCCGATACCCTGGATGCGAGCGCTGACAGGAGCAATTGCTCGTTGGCGTCACGCAAAGCATGACGGTGGGGATCCGGGCTGGGCGTTGCATCCAGCGGCACAGGCTGCGTCCCCAGACCGTGCGTGTCGCCGAAGTCCGGCACGTGCCCGCTGTCGGGCACGTCCTCTGCGCCGTGGAACTGGAACATGGCACCGCCCATCTTCTTGGCGCGGTACATGGCCGAATCGGCCTTGTCGATGAGCTGCATGGCCGTACGACCGTCATCGGGGTAGATCGCGATGCCGACGCTGGCACTGACCCTGAACGCGGGCAGGCTGTCGATGCGAATTGCAGCAATCCCGTGCAGCATCTTCAATGCAATCTGAGCGGCGTCACCGGCTTTCGATATCTCGGCGAGGAGCACCAGGAACTCGTCACCGCTGTGGCGACTGACGGTGTCCGAATCGCGCACGGCCATCCCAAGATTCAGGGCGACCAGCTTGAGCGCCTCGTCGCCGATCAGATGGCCGAAGTTGTCGTTGATGTGCTTGAAACGATCGATGTCGACAAACAGCACCGCACTGCGTGTGTGCCGGCGCTTGGCCATCGACAACGCCGTCTGCAGCCGGTCCAGCATCAGCGCGCGATTGGGCGTGTCGGTCAGGGCATCGCGCTGGGTGATGCGCGTCATCGCCATCAACTTGTCCGTCGCCGCCTCGGCAATCGCCTCGGCTTGCATCACCGCCAGCACGAGTTGCTCGTTCGCGTCCCGCAGTTGCGCGGCCTGCGTGGCGCTGAACTGCTGCTGCACCTGTTCCAGGTCTTGCCGCAGGCGCAGGAGCTCCGCACGGATGGCACCGACGTCTTCGTCAGGCTGCTGTGCTTGGGCAGGTGGCGCCCGCGGCGGATGGGCGTCGTCGCTCACGGCGGCTTCGGTGCTCGAAATGACGCAGGAGGCGCCGGAGCCCCTGCCTGGCGGGTTGGCCGGCCGGCCAGCTGGCCTTCATAGCCCTCCAGCATTGCGCCGATCTGGATGCCCTCGTCGTTGACGTGGAACAGGCGCAGCTCGTTGGAGTGCGCGCTGGCGCGGACCTTGACGACGGCCAGCACGCGTTGCAGGCGGCTGTCCACCTCGATATACCGCTGCACGATGATGGCGTCGGTCAGGAAGGCCGTGCCATAGGGACTGAAGCGCAGGTCGTCATAGCGGTCTTCCAGCTCCGACGTCATCAACAGCGTGGCGCCGGTGCTGGCCAGTGCGGTGACCATGCGCGCGAGCGACTCGCGGAAATCCTCGCGGAAGGTTGGCGCGAGCGCGAGCTCGAAGCCCGACAGCGAGTCGATGACCACGCGGCTCGCGCCCAGGCGTTGGATCTCCGCGATCAGCAAAATCGACAGTTCGTCGACCGACATGCCGGCCGCCTGCGTGTCCACAAGCCCGACGCGGCCGCTCCCGACCAGCTCGGCCACCACCGGCGTGCGCGAGAGATTTGGGCGCTGCTCGAAGGAGGCGATGACGCCCGTCTCGCCGTGCCGTGCGCCTTCTGCAAGAAAGGCCGAGGCCAGGATGGTCTTGCCCGAACCCGAGGGCCCCGCCACCAGCAGTGAATAGCCGCGTGGCAGGCCGCCGCCCATCAAGGCGTCAAGGTCGGGCACGCCGATGCTGAGCCGCTCGCCTGTTTCAGCGCCCGCATTGACGGGCGGAAACGACTGCAGCACGGGCGGAAAGACGGTGATGCCGTCAGAACCGATGCGGAAGGTGTGCAGGCCGGGCGAAGTCGCCTGACCACGCAACTTCATGACTTCCATATTGCGCACGACGGAGTTGCGCTTGGTGCTCTGGCGCAGCCAGATCAGGCCGTCGGCGACGGTGAAGACGGGGTTGGGATCGGCGTCGGTGAAGTACTCGCCGATCAGGAAGGTGGTTGCCTGCCAACTGGTCATCAACATGCCGAGCTGTTGCACGAAATGCTGCAAGGTGATGTAGCTGTTGCCGTTGCCCTGGCTGGCCAGCATGACCGATCGGAAGGAGTCGACGAAGACCAGGCCGGGGCGATGCTGCTCGACAGCAGCAACGATCTTTTCGAGCACCTTGTCCAGATCCCCGGCGGCGGTGTCGTCGGCCAGGTTGATGAAGTAGATCGAACGGTTGACCTCGTCGCTGTCGAAAAACTCGAACTGCTGCATGTAGCGCAGCATCTTCAGCGGCGGTTCGCCAAGCACGGTGAAATAAAGCGCCGGTCGTTCGGGCGTGGCAAGCGCGAACATCATCTGGTGCGCCAACGTGGTCTTCCCGCAGCCCGGCGGGCCGGCAATGATGTTGAACGAGAACTCCGGCAGGCCACCGCCCAGCACCTGGTCCAAGCCCTGCACGCCTGTGGCCAGGCGGTTGATGGTTGCTTTGGCGGTGGTCATGTCTGGGAGTCCTGTGCGGGCGCGTCGGTGGAAGGGGGTGCCCATACGGGATCCAGCAGCCGCTCCGTGAGCGTGGCGCCGATCAGGCTGGACAGGAGGTCGTAGAAGGTACCCAGCAACGCGGCATTCAGCGCGGCGGCTTCGGCGCTGGCCTGACCCGCCAGGACCGCGCGCAATGCACGGAAATCGCCAGGGCGGGCATCCGCATTTGCAGCGGCGGCCAGCGCAGGATGAGCGGTTCGCGTGAGGTGCAGGCTGCGCTTGAGCAGCGCTGCGACGCCATGGCGCCCGACGATGGGTGACAAGGCGGCGTCGATCCGGCGCCAGACCTCACAGGATGCGTCGGCAATCACCGCCGCACTGGCGCCCTCTGCGAGCTGACGTGCCAGGACCGCTTCGATGCGTTGCGGTCCAGTTGACATGCACGACCCCATCAGTTGCCGCAATGCGGACTGACGGATGGTACCCCCCCCGCGTGGCTAGTACTGACCGATGAACTGGAAGTGAAGCTCGGGCGACTGTGGAAAGTCCGCCGCCCTCAGCTTGGCCTTGACGTTAGCGGCGAGAGAAGAGAGCTGCTCGACGGATTGCGTCACGTACTGATCATGCTCGATGCCCAGTGAGGCCAGCCTTGTGCCGATGTACAGGAAGTAGTCTTCACCGTCTGTCATGCGTCCCGTGTAGGTTTCCAGCCCGACCGACCTCGCCTTCTGGCAACGGACATCGCTGCCCGTATCGCAGGCGTCAAGCCCCTCCTCGTCATCAGGGTCAAGCCCGAACTTGATGCCGTAGAAGGCGATGAATGCGTCCGCTCCCATGGTGCTGCCTTTCAATGTCTGACGGTGATCGATGGCCTACGCCATCGTGCCTCTCATCTCCATCGCCGCTCGCCAGCGCCGCAGATGGGGATGCTCGTCACCGGGCCTGACCTTCACGACCCGCGCAAAGTCCACCGCCACAACGGCCGTGATGTCGGCAATGCTGAACTGGCCAGCGGCGATGAAGTCGCGCTCCGCCAGATGCGCATCCAGCATTGCGAAGAAGGCCTGCACCCGAGCCAGCCCGCGCTCGGCCAGCGCGGGGATCTGCGCGTAGTCCACTGGCCCCGCCAGCGCGCGGTTGGCCATGGCCGGGCTGCTGTTGCGGAATGCCTCGGCAATCGCCAGCAGGCCCTCGAACTCGACGCGCCACTGCCAGCCCGCGATCTCGGCCTTGTCGAGCGGGCTGCGGCCGAGCAGCGGCGGCTCGGGGAAACGCGCCTCGATGTAGGCCGCAATCGCGGCGTTGTCAGTCAGCACGGCGCCCTCCTCCGTCACCAGCGCCGGCACCGTGCACTGCGGGTTGATGCGCCGGAACGCCTCGCCCATCTGCTCGCCATTGCGCAGGTCGACCTGCACCGTTTCGTGCGGCGCCCCCTTCTCGGCCAACAGGATGCGCGCGCGGCGCGGGCTGGGCGCGGTGGCGCAGTCGTAGAGGGTGATCATGGTGCCGCCAGCTTGTCTTGCGTCTTGGTATCGAAGTCGCTGGCCTCGTGGCGCTCGTGCAGCTGGCTGTTGGGTTCGCCCCAGGTGCGGTTGACCTTGCGGCCGCGCTTGACGGCCGGGCGCTGGGCGACCTCGTCAGCCCAGCGGATGACGTGGCTGTACTCGTGCACCGACAGGAACTCACCCGCGCCGTAGAGCTGCCCCTTGGCGAGCGCGCCATACCAGGGCCAGATGGCCATGTCGGCGATGCTGTAGGCCTCGCCCGCCAGATACGGCGCTTCAGCCAGCCGGCGGTTCAGCACATCGAGCTGGCGCTTGACCTCCATGGCATAGCGGTCGATGGGGTACTCCTGCTTGGTGGGCGCATAGGCGTAGAAGTGCCCGAAGCCGCCGCCCAGGAAGGGCGCGCTGCCCATCTGCCAGAACAGCCAGCTCAGCGCCTCGGCGCGCGCCGCGCCACCTTCGGGCAAGAAGGCGCCACCGAACTTTTCCGACAGGTAGACAAGGATGGCGCCCGACTCGAACACCCGCACCGGTTCTGGCCCGCTGTGGTCCACCAGGGCCGGAATCTTGGAATTGGGATTGGCCTCGACAAAGCCGCTGCCGAACTGTTCGCCCTCGTTGATGCGCACCAGCCAGGCGTCGTATTCGGCGCCGGTGTGGCCCAGCGCCAGCAGTTCCTCCAGCATCACGGTGACCTTGACGCCATTGGGCGTGCCCAGCGAATACAGCTGCAGCGGATGGCGGCCAACGGGCAGCGCCTTGTCATGGGTGGCGCCGGCGATGGGGCGATTGATGCTGGCGAACTGGCCGCCGCTGGCCTTGTCCCAGGTCCAGACCTGGGGCGGGATGTAGTCGGTCGTTGTCGGATCGGTCATGCGGGCGTTCCAGGATGCAAACCCGGCAACGCTAGCGCAAAAGCCGGTCACACCTCGCAAACCTGCAAACCAGAGGGGCATCTCGATGCCCGCGAAAATGCCACCCATGCGCATCGACTTCATTTCCGACATCGTCTGCCCTTGGTGTGCCATCGGCCTGTATTCGCTGGAAGCGGCGGCGGCCCGCATCCCCGGGCTGGAACTGGACCTGCACTTCCACCCCTTCGAGCTCAACCCCGGCATGAAGCCCGAAGGCCAGGACATCGAGGAGCATCTGGCCGAAAAATACGGTGCCAGCCCGGCGGCGCTGGCCGGCACGCGCCAGGCGATCCGTGAGCGCGGTGCGGCGCTGGGCTTCGAGTTCCGCATGGAGGCGCGCGGCCGCATCTACAACACGCGCGACGCCCATCGCCTGCTGCACTGGGCGGATGAAGCCTTTGGCGGCGCCGTGCAGCGCACGCTGAAGGTGGCAATGCTGAAGGCTTATTTCACCGATGGCCATGATGTATCCAATCACGAAGTGCTGCTGAGCCTGGCCACCGCCGCCGGCCTGCCCGAGGCCGAGGCGCGCGAACTGCTGGCGGGCACGCGCTATACCGAGGAAGTGGCTGCCGCCGAGGCGGAAGTGCACGCCCAGGGCATCCACGCCGTGCCGGCCATCATCGTCAACCAGCGCCACCTGATCCAGGGCGGCCAATCGGTCGAGGTGTTCGAGAAGCTGCTGCGCCAGGTCATGGACGAACCGCACCTGGCCTGACCCACCCCTCGCCGGCGCCGCCGCGCGACCTGAGACAATCGCGGCCTGATCGCTGCCTATTTCCGAAGCCCGCCGCTGGCGGGTTTCTTGTTTGTATCGAGCCCATGTTCAAGAACCTCATCGTCTACCGCATCGGCGAGGGCTGGCAGCCCGACGCCACCCAGCTGGCCGACAAGCTGGCCAAGGAACCCTTCCTGTCCTGCGCCCCCACGCAGCCCCTGGCCGTCGGCTGGGCCCCGCCGCGGGACGTCGAGCACGCACCCCTGGTCGAAGTCATCGACGGCCACTGGCTGCTCAAGCTCAAGCGCGAGCAGCGCCTGCTGCCCTCCTCCGTCGTGCAGGAGCGCATCGACGAGCTCGCCGAGCAGATCGAGGCGCAGACCGGCCGCAAACCCGGCAAGAAGGCCAAGAAGGACATGAAGGAGCAGGCCACGCACGAGCTGCTGCCGCGCGCCTTCACCAAGACCTCGGCCACGCGCGTCTGGATCGCGCCGGAGCAGCGCCTGCTGTTCGTTGACGCCGGCTCCGCCAGCCGCGCCGATGAGGTCGTCACGCTGCTGATCCAGGCCGCCGACGGCCTGTCGTTGCAGCTGGTGCAGACGGCCGAGAGCCCCGCCGCCTGCATGGCCGCCTGGCTGCTGGACGGCGTGACGCCCGAAGGCTTCCAGATCGAGCGCGAGTGCGAGCTCAAAGGCAGCGACGACGAGAAACCCGTCGTGCGCTACGCCCGCCACCCGCTGGACATCGACGAGGTCCGCGCCCACCTGACCAGCGGCAAGATGCCGACCCGCCTGGCCCTGAGCTGGAACGACCGCGTTGCCTTCACGTTGACCGAGGGCTTCGCGATCAAGAAGATCAGCTTCCTGGACCTGGCTTTTGAAGGCCGGCCCGAAGCCAGCGGCGACGAGGCCTTCGACGCCGACGCGGCCCTGGCGACCGGCGAACTGGGCCGGCTGATCCCGGCGCTCATCGAAGGCCTGGGCGGCGAGCATGACTTCGCCGCGGCAGGTGCGCCCGCCTCAGCGCCCGCGCCCGCCATCGCCTCTCTGCCGGCGAATGTGCCTGAGGACGCACTCAGTGAGTCACCGCCCTGGTGACACCCCAGGCGTCGGATCGCTTGGGTAGCTTGGCGCGGCACCGGCAGGCACGCCACAACGGTGCCGTCAGCCGCGCAAGCTCTCGGCACGCTCCGCTAGATCAATATTCCCAGAAGATCCGCTGCAGCTCAGCGGTGGTCTGCGGCTTGGTCAGGGCCACGGCGGCCAGGATCTTGGCCTTCTGGGGGTTCAGGTCGTGGGCCACCACCCAGTCGTACTTGTCGTCGGGCTGTTCGGCGTTGCGCAGCACGATGCCGTCAGCCACGCGGCTGGAGCGGATGACCAGCACGCCCTTGTCGCGGATGGACTTGAGCTTGTCCACCGCGTAGTCGGGCACCGAGCCATTGCCCGTGCCGGCGTTGATGATGGCCTTGACGCCCGGCGTGGCCGCCGCGTCGTACAGCGCCATGTTCATGCTGCCCGAGCCGTAGACGATGGACACGTCCGGCAGCGCGTCGATGGTGTCGATGTCGAACTCGGAGTTCGCGGTATGGCGCTTGGCCAGGCTGCGGAACCAGAAGGTCTTGCCCTCGACCACCATGCCCAGCGAACCCCATTGGCTGCCAAAGGCGCTGGTCTTGATGTTCACGCGCTTGGCTGTGTCACGGCCGGACAGAATGTCGTCGGCCATGGTGATCAGCACGCCCTTGCCCTTGGCGCTGGGCGAAGCCGCCACCACCACCGCGTTGTACAGGTTCAGCATGCCGTCGGCCGACATCGCGCTGCCCGGCCGCATCGAGCCGACCACCACGATGGGCTTGTCGCTCTTGACCACCAGGTTCAGGAAGAAGGCGGTCTCTTCCAGCGTGTCGGTGCCGTGGGTGACGACCACACCGCCCACTTCCGGGTCCTTCAGCAGCGCGGAAACGCGCTTGCCCAGGGTCACCAGCTTGTCGTTGGTGAAGCTCTCGGAGGCGATCTGGAAGGCTTGCTCGCCGCGCACGTTGGCCACGCTGGCCAGTTCGGGCACACCGGCGATCAGCTTGTCCACCGGCACCTTGGCAGCCTGGTAGGTGGCGCTGTTCAACGCCGAGGCGCCAGCACCGGCGATGGTGCCGCCGGTGGCGACGATCACCACGGTGGGTTTGGCGGTCTGGGCCAGCGCCGGCAAGCCGGCGAAGGCGCTGGCCGCCAGCAGCGCGGCGCAGGCGGCGCGCAGGCCGAAGGTCATGGATTGCATGCAGGGTTCTCCTCTGGTTGTAAAGAAACCAGCGCGAGTAGATGCGAGAAACGGGCCAGCATGAATACCGATCCGGCATTCACGCTTTCAGAAGGCGCATGACTCCAGTGCATTGCCCGGGCCGGGCCGCGTGCAAAAGCGCTTCAAGAGCCCGGATCAGCAGCGGGGCAGCAACGCGCGCATCGTCGTCTCTTCAGAACCCCATCTTCAGCGTCACCCGCACCGTGCGCGGCTCGGCCGGGTGGACATGACGGTCGGCCACCGACGCCGCCTCGCCGGGCAGTTGCGACTCGTAGAAGTACTCGATGTCGTTGAGCTTGCGGTCCATCAGGTTGAACACGTCCACCGTCAGCTCGGCCTTGTCCCACAGCTTGCGGCTGACGCGCAGGTTGGTCGTCAGCGACGAGCGCGAGCGCACGCTGTTGTCCTCGACCAGCGAGCCCGAGCCGAGGTAACGCCACTGCAGGCTGGCCGACCAGGGACCAAGGTCGCGCAGCGTGACGGCGATCGATCCGACCTTGTCGACGGCATTGGGAATGCGGTTGCCCGCGGGGTCGAAATCGGCAAAACGGGCACGCGTCCAGGCCAGGTCGGCGTCGATGAGCAACCAGGGTACAGGGACATAGCGGTTGTTCCACTCAAGCCCATGACGTTTGCTGGGCCGGGTGGCCTCGGTCGCGCCCGCGTCGCCCACATAGACGAGTTCGGAGTCGAAGTCCAGCTTCCAGATCGCGACCGAACTCTGCAGGCCCGGCACCCATTCGGTCCGTGCACCCAGCTCCAGGCCGCGCGCCGCGACAAGACCCGGCACCTTGTCGACCGCGTCTCCGGTCTTGGGGTCGATGGTGGCCGTCGTGCCACGCGCGTCATTGCTGTGAAAGCCGCGGCCCGCGTTGAAGAAGAACTCCGTCTTGGCCCACGGCCCGGCGATCAGCGAGAACTTGGGCGACAGCAGGTGGGCCGAGGCGCTGCCGGAGTTGGCGGCGTTACTGTAGCTATGCACCTTGAAGCGCGCCTCGTCCGCGCGCAGGCCGACGACGCCGCGCAGCCAGGGCGTCAGCTCGACCGAGGTCTGGCCGTAGACGCCAAGCTCGGTCTCGCGCACCTCGTCGTCGCGCGTCGTTGCGGTGATGCGGCGCTCCACGGTGTCGTAAAGGCCGACGCGGATGCGGTCGTGACGCAGCTGCAGGCCGATCTCGCTGCGGGCCGGCAGGTCGCCCAGGCGGTGGTCGACGGCGTGGCTGGCATTGGCGCCGTAGACGCTGCGCCTGTCCTGCTGCAGGAACTGGTCGCCGTCGTCGGGCCGCTCCAGCGCGTAGGTGAAGTTGGAGAAGAGCTTGAGCCGGTAGTTCATCGCATAGGCCGCGACGTTGGTGGTCTCTGTGCCGGTATTGCGATGCCATTCACCGGACAGGCTGCTGCGGCGCGTCTCGCCGCCGTCGCTCTTGTCGATGGCATCGAAGCGGCCGAACGGCTGGCCGTTGAAGCTGCCGGCTGTGATGAGACGCTCGGGCACCTGGTCGGTCGAGGTCCACCGGGCGTCATAGGTCATCAGGCTCGTGCTCCAGCCCTCGGCGCGCGTGCCACCCGAAAGAATCAGCACACCGTTTGTCTTGCGCAGGTGTTCGGGCAACTGCCACGGCCCGTCGTTGTGCTGCACCTCGATGGCGCCCAGCAGATGCATGTCGCCCAGGTGCGTGAAGCCGGCGCCGACAAAGCGCTGGAACTGGCGCTGGCCCAGCGTCAATGCGGCGAAGCTTTCGTCCAGCGTGTTGCGGTAGGCGATGTCGGCCGAGCCGGCGGCGGCGAAGTCGCCGTTCTTCGCAAAGTACGGGCCCTTGCGGTACTCGATGCGGTCGACGAGCTCGGGGATCAGGAAGTTCAGGTCCGAGTAGCCCTGACCGTGGCCGTGAGACGGCATGTTGACCGGCAGGCCGTTGACGGTGGTGGCGAAGTCGGTGCCATGGTCAAGGTTGAAGCCGCGCAGGAAGTACTGGTTGGCCTTGCCGTCACCCGAGTGCTGCGTGACGATGAGGCCGGGCACGAACTCCAGCACCTCGCCCGGGCGCAGCGCGGGGCGGCTCTTCAGCAGCTCGGCGCGGATGGTGCCTTGGGACGCGGCGTCGGTGCTGCCGACGGCGTTGTCGTAATGGCGGCCGGTGATCTCGACCTTTTCAAGCACGGCTGAGGGTTCGGCCTGGGCTGCGGAGGCGGCGAGCAGGCAGGCGGCGGCCAGCAGCGTCGGCTGGAAGCGGCAATGTTTGGACATGGGAGTTCTCGGCAAGCCTGCGCGCACGCAGGCACCGCTGGGTCCGGTCAGGACGGGCGGAAGTCAGGGGATCGGATTGGCGCAGCAAGCGCCATGGCACGCGAAGGCGCCTGTCGATCAGCCGCGAGGAGGGGTCAACGGCGGCGCGACGACACGGTCGCGCCAATCGAGGTAGGTCGCGGCAGGGTGATCGCCGCCCTCGCCCACCGGCAAGGTCAAGCCGGCCGGCAGCCAGGCGAGGAAGGCCGTCACAGCGCCCTGGGCGGTGTCGTCAGCCGGATCGCCGACCTCGAGCACGTCGGCGTCGTGCTGGGAGTGATTGTGAAAGACACCCCCATGCTCGTGCATTTCCGCGCCATGCCCATTGCTCAGCACCTGAGAGCGCTTGGAGCCCTGCAGCCGCGGGTCCTGTGCGGCGTGCAGATGGTCCAGCAGGGCGCGCAGTGGCTGGGTCAGGCCCGCCAGCACGGCGTCATGCCGAGTCGCCGTGCCGATATGCACATGCCTGTGACCTTGGAGGCCCGCAACGAGTTGCACCATACCCTGGAGCGGCAACACGACGAGCAGCAGCACCAGGACGGCAGCACGCGTTCGATGGAGCAGTGATGACAGGGTGGATGGCACGGGCGTGATGACGAAGGGACCGAGGCGGACGCAGGCCAGGCGACGCATCTTCGGGCACCAGCATTTCCCGCGTATGACATTCGCTTGCTTGTCCTACGTGGGCCATCGGTGGCCGGATTCACTGAAGGCGTCGCCGCAGCCTGGCAATGACGATCACGCGGCCTGCGCGGTCTCACTCTCGACGGCCCGGAGCTCGTCGACGACCTTGTCGAGGTGGCTCGCCACGTCATGCACCATGGCGTCCACCTCGGCGTCGCGCGCGCCATGCAGGCACCCCCGCTCCAACGCAGCGGCAGCGGCCTGCACCGCATGCATGCCGAGCGTTCCGGACAGGCCCTTGAGGTCGTGCGCGGCGCGCATGGCGGCGTCGGCGTCGCCTGCACGGCGTGCGGCGTTGAAACGCTGCGCGAAATCGGCCTCGCGGTCGCGGAACATGCTCAGCACACGGCGGTACAGCACGCCGTTGCCGCCGACATTGGCCAAGCCGCAATGCGCGTCGATGCCGTTCAGCGCCTGCAACGCGTCGGCGCTGCTGTCGTTGCCCACCACCACCAACCCGCTCGGTTTGACCCATTTCGCGAGGGTGGCGAACATCTCATCGACCTTGATCGGTTTGGCGATGTGGTCGTTCATGCCCGCCGCGATGACGGCTTCACGATCGCCGACCATCGCATTGGCGGTCATGGCGATCACGGGCAGCGCCTGCAGCGCCGGCTGCTGGCGCAACGCCCGCGTCGCTGCATAACCGTCCATGACGGGCATCTGGCAGTCCATGAGCACCGCATCAAAACGCTCGCTGGCCAGCTTGCGCAGCGCTTCCTCGCCATTGCCGGCGACGCTGACGACGATACCGGCGCGGCTGAGCAGGTCGACGGCGAGTTCCTGGTTGATCGCGTTGTCCTCGACCAGCAGCACATGGGCACCGGCCAGCGCCTTTCGATGGTCGAGTTGGGCTTCTTCGCGCCGCGCATTGCGCGTGGGGACGGCAAGCGAGCGTCCGAGTGCGGCAGCGCAGGCATCCAGCAAGGTCGAGGGCGTGACCGGCTTGGTCAGCAGCGCGCCGGCCCGCAGCTTGTGCTCGGCCAGGCGCTGCCTCACCTCTTCGCGGCTGAAGGCCGTGGCCAGCATCACCAGCGGTGCCGGGTGGCGCAGCTCGGTCTGCTGGGCCAGCGCCTGCGCGCAGGCCACGCCGTCCATGCCCGGCATCTTCCAGTCGAGCAGCAGCAATTGGAAGGGTGCGTCGCCCGCGTCGGCCTGCATCACCCGGTGCAACGCTTCTTCGCCGCCAGCGGCGGTATCGACCTGCAGGCCCAGCGTGCCGCACATCGTCGCAAGCAGCTCGCGCGCGGCGGCGTTGTCGTCGACGACCAGCACACGCGTGCCGCGCAGGCTGGTGTCCATGGCTGCGTCCGCAGCGCCGGGCTGCAACCCGAAATGCAGCTCGAAGTGCAGACGGCTGCCGCGGCCCAGCTCGCTCTCGACGGTGAGCTCGCCGCCCATCAGCTTCACCAGGTGGCGGCTGATCGCCAGCCCGAGGCCGGTGCCGCCATAGCGCCGGCTGGTCGAGGCATCGGCCTGCGTGAAGGGCTGGAACAGGCGTTGCAGTTGTTCAGGGCTCATGCCGATGCCGGAATCACCCACGGTGAAGCGCAGCCGGGCCGATTCGCCGTCCTGTTCCACCACCTTCACGGCGACGATGACCTCGCCGCTGTCGCTGAACTTGACGGCGTTGTTGCCCAGGTTGAGCAACACCTGGCCCAGGCGCGATGGGTCGCCCACCAGTGCCCGGGGGACCGCGAGCGGCAGGTCCAGCAGCAGCTCCAGGCCCTTCTCGTCGGCCTTCAGGCCCACCACATTGCTCAGGTTGTCCAGCACGTCGCCAAGGCTGAACGGGATCGTCTCGATGTCGAGCTTGCCGGCCTCGATCTTGGAGAAGTCGAGGATGTCGTTGATGATGACCAGCAGCGATTCCGCCGCCGCATGCGCCTTCTGGATGTAGTTGTGCTGCTGCGGGTTGAGGCCGCTTTGCAGCGCCAGGTGCGACATGCCCAAGATCGCGTTCATCGGCGTGCGGATTTCATGGCTCATGTTGGCCAGGAAGCTGCTCTTGGCCTGGTTGGCAAGCTCGGCGACGTTCTTGGCCTGCTGCGCTTCGCTGTACGCGGCTTCGAGGTCGGCAATCGTGTGGGCCAGGCGGGCCGTCATCGAATTGAAGCTGGTGGCCAGCATGCCGGTCTCGTCGCGCG
The DNA here is from genome assembly GCF_054049255.1 of Roseateles sp. P5_E4. Lineage (NCBI taxonomy): Bacteria > Pseudomonadati > Pseudomonadota > Betaproteobacteria > Burkholderiales > Sphaerotilaceae > Roseateles > Roseateles sp. P5_E4. The sequence goes on along the minus strand of NZ_JBFUMS010000001.1, from coordinate 270,547 downwards.
CTTCGACGGGCGCCTGGGCGGTGAGGTCTCCGGCGGCGATCCGTGCCGCCACCTGGGTCAGGCGCTGCACCGGCCCGACGATGCTGCGCCGAAGCAGGAACGCCAAGGCTGCACCGAATGCCAGCGCAGCCAGGCCACCGACAGCCGTCTGGGCACGCGAGCGGGCCAGGCTGTCCCGAGCCCGCGACAGCTCGGTCTGCAACTGCGCCTGCTGCTCGGCGGTGATCTGGTGCAGCAGGTCGAGAAGCCCTTGCGCCTGCGGCACGACCTCGGTCCGATACAGGTAGAGGTCCTCGTAGGCACGCGCGCTGTCCTGGATCATGCGGATGCGCAGGGTCAGCTCGGTCAGCGCGGCCCGCGCCGCCGCGATGCGGTCCAGGTGGGCGCGCTGCGCAGGCGTGAGCAAGGGGCGACGGGCGTAGAGCCCGTCCCACAAGGCCGCATTGGTGACCAGCTGCGAGCTGTACGTCAGCCTGAAGTTGCCTTCGCCCGAGGCGCCGAACGCCATCACGTTGGTGGCCAGCACATCGAACGAACTCTGGAAGGTGAGCATCTCCGCCAGCACTTCGCGGTTCACCGCGTCGGCAGGGCGCGAATTCTGCAACTTGATCATGGCCTCGGTCTCGGCCAGCACACGCACCCGCTGCGCCTGCACGTCCATGCTCGACAGTCGCAGCGCCGGCCGGTTGCGCAAGGTGTCCTCGTGCAGCTCGAACAGCTGTGGCGGCAGGCGTTTCCAGCGCGCGTAACGCTCGTTCAAGGCCTGCACCTGCTTGCGCTCGCCCTCCTCCCAGCCGTCGGCCAAGCCCTCCAGCGATGTCAGCGCGCTCTCGAACGCCCCGCGTGCTGCGTGGTAGTGCCCGATGTCTTCGCGGTCAGACAGCACCAGGAAGCCGCGCAGGTGCAACTGCATGCTCAGCAGCGCCTCCTGCGCCTGGGCCGACGCCCGCGAGGCCGGCGCCCGCAGGCCTTCGCTGATTTCGATGTCCCGGCTGGCGTTGCGGCCCGCCAGGATGGCGAGTGCCACCACCAGCAGCGTCAGCCCGACGAGGACCCCGACGCCGACGGTCAGCTTGGTGCCGATGCCCAGTGACGCTACCCGGAAATTCCAGCGCATGCCCGTGATCAATAGCCCAGTGAAGTTCGATACGCCTCTCGTTGCCGCTCGCGGCCGAGCCGGATCGTGATCTCTTCGAAATCGACGGCAGCGGCCTCGAGCGCTTCTGCCGGACTCAATTGACCGGCCGCCGCCTGCATGAGGCGCAGATCCAGCGCCAGCACATAGCTGTAGGTTCCAGGGATTCGCAGGTAGGGGATCTGCTGCTTGTTGCTGAAAGTGCGTTCGAACGCGCTGAGATAGTCGCGGACGTCGGCCGGGTCCCAGTTCGCTCGCAGATACGGCGCCAGGCTGCCCGTGCCTTCAGGCGGCAGCATCTGGGATTTGCGCCCCGGATCGACGCCGTCCCAGCCCCGCGCCGCATAGACCTGCGACTTCTCCTTCGCCGCCAGCAGCGCCAGCAGGAAGTACGCGGCCTCGGGCACCTTCGAATACTTGGAAATCACGCCGGCCCAGGAGGCACCGCTGGTGTTGCCGACCTGGTTGACGCCTGCGGTGCTGGTCCATTTGCCCCGCGCTATGTCGTAGTACGCGTGCGTTCCGGGCGCCGGCGCAGCGCCGGTCTTGCCCCTGACCTTGCTGCCCTGTTGTTGAGCCAGCGCGCCGAGGTCGCCCCAGGTGAGCGCAAACGCCGCGCGGCCCGCCAGGAAATGGTCCCAGCCACGGCCATGGTTCCAGGTCAGCATCTCGCGCGGGCCGAACTTCACCAATTCAACGAACAACTCGAGGGCGCGCACGTGGCCGGGGCTCTTGATCAGCGGCTCCATCGTCTGCGGGTCGAACCAGTACAGCCGCGCATTGGTGGGGCCGATGACGAAGGAGGCCGACAGCGTCATGTAATTGAACATGCCCTGACTGCCCGGCTGCAGCGCCAGCACGATGCCGTGATCCGGCGTGCCGTCGCCATTCATGTCCTGGCCGTTGAAGTACTCGACCTCATCGCGCAACTGCGCCCAGGTCTGCGGCACCGCCAGCGGGTAGCCGTACTTCTGCCTGAACGCCGCCTGGTGCCGCGGGTGATTCAGCAGGTCGCGCCGGTAGTACAGCACCTGACCGTCGTGGTCGTAGGCGACCATGTACTTCTTGCCGCCGTAGGACAGCAGGGTGCGCGGGCCGGGCAGTACGTCGTCGATGTCCCACTTCGGAAATCGCGGGTCGTTGTAGAACTTCTCATACGACAGCAGGTGCCCGCCAGCCACCATGTCGCCGACCCACCAGGCAGCGGCGATCGACGCGTCGTACTTGCCGGTGTGGTTGGTCATGTCCGAGATGATGGTCGGGTAGTGCTCCACACCGGCCAAGCGCACGATGTCGAGTTGAGCACCGGTGGCCGCCTCGAACTCCTGCTTCACTTCGAGCAGCGCCACGCTGATCGCGCTCTTGGTGGCGATCACCGTCACCTTCTGACCCGCAAACAGGCACGTACCCGGCGCGCAGGCTGGCAGCACACGCGGCACGGGGACATCGTTGGCCTGGCCAACCGTGACGGTGGTGCTCTCGGGCCTGACGGGCGCGTTGGCCTCCGGGCCGTCAGCGGCCTGTGCCAGCGGGATCCAGCCGGTCAACAGCACCAGGCATGCACCCATGAGCCTGCTCAGAGTCATGTCGCCTCCATGAGGCCGGGGGTGCGTCGATATCGGAGGGCCTTGCGCAACCCACCGAATCGAGCCAAGCCGTGCTCACCAACCTCGATCCCACTCTATTCCACATCTCCAGTCCGCGGATTGGTGTTTGGCCGTACCGGCCCCTGTGCCGCTCGAGTCACCATTCCTGGGTCAGCGTCAGGCGAACATTGCGGCCAAACAGCGGTCGGCCATAGATGGCATCGGCCGAACCCTGCCCGGCCACCGCATCGGCGCGCGGGTTGCCTTCGGTCAGGCCCTTGGCGTTGGTGGCGTTGTCCACCATCAGCTGCACGGTGGTGCCGCCCCTGCTGGCCGACGTGCCCAGCGCCAGGGTCTGGTAGGCCGGCAGCGCCGTCGTGTTCTGCAGATCGACGTAGCGCCTTCCGGTGAAGTTGAAGCGGGCGTAGGCGCTGGCCTGCCAGTCCGCCACGGCGAAGTGGACAGTGGGACGGATGTTGCCCCAGGCCTTGGGCTGGCGGATGGGCAACTTGCCTTCGGTCGTCAGCGACTGGTTGCCTGCAGCGCTGACCATGTTGCCGGACTTGGCCGGGCTGTAGGTCGCAGCGCCGTCCAACGTGAAACTTGAAATGAGGCGCCACGAGAATTCGAACTCCACGCCAGGGCTCTTCACGTCGCCGATGAAGACCTGATTCGTGATGGTTCCAGTGGCGGGATTGATTTCGGCCACCGTCGTCGCAAAGGGCTTGAACTGGCTCAGGAAGACGGTGGCGAAAGCCGAGAACGGCTCGGTCGAGTACTTCAAGCCGGCCTCGTACTGCTTGGCCTTGGTCGTCGTCGGCGCAGCGAATGTGTAGACGTTGATTTCGCCCGGCAGACGGTAGGCCACGGAGGCGCGCGCATACACGCCCATGGCTCGCGTGAGCTCCTGATTGACACCGACGGTCCAGGAGGTCGGGTGGCCGTCAATCGGGCGCGGGGCGTTGACGCCGGTGTAACCCAGCGTCGAGTTGTCGGCCAGGGTGGCGGCGTTGCCCAGGTCGTACCGGGCCGTGTTCTTGCTGTAGCCGTCACCCTTGTAGCCGCTGCGCCGGACACCGAAATCAAGCGCGGTCTGCGGCGCCGGCTTCCAGGTATCGGCCAGGTAGACCGATGTCTGGGTGACCGTGGACTCGCCGCCGATCAGCGTGGACGAGTAGCGCAGCACGCCGTTGTCGGTGACGCGGCCCAGCACGGCGCCGCCGGCGTCATAGGCGACCAGGTCCAGCGGCCGGGGCTTGCCGGCCAACTCCAGCAGCAAGTCCTGGAAGCGCAGGTTCATCGTGGACTTGTAGCGCGACAGCAGCAGGCCGCCGGTCAGGCTGTGCCGGCCTGCAAGTTCAAAGTCACGGGTCACGCGCAGGTCGTTGGCGATGGTGTTGAAGTCGTTCTGGATCGAGCGGTAGCCCGCCTGCGCAACCAGGCCCGATGCAGCGTACGGATCGTAGGCCGCGGACTGGCCGGCGTAGGTATAGCCCAGGCGGTTGACGCCAGTACCGAACGCCGTGCGCGAGGCAGTCAGGAAGCTGGTGGCAAAGGTGTTGGCGTCCGCCGGGTTGACGGTCGAGTACAGGGCATCGAAGTCAAGCTTGCCTTTCGTCAGCCTCAGCTTCTCGCTGAGCTGCCATCCACCCAGGTTGAGGTTGAGATCAGCGCCGGTGTTGAAGTAGCGCAGGTGCCGGCCGTCGGACAGGTCACGCGATTCGGTGGCACTGCCCGCGCCGCCCACGGTCGGGTAGATGAACTTGACGTTGCGCAGGTAGGGCGAATTCAGCGTGCCCTTGAAGTAGTCGATGTAGGGGTTCAGCGACTTTGACGGATCGCGCGGGTCTGCCACGGGAATAGGCAGCAGGAACACATTGCTGTCGTCGAAGACCTTGGCAAAAAACCTGGCTTCACCGTTGTCCAGCCTGTGCCGGATGTTCAGCCGCAACTGGCCGCCGGTGTCGCTGGGAAAGCCGTTGTCACGGTAGCCCCGGTGCTTGCGGTAGAAGCCGCCGAAGGCGTAATACGTCCGGTCGGCCAGCTTGCCGGAGGCGAAGCCATCGAAGCGGTACAGGCCGGTGTCGCCCAGCGTGAGTCGGGCGCCGTGCTCCGCCACTTCACCGCCCTGGCGCGTGATCAGGTTGAGGATGGCGGCCGCGTTGTCCGCAAATATCGGCGCCGGCCCGCCACGGACGACTTCGACGTTCTGGGTCATCAGGTCCGGGCGCAGCATGACGTCGCCCTTGAAGAAGTACCCGTCGTTCTCCCCGTAGATGAGCATGCCGTCTTCCTGGAACGTGAAGAAGTTCGACTCGTTCGGAATGCCGCGCACGCGATAAATGTTCTGGGCCTCGCCGCCGGTAGCTTCGGCCTGCACACCCGGCACCTGACCGAGGAGATCCGCCGTGTTCAGCGGCCCGAGCTTGTCGATGTCCGAAGATGACAGGCTCGAAACGGCGTAAGACGTGTCGAACTTGCGGCGGGCCACACCCGTGCCGGTGACCACCATCCGGTCCAGGCTCAGGCGGTTGGCCGCCGGGGGCGTCGACGGAGCTGGCGCTGCGGACGAGGGGGCGCTGGCGGCAGGTCCAGCGCTCAAGGGCGTGTCCTGCGCGTGTGCGGCGACGGCCATCGCTAGAGTGGCTAGCGCGACTACTGTCTGCGGGAGCCTCGGGCGGAGCGTTGGAGCGTGTTTCACGTTGTCTCCAGATGTATCGCCGAACTCTTGCAGTGTAGGCAGGCGAGAGACGAGGCGCCAGACGAGGATGAGCGTCCGCTTTGACCTGCGTCATGGCCCGGCGCGGGCCATGGGTGTCGAACTCGCCGTGTTACGAGTCCGCGGCCCGGCCGGCCGGCCAGCGCGTGAACGGGTTCACCGCCAGGTTGGCATTGACGTATCGGCCGTCGCCGGTCACTTCGGCACCCAGCCAGTCCGGCCGGGCAAAGACCTGGCCCTCGGCTGCCAGCTCGATCTCTGCAACCACGAGGCCGGCGTTGGCTCCCAGGAATTCGTCAACCTCCCAGGTCATGCCCTCATGCGGGCACAGGTGGCGGATCTTCTCGACGAGCGGGCCATCGCACAGCGCCAGCAGCTGTCGGGCATCAATGAGCGGAATCTCGTACTCGAACTCGGCCCGCGTGGCCCCTTGGGTCGCACCTTTGATGGTCAGGAAGGCCCGTTCACCGGCGATGCGCACGCGCACCGTGCGGGCCGGGTCACGGCTCAGATAGCCCTGGCTGAAGCGGGTCTGGCGCTCGGTGGGCGAGCGCCAGCCGTCGCCGGTGACGAGAAACTTGCGTTCGATCTCAATGCCCATCGCTCATTCCCCACGCGCCGCGGCCTCGCGCAGCTTGTCCTTCTTGCTCTTGCGCGTCGTGCTCTTGATGCCGCCGATGGCCTGGGCTTCGGTGGCGACTGCCTCGGGCTCGAAGCCCTCCAGCCGCTCGCGTGGCACGCGCTGGCCCTGGCGCTTCTCGATGAGGCGGAAGTGGCTCTCGGCGTTCTCGGCGCTGTCTGCGCAGATGAAGCTGACTGCCACCCCGGTGGCGCCGGCGCGGCCGGTGCGACCGATGCGGTGGGTGTAGTCGGCGGCCGAGCGCGGCAGCTCGTAGTTGACGACCGCGTCCAGCGCATCGACGTGCAAGCCGCGCGCGGCCACGTCGGTCGCGACAAGCACCTTGACGCTGCCGTTCTTCAGCGCCGCCAGCACGTCGCTGCGTGCACCCTGGCTCAGCTCGCCATGCAAGGCGCCGGCCTTGAAGCCATGGGCGAAAAGCTTGTCCGATACGAGCTCGGCCGTGTAGCGGCTGGCGACGAAGACCAGCGCGCGATCCCAGGCCTCATCCTTGAGCAGTTGCCGCAGTGCGGGCAGGCGCTGGGCGCGGTCGAGCTGGATGGAACGCTGCGTGATCTGCGGCGGTGCCTCCTGGATGTCGATGCGCACCGGCTCGCGCAGCAACTGCTCGGCCAGCCCCTGCACGGCAGGCGGGCAGGTGGCGGAGAACAGCAGGGTCTGGCGCCGTGCGGGCACCAGCGCCAGCACGCGCTGCAACTCGTCGGCAAAGCCGGCGTTGAGCAGCCGGTCGGCTTCGTCCAGCACCAGGCATTCCACGCCGGCCAGCGTGAGGCCGTTGTGGTCGATCAAGTCCAGCAGGCGGCCCGGCGTGGCCACCATCACGTCGCAGCCGCCGCGCAGCGCCATCAGCTGAGGGTTGATGGACACGCCGCCAAAGGCCAGCGCCACCTTGGGCCGGTGCATCAGCAGCGCGGCGACGTTGCGCATCAGCTCGGCCGTCTGGGCGGCCAGCTCACGCGTCGGCGCCAGCACCAACGCACGCGGGCCTGGGCGAGGCGGCGCGGCGACCAGGCGTTGCAGCAGCGGCAGCACAAAGGCGGCGGTCTTGCCGGAGCCGGTCTGCGCCAGCGCGAGCACGTCGGCACCGGCCAGGATGGGAGGCAACGCAGCTGACTGCACGGCGGTCGGCGCGTGATAGCCCTCTTCGCGCACAGCGCGTAGCAGAGCGGGCGAGAGGCCCAGGGAAGAAAAGGACATGCGCGATTGTCGCGGTCAGAACAACTTCTGCTGATCGCCCGCGAGTTGGCCGACGGCGCGGGCCTCGATGAGCAGCATGCGCCGCTTGGTCTCCACGCCGCCCGGCGCCGAGAATCCCGTGGGCTCGCCGCCTGCGCCCATCACGCGGTGGCAGGGCACGATGGGCGGAAACGGGTTGTCGCCCTCGGCGCGGCCGACCGCGCGCGCCGCACCGGGCTGGCCGAGGGCCGTGGCGATCTCGCCGTAGGTGCGGGTCTGCCCGGGCGGGATGGCGCGGGTCAGCGCATGCACCTGGCGGCGGAACTCGGGGATGCCGCGCTCGTCGAGGACGACGTCGCCGAGGTCACGCGCCTCGCCGGCCAGCAGTGCGCGAATGCCATCGACGGCATGGGCGATGTGGGCGGGCAGCTCCGTCGTCAGTTCGGCGGTGGGATGTCGGCGCTTCAGTCGCGCCGGGCTGGCATCAGGCAGCAGAGAAGCGACGATGCCGCGCTCGCTCCAGACAACGCCGCAGCGGCCCAGTGCCGTGTCAAAACTGTGGCTCCACAAGGCCTCGTCCAGAGGCAGGACCGGGCCGATGTCAGGGTCGTCGACAAAATCGCTCACGTTGTTCGGTCGGTGCTTGCAGCAGGGTCTTGAAATAGTAGCCAAGCATGCCATTGACGCGGGTTCGGCCGGCATCGTCCAGCCAGCTGTCCACACGCGAGCGCCAGACGGCGGCGCAGGCGGCCGGATGCAGGTCTTGGCCGGCGCAGTCCAGCAAGGCCTCGAAACCGCCGCGCCAACGTTCGAAGTCCGCGCGACTCATCACCGGACCGTGGCCGGGTACCAGGCGCTGGAAAGGCTGGGCGGAGAGGCGCACCAGCGCCTCGCGCCAGGCGGGTGGGCAGGCGGTGTCCATGAAGGGCACCGGCAGCGTGACAAGGTCGCCAGCGGCCAGTGTGCCGGTGGCCGCGTCCAACACCCACAAGTCGCCACCGCTGACGGCGGTTTCGATGCCGATCTGCAGGCGGCGGCCGGCGATGGTCCGGGCCGAGGCTGTCCCAATCTCACGATCGGGGCGCAGGGCCGCAGCCTGGTTCAGCAGTTCGAGGTCAACGCGCATGACGGCCGCCTGATCGGCCGGTGCCGTGGGAATGGCCTCCATCAGCTGGCGGCGGTAGCGGTCCAGCCAGCCATCGGCCGCCAGCGCCTTCGCTACCGCGGGCGACGCCCAGGCTTCAAGCCCAGGCCTTTGCGAACGCAACCAGGCGTTGCCGCCGAGGTGGTCGAGGTGCCAATGCGTGTTCAGCACCGCCCTCACCTGCCCGCCCGCCGCCGCGAGCGCCGCTTCGGCATGAGCGCGGTGGCGGCCGCTGTCGATCAGCAGCCAGCCCTGATCGCCCTGCAGCAGCAGGCTGTTGCCGTCGGGCTGGCGGCCAGCCCCGAAACCACCGGGCACCAGGACGACGCCGAGCGCGAGCGGCTGCGCCGTCACCGCCGCCGCGGCGGCCAGGCACAGTGCTGCGGCCCAGGCGCGCCACTGCACCGTCACCACCCCCTCATGGCGAGCTCTCGCGAATGCCCTGGTCGCCATAGAGCTGCATCGTCACCGCGCCGGCCTCACCGCGCTGGAAGCCAACGCGCACGCCGGTGGGATGGATGAACTGCAGCGGCACGCCATCGGCGGCGATGGGCGTCAGCGCCAGACGGTCACCGTTGGGAAACACCAGGGTCAGCTGCGCCTTGGCCTGTTCAATCTGCACGCGCACCCCCATGGCGGCGAACAGGTAGCGCCCAGCGAGGCCTTGCAGAGCCGCCTCGTCCACGGCAGCCCGGCGCACGCGCGTCTCGCGGAACTGCGTCCAGCCATAGGCGCGTGACACGGCCGCCAGCAGTTCAGCGCTCAGCGCCCGGCCCGCATCGGCGTTAGCCAGGTAGACGACACCATCACCCGTGTGCAGGTTGATGGCCATGCCGGCGTTGTAGCCCGTCGTGCCGCCGTAGTGGACGAGGACCTGCTGTTCCCCTTCGCCGATAAGCCGGAAGCCGTAGAGATGCCCCTCGACAGGCGTGCCAAGCAGCGTGCGCACGCCGGGTTGGCGGAACACCTGGCTGCGGCCCTGCCAGCCCTTGCGCAGTTCCGTCAGCAGCGTGGCGAGGTCGCCCGCGTCGGACCACAGGCCGGCCGCGGCGCTTTCGGGCAGGTGCAGCCAGCCGCCCGGTACCGGCGCGGCGTCGCCCTGGTGGCCGGCCGCCACATCGCCACCGGCGCTTTGGCGCTGCAGTGCGAACGTGGCATGGCGCAGGCCAAGCGGCTGGAACAGCCAGCGCTGCATCAGCGGCTCGAAGGCCAGCTTCTGGCTATCCTGCATGGCGATCTGGGCCAGCGTGTAGCCGCCGCCGGAATAGCGCAGCTGCTCGCCGGGCGGCAGCACGACCTCGGGCCGCGGCGTGTTCGTGCCCGGTGCCGCGGTCGCCACCTCCAACACTGTCGGCACGGGGCCGGCCTGGGCGTAGCCGGGGTAGCCCCCCGGCGTGATGCCCGCGGTGTGCGCGAGCAGCCCACGCAACGTGACGGGGTAATCGGGCGCCTGCCGGCCCGCAGGCAGGCGCAGCGACGTGAGCAGGCCGTTGACGTCGCGGTCCCAGTCCAGCCGGCCGGCGTCCTGCAGGCGCAGCGCGGCAAGCACCGTGACGGGCTTGGCCAGTGAGCCGGCCTGGAACAGCGTGGCGCAACTGACAGCCGGCGCCTGCATCGCACGGCGACCGTACACGGCCACCCAGTCCACCTCACCGCCGCGCAGCACCGCCACGGCCAGGCCGGGCACGCCGTGCTCGGCCATGCGAGCGGCCAGTGTCTGCGGCTGTGTTTCGCCATCGAACACCACCGCAGGCAGCAGGCCCTGCTCGACGGCTTGCCGGCGGGCGGCAGCGCCCGGCTGTTCTTTGCAGGGTGCGGCATGGACACTGCCCGCCACGGCGAGGCACAGCGCCAGGGCGGCGGTTCGGGTCATGGAGGGATGCATGCTCACATGCTCGCCGAGGGCCGCGCCGCGGCCGGTCGTCATGCCGCGACCGACGTGCCTTGCACACGCGCCGCGTTCGCGCGCTCGGCCACCTCACGCGGCGGCAGGGTCTTCAGGCGATGGTCGCTCCAGACCTGGCGCCAGCGGCGTGCGCCGGGCGTGCCGTTCCACAGGCCGAGCGCGTGGCGCATCGCATGGGACCAGGAGCGGCCAGCGGCATGCACGCGATCCAGGTAATCCAGCCAGGCGTCTTCGACCTGCTCGCGCGACGCCGCCGGGTCAGGCTGGCCGAAGAAGCGCGAGTCCCACTGCGCCATGCTCCAGGGCTCGTGATAGGCCTCGCGGCCGATCATGACGCCGTCCAGCACGGCCAGCTGCTCGGCGATCTGGTCCGGCGTCTTCAGGCCGCCGTTGATGGCGATGGTCAGCTGCGGGAATTCGCGCTTGAGCTGCTCCACCAGCTCGTAGCGCAGCGGTGGGATCTCGCGGTTTTCCTTCGGTGAAAGGCCCTGCAGCCAGGCATTGCGGGCATGCACGATGAAGACTTCGCAGCCGGCCTCGGCAACGGTGGCGACGAAGTCGCGGACGAAGTCGTAGCTCTCAATCTTGTCGATGCCGATGCGGTGCTTGACGGTGACCGGCAGCGAGGTGGCATCGCGCATGGCCTTGACGCAGTCGGCCACCAGCTGGGGTTCGGCCATCAGGCAGGCCCCGAAGGCGCCCTTCTGCACTCGCTCGCTGGGGCAGCCGCAGTTCAGGTTGACCTCGTCATAACCCCAGCGCTCGGCGAGCCTGGCGCAGGCAGCCAGGTCAGCGGGCTCGCTACCACCCAGCTGCAGCGCGACCGGGTGTTCGGTGTCGTTGAAGTCGAGATGGCGCGGCTGGTCGCCATGCAGCAAGGCGCCGGTCGTCACCATCTCGGTGTAGAGCAGCGCATGGCGGGTGATGAGCCGATGGAAATGGCGGCAATGGCGATCGGTCCAGTCCATCATCGGCGCGACGGACAGGCGCCAGGGAGAAAAAGCAGTCACGCAGCGGATTATCCCGGCCCGCAAATGGCAACGCCCGCGTCGGGCTGACGCGGGCGTTGAGAAATGCTGAACCGTGAGGGCTTAGCGGTTGCGGCGGCGGGACACGCCAACGCCCGCCAGGGCGGCCGCCATCACCAGGGCCAGGCTGGCCGGCTCGGGCACGGTGCCGGGGGCGGCGCTGAACTCGACCAGATAGCCGTTGATCTGGCCAGCATTGCCCGGGCCGCCGTGGTCGTTCCAGCCCATGACGGCGCCGAAGTTGGTCTGCAGGTAGTTCTCGCCACCGCAGCAGTTGTTCGGCTCGCCCGGATTCCAGCTGGTGTAGGTCAAGGCCTGGCCGTTCTCGGGACCATCACGCCAGGTGAAAGTGCCTTCATTGCCGGCGTCCGAAGCGCCCAGCCATGCCAGGATGCCACCGGCCACGGTGACGGAAGCGAAGCGGTTTTCGCCGGCGCTGGTGATGGTGGCCAGGTAGCCGGTCATGCCCAGATAGCTCGCGCTCTGGGCCGCCGTGAAGGCATCGTCCCAGCTGACGTTGGCGTCGAAGAACTCGTAGTAGTGGTCATTGCCGCCGGAGGCGGAATCCCACAGCACCGGCGAGGCTTGGGCAGCCTGGCCGAACAGGCCGGTGGCCAGCAAGGCCGTCATGAGCACTTTGCGCATTGTTGTCTCCGTCGAACGTGAAAAATTTTCGCGAGTGTGTGGAGATGCCCGCGCCAGGCCAACCCCCGATCCAGGGGGCGACAGCTTCAGCTCAGGTCGCGCAACGGATGCTCGTTCGCAGGCCAGGGACTGACGAAGAAGGCGGCCACCTCACCCGCGTCCAGATCGGCGACCGAGGCTGGGCTCCAGCGCGGTGCGTGATCCTTGTCGACCGCCAGCGCGCGAATGCCTTCGACGGTCTCGCTGCGGGCCGCGCCGCGCAAATGGAAGGCGTGGTGCACCAGATCACGCTCCAGGCGCAGATCGTCGGCCAGGCCGAGCTTGCGGCCGCGGCGCACAAGCTCCAGCGTCACCGCCATCATGGTTGGCGAGCGGGTCAACAGCGTCTCGCGGGTCTGGTGCGCCCAGTCGTCATCGGCCGCGGCCAGGGATGCCAGGATGCCGGCCAGTGTCGGCTCGCCAAAATGGCGGTCGATGCGTTCGGCGGCGGCCTTGGGGTCGGCGGTGGGGGCGAGATCGGCACACTCCATGACGGTCGCGATGACGTGCTCGGCGCTGGGCTGGGGGCTGGCCCTCAGCGCTTCGACAAGGTCGGCCCATTGCGCCGCCGGCACATAGACGTCGCCCAGGCCCCATTCGATGGCGTCGCCGGCCGCAATGGCCTGGCCGGTCAGTGCCAACCATTCGCCGACGTGGCCGGGGCATTGGGCGAGGAAGTAGCCACCACCGACATCGGGAAAGAGGCCGATGCCGGTCTCGGGCATCGCCAGCTTGGAGCGCTCGGACAGCACGCGCAGCTTGGCGCCCTGGCTGATACCCATGCCGCCGCCCATGACGATGCCATCCATCAGCGCGATATAGGGCTTGGGGTAGTGGTGGATCAGGTGGTTGAGGCGGTATTCCTCAGTGAAGAAGTCTTCCAGCGCCGGGTCACCGGCATGAGCGGCCTGGTGGAAGAAGCGGATGTCGCCGCCCGCGCAGAAGGCCGGCGCCTTGCCTTCGCGGCCCGCACCGAGCACTGCGACGGCCTGGATCTCCGGTCGAGACGCCCAGTGGCGCAGCAGCGCCGTCATGTCGCGGATCATGGCCAGCGACAGCGCATTCAGCGCTTGCGGGCGGTTCAGCGTGATGAGGCCGAGACAGCCGTTGACGTCGGCCAGGATATGGCCGTCAGACACCAGGGTCGGGATCAGGTCACTCATGCGTTATTCAAGGAGGCGGGTTTGACAGTAGGAGGCGCCAGCGCTTCGTTGGCGATCAGCGCCGCAAGCACGAGGCTACCGCCGATCAGGGCCGCGCTGCCTGGGTGTTCGCCCGCAAAAGCCCAGGCCCAAAGCACGCCGAGCAGGGTTTCCGCCTGGCCGAGTAGGGCCAGTTCGTGGCCCGGCAGCTCGCGCGCCAGGCGCACGGCCAGCAGACAGGGAACGGCAAGCTGGAAGACGCCCAGAAAACCCAGCAGGGACAGGTCGTGCGCACTGGCCTGCAACGGCCAGGCCAGCGGCAGTGTGAACACCATGGAGATCACAGCACCGATCAGCACCGCGGGCAGCATGTCAGTGTCGCCCTGCCCCACCTTCTGCAGCAGGCACCAATTGCTGGCGGCGGCCAGCGGCACGCCCAGCGCAACGATGACGCCCAACAGCGGCCCGCCCAGCTGACCACCGAACATCCACGCGATGCCCGCGCCGGCCACGGCAATGGCCCACCAGGTGCGGGCCGGAATCGGCTGATGCAAAAAGAGCCGCGCAAATATCGCCGTGAACAGCGGTGACAGCGACATCGTGACCAGCACATTGGCCACCGTCGTCAGCGACAGCGCGACCATGAAGGCCGTGAACATGACAGCCCAGCACAGGCCTGAGGCCCAGACCGCGCGGCCCTTCAGGCTGCCGAACAGCGCCCTGCCCCGCATCACGCCAAGGATGAGCACCAGCGCCAGCGCATTGAACGCACTGCGCCAGAACGTGATCTCGAAGCCCCGCGCCGCGTCCAGATGCCGCGTGACCACGCCCGCCGAACTCCACATCAGCGTGACCAGCAGCATCAGCAAAACAGCAGACCGGTGGCTCATCAACGAAGAGCGCCCCTTTCGGGGCGCGGGCAATCAACTGACTAGAACCCCCTCCTGAAGGGGGGCTGGGGGGAGCTCAAGGCGCCGCGCCAGCGAAAGCGTGTCAGCTTCGCTGAGCACGCTTTCGCTCGTTCTCGGACAAGAAGCGTTTGCGAACCCGCACGCTCTTGGGCGTGATCTCGACCAGTTCGTCGTCGTCGATGAAGTCGACGCCGTACTCCAGCGTCAGCTCGATCGGCGGCGTGACCTTGATCGCATCTTCCTTGCCGGAGACGCGGAAGTTGGTCAGCTGCTTGGTGCGGGTCGCGTTGACGACCAGGTCGTTGTCGCGGTTGTGGATGCCAACGATCATGCCTTCGTAGACCGGGTCGTTGGGCTTGACGAACATGCGGCCGCGATCGTCCAGCTTGCCCAGGGCGTAGGTGAAGATTTCGCCGTCGTCCATGGAGATCAGTACGCCGTTCTTGCGGCCGCCGATGTCACCCTTGTGGGCCTCGTAGCCGTCGAAGATCGACGAGATCAGGCCCGAGCCGCGGGTCAGGTTCATGAACTCGTTGCTGAAGCCGATCAGGCCACGGGCCGGGATGCGGTACTCCAGGCGCACGCGGCCATGGCCGTCCGGCTCCATGTTGAGCATTTCGCCCTTGCGCAGGCCCAGCGCCTGCATGACGCCGCCCTGGTGGATTTCTTCCACGTCGGCTGTCACCAGCTCCATCGGCTCCTGCTTCTCGCCGTCGACGTCCTTGAACATCACGCGCGGCTTGGAGACGGCCAGCTCATAGCCTTCACGGCGCATGTTTTCCAGCAGGATGGTCAGGTGCAGTTCACCGCGGCCGCAGACCTCGAAGATGCCGTCTTCGTCGGTCTCCTTCACGCGCAGGGCCACGTTGTGCTGCAGTTCCTTCTGCAGGCGGTCCCAGATCTGGCGGCTGGTGACGAACTTGCCTTCGCGGCCGGCCAGCGGGCTGGTGTTGACGCAGAAGTTCATCGTCAGCGTCGGCTCGTCGACCTTCAGCATGGGCAGCGGCGACGGGTTGGCCGGGTCGGTCACGGTCACGCCGATGCCGATGTCCTCGATGCCGTTGATCAGCACGATGTTGCCCGGGCCGGCGTCGGTGACCTGCACGCGGTCCAGGCCGTGGAAGGTCAACACCTGGTTGATGCGGCCGTTGACAGCCTTGCCGTCCGGACCTTCCATCACGACGACCTGCATGCCGGTCTTGATGGTGCCCTGGCTGATGCGGCCCACGCCGATGCGGCCGACGAAGGTGGAGAAGTCCAGCGCCGAGATCTGCAGCTGCAGCGGAGCAGCGGGATCACCCGACTGGGCGGGCACGTGCTTCAGCACGGTGTCGAACAGGGCCGACATATCGGGGCCCCATTGCTCGCCAGGCGCGCCTTCGGTCAGCGAGGTCCAGCCGTTGATGCCGGAGGCGTAGACGACCGGGAAGTCGAGCTGCTCGTCGGTGGCGCCCAGCTTGTCGAACAGGTCGAAAGCGGCATTGATGACGGCGTCGGGCTTGGCGCCCGGCTTGTCGACCTTGTTGACCACGACGATGGGCTTGAGACCCAGTGCCAGCGCCTTCTTGGTCACGAAGCGCGTCTGCGGCATCGGGCCTTCCTGGGCGTCGATCAGCAGCACGACGCCGTCGACCATGGACAGTGCGCGCTCGACTTCACCGCCGAAGTCCGCGTGTCCGGGCGTGTCGACGATGTTGATGTGCGTGCCGCCCCACGACACCGCGCAGTTCTTGGCCAGGATGGTGATGCCACGCTCGCGTTCGATGGCGTTGCTGTCCATGACGGTGTCGACGACCTTTTCGTGGTCGGCGAAGGTACCGCTCTGGCGCAGGAGCTGGTCGACCATGGTGGTTTTGCCGTGGTCGACGTGGGCAATGATGGCAATGTTGCGGATCGGGGTGGTCATGGTGATGCTTGGAAGAAAACCGGGTCAGGCGGAAAGCAGAGCCTGGACCTCCGGCGGGGTCAACAGGCGGTCGGCGATCAGTTCGCCAGAGGAGATGTGGGCGCTGCCGAGGAAGGCGCGGGGTTCGGGGCCGTAGACACGCACGCGCTCGGCGTCGGCTGCGGTCACGCGGCGGCGCAGCCCAGACAGGAAGCGTGCGGCCTCGTCGGCAGGCAGACGAAGCTCGGGGGCTTCGGCCAGCAGGCGGTCGGGCGAGGTCAGCAGCGCGGCGCGTTGTTCTTCGGGCAGGGCTTCCAGGCCGCTGAGCGTGATGCTGCCGTCCAGCGTCAGGCTGCCGGAGCCGGTGCGGCGCAGTGCGGCAAGCGAAGCGCCACAACCGAGTGCAGTGCCAATGTCTTCGGCCAGCGTGCGGATGTAGGTGCCTTTGGTGCAACGGACGTCGAGGGTCACGGTACCAGCCTGCACGCTGACGATGTCGACGGCATGAATCGTCACGCGACGGCTCTTGCGTTCGATCTCGATGCCGGCGCGGGCGTATTCGTACAGCGCCTTGCCCTCGTGCTTGAGCGCCGAGTACATCGGCGGCATCTGGTCGATCTCGCCGGTGAAGGCGGCGCAGGCGGCAGCGATCTGCGCTTGCGTGATGCCGTCGGCGTCACGGCGCTCCAGCACCTCGCCTTCGGCGTCGCCCGTCGTCGTGCGAATGCCCAGGGCCAGGGTCGCGAGGTAACGTTTGTCGGCGTCGAGGCTGACTTGGCTGAACTTGGTGGCCGCGCCAAAGCACAGCGGCAACAAGCCCGTCGCCAGCGGGTCCAGCGTGCCGGTATGCCCGGCCTTCTCGGCGCGCAGCAGCCACTTGGCTTTCTGCAACGCGTCGTTGCTCGACAAGCCCAGCGGCTTGTCGAGCAACAACACGCCGTGCAGCGGGCGACGCTGGATGCGTACCCGGGCAGGCTTGGCGGTGACGACGGCCTCAGTCATTCGGCTCCTCGTCTTCTATTGCGCGTGTCGCGTTGGCCCTGTTGATCAGCGCACTCATCTCGGCCGCACGCTCGATGGTGCGGTCGAACTGAAAGTGCAGCGTCGGCACCGTGTGGATCTGCAGGCGCTTGAACAGGCCGTTGCGCAGGAAACCCGCGGCCTCGTTCAGCGCTTCCTGCGTTTCCTTCGGGTCACCGACCAGCACTGAGAAGAACACCTTGGCATGGGCGTAGTCCGGCGTAACCTCGATCGCATTGATCGTCGCCATGCCGATGCGCGGATCCTTGAGCTCGCGGATCAGCTCCGCCAGATCACGCTGGATCTGGTCGGCGACTCGGAAAGCTCGGTTGGGGATGGCGCGTTTGTGTCTCATGGCAGGTTTCCTGATCAGGCTGTTTGCGCGGTTCACGCGCGGACAGCCAACAAAGAACAAACCCCGCCCCGAGGGGCGGGGTTAACCCTCGGGATTGGAGGTCAGAGCGTGCGGGCCACTTCCTTGATCTCGAAGAATTCGAGCTGATCACCTTCCTTGATGTCGCTGTAGTTCTTGAGCTTGATACCGCACTCGAAGCCTTCCTTGACTTCGCGGACGTCGTCCTTCTCGCGGCGCACCGAGTCCACCTCACCCGTGTAGACGACGGTGTTCTCGCGCAGCAGTCGGAAGCGAGCGCCACGACGGACCAGGCCGCTGGTGACCATGGAGCCGGCCACCGTGCCGATCTTGGATGCGACGAACACGACGCGGATCTCGGCCGTACCCAGCGCTTCTTCGCGCTGCTCGGGCGCCAGCATGCCGGACATCGCCTTGGTCACGTCATCCACAGCGTCGTAAATGATGCTGTAGTAACGCAGATCGACCGCGTTGCCTTCGGCCAGCTTGCGCGCACCGGCATCGGCCCGCACGTTGAAGCCGATGATGACGGCCTTAGAAGCGATGGCGAGGTTGATGTCGCTCTCACTGATGCCGCCAACCGCCGCGTGGACGATCTGCACCTTGACCTCGGCGTTGCTGAGCTTGAGCAGCGAAGCGGCCAGCGCTTCCTGCGAGCCCTGCACGTCGCTCTTGATGATCAGCGGCAGCGTCTGCACGTCGCCGGCGCCCATCTCGCTGAACATGTTCTCCAGCTTGGCGGCCTGCTGCTTGGCCAGCTTCACGTCGCGGTACTTGCCCGAACGGAAGGTCGCGACCTCGCGGGCGCGGCGTTCGTCGCCCAGCACCATGAACTCATCGCCAGCTTGCGGCACTTCGGTCAGGCCCTGGATTTCGACCGGGATGGACGGGCCAGCCTCGGTACAGGCCTTGCCGTCTTCGTCCAGCATGGCGCGCACGCGGCCGAACGTGGAGCCAGCCAGCACGACGTCGCCGCGCTTGAGCGTGCCGCTCTGCACCAGCACCGTCGCAACCGGGCCGCGGCCCTTGTCCAGCTTGGCTTCGATGACCAGGCCCTTGGCCATCGAGGCCACCGGCGCCTTCAGCTCCAGCACTTCGGCCTGCAGCAGCACCTGCTCCAGCAGGTCATCAATGCCCTGGCCGGTCTTGGACGACACGCCGATGAAGGGCGACTCGCCACCGAATTCTTCCGGCACGACCTGTTCGGCCACGAGCTCGCTCTTCACGCGCTCGACGTTGGCGTCGGGCTTGTCGATCTTGGTCATCGCGACCACGATCGGCACGCCAGCCGCCTTCGCGTGGTGGATGGCTTCCTTGGTCTGAGGCATGACGCCGTCGTCGGCCGCGCAAACGAGGATGACGATGTCGGTTGCCTTGGCACCGCGGGCACGCATCGCCGTGAAGGCCGCGTGACCCGGGGTGTCCAGGAAGGTGATCATGCCGCGCGGCGTATCGACGTGATAAGCGCCGATGTGCTGCGTGATGCCACCAGCCTCGCCTGCGGCGACGCGGGCACGGCGGATGTAGTCCAGCAGCGAGGTCTTGCCGTGGTCGACGTGGCCCATGACGGTGACGACCGGGGCGCGCGACAGCGACTCGTGCTCCTGCTCGGCGGTGCCCTCTTCTTCCAGGAAGGCGTCCGGATCGTCCAGCTTGGCGGGGAAGGCCTTGTGGCCCATTTCCTCGACCAGGATCATGGCCGTCTCTTGGTCCAGCTGCTGGTTGATGGTGACCATCTGGCCCAGCTTCATCAATTGCTTGATGACCTCGGCGGCCTTGACCGACATCTTGTGGGCGAGGTCGGCCACCGAGATCGTCTCGGGGACGTGCACCTCTTGGATCTGCATCTCTGCAGGTGCCTGGAAGTTGCCTTGGCCATTGCCACCACGGTCATTGCCGCCACGACGGCCACCGGCACCACCGCGCGCCGGAGCACGCCAGTTGCCGCCGCCACCCGGGCGGTTCGCGCCGGCGGGGCCGGCGCCGATGGTCTTGAGGCCGCGCTTCTTGGCGGCGTCATCGGCCCAACTGGACGACAGCTTCTCGGACTTGACCGACTTCTTGTCGCCCGGCTTGCCGGCGCCTGCGCCCGCTGCAGCAGGTGCTGCGCCTGGCGTGCCGGCCTTCTTGTGGATGGTGCCCTTGATGCCCGCGGCGGCTTCGGCCGGCTTGGGCTCTTCGGGCTTCTTCGCGACCAGCACCTTTTTGGGTGCATTCATCATCGCGCGGATCTTGGCGGCCTCGTCCTCGGCGGCCTTGCGGCGGCGGGCCAGGTCGTCCTGCTTCTGCTTCTCTTCGGCAGCGGCATCGACGGCCTTGACGACGCGCAGCGCCGGCTTGGCCACTTCGGGCGCGGGCGGTGGCGGGGCGACGACTTCAGGCGCAGGTGCGGGCGGCGGCGGCGCAACGACTTCAGGCTCGGGCGCAGGCGCGGCGGCCTTGGCACCGCGCTTGGAGGCGGCCTTGTTGATCGCGGCAGCTTCGGCGGCGGCAGCAGCGGCATTGCGCTGGCGGGCCTCGGCCTGCTCGACGGGCGTGACCTCCGGCTTGGCGGCGGCAGCTGCAGCGGCAGCTTCGGCAGCGGCCTTGGCGGCGGCTTCGGCGGCAGCCTGCTCCTCGGCGCGGCGCGCCTCGGCAGCTTCACGCGCGGCGCGCTCGGCGTCCTCGCGAGCCTTCACCTTGGCGGCGAGTTCCTCTTCCTGGGCACGCAGCGCGGTGGCTTGGGCCTGGGCTTCTTCCTCGCGGCGCACCAGTTCGGCGTCGTCGGGGCCGGCAGCGACCTCGTCGTCACGCTTGACGAAGGTGCGGGTCTTCTTGACCTGGACCTGGATCGTGCGGGCCTTGCCACTGGCATCGGCTTGCTTGATCTCGGTGGTCGACTTCTTGACGAGCGTGATCTTCTTGCGATCCGCACCGGCAGTGCCGTGGGAAGAGCGCAGGTGGTCGAGCAGGCGTTCCTTGTCGTTCTCGCTCAGCGAGTCGTCGACGGAAGACTTCTTGACGCCCGCGGCATGCAGCTGCTCCAGCAGCGTGCCCGCCGGCTTGCTCAGCTCGGCGGCGAATTGGGCGACGGTAGTCACGGCCATGTGGGGATCCTTCAAATTACTTTCGGTGCGGCGCGGCGTGTGTTGATCAGGCGTTGAACCAGTGTTCGCGGGCCTTCATGATCAGCGCGCGCGCAGCGGCCTCGTCTTGGCTGGTCAGCTCGACCAGTTCGTCGACAGCCAGGTCGGCCAGATCGTCACGGGTGTTGATGCCGCCTTCGGCCAGCTTGCTCAACAGTTCAGGGGTCACGCCTTCGAGATCGCGCAAGTCCTGCGAGACCTCTTCGACCTTCTCTTCGCGGGCGATTTCCATCGTCAGCAGGGCATCCTTGGCACGGGTGCGCAGCTCGTTGACGGTGTCCTCGTCGAAGGCCTCGATCTCCAGCATTTCCTGCATGGGCACGTAGGCGACTTCTTCCAGGCTGGTGAAGCCTTCGGCGATCAGGATGTCGGCGACCTCGGCATCGACGTCGAGCTTCTCGACGAAGAGCTTGCGGACGCTCTCGGCCTCGACCTCGTGCTTGGCGGCCGATTCCTCGGCCGACATGATGTTGATGCGCCAGCCGGTCAGCTCGGACGCCAGGCGCACGTTCTGGCCGCCACGGCCGATGGCGATGGCGAGGTTTTCCTCGTCAACGACGACGTCCATGGCATGGCGCTCTTCATCCACGACGATGGATTGCACGTTGGCCGGGGCCAGAGCGCCGATGACGAACTGGGCCGGGTCTTCGCTCCACAGCACGATGTCGACGCGCTCGCCGGCGAGTTCGGTCGTCACGCCGTTGACGCGCGAACCGCGCACGCCGACACAGGTGCCGATGGGGTCGACGCGGCGGTCATGGCTGATGACGGCGATCTTGGCGCGCGAACCGCTGTCGCGGGCGCAGCTCTTGATTTCCAGCAGGCCTTGTTCGATTTCCGGCACTTCCTGGGCGAAGAGTTCCTTCATGAACTCAGGGCTGGAGCGCGAAAGCATGATTTGCGGGCCGCGCTGGGTCGGGTCCACACCGAGGATGACGGCGCGCACGCGGTCACCGGTGCGCAGGTTCTCTTTCGAGATCATTTCGCTGCGCTTCAGGCGCCCTTCGACGCGACCGCTTTCGACAATGATGTCGCCCTTGTCCAGGCGCTTGACGGTGCCGACGAAGATCTTCTCGCCGCGCGACATGAAGTCGTTGAGCAATTGCTCGCGCTCGGCGTCACGGATCTTCTGCAGGATGACCTGCTTGGCGGCCTGTGCGCCGATGCGGCCGATGGGCAGGGACTCGACGGGTTCTTCGATGTGGTCGTCCACCTCGATGTCGGAGATCTGTTCCTGGGCTTCAAACAGCAGGATTTCGGCGTCGGCGTTCTGCAGACCGGCCTCGTTGGGCACGACATGCCAGCGGCGGAAGGTCTCGTACTCACCCGATTCGCGATCCACACTGACGCGGATGTCGGCCTCAGCGCCGTAAATCTTCTTGGTGGCCGAGGCCAGCGCGGCTTCCACCGCACCGAACACGACATCGCGCTCCACGCTCTTCTCGCGCGAGATCGCGTCCACCAGCATCAACATTTCGCGGTTCATTGCTTGAGACCTCCGTCAACCTTGTCTTGGCCGGGCGCCGCATCACTGAGCGCGCCCGCTT
This sequence comes from Roseateles sp. P5_E4, assembly GCF_054049255.1. NCBI lineage: Bacteria > Pseudomonadati > Pseudomonadota > Betaproteobacteria > Burkholderiales > Sphaerotilaceae > Roseateles > Roseateles sp. P5_E4. The sequence continues at coordinate 248,526 of NZ_JBFUMS010000001.1, read as the reverse complement.
GTTTCTTGAGTGCTGCTTTTTTCGGCTTGATGACACCACGCTGGCCGGGCTTGCGGTCAGGCGCCGGTTCGCCGCCACGACCCTTGAAGCTGAACGACGGCACGAGGCGTGCCTCGCGCACCTCGTCGAGCGTGAAATCAAGCGCCTGATCGGCCTCGCCGTCGTCGAACACCAGGCGCCAGGCCTGGTCGTCCGCCGCATCCGGCTGCGCGCTGACCACGCCGCGGTACTTCTTGCGGCCCTGGAAAGGTGCTTTGAGCGTGATATCGATTTCCTGGCCGGCAAAGCGCGCGTAATGCGCGGCCTTTTTTAACGGCCGATCCAGACCCGGTGAAGACACTTCGAGCCGGGAATATTCCAAACCCTCGACCTCGAGCACATACTGCAGCTGTCGGGTGACCTTTTCGCAGTCATCCACATCGATCAGCTCGCCGGCATCCGCCCCGGCGTTCAGCCTGTCAATCGTCACGCGCAGCGTTCCACCACTGGCACTGCGTTCGCAGTCCACGAGTTCGTAACCGAGTCCGGTCACGGTCGTTTCCACAGCGGTTTGCCAACTCATTCGGGGTGTGCGGTCTTCGGTCGAAAGAAAATCGAAAAAGCAAAAAAAATGGGCTGGATGAATCCGCCCACTCGTTCACCTGATATCGCGCCCCGGGGGATATCGTCCGGGGCTCGTTGAAAGACTCTTTGCAGAGTTCTCTCATTTCTGGTGAAGCTCGGATTGTACTGTGCAAGTCCCATGCCGGCAAGCCGCTACGCCCTGCGCGTGCCAGAATCTGAGGCTGTTTGAGACCTCACAGGAGACAAGAATGGGCTTTCTCGCCGGCAAGCGGCTGCTGATCACGGGCGTGCTGTCCAACCGCTCCATCGCCTACGGCATTGCCCGGGCCTGCCACCGCGAAGGTGCCGAGTTGGCGTTCAGCTATCAGGGCGAACGTTTCAAGGACCGCATCAGCGAGTTCGCTGCCGAATTCGGCTCCAAACTCATTTACGACTGTGACGTGACCAGCGACGAGCAGATGGAGGCGTTGTTCAACCAGCTCGGCGAGGTCTGGCCGGAGTTCGACGGTTTCGTCCATTCCATCGGCTTTGCGCCTCGCGAGGCGATTGCCGGCAATTTCCTGGACGGCATGACGCGCGAGAACTTCCGCATCGCCCACGACATTTCGGCCTACAGCTTCCCCGCCATGGCCAAGCTGGCCGCCCCGCGCCTGCGCCCCGGCGCCGCCCTGCTCACGCTGAGCTACCTGGGCGCCGAGCGCTACGTGCCCAACTACAACACCATGGGCATGGCCAAGGCAGCGCTGGAGGCCAGCGTGCGCTACCTGGCTCACGACCTCGGCGCCAAGGGCGTGCGGGTCAACGGTATCTCCGCCGGCCCAATCAAGACGCTGGCAGCCTCCGGCATCAAGGACTTCGGCAAGTTGCTGAGCCAGTTCGCCGCCTCGGCGCCGATCCGGCGCAACGTGACCATCGAGGACGTCGGCAACGCCGCTGCCTTCCTGCTGTCCGACCTGGCCGCCGGCGTCAGCGCCGAGATCATGTATGTCGATGGCGGCTTCAGCCATGTCGCACTCGCCGGCGGCGAGTGATCAAGTGAGGTCGCGGCATGGCGTGCGTCGCGACCTGGCGTACCACGAGAAACCGCGCCGGCGGATGGGCGCAGCGGCCTGATCAGGCCTTCACGCAGTCCACGTAATAGCGGCCGCGACCGGTCTCTTCGTCCACTTCATGGACAAGGCCGTGGACGTCGGTCGCGAAGCCCGGAAACTTCGCATTGAAGCTGCGCGTGAACTTCAGGTAATCGACGATCTTCTTGTTGAAGCCCTCGCCAGGAATCAGCAGCGGGATGCCGGGCGGATAGGGCGTCAGCAGCGAGGTCGTGATGCGCCCCTCCAGGTCGTCGATGCCGACGCGTTCGGTCTTGCGCTGTGCGATATGGGCATAGGCTTCCGTCGGCGTCATCAGCGGCTGCAGATTGGACAGATACATGTCCGTCGTCAGGCGTGCAATGTCGCCTTCGGCATAGGCCCTGTGAATGGACTGGCAGAGGTCGCGCAGGCCCATGCGCTCGTACTTCGGGAACTTCGCGCAGAACTCCGGCAGGATGCGCCACAGCGGCGCGTTCTTGTCGTAGTCGTCCTTGAACTGCTGCAACGCAGTCAACAGCGTGTTCCAGCGGCCCTTGGTGATGCCGATGGTGAACATGATGAAGAAGGAATACAGCCCCGTCTTCTCGACGACGACACCATGCTCGACGAGGAACTTGGTGACGACCGAGGCCGGGATGCCGGTGGTGGCAAAGCGCCCTTCCATGTCCAGCCCGGGCGTGATGATGGTGGACTTGATCGGGTCCAGCATGTTGAAGCCCTCGGCGAGCGCGCCGAAGCCATGCCAGTCCTCGTCGGCGTGCAGCATCCAGTCCGCCGACACGGGCTCGCTGCCCTGGTCATCCTGCGCGCGCAGGAAGTCCGGCCCCCAGACCTTGAACCACCAGTCGTCGCCATAGTCCGACTCGACCTTGCGCATGGCACGGCGGAAGTCCAGCGACTCGCGGATGCTTTCCTCCACGAGCGCCGTACCGCCGGGCGGCTCCATCATCGCTGCAGCCACGTCGCAGCTCGCGATGATCGAGTATTGCGGCGAGGTCGACGTATGCATCAGGTAGGCCTCGTTGAAGAGATGCTTGTCCAGCTTGACGCTTTGCGAATCCTGCACGAGCACCTGCGAGGCCTGCGAGATGCCAGCCAGCAGCTTGTGCGTGGATTGCGTCGCGTAGACCATGGCTTCCTTCGGGCGCGGACGGTTCTTGCCCATCGCGTGGAACTGCCCGTAGAAATCGTGAAAGGCCGCATGCGGCAGCCAGGCCTCATCGAAGTGCAGCGTCGGGATGTAGCCGTCGAGCTTCTTCTTGATGGTTTCGGTGTTGTAGAGCACGCCGTCATAGGTGCTCTGCGTCAGCGTGACGATGGAGGGTTTGACCGTGGCAGCGTCGATGTGCGCCAGCAGCGGGTTGGCGGCGATCTTGGCGCGGATGGTCTCCGGACTGAACTCGCTCTCGGGAATGGGCCCGATGATGCCGTAGTGGTTGCGCGTCGGCGTCAGGAAGACGGGGATGGCGCCACACATGATGATGGCGTGCAGATTGCTCTTGTGGCAGTTGCGGTCGATGACGACGACGTCGCCGGGCGCCACCGTGTGGTGCCAGACCATCTTGTTGGACGTGGACGTACCGTTGGTGACGAAGAAGCAGTGATCGGCGTTGAAGATGCGCGCCGCGTTCTTCTCGCTGGCCGCGACCGGGCCGGTGTGATCCAGCAGCTGACCGAGTTCCTCGACGGCGTTGCACACGTCGGCGCGCAACATGTTCTCGCCGAAGAACTGGTGAAACATCTGCCCCACCGGGCTCTTCAGGAAGGCGACGCCGCCCGAGTGGCCTGGGCAATGCCAGGAGTAGGAGCCGTCCTGGGCGTAGTCCATCAGCGCCTTGAAGAACGGCGGTGCCAGGCCATCGAGATAGCTCTTGGCCTCACGGATGATGTGGCGGGCTACGAACTCCGGCGTGTCCTCGAACATGTGGATGAAGCCATGCAGTTCGCGCAACACGTCGTTAGGCAGATGCTGGCTGGTGCGCGTCTCGCCATAGACGTAGATGGGGATGTCCGGGTTGCGGTTGCGGATCTCCTGGATGAACTTGCGCAGATTCAGCACGACAGGGTCCATCTCGGGCCCCGCGGTGAATTCCTCGTCGTCAATGGACAGGATGAATGCCGAGGCGCGGCTTTGCTGCTGGGCGAACTGCGACAGATCGCCGTAGCTCGTCACGCCCAGGACTTCCATGCCCTCCTTCTGGATGGCCTCGGCCAACGCGCGGATGCCCAGGCCCGAGGTGTTCTCGGAGCGGTAATCCTCATCGATGATGACGATGGGAAAGTGAAAACGGATCATCGGCGGCCTCCAGCGGGCGGGCATCAAAAAACGAAGCGGCGAAGTGTAGGGCCGCAGCATGTCCCACTCGCGTCAGCGCAGTCTATAAACTGACCCGACAACACTTACCTGGGGAGACAAGATGGAATGGAACTGGGCCACCGTCTGGTGGATCGCTGCAGGAGCGCTCGTCGCGGCCGAATTGGCCAGCGGCACCTTCTATCTGCTGATGCTGGCCGTGGGCGCCATCGCCGGTGCGCTGGCGGCTCATCTCGGCGCGAGCTTGACCGCACAAGTGCTGACCGCCGCCGTCACGGGCGGCGCAGCGGTCGTGGGCTGGCACCTGCGGCGCAGCCGCATGCCCGCAGCCGCTCCCGCTGCAAGCAACCCAGATGTCAACCTCGACATCGGTCAATCCGTCCAGGTCGAGACCTGGTCAACCGACGGCCGGGCCAAGGTGCAATACCGCGGCGCTGCCTGGCAGGCACGCTTTATCGGCAGTCCGCCGGCCCAAAGTGGCCGGCATGTGATTCGCGCGGTCGAAGGCAGTTGTCTGCTCCTCGATCGCTGAGCCTGCAAACCAACAACACCGGGAGGCCTCATGGGGTTCCAAATCGCACTCGTCATCCTCGTCATCGCGGCCATCTTCGTGGCGCGCTCCATCAAGGTCGTCCCGCAGCAGAACGCCTGGGTGGTGGAGCGCCTGGGCAAATACCACGGGACGCTCACACCGGGGCTCAACTTCCTCGTGCCCTTCGTCGACCGGCTGGCCTACAAGCACTCACTGAAGGAGATCGCGCTCGATGTGCCCAGCCAGGTTTGCATCACCAAGGACAACACCCAGTTGACGGTTGACGGCATCCTCTACTTCCAGGTCACCGACCCCATGCGGGCGAGCTACGGCGCGAGCAACTATGTTGTCGCCATCACGCAATTGGCGCAAACGACGCTACGCTCCGTCATCGGCCGCATGGAGCTGGACCGCACCTTCGAGGAGCGTGCCGTCATCAACACGTCCGTCGTCGAGGCCCTGGACGAGGCGGCCTTGAACTGGGGCGTCAAAGTGCTGCGCTACGAGATCAAGGACCTGACGCCGCCGCCAGCCATCCTGCATTCCATGCAGGCTCAGATCACGGCGGAGCGCGAGAAACGCGCGCTGATTGCGGCGTCAGAAGGCCGGCGCCAGGAGCAGATCAATATCGCGACCGGCGAACGTGAGGCGGCCATTGCACGCTCGGAGGGTGAGAAGCAGGCCGAGATCAACCAGGCACAGGGCCAGGCCGCAGCGATCACCGCTGTGGCGGACGCGACTTCGGACGCCATCCGCAAGATCGCAGCGGCCATCCAGCAGCCGGGCGGTGATCAGGCTGTGCAGCTGAAGGTCGCCGAGAAGGCTGTCGACGCCTATGCCCAGCTTGCGCAGAAGAACAACACGATGATCGTGCCGGGCAATATGACGGAAGTCGCTGGTTTGATCGGCACCGCCATGGCGTTGTTCAAAGGCGGCGCAAAGGCCTGAGGCCCAGAACAAAAAAGCCCGCGAGGGCCCTGAACAAGGGCAGTCGCGGGCGCAAGACGTTCGGGGGGCGCCGAACGAAAGCGATGGAGGTGTCGCTTTTCCTAAGATCTGCTCAGAGGATCGGGATCAATTACCCGTAATCGGGAAGCCGAGCAGTTCTGCGAGAACTTCCCAGAAAGAAACTTTTTCCATTTGCACCGTCCGGCTAGCAGCGTTGAGATGGCGCGCAGTGTGTAGGACGGGCAGACAACAGAGAACTACAAACCCTGGTAGGGCCGGTAGCCGGTCAGAGCAGCCCCAGCTCCATCGCCTTCAGCACGGCTTGGTGCTTGGTGGACACGTCGAGCAGCTTGAACAGTTGCTTCATGTGGTAGTTCACCGTGTTCTCGCTGATGCCTAGCAGGCTCCCGACAACCCAGGCGCTCTTGCCCTCCATCGTCAGCTTCAGGATCTCAAGCTGTCGTGACGGAAGCTGCACCGCAGGTTGTGCCGATCTCTTGGACACAAGCAGCCGCCCTGCAGCGTCCTGTGCATGAACGGCGAGCAATTGCAAGTCCGCGATCATCCGATTCAGCTTGATCGGATCTTTGGGCAAGGGTGCGTCCCGATCGAGCCCGAGAAGCAACCGGCGGTAGCCAGGCATTTGGACACCTACGGCAACACCGGTCCGGTAGCCGAACGGTGCATACATCTCCCACAACTCGCCTGCACCGGCGTCCACGTAGAAAGCCTGGTCGTAAATCAGCGGTTTGGTCAGGCTCGCCAAACGTTGATGCACGGGGTCGCGTTGCGCGTAGCTGTTGTCCCTGGAAATCTCCAAGAAAGCCTCAGGTGTGTTACCTACGGCGACGTACTCAGTCTTCGCACCCGGCCCACGGTGCTCGATGGCCAGCACGCCAACGACCAGACCGAAATCCAGGTCATTCGCGAAGGCGATCAGCCCCTGTCGAAAAGACGTGAGATCTGCTGCTTGACTGACTTGTTCGTACCGCTGGAGGTTCATGCGCTACTAGGGTTGGTAGGCGCAGTGCGGCCTCGACGAACGCAAACTGCAAACCATCCAAATGACGGGAGATCCGAATGCAGATGGCAGCCTGGCAACTGATGGCCTGCGAAACGGTCGTCAAGACTGTAAACGAGTTTGAAAAAGTGACAGACGACCTGCGTCAAATCGGAAGCAGTGTCAGAGTGCACGATGCACGTTCCGGGCTGCGATGTGGCCAGGAAGTGTGGGCCGCACTGGCCGATGGCGAAGCCATCCAGATTGCATGGGAATGGACGGAGATCCAGCCTGACGTCGTGGCGCTGTTCGACCCGATGAACATCTTGTGCAACGTCGCGCTGATTGACGGCCACGGGCATGAGTTGGCGCGTTCGCGCCGCATGCTGCATCTCAACAACGTCGTGCATCAGCTTGACTGGCGCGGGGCATTGGACTGGCGTAGCGCCAATTGACCGAATGATTCACTGAAGGCCGTCGCGATAGGCTATGATCGCGGGCTTGCAGGAGAGGTGGATGAGCGGTTTAAGTCGCACGCCTGGAAAGCGTGTGTGGGCTAATACCCACCGCGGGTTCGAATCCCGCCCTCTCCGCCAAAGTATGAACGGGCCCACTGGGCCCGTTTTGCTTTTCTGGCTCGTGATTGATCGACATTCAGTCGCAGTTCAGCCCTCAGAAAGCGCAGTTCGTCGCGTCAAGGTGGCCCGCTGTCCTGCCTTGCTCAACACTGCAGTCTGCGCCCTGCCAACGAGCAAGGCTGGAGCCGGAGATGCCAAGAGTGAAAAAGGGATGGTGGTGCTTGAGCTTGATGCTCGGATTGCTGATCGGCGGCATGCCGGCAAAAGCCAGTGAGGTTGTCAAGCTCGCTCGCCTTGTTGTCAGTGGCAAGCGCGGTCCCGCCGAAGCCCCACGGGCCGCGCCGGCTGAACAGCGCCCTGCCGGCCCGGCCAGCCCACAGATTCATGGCACCGGCGGGAATGACGACGCTGGCACAGCGCCCGCCCCGGCCCGCGGCCTCGTCTCCTAAGCAGCCAAGTAAAAATGCCCCGAAACCTATGGTTTCGGGGCATTGCTGTTTTTGGCGGAGTGGACGGGGCTCGAACCCGCGACCCCCGGCGTGACAGGCCGGTATTCTAACCAACTGAACTACCACTCCGCGTGGGATGAATTCGATACCGTCTTTCGACAATATCCAAGCTCATCAAACTTGCCCGTCTTGCGACGGGATTGCCAATCGCATTCCCATCATACGACGAGATTGCCAATATTGGCGTCCCCTAGGGGATTCGAACCCCTGTAATCACCGTGAAAGGGTGGTGTCCTAGGCCTCTAGACGAAGGGGACAGAACTTTTTAAACAAACTGCGTGCCACACAAAAACCACAAGAGTATTTGGTGGAGGTAAGCGGGATCGAACCGCTGACCTCTTGCATGCCATGCAAGCGCTCTCCCAGCTGAGCTATACCCCCGGTATAAACCGGTCGCAAAAAGCAAACGGCCAATAAATTGGCCGTTCTTTTATCGGGTGGACCCGATGGAATCCTTGGCGGAGTGGACGGGGCTCGAACCCGCGACCCCCGGCGTGACAGGCCGGTATTCTAACCAACTGAACTACCACTCCGCGTGGGATGAATTCGATACCGTCTTTCGACAATATCCAAGCTCATCAAACTTGGCGTCCCCTAGGGGATTCGAACCCCTGTAATCACCGTGAAAGGGTGGTGTCCTAGGCCTCTAGACGAAGGGGACGAAACCTTCGCAACTTGAACCGCGCGCCATCCAATAAGCCAAGGCCTTTTTGGTGGAGGTAAGCGGGATCGAACCGCTGACCTCTTGCATGCCATGCAAGCGCTCTCCCAGCTGAGCTATACCCCCGTGTTTTCGAATTGACTGTTGTCAGTCTCTTCGTTAACAGCGCTGTTCAAGCGAGACCAAGAGTATATGACGAAATTCAAATGGAATGCAAGCGTTCGAGGACTTTTTTCTTGTCGAAGTGCTCCAGCACGGCATCCACACTCGGGGTCTGAGAACGCCCGCACACCAGCACGCGCACCGGTACCGCCAACTGCGGCATCTTCAGTCCGGTGGCCGCAAGGGTTTCCTTCAAGGCCTGCTGGATGCCGGCCTTGTTCCAGTCGGTCATGGCCGACAGTCGTTCTGCCAGCACAGCCAGTGCCGGGCGCACGGCATCGGTGATGTAAGCCGCAAGATCCTCGACCGATGGCATGACGGGCGCGAAATACATCGCGAGCCAATCGGCCAGTGCGGCGGCCGTCGCGCAGCGATCCTTGAACAGACCGACCTTGGGCTGGACCTGCTCTGCCGTGGCTTGAATACCCTTGGCCTTGAGTTGCGTGACGACAAGATCAGCCAGCCGGCCCTCATCGATCTGCTTCAGGTAATGGCCGTTGACCCAGTCCAGCTTGGCCGGGTCCCACTGCGCGGGGCTCTTGGACAGGTGCGAGCCATCGAACCAGGCCACCATTTGCTCGGCCGTGAACAACTCATCGTCGCCATGGCTCCAGCCCAGGCGGGCCAGGTAATTCAGCATGGCCTCGGGCAGGTAGCCACCGTCGGCATAGGCCGTCACGCTGACAGCGCCGCGGCGCTTGGACAACTTCTGGCCATCGTCACCCAGGATGATGGGCAGGTGTCCAAACTGCGGCAGCGGTGCGCCCAGCGCATTGAAGATGTTGATTTGCCAGGGCGTGTTGTTGATGTGCTCGTCGCCGCGGAAAACATGGCTGATGCGCATGTCCCAGTCATCGACGACGACGGCGAAGTTGTAGGTCGGCACACCGTCGGTGCGCACGATGATGAGGTCGTCGATCTCGCGGTTGTTGATCGTGATCGTGCCCTTGACCAGGTCGTCCCAGGTCACGTCGCCGTCGATGGGGTTGGCGAACCGGATGACCGGCTTCACGCCCGCGGGCGGTGTAGGCAGCAGCTTGTCTGGCTCGGGGCGCCAGCGACGGTCGTAGAGCTTCTTCTCGCCGCGGGCCTGCTGAGCCTCCTTCATCGCGTCCAGTTCCTCGGGCGTCGCATAGCAGCGGTAGGCCTTGCCCTCGCTGATCAACTGTTCGACGACGGCCTGATAGCGGTCCAGGCGCTGCATCTGGTAGATCGGACCCTCGTCGTAGTTCAGGCCGAGCCAGTTCATCGCCGCAATGATCTGGTCGACCGAGTCCTGCGTGGAGCGGGCCACATCCGTGTCCTCGATGCGCAGCACGAACTCGCCGCCGTGGTGCCGGGCATAGGCCCAGGAAAAAAGGGCGGTGCGGGCCGTGCCCAGGTGCAGAAAGCCGGTCGGCGACGGTGCGATGCGCGTGCGGACCTTGTCGAAAGTGAAGCTCATCGGATTTTCAAAGTGGAAAGGCCACGCAGCAGATCGTCAGTGATGTCGTCTACATGCTCGAGGCCAACGGCCAGGCGGATCAGCCCCTGCCCGATGCCGGCGGCTTGACGCTGGTCCTCGGTCAGGCGGCCGTGCGAGGTCGTCGCGGGGTGAGTGATGATGGATTTCGTATCGCCGAGATTGGTGGCGATGGACAGCACGCGCGTGCTGTCGATGACGTGGAAAGCCGCTGCGCGTGCAGCTTCAGAGGTATCGGCGCGCAGGTCGAAGGACAGCACCGCCCCGCCCTGCCCGCTTTGCTGGCGCATGGCCAGGTCATGCTGAGGATGGGATGCGAGCGATGGGTAGTAGACATGGTCCACCTCCGGCTGCGCCTCCAGCCAGCGCGCAACGGCCAGGGCCTGCTCGCTCTGGGCCTTCATGCGCAGCGACAGCGTCTCCAAGCCCTTGAGCACGACCCAGGCGTTGAAAGGCGCCAGCGTCATGCCGACGGTACGCAGCACCGGGCCGAAGACATCGCGGATCAACTTGCTGGAGCCACACAGCGCGCCGGCCATCACGCGACCCTGGCCATCCATGTACTTGGTGGCCGAATGCATGACGATGTCGGCACCCATCTCGGTGGGGCGCTGCAGCGCTGGCGTCGAGTAGGTGTTGTCGACCGCCAGGATGGCGCCGGCTCCGTGGGCAATGCCCGCCAAGGCGCGGATGTCGCAGACCTCGGTCAGCGGGTTGGTCGGCGTCTCGGCGAAGAGCAGTTTGGTTGTCGCCTTGACGGCTGCACGCCATTCGGCGAGGTCAGTCTGCGAGACAAAGCTGGTCTCGACACCGAACTTCGCGAATTCCTTGGCGAACAGGTTGATGGTCGAGCCGAACACGGAGCGCGAGCAGACGACGTGATCGCCGGCCTTCAACACGCTCATGCCGAGCAGCAGGATGGCGCTCATGCCAGTGGACGTAGCGATCGCCGCCTCGGTACCCTCCAGCGCAGCCAGGCGCGCTTCCAGGCTGCGCACGGTCGGGTTGCTGGTGCGCGAGTAGGTGAAGTCCTCGGAGTTGGAGAACTTGCGCGCCGAGGTTTCCGCGTCGGGCTGGACGTAGGCCGTGGTCAGGAACAGCGCTTCGGAGTTCTCGCCATGCTGGCTAGGCGCCAGCGCCGTGCGCACGGCCAGCGTCTCCGGGCGCAGGCCCTCGGGCAAGGTGCGGCGAGCGGGGGCGCTCATGCGTTCAGCCCCTATTGCTCACTGTCGCTTTGCAGCGCCAGGCGGCCACGTGCGTCGGCGTCTTCCTCGCTGGGCTGGCTGGTGCGTTGCGCGCGCAGCGTGGCGAAGTCTTCGAGACTCACGTCACCGGTCACGTAGTGGCCGTCGAAGCAGCTTGCCTCGAAGCCAGCGAGGCCCGGGCGCAGCGCGGCGACGACGCGCTTCATAGCATCCACGTCCTGGTAGATCAGCGCATCGGCGCCGATGTATTGGCGGATCTCCTCGACGGAGCGGTTGTGTGCGATCAGTTCCTCGGTCGTCGGCATGTCGATGCCGTAGACGTTGGGATAGCGCACCGGCGGCGCGGCGGAGGCCAGGTAGACCTTGCGCGCACCGGCCTCGCGGGCCATCTGCACGATCTCCTTGGACGTGGTGCCGCGCACGATGGAGTCGTCCACCAGCAGCACATTGCGGTCCTTGAACTCGACACCGATGGCATTGAGCTTCTGGCGCACCGACTTCTTGCGCGCGCCCTGCCCCGGCATGATGAAGGTGCGGCCGACGTAGCGGTTCTTCACGAAGCCCTCTCGATAGGGCTTGCCGATGCGGTGGGCCAGCTGCATGGCCGACGGGCGGCTGCTTTCCGGAATCGGGATGACGACGTCGATCTCGTTGGGCGGCATCGTGGAGATGACCCGCTGGGCCAGCGTCTCGCCCATGTTCAGCCGCGCCTGGTAGACCGAGATGCCGTCCATCACCGAGTCCGGGCGGGCCAGGTAGACGAACTCGAACATGCAGGGGTTCAGCGTCGGGTTGTCATTGCACTGCTCGGTGTGCAGCTTGCCGGTCATGTCGATGAACAGGGCCTCGCCGGGCGCCACGTCGCGCTCCAGCTGGTGGCCGGTGCCTTCCAGCGCAACGCTTTCACTGGCCACCATGACCTCGCCGTTGGCCGAGCGGCCGAAGCACAGCGGGCGGATGCCGAAGGGGTCGCGGAAAGCCAGCAGGCCCTGGCCCGCGATCAGTGCGATGACTGCATAACTGCCCTTGATGCGCTTTTGCACCGCACGCACGGCGGAGAAGATCTCCTTGGGCGTCAGTGGCAGGTCGCGCGCGGCCAGCTCCAGCTCGTGAGCCAGCACGTTGATCAGCACCTCGGTGTCACTCTCGGTGTTGATGTGGCGACGGTCGATGTCGAAGAGCTCGTCCTTCAGTGCATGGGCATTGGTCAGGTTGCCGTTGTGCACCAGCACGATGCCGAAAGGCGCGTTCACGTAGAAGGGCTGCGCCTCTTCCTCGCTGTAGGCATTGCCGGCTGTCGGGTAGCGCACCTGGCCCAGGCCGATGCTGCCCGGCAGCGCGCGCATGTTGCGGGTGCGGAAGACATCACGCACCATGCCGCGCGCCTTGTGCATGAAGCACTTGTTGCCCTGCATGGTGACGATGCCGGCAGCGTCCTGGCCGCGGTGCTGCAGCAGCAGCAGCGCGTCATACAGGAGCTGGTTGACGGGGGAGGCAGCAAGAGCGCCGACGATGCCACACATGGCGGAGATCCTTAGTCAGTCGATTCCGCTTCAGATGGGGTCATCGAGCGGGAAACAAATCGGGCAAGTGGTTCGGGCAGCAAGGGCGCCACGTCGAGCAGCACATCACTGAGCACGGGTGCGGCACGCGAGGCCCGCCAGGTGCTTGACTCCGCCAGGGGCGAAGCGCCGATGACGAGCACAAGCAACAGTGCGATGAAGACACCACGCAGCGCACCAAAACCGGCGCCACCCAGGCGGTCCACGATGGACAGCGGCGTGGCGTGAATCAGCGTCTTGACCAGGCGCGAGGCCAGGCTCCAGACGATCAGCACGAAAAAGAAGGCGATCGCCAGCGCGACGACATGCAGGGCGGCAGGGCCGAACTTGCTGGTCATGGAGGCAGGCAGCAGGTCCTCGACGACAGGCGCCAGCGGCGAAGCGGCGAAATAGGCGACCACCCAGCCGGCGAGTGACATGATCTCGAAGATCAGGCCGCGCCACAGGCCGATGCCGATCGAGATCAGCAGCACTGCCGCGAACGCGAGGTCGACCCAGCTGAGCGCGACGTCCATGGCGGGCTACAGCGTCAGGATGGCGCCGGGCAGGCCCGCGCCCTTGAGCTTGGACGCGGCGCGCTCGGCCTCGTCGCGGCTTGCAAACGGCCCCAGGCGCACGCGCACGCGGCGACCATCGGCCGTGTCCACGGCCTGGGCATAGGTCTTGAGGCCGAGCTTCTCGACCTTGCTGCGTACGTCCTGCGCGGTCTTGTTCTCACCGTAGGCGCCTACCTGCACGATGAAGCGCGCGGCAGACGCAGTTGGCATGCTGGCCGAGGCCTCCTTGCCTTCCAGCAAGGCCTGGGCACGCGCACCGTCGCCGCCATGGGCCTTGGGCTTGTCGGCCGGCTTATCTGCGGGCTTCTCGGCCGGTTTTTCAGCAGGCTTTTCGGCAAGTCTGACCGGCGGCTTCTCAGCGGGCTTTTCGGCCGGCTTGGCTTCCGCAGGCACGACAGCAGGGGCCACGGCGGGCGGGGGCGTGATTTCGGGCGCGGCAGCCGTATCGGCCTGGGCCAGCGGCTCGCGAGTCGGCACGGCCAGCGGCGGCGCGGTGTCCTTGCGGGGGATGTCGATAGGCAAGTCGACGGGAATCGGCCGCGGCTGGGTTTCGAAGATCAGAGGGAAGCCGACCACACCGGCCGCTACCAGCACGGCCGCGCCGATAAGGCGGCGGCGGGCGCGCAAGCGCAGCTGCTGCACGTCGTCAGCCGCCTTGGCGCCGGACTTGGCCGACTTTTTGGGCGGCGCCGCGGCGGCGGTGTCGTCGCGCTTGAGAAAGGAAAACAGGCCCATCGGCGGCGTCTGGCGTCAGTGGAAGGTGGGAGGCTGGGGTGCGGTGGCACCGGCCGTCACGCGCGGCAGGCCCTGTTGAAGCACCCCGCCCACGGTGTAGAAGGAACCGAAGACGAGGATTCTATCGGCCGTGGTCGCCCCGGCCGCCGCTGCATGCAGGGCGTCCAGGGGGTTGGCATGGGTGTGCGTCGCGACATCGGGCGGCGTCTTCAGCCCTGCGGCGAGAAAGGCCGCTTCAAGCTGCTCGGCCTTGGCGGCGCGGGGAATGGCCAGGTCGGTGAAATGCCAGACGTCCACCAGCGGCGCGATCCTGGCCAGGATGCCCGCCAGATCCTTGTCCGCCATCGCCCCAAAAACGGCATGGGTGCGCGGGAAAAAGCCCATTTGGTCCAGGTTCTGGGCCAGCGCCGCGACGGCGTGGGGGTTGTGGGCGACGTCGAGCACGACGGCCGGCTGGCCAGCCAGCACCTGGAAGCGGCCCGGCAGCTCGACCAGGGCCAGGCCGGTGCGCACAGCCTGGGCGCTGATGGGCAGCCGGTCGGCTAGCGCCTCGAAGGCAGCCAGCACGCCGGCGGCGTTCAGCAGCTGGTTGACACCGCGCAGCGCCGGATAGGCCATGCCGGAGAAGCGCTTGGCTCGCCCGGCCCATTGCCATTGCGTGCGGTCACCGCTGAAGGTGAAGTCGCGGCCCAGCTGGCGCAGGTCGGCGCCGATCTCCATGGCGCGCTCCGCCAGCGAGGCCGGCGGCACCGGGTCGCTGACGACGACGGGGCGGCCCGTGCGCATGATGCCGGCCTTCTCGCGGCCCACGCTTTCACGATCGGGGCCGAGGAATTCGGTGTGGTCCAGGTCGATGCTGGTGATGACGGCACAGTCGCTGTCGATGACGTTGACGGCGTCCAGCCGGCCGCCCATGCCCACCTCGAGGATGACCAGGTCCAGCGGTTCCTCTTGCAGGCGCCGCAGGATGGCCAGCATCGTGAACTCGAAATAGGTCAACGTGATGCCCCCGCGCGCGGCCTCGACGGCCTCGAAATGCGGCTCGAGCGACTCGGCCGCCACCGGAGCGCCGCCGACCCGGCAACGCTCCTGGAAGTGCACGAGATGAGGCTTGATGTAGAGGCCGACGCGGTAGCCGGCGTGCAGCGCGATGGATTCCAGCATCGCGCAGGTCGAGCCCTTGCCATTGGTGCCGGCGACAACGATGGTCGGGCAATCAAAGGCAATGCCCAGCCTCTGCTTCACCGTCGCAACGCGGTCCAGCGTCATGTCGATGCTCTTGGGGTGCAGGCGCTCGCAGTGGGCGAGCCATTCATCGAGCGTCATGGTCAAGCGTCATGGCGAAACAAAAAACAAAAGCCAGGCACGGGGCCTGGCTTGGGACCCTGCGGGCGGCGTTCAGGCGACGGCGTCCGCGCTCTGGCGTTGCAGCATGGCCAGTTGGCGCGCAATCGTCTCGCGCAGCTGGCGACGGTCCACGATCATGTCGATGGCACCCTTCTCCATCAGGAACTCGGCGCGCTGGAAGCCGGCAGGCAGCTTCTCACGCACGGTGTTCTCGATGACGCGCGGGCCGGCGAAGCCGATCAGCGCCTTGGGCTCGGCCAGCACGATGTCGCCGACGAAGGCGAAGCTGGCCGACACGCCGCCCATGGTCGGGTCGGTCAGCACGCTGATATAGGGCAACTTGGCCTTGGCCAGTCGCGTCAACGAGGCGTTGGTCTTGGCCATCTGCATCAGGCTCAGCAGACCCTCCTGCATGCGTGCGCCGCCGGTGGCGGTGAAGCAGATGAAGGGCGTCTTCTGCTCGATGGCGGTCTCGACGCCACGCACGAAGCGCTCGCCGACCACCGAGCCCATGGAGCCGCCCATGAAGTCGAACTCGAAGCAGGCGGTCACGACGGGCACGCTCATGATGGCGCCGCCCATGACGATCAGCGCGTCGGTCTCGCCGGTGTTCTCCAGCGCTTCCTTCAGGCGGTCGGGGTACTTCTTGCTGTCCTTGAACTTCAGCGCGTCGACCGGCAGCACTTCCTGGCCGATCTCGTAGCGGCCTTCACCGTCGAGGAAGGCGTCCAGGCGCGCACGGGCGCCGATGCGATGGTGGTGCGAGCACTTGGGGCAGACGTTGATGTTCTGCTCGAGGTCGGTCTTGTAGAGCACCGTCTCGCAGCTCGGGCACTTGATCCACAGGCCCTCAGGCACCGTGCGCCGGTCGGCGAGGTCGCCCTGCTGGATCTTGGGCGGGAGCAGTTTGTCGATCCAACTCATGTCAGTTCCTCTTGTCGAGTGCGGCACGGATGTCTTGGATGAACGCCGCGCCGGTCAGGGCGACATTATCGGCTGGCTGGCGCTCCAGTAGCTCGACCAGCTTGGAGCCGATGACGACCGCGTCGGAAACGTCGGCCACGGCCCGCGCCGTCGCGCCGTCGCGGATGCCGAAACCGACACCCACCGGCACGCTGACGTGCTGGCGGATGCGCGGCACGGCTTCGGCCACGGCCGCTGTGTTCAGGTGGCCGGCCCCGGTCACACCCTTGAGCGACACGTAATAGACATAGCCGCTGGCCAGCTTGCCGACCTGGGCCATGCGCGCCTCGGTGGACGTGGGGGCGAGCAGGAAAATCGCATCCATGTCGGCAGCGCGCAGCTTGGCAGCGAACTCCTCGCATTCCTCGGGCGGGTAGTCGACGATCAACACGCCGTCCACGCCAGCGTCCTTGGCGTCGGCCACGAAGGCATCCAGGCCGTAGCGTTCGACTGGGTTGGCATAGCCCATCAACACCAGCGGTGTCTTGCTGTTGCGGGCACGGAACTCGCGCACGAAGCCAAGCACCTTGCGCAGGCCGATACCGTTCTTCAAGGCGCGTTCACCGGCGCGCTGGATGACGGGGCCATCGGCCATCGGGTCGGAAAACGGCACGCCCAGTTCAATGATGTCGGCGCCGGCCTCGGCCATGGCCAGCAACAGATCGACTGTCGCACTCGGGTACGGATCACCCGCCGTGACGAAGGGGATCAGCGCCTTGCGGCCGGCGGCCTTGAGCTGGTCGAAAGTGGTGGCGATGCGGCTCATTGCGCACCTCCCTTGACCATCTCGCCCGCTTGCGAAGGTCGGTCGAAATAGGCAGCGCCAGACAGGTCGGCCACCGTGCCGATGTCCTTGTCGCCTCGCCCACTGAGATTGACCAGCAGCACCTTGTCCTGGCCCAGCGTCGGCGCGAGCTTGATGGCATGCGCGACCGCGTGGCTGGATTCCAGCGCCGGGATGATCCCTTCGGTGCGGCACAGCCGATGGAAGGCCGACAGCGCCTCGGCGTCCGTGACGCCGACGTATTCGGCGCGGCCGATGTCCTTCAGATGGGCGTGCTCGGGGCCGACACCGGGGTAGTCCAGGCCGGCCGAGATGGAATGCGTCTCAATGATCTGGCCATCCTCGTCCTGCAGCAGGTAGGTACGGTTGCCGTGCAGCACGCCGGGGCTGCCAGCGGTCAGCGTCGCGGCATGCTTGCCACTGGCGATGCCCTGCCCTTCTGCTTCGACGCCGATGAGCCGGACTGCCTCGTGCGGGATATAGGGGTGGAAGATGCCGATGGCGTTCGAGCCACCGCCCACGCAGGCGATGACGGCGTCCGGCTGGCGGCCGGCCAGCTCGGGCATCTGCTCCAGGCACTCCAGCCCGATGACGCGCTGGAAGTCGCGCACCATCATCGGATAGGGATGCGGGCCGGCCACGGTGCCGATGATGTAGAAGGTGTTCTCGACGTTGGTGACCCAGTCGCGCATCGCCTCGTTGAGGGCGTCCTTCAGCGTCTTGCTGCCGCTCTCCACCGGCACGACGGTCGCACCGAGCAGCTTCATGCGGTAGACATTGGGAGACTGGCGCTTCACATCCTCGCTGCCCATGTAGACGACGCACTCCAGGCCGTAGCGCGCGCAGATGGTCGCCGTGGCCACGCCGTGCTGGCCGGCGCCGGTCTCGGCGATGACGCGCGGCTTGCCCATGCGCTTGGCCAGCAGGGCCTGGCCGATGACGTTGTTGATCTTGTGTGCGCCGGTGTGGTTGAGGTCCTCGCGCTTCAGGTAGACCTGCGCGCCGCCGAGTTCGCGGCTCAGGCGGTCGGCGTGATAGATCGGGCTCGGGCGGCCGACGAAGTGCTTGAGTTCCTTCTTGTACTCGGCGATGAACTCGGCGTCATTGCGGTAGTGGGCGTAGGCGTCCTTGAGCTGGTCCAGCGCATGGACGAGGGTCTCGGAGACGAAGCTGCCGCCGAAGGTCGTGGTGCCCGCATGGCGGAAATGCCCGGTCGCGTCGGGCTGGTCGTACTGGAACATGGTCTTCCTCTATCGGGTCAGTTCTGCGTCGGCGCGGCTGTCAGCGAGACGAACAGCGCGGCAGAACTCATGGATCAGGTCGGCGCTCTTGATGCCCTTGGACACCTCGACGCCGGAACTCACATCAACGGCCCAGGGCCGTACCGTCGCGATGCCATCGGCGACGTTTGCTGCATTCAACCCACCAGACAAAACGAGGCGAGAGCTGACGCTTGGAGGAATGAGTGACCAATCGAAGACCTTGCCGCCACCGCCATAACCGTCGACGTGGGCGTCGAGCAGCAGGGCCTGGGCGTTGGGAAATTGAGTGGCGAAGTTTAGCAAATCGACCCCGGGCGCCATGCGGGCAGCGCGCAGGTAGGGCCGTTTGATCCGGTCGCAGTCGGCGGGGGTCTCGTCGCCATGGAACTGGACGAGCATATTGGGCAGCGCGTCCAGCCCGGCCTGCAACTCGGCGCCCGTCGCGTTGACGAACAGGCCGACCGGCGTGACGAAGGGCGGTAACAGCTTGGCCAGCGCCCTCGCCCGCTCGGGCGTCACGGCGCGCGGGCTCTTGGCGTAGAAGACGAAGCCGATAGCGTCGGCGCCGGCTTCGACGGCCGCCTCCACGTCGGCTTCACGAGTCAGGCCACAGATCTTGATTCGAGTCATGGCAACCAGTCCAAAGCCGCGACCTCGCGCGGGATGTCGAGTTCGGCATCGTAGGTCGGGCCGAGGAAGTAAAGGCCGTCGGGGGCAAAGGTCGGCGCCGCCACCTTGCGGTCACGCGCGGCGAGCACGTCCGACACCCAATCCGCCGAGCGCGTACCGCTGCCGACGGCGAGGATGCAGCCCATCAGGTTGCGCACCATGTGATGCAGGAAGGCACTGGCCTCGAATTCGAAGCGCCAGTAGGCGCCGCGCCGTTGCACGCGGATCTCGCGCAGCGTCTTCACCGGCGAAGCGGCCTGGCATTCCGAGGAGCGAAAGGACGAGAAGTCATGCTCGCCGATCAGCCGTTCCGCGGCGGCTTCGAGGGCAGATTGGTCGAGCGGGCGGAACACCCAGCCACACTGCCCGGATTCGATGGCCGGCCGCACGGCCGATTCCAGCAGCAGATAGGCGTACCGCCTGCCACGCGCGGAATTGCGGGCGTGAAAGGTGTCGCCCGGAAAGCGGCACCACTGGATGGCGATGTCGGGCGGCAAGTAGCGGTTGCTGCCGCGCACCCAGGAAAACAGCTCGCGCTCGACCTCGGTGTCGAAATGGATGACCTGGTTTATGCCATGCACGCCCGCATCGGTGCGGCCGGCGCAGACCGTACGGATGGGCTGTGCAGCGAACGCGGACAGGCCTTTTTCAAGCGCATCCTGCACGGTGCGGCCGTCCGGCTGGCTCTGCCAGCCGTTGTAGCCGCCACCGCGGTAGCTGACTCCTAGTGCGACTCTCATGGGCTCCAAGTAAAAACGCCCGGCAAGCCGGGCGTTGAAGTATCGCGGCTGAGCCTTAGCGCAGCTCGTTCAGCATGGCCTGCGCCTTGTCACGCAACGGGCCGCTGGCACGCTGGATCAGCTCCTGGAGCACTTCGCGGGCGCCTTCGGTGTCACCGATCTGACGGAATTCGTCGGCCAGCTCGAGCTGACGCAGCAGCGGGTCGCCTTCGTCATCACCCAGCCCTTCGAGAGCCGCCCCCAGCACCTCGGGATTCGTCTCGCCAGGCAGCGTGGGCTCGCCGAAGTCGAAATCCAGGTCGGTGGACGCCGATGCAGGGACCGCAGGCGACGGCGGCAGCCCACCCATGCTGCTGAGATCGAAGTTCAGGTCCGGCGCGGGGGGTGCCGTGCGGGTGCCGCGACTGGAGATGTCGAAGTCCATCGTCATCGGCACCTGCTCAATCGACGCGGGCATGGCCTGGGTGGCCGCCATCGCATTCGGCGAAACCGGCTCGGGCGCATCCAGATCCAGATCAAGCGCCAGGTCGAAGCCGCTGACCGGCCCGGTGTCGGGACCGCCGCGCATCGCATCGGTCGCCATATGAGCCGCAGCCGCCGCAGCAGCGGCCGACGCGCCGCTCGGCAACGCAGTCTGGGGCAGCGTGCTGGCATTCATCGGCTCGGGGCGCAGCTCGGGGCCATCCTCGACATGAGCGGGCGCGCCGCCAGGCTGATAGAGCGGGTTGTCCGGGTCGATGCCGCGCCCCAGCTCCTGGGCCTTGCCCCAGTCCTCGCCCGAACCCTTGGTCTCGGCGTAAAGCTGCACGGCCAGTTGCTCGAAGCCCTTGGTGTCACGGCGCTTGGCGTAGACCTCCAGCAGCTTCAGGCGGATGGCCAGGCGCGTGGGGTTGGCGCGCAGGGCTTCCTTGAGGATTTCCTCGGCCTGCAGGTCGCGGCCATAGGCCAGGTAGACGTCGGCTTCCGCGACCGGATCGACGTCACCAATCGCGTCGAGCTGGCTGAGCGAATAGCTCATCGACGACTGGCCGCTGTTCTGCGCGTCGCGCGTGTCGACGCGCTGGCCGCCGGTGCCGCCGAAGAAGGAATCGGGCTGCAGGCGGCTTTCGTGGAAGCCGGTCTCGGCTGCATGGGCCGGGCGGCGCGAGCGCAGGCGGTACAGGCCCAGGCCGCCCAGCACGGCGACGAGGACACCGGCCAGGGGCAGCACGATGGGGCTGTCGAGCAATTGCTCGATGAAGCCCGGTGGCTCGGCAGCGGGCGGCGGTGCCAGCGGTGCACTGGCGCGCGGCGCAGGACGGGACGCGGCCGCACTCGCCGCAGCCGCAACCGGCGTCGAGGCAGCAGCGGATGCGGGCTCGGCAGTCGCCACGACCGGCGCGGGCAGCACCGGCGTTGCGGGCGCGGGCGCAGACGCTGTGGTGGGCGCCGGCGCCGCTGGCTTGGCCGCACTGGAGAGCTTCTTCAGCTCCTCGACATTGCGGGTCAGCTCGGCCACGCGGGCGGCGGCGTCCTTCTTCTCGGTGTCCTTGGACAGCTTGGCCTCGGCGGCGCTGGCGGCGGTGCTGCCAGCCTTGCTGAGGGTGAGCTTGTCGGGCGTCGGCGCTGCGGCGGGCTTGCGGTCTTCGACGGCGGCTTGCACCTGACCCTTGGACTGGCGCTCGCTCCCGCTGTTCTGCAGCGTCGGCGCGGCGGAGGCCAGGCGCTGGCGGTAAGCCGAGAAATCGGCACTCTGGGCCAGGATGACGCGGCGCGCTTCGGGCGCGGGCACCGCGGCCAGTGAGTCGCTGGACGGGACCTGCAACACGGCACCCGACTTCAGCAGGTTCATGTTGCCGTCGATGAAGGCGTCGGGATTGTTTCGGAACAGGCCGACCAGCATCTGGTCCAGCGAGATGCCGCTGACCTGGGTGCGCGTGGCAATCTTGGACAGCGAGTCGCCAGGGCGCACGGCGTACTCGGAGGCCGCCGTGGCCGGTGGTCGAACGGGAGCGGGTGCGGCAGCAGGCGGGCGGGCCGCGACCGCCGGCGCTGGCGCCGATGCGGAACCGTTGCGCGGCAAGGCTGAAGTCACAGCCGGCGCCGGTGCGGGAACAGCCTCGCTCGACGCAGCGGTGGCCGGCGCAGGCGCGGCGGCCACGGCCGGCGGTGCCGTGATGATCGGCGCGGGCTTGGGCAGGCTTGGCGGGTCGAACAGCAGCGTGTATTCGCGCACCAGGCGGCCACTGGACCAGCTCAATTCGAGGATGACGTCGACAAACGGCTCCTGGACCGAGCGATCACTGCTGACGCGCAGCAGGGTGCGGCCGTTGCTGCGCACGATCTGAACCTGGGTCGACGTCAGCACCGGGTTGTATTCCACGCCAGTGGCGCGGTAGGACTCGGGGGGCGCGACGCGCACCTTCAGCGTCGACGCCTCCTCGGGTGTCAGGCTGGTGACGTCGATCTCGGCGCGCATGGTCTCGCCCAGGGCCGACTGCACATTCAGCTTGCCCAGGCCAAGCGCTTGCGCACCACCGCCGGCTACGAGCAGCGCAGCAGCAAGCGCCAGATGATGGCGAGCAAATCCCATGGGTCGAACTCCCTCGAATGCGTCGCGGATGTAATCTTTCAAGGCATTCCCCAAAGCAACAAGGCGGGGCACAAAGCCCCGCCTGTCTCGATCTTCAGAACGCGCGGCACGAGCCTGGTCTGCACGCTGGTTTGCACGCTGGGCTGCACGTTATAGCCTGTGTCGAGTCTGGAATAAAAAACACAACGGCATCAAGCATATACGCTGAAATGCTCAAGGGGTACCTGATGTGTCGCTTCGTTCCAATATCGACGCCCGGGTGAACCCTAGGTCAAACCGTAAAAGACCGTAAGCAAATCATGCCTTGCGCCACGCGGGGCGCAAGGCATGTTCGGTCTATCAACGCTCGAGCAGGATGCGCAGCATGCGGCGCAGCGGCTCGGCGGCGCCCCACAGCAGCTGGTCACCAATGGTGAAGGCACCCAGGTACTCGGGGCCCATGGCCAGCTTGCGCAGGCGGCCGACGGGGATGGTCATCGTGCCAGTGACGGCCACGGGCGTCAGGTCGCGGATGGTGGCTTCGCGCGTGTTCGGCACGACCTTCACCCAGGCGTTGTCGGCGGCGATCATGGCCTCGATGTCGGCCAGGGGCACGTCCTTCTTCAGCTTGAAGGTCAGGGCCTGGCTGTGGCAGCGCATTGCGCCGACGCGGACGCAGAAGCCGTCGACGGGAATGGCGCCCGAGCCGAGGATCTTGTTGGTCTCGGCCATGCCCTTCCACTCTTCCTTGGACATGCCGTTGCCGAGGTCCTTGTCGATCCAGGGGATCAAGGAGCCGCCCAGCGGCACGCCAAAGTTGGCCACCTCGTCGGGCGACAGCGTGCGCTGCTTCTCGGCCAACAGGCGGTCGATGTCGAGGATGGCGCTCTTCGGGTCGTCCAGCAGCGGCTTGACCGACGCGTTCAGCGTGCCGTACTGCGTCAGCAGTTCGCGCATGTGCTGGGCACCGCCGCCGGAAGCGGCCTGGTAGGTCTGGGTGGACATCCACTCAACGAGGCCAGCCTTGTACAGCGCGCCCACGCCCATCAGCATGCAGCTGACGGTGCAGTTGCCGCCGATCCAGTTCTTGCCGCCGTTGCTCAGCGCCTGGTCGATGACCGGGCGGTTGACAGGGTCCAGGATGATGACGGCGTCATCGGCCATGCGCAGGGTCGAGGCGGCGTCGATCCAGTGGCCGGCCCAACCTGCGGCACGCAGCTTGGGGTAGACCTCGGTCGTGTAGTCGCCGCCCTGGGCGGTGATGATGATGTCGCAGCGCTTGAGCTGTTCGATGTCGAAGGCGTTCTGCAGCGACTTCTCGTTCTTGGCCTGGGCCGGGGCAGCGCCGCCGGCGTTGGACGTCGAGAAGAACAGCGGCTCGATCAGGTCGAAATCGCGTTCAGTGGTCATGCGCTCCATGAGCACCGAGCCCACCATGCCGCGCCAGCCTACGAGGCCTACCAAGGTCGTCATCATCATTCCTTTGCTTCACCAAACCCCATCCACTTTGGGCCCCGGCTCGTTCGCCGGGTTTGGTGGGGCGAGACGAGACGGAGCTTTAGCTCTTGATGGTTTTCGTGGTCGTAATGGCTTTGACGACTGCGTCGCCCATCTCGATGGTTGTGACCTTCGAGGTGCCTTCGGACCAGATGTCGGCAGTGCGCAAGCCCTGGGCCAGCACCGACTGCACGGCCTGCTCGATACGAGCGGCAGCGTCGGCTTGGTTGAGGGAGAACTTGAGCATCATGGCAGCGGACAGGATTGTAGCCAGAGGATTGGCGATGCCCTTGCCTGCGATGTCCGGCGCGCTGCCGTGGCTGGGTTCGTAGAGGCCCTTGTTGTTGGCGTCCAACGAGGCCGACGGCAGCATGCCGATGGACCCGGTCAGCATCGCGGCTTCATCGGACAGGATGTCGCCGAACATGTTGCCGGTCACGACGACGTCGAACTTCTTCGGCGCCTTGACGAGCTGCATGGCTGCGTTGTCCACGTACATATGGTCCAGCTCGACGTCGGGGTACTGGGCGTGGACTTCGATGACGATGTCCTTCCAGAACTGCGAGGTCTCCAGCACATTGGCCTTGTCGACGCTGGTCAGGCGCTTGCCGCGCTTGCGGGCGGCCTGGAAGGCAACGTGGGCGATGCGCTCGATCTCGGGACGCGAGTAGCGCATCGTGTCGAAGGCTTCGTCGGCGCCGGGGAAGTGGCCGTCCACGGCCGTGCGGCGGCCGCGCGGCTGGCCGAAGTAGATGTCGCCGGTCAGTTCGCGAATCAGCAGGATGTCGAGGCCCGCCACCAGCTCAGGCTTCAGCGACGAGGCGTGCGTGAGCTGCTCGTAGCAGATGGCCGGGCGGAAGTTGGCGAACAGGCCCAGCGCCTTGCGCAGGCCCAAGATGGCCTGCTCGGGGCGCAGCGAGCGCTCCAGCTTGTCGTATTTCCAGTCGCCCACGGCGCCGAACAGTACGGCGTCGGCTTCCTGGGCCAGCTTCAGCGTGGCGGGCGGCAGCGGGTGGCCGCTGGTCTCGTAGGCCTTGCCGCCGACGTCGGCCCAGTCGAGCTGCAAAGGCAGGTCCAGCGCCTTCAGCACCTTGACGGCCTCGGCCATGATTTCTGGGCCGATGCCGTCGCCCGGCAGTACTGCAATCTTCTTCATCTCAAATCACTCGGTTGTTCAGCCAGGGCTTGGCGGCAATGCGCTGAGCCTCGTAGGCGCGGATCTTGTCGGTGTGCTGCAGCGTCAGGCCGATTTCATCCAGGCCGCCGATCAGGCACTCCTTACGGAAGGGCTCGATGTCGAACGGGAGCTCGGCACCGTCGGGCTTGACCACCACCTGGCGCGGCAGGTCGACGACCAGCTGGTAGCCGGGGAAGGCATAGACCTCGTCGAACAGGCGCGCGATGGCGCTTTCCGGCAGGACGATGGGCAGCAGGCCGTTCTTGAAGCAGTTGTTGAAGAAGATGTCGGCGAAGCTCGGCGCCAGGATGGCGCGGAAGCCGTACTGCTGCAACGCCCAGGGCGCGTGCTCGCGGCTGGAACCACAGCCGAAGTTGCTGCGCGCGACCAGCACGCTGGCGCCGGCATAGCGCGGCTGGTTCAGCACGAAGTCGGGGTTGGGCTGGCGGCTGGCGGGGTCCTGGCCAGGCTCGCCATGGTCCAGATAGCGCCATTCGTCGAACAGGTTGGGGCCGAAGCCGCTGCGCTTGATCGACTTCAGAAACTGCTTGGGAATGATGGCGTCGGTGTCGACGTTGTCGCGGTCCATGGGCGCGACCAGCCCTTTGTGGATGGTGAACTTGTCCATGATCAGCTCAGGGTACGAACGTCGACAAAGTGGCCGGTCATCGCGGCCGCTGCGGCCATGGCGGGACTGACGAGATGGGTGCGACCACCGGCACCCTGGCGGCCTTCGAAATTGCGGTTGCTGGTCGACGCGCAGCGCTCGCCCGGCTCCAGGCGGTCGGCGTTCATGGCCAGGCACATGGAGCAGCCCGGCTCTCGCCACTCAAAGCCGGCGGCCTTGAAGACCTGGTCCAGGCCTTCGGCTTCGGCTTGCGCCTTGACGAGGCCGGAACCCGGCACAACCAGGGCCAGCTTGATGTTCTTGGCCAGCCGGCCACCGACACGGCGCACGACGGCCGCAGCCTCGCGCATGTCCTCGATGCGGCTGTTGGTGCAGGAGCCGATGAAGACCTTGTCGACATGGATGTCGCTGATGGCCTTGTTGGGTTCCAGCGCCATGTAGGTCAGCGCGCGCTCGATGGCGCCGCGCTTGACGGCGTCCTTTTCCTTGTCGGGGTCGGGCACGCGGTCGTCGATGGCCAGCACCATCTCGGGCGAGGTGCCCCAGCTGACTTGCGGGCGGATCTGCGCGGCGTCGAGCTCGACGACCTTGTCGAAATGGGCGCCGGGATCCGAATGCAGCGTGCGCCAGTAGGCGACGGCCTGGTCCCACTCCACGCCCTGCGGGGAAAAGGGGCGGCCTTTCACGTAGGCAATGGTCGTTTCGTCCACGCCGATGAGCCCGGCGCGCGCACCGGCCTCGATGGCCATGTTGCAGACGGTCATGCGACCTTCCATCGAGAGTGAGCGGATAGCCGCGCCCGCAAACTCGATGGTGTAGCCGTTGCCGCCGGCCGTGCCGATCTTGCCGATGATGGCCAGCACGATGTCCTTGGCGCCGACGCCCTTGGGGCATTGGCCTTCGACCTTGACGAGCAGGTTCTTGGCCTTCTTGGCCGACAGCGTCTGCGTGGCCAGCACATGCTCGACCTCGCTGGTGCCGATGCCATGTGCCAGCGCGCCGAAGGCGCCGTGCGTGGACGTGTGGCTGTCGCCGCAGACGACCGTCATGCCCGGCAGCGTCGCGCCCTGCTCGGGGCCGATGACGTGCACGATGCCCTGGCGCTTGTCGTTCATCTTGAACTGCGTGATGCCGACGCGGTCGCAGTTGGCGTCCAGCGTGTCGACCTGCAGGCGCGAGATCGGGTCGGCAATGCCTTGCGAGCGATCCGTCGTCGGCACGTTGTGATCGCTGACGGCGAGGTTGGCGCTCAAGCGCCAGACCTTGCGGCCGGCCAGGTCCAGGCCTTCAAAGGCCTGCGGGCTGGTCACCTCATGGACGAGGTGGCGGTCGATGTAGAGCAGTGCCGTGCCATCCGGCTCGGAGTGCACGACATGCTCATCCCAGAGCTTGTCGTAGAGGGTTCTTGAAGTCATTGCTTCTCTCGAGGAATCAGGGTGTCCACGAAGCGTTGCACCACGGTGGGCAGACGCTGCTGGCGCAGCACACCCAATACATATTCGCGCTCGGCCCACGGCTCTTCAAGCCGCAGGCAGCGCACGCCGAAGACGCGCGTGAAGCGCTCGGCCGGTTGCTCGGGCAGCACGGCCACGCCCAGGCCAGCCTCGACGAGCTGGGCGATGGCATCAAAGCCACGCACCTGCCAGCGCGCATTCAGCGTCTTGCCGCGTGCCGCCGCCTGCTCGCGCATCAGCTCTTGGGCGCTGGCACCGGCATGCAGGCCGATGAGGTCATAAGCCAGCAGGTCGTCGAAGGTGACTTCCTCGCGCTGGGCCAGCGGGTGCTTCAAGGGCACGAGCGCCGCGAGGCGACCGTGCGCAAACGTCCACGTCTGCAGCCGGTTGTCCAGCAGAGGCGGCGAGAACACACCGATGTCGGCACGCCCTTCCGCCACCGCGGCCTGGGCCTCGGCGCTGGTCAGGTCTTCCAGGCTGATGCGGATCTGGCTGTGCGCCTGCGAGAAACCCACCAGATGCGGCGGCAGCGCCTCGGTGATGGCACTGCTGTTGGCGGCGATGCGCAGATGGCCCTTGATGCCCCGCGAGAACTCCATGACCTCGGTCTCGAGGGCGTAGAGCGACGCGTGCAGCGAACGGATATGGCGCACCAAGGCGCGGCCGGCCTCGGTAGGTTCGACCCCCCTCGCGCGCCGCTCAAAGAGCTGCACGCCGAGGCGGCTTTCCAGGTCAGACAGGCGCTTGCTGGCGGCTGCCAGCGCCAGGTGTTCCTGGGCGGCGCCGCGCGTGATCGAGCGGGTCTGCTCGATGGCGAGCACGAGATTGAGAGTGGTGAGGTCGTGGCGCATGTTGATCGTCCAACTCCAGCATAGCCTTCGTGAAGATAGAGATTCTGCGCCAGAAAACGACTGGCGTTTCGTGGTTTGCGAAGATCAATGCGGCGCGCTGGCCTGCTTCAACATCCCACGCAGCGCGTTGCGGCTGTGCGCTCCGAAATGGCCCAGCAGCTCAGCGATGGCCCGGTGCAAGGCATCGCGTTGACCCTGCAGGTCGCGCGCCAGCTCGGGGCCGAACTGGGCTTCGTTGGCAGCAAAGTCCAAATTGGGGTCAGTGACGAATTTCGCCGGCGCGCCGACCACGACGGCTGCATCCGTCGCCGGCCCGGCCTTGAACGCCTCGGCCGCGACGATGTCGCGTACATAGTCGAAACCCCAGGCCGGGTAGCGGCCGTCGCGGGTGGCGTCGCGCAGCGCGAGCTCCAGCGGGCCATCGCGACGCTGCTGCGCGTTGTCGATGATCCAGCGCGTCTGGAACTGCTCCAGCACGAAATGGCGGTTGCTCTGCAGCACGACCAATCCCTGGCGATCCGCTGGCGCGCCCAGCTGGGCCTTGAGGTTGACCCACATCATGTGGCCCAGCGTCGCGCCCGGCGCAGCGCTGGAGTGATAGGGCTGCGTCAGGTCCTCGACATGGTGCAGGGCCATGCCCGCAAAGCGCCAACCCCAATAGGCATGGCCGCTCTGCCAGGCCAACGCGGCCAATGCGCTGTACTGCTGCACGCGCAACTCGGTGAAGGTGCGCGCAAAGCTGGGCGCCAGCGTGTTGAAGACGGCGCCCTGGTGAAAGAAGCCCATGTGGAAAGGCGCCTGCGAGCCGATCGCGACGGCCGCGTTGCCAAAGGGCTGCTTGCCGAAGCCGTAAGCCGGGTCGGCCGGGCTGCCCGGGTTGTCGTCAAAGAGATTGAGGTCGTGGCCGTAGTCGGGCTCGTCGCAGGCCGAGGCCAGCACGGCCAGCGGCGCGACGGTCTCGCCGGGCTGCAGTGTGACGAAGCGCTGGGTCGCGCCCTTGCCCGGGGTGGCGGCACTGACCACGCCGACATCCAGTGCAGGGCGGCTGGCGTCGGGGTTGCGCGGGTCGATCTGCAGATAGAGGGCCAGCCTGGCCTGGGGCGACAGGCGCAGCGCGCGCAGGAAGGCGGCGCGTCGCTCGGCGTCGCTGCGTTTGGCATCGGCCACAAAGCGCAACGCGTCGGGCCGGGGGGCATGCCCCTTCAGGCGCTCGCGCAGCAAAGCCTCCTGAGCGTCGAGCCGAGCGGCGATGGCCACTTCCTGGTCGCGAAGGAAGTCCACGAGAGGTTCGGCCTCCACGACCGCAACGTTCGCAACCTCGGGCATGCGCTCGAAGGCGCGGTAGCACATGGGGGTGTGGTTGCCCCAGGCCTGCGCGAGGGTCGGCAACAGCAGGGCGAACAGGACGTGGAGGAGGCGCATCGGCGGCAGCGGCATGAGAAGCCGCGCATTCTGGCCCGTGCTGAGCAAACCCTTGCGACCGAACTCGCGAAACGGCTTGTGGCCCCCTCGCCTTCCGGTGTGCCACGGGCCGGTGAGCCCAGCGCGGCACGCGCAAGTTTTGCTGCTTGCAGATTACGGGCGGGTACGGTTTCGCAGAAGCGGCGATTCGGGAAGCGCGGCTTCGCCAACGCCAAAGACGTCAGCGCCGCGAGCGGCTTCATGAAAGCCCCATGTGCCACGCAGGTGCCGGCTTCTACGATGCGGCACCCCTGCGGAGATCGCCATGATTCTGGTTCAGCGCATCCAAGACATCCTGCTCAAGCCCAAGGACACCTGGCCGCAGATCGCCCAGGAGACCGCCACGGTGCAGTCCCTGTACAAGGAATGGCTGCTCATCCTGGCGGCGATACCGGCGGTGGCGGGCTTCATCGGCATGTCGGTGATCGGAATGGGTGGCTTCGGCATCAGCTTCCGCGTGCCTTTCGTGAGCGGCCTGGTGCATATGGTGGTGGGCTATGTGCTGTCGCTGGGCATGGTCTACCTGCTTTCGCTGCTGGTGAACGCGCTGGCGCCCACCTTCGGCGGCACGCCCGACCCCCTGGCCGCGCTCAAGCTGGTGGCGTATGGCTGCACGGCTGGCTTCGTGGGCGGGGTGTTCCAGCTCCTGCCCTCGCTGAGCGTGCTGGGCCTGCTGTGCGGGCTCTATTCGATCTACCTTATCTACCTCGGGCTGCCAGTGCTGATGCGCAACCCGCCGGAGAAGTCCGCCGGCTACACCGCCGTGGTCGTGGTGGCGGGCATCGTGGCCGGGTTGGTGGTGGGCGCGGTGAGCAGCGCAGTGCTCGGCATGGGCAGCTGGGGCGGCGGGCATCAGGGTAGCGGCTCGGTGACGCTCAAGGGCCCGGGCGGCGACGTCACCCTCGACACCAGCAAGATGGACGCGGCCGCCAAGCGCATGGAGGCGCTGGGCAAACGCATGGAGGAGGCTCAGGCCAAGGGAGACAGCGCTGCAGCGGGCAAGGCGCTGAGCGAGATGATGGGCGCTGTGACGGGTGCGACCGGGGGGGCCAAGCCGATGCCGGCCGCGGACCTCAAGGCGCTGCTGCCTGAGACTCTCGGCGACTTCAAGCGCACCAGTGTCGAGGCCCAGAGCGGCGGCGCGATCGGCATCAACTCGTCATCCGCCCGGGCCCGCTATGGCAATGGCGACAAGTCCATCAGCCTGGACATCACCGACATGGGCAGCCTCGCCGGCATGGCCAACCTCGCCGGCTGGGCCAACATGACGCTCGACAAGGAGGCCGATGGCCGCATCGAGCGCGTGTTCAAGCAGGGCGACCGCACGGTGCGCGAGGACTATCGCAAGGATGGCTCGCACGCCGAGATGTCGGTGCTGCTGCCCAACGGCGTCATCGTCGAGGCCAAGGGCGAGCAGGTCGGCATCGACCAGCTGCGCGGCGTCATCAGCGGCGTCGACCTCAACAAGCTCGCCACCACAGCGCGCCAGCCCGGCTGAGCGCAGTCGCCTTTCAACCCAGTGCTGCAATCACCTCGGGCGGTGCCTGCACCAGCTCGATCAGCACGCCCTCTCCGCCGATGGGGAACTCATCGTTGCTCTTCGGGTGGATGAAGCAGATGTCGTAACCGGCCGCGCCCTTGCGGATGCCACCGGGCGCAAAGCGAACGCCCTGCGCCGTCATGGCAGCCACGGCCGCTGGCAGGTCGTCCACCCACAGGCCGATGTGGTTCAACGGCGTGGCATGCACGGCCGGTTTCTTCTCCGGGTCCAGCGGCTGCATCAGGTCCACCTCGACGGCATGCACGCCCTGCCCCAGCGTGCAGATGTCCTCATCGACGTTCTCGCGCTCGCTCTTGAAATTGCCGGTCACCGGCACGCCCAGCAGGTCCACCCACAGGCGGCGCAGCTTGTCCTTGTCCAGGCCGCCGATGGCGATCTGCTGCAGGCCGAGGACTTGGAAGGGACGGGGCGTGGCTTGGGTCATGGCGTGACTCGCGTCAGGTTGTGGGGGGCTGAAGGCGCTGCTGCAGCCTGTCCAGAAGGGCCAAGGCGATGGGCAATCCTTGCCAGCCGGCATCGCCGGGCATACAGCGCTGCAGCGCCTCATCGGAGTGGGTCAGCGGTGCCGCCATGAAAGCGTAGCGGCGGCTCAGCGTCTCGTCGCCCACCAGTTCCAGGAAGCGCAGGTGCAGGTAGAGGGCGAACAGCGGTTTGGTGTGGTGGCTGCCGATGCTGGTGCCACCGACATGCCAGACCGGCGCCTCGCTGGCCATGGGCACGAAGCGCGGCGTCCAGCCCTCTGCCTGGGCCACGATCAGCAGCACGTGCAGGGTGTCGAAGAAGCCCTGGTAGGGCTTCAGGTAGCTGCGCGGCCCGAGATGCAGTTGTGCAAAAGGCTCGGCCACCGAGGCCGGAGCGCGACGGTACAAGCGCGCGTCGACCTGCCAGCGCTCCATCAGCTCGCGCAGCACCGGGGCGTTGAGGAAGAGCAGATGCGTCAGCGGGTAGGCCAGGCCGGTCCCCTCGCTGCGGGCCTCGAAGCAGCTGACCATGCTGTCCCGCCCCGTGGGCAGCAAGCGCGGCAACAGGCCGCCGTCAAAGACGTAGGCGTCATGGTCGAGGATGCCAAAGCTGGCGCCCTCGGTGCGCAGCAGCAGGCTGACGACCGCGCCATGCGGTGCGCTGGACGCCGGCAGCGTCGGCAGCACATGCAGGGGCAGCGTCGGGAAGCGCCGCGCCAGCCATTGCCGTTCCCAGCGCCGGGCGCCGTTCGCCAGCAGCACCAGCTGTGCGCTGTCCACGAGCAGGCTCAGGCAGGGCTGCAGGAAATGCAGCGTCTGCGGCATCACGATGACGTAAAACCGCGGCCGGCCGTCTTGCGGCAGCCGCTGCTGGAACTCGGCGCAGCGCCGCGCGCCGGCAGTGCCGCTCAGCAGCGCCGCATTGCAGGGCTGGGCAAGTGCGCGCCAGGCGCGCAGCAGCACGGCCGCCGGCAACTGCCACAGCAGCGCCTGGGCCTTGCCGAAGCCGCGCTGGCGCAGCGGCGCCAGCGCGGCCCGCAGCACACGCAGATGGGCGAACAGGCCGAAGCGCATCAGCAGCCGGCCAGCTTGAGCCGCCCCCAGAGCCAGCCGGTCTTGTAGCCGGCCAGCACCGCGATGGACTGCTGGTGGACATAGGGCAGTCGCCCGCCCCAACCGAAGAAGCGGTCGCGCAACCAGGGCGCGACAACGGCGTGGGACTGGAACATCGGCGTCAGGCCCTTGCTGGCCTGACCGTAGAAGCGCAGGTGGGCGCGGCGGCGGCGGCCGTAGCGCTCGAACACGCCGGGCCAGTCGCCACCGACCTCGCTCGCCAGCTCGTGCGCATCGATCAGCGCCATGTTGGCGCCCTGCCCTAGCTGCGGGCTCATGCCATGGGCGCAGTCACCAATGGCCAGCACGCGGCCGTCATGCCAGCGCGCCATGTGGACATCGGCGTAGCGGGCTTCACGCAAGTGCCCGGCATCGCGCAGGCCGGCCAGCAGCGGCAAGACGTCGGGAAAGAGCTCGGCCATCTGCTGCTTGATGCGATCCAGCCCAACGCGCTCGCGCCAACCTTCAAGTTCGGCGACGGGCAGACTCCAGAACAGGTTGATGCCTCGTGCGCCATCGGCGTGATCGGCCCTGCCGACCGGCATCAGGCCGATCATCTGCGACGCCGACCGGAAGCGCTGGCGCAGCTCGATCTGAGGGAAACCAGGCGGCGCCGGCAGCACGGTCCAGACGGCGCCCCAGGGGAAGGCGCGCGCATGCTGGCTGACCTTCATGCCTTCGCGCAGCCTGGAGAAGCTGCCGTTGGCGAGGATCAGCGCGGCATGGCGAGCCTTGGCTCCGCCGGACAAACGCAAGGTGACGCCGGCCTCGTCCTGCTCGAAGCCTTCAACCAGCGCGCCGCAATGCCAGCGGACGCCGAGCTCGCGCACGCGCTTCCACAGCATGCCCATCAACGCGCCGCGCTGGATGCCCAGGCCATAGGCCTCAGGATGGAAGCGCCGGTAGCTCATGTCCAGCACCGCGCGGCCCGAGGGCGTGTCGCCGAACAAGCGGTCTACCCGCGTACCCAGCGCCAGCGCCTCGTCCAGCAGCCCCATGGCCGTGAGCACGCGCTGGCCGGTGGGCTGAAGCAGCAGGCCCGCACCGATGGGTTTGGGCTCGGGCACGGCCTCGTACAGATCAACAGCGACGCCGCGCTCGGCCAGACGAATCGCTGCGGCCGCGCCGGCGACACCGGCGCCGACGATGGCGACGGATTCAGGCAAAGCGCAGGATGGGCTGGTCTACCGACAGGCTCTCGCCCGGCTTGGCCAACACCTCGGCGACGGTCACGTCCTGCGCGGCGGTCAGGATGTTCTCCATCTTCATCGCCTCAATGACCGCCAGCCGCTCACCGGCCTGAACCGTCTGGCCGACCTGCGCAACTAGGTGCACGAGCAGCCCGGGCATGGGCGACAGCAGCAGTTTGGAGGTGTCCGGCGGTGCCTTGTAGGGCATCAACGTCTGCAATTCGGCCGCGCGCGGGCTCAGCACGGTCAGCTCGATCAACAGGCCGCCATGGTGGATGCGATAGGCCAGCGGGTTCTTCGCCGTGCCGCGCTCAGCCTGGGCGGTAAAGGCCAGGCCATTGACGGTGCCGGTGATGCGCACGTCGTTCAGGCGGGAGCTGGAAACGATGCGGTAGTCCTTGCCGCCCACCTGCACGCGTGCCTCGCCCAGCGCGCCCGCGTATTCGCTGATGTGCAGCGCATGGCGCTCGCTGTGGCCAGCGCCGAGATTGACGACGGCAACGTAGTCGTGCTCGATCTGCACCTCGTGGCCGCGCAACTGGCCGCTGATGCCGGCCTCGCGCTCACGTGCCTTGCGGCGGATGAAGCCGGCCAGCGCGACAAGGAAGAGCGGGTCGTCATGCGGCACATCCTCGGCCTTGAAGCCGCCGGCGTAGTGCTGGGCGATGAAGCCGGTGTTGAAGTCGCCGCTCGCAAAGTCCGGGTGGGCCAGCAGCGCCGCCTGGAAGGGGATGTTGCTGGACACGCCACGGATGACGAAGCCGTTCAGCGCCTCGCGCATCTTGGCGATGGCTTCGGCCCGGTCGCGGCCGTGCACGATGAGCTTGGCGATCATCGAGTCGTAGAACATCGGGATCTCGCCGCCCTCGTAGACGCCGGTGTCCACGCGCACGCCAAAGCGCTGCGGCTCGGCCTGCGTCATCGTCGTCTCGGGCGGCTGGTAGCGCACCAGGCGGCCGGTGCTGGGCAGGAAGTTGCGGAAGGGGTCTTCCGCATTGATGCGGCATTCGATGGCCCAACCTTCGCGCTTGATCTGCTCCTGCGTGAATGACAGCGGCTCGCCGGCGGCGACGCGAATCATCTGCTCGACGAGGTCCAGGCCGGTGATGCACTCGGTGACCGGGTGCTCCACCTGCAGCCGCGTGTTCATCTCCAGGAAGTAGAAGCCCTGGTCCTTGCCGACGACGAACTCCACCGTGCCGGCGCTCTGGTAGTTCACCGCCTTTGCCAGTTGCACCGCCTGCCCTCCCATCGCGCGGCGCGTGGCCTCGCTGATAAAGGGCGACGGCGCCTCCTCGATGACCTTCTGGTGGCGGCGCTGGATGGAGCATTCGCGCTCCCACAGGTAGACGACATGGCCTTGCGCGTCGCCCAGCAGCTGGATCTCGATGTGGCGCGGTTCCTCGACGAACTTCTCGATGAAGACGCGGTCGTCGCCAAAGCTGTTGCGCGCCTCGTTGCGGCAGGACGTGAAGCCCTCGAAGGCTTCCTTGTCGTTGAAGGCCACGCGCAGGCCCTTGCCACCACCGCCGGCGCTGGCCTTGATCATGACTGGGTAGCCGATGCGCGCCGCGATGCCCACGGCCTCCTCGGCCGACAGGATGGGTTCGTTGTGCCCGGGAATGGTGTTGACGCCGGCCGCGGTCGCCAGCTTCTTGGACGCGATCTTGTCGCCCATCGCGGCGATGGAGCCGTGCTTGGGGCCGATGAAGACCAGGCCCTCCTCCTCGACGCGACGCGCGAACTCTTCGTTCTCGGACAGGAAGCCGTAGCCGGGGTGGATGGCCTGCGCACCCGTCTGCTTGGCGGCGCTAATGATCTTGTCGGCGACAAGATAGCTCTCGCGCGACGGCGCCGGGCCAAGCAGCACGGCTTCATCGGCCAGCTCGACGTGGCGGGCGTCCTTGTCGGCTTCGGAATAGACGGCGACGGTAGCGATGCCCATCTTCCTTGCCGTGGCGATGACCCGGCAGGCGATCTCACCCCGGTTGGCAATCAGGATCTTGGTAAACATGAGGTGCCTCGTTATTTCGTTTTCGCGAGCAGCTTCTTGCGCTGTTCGGTGAAGTGCCACCACGGCTGGGCAGGCCCGCCGTTCATGAAATCGTGGGCAGCCATGAAGGTGTCGAGCACGCAGGGGTCATGGCGCTGGCCCATCGGGTCGCGCAGGCGGTCATAGGTCTTGAAGGGGTCCATGGCCTTCACGTGCGCAGGCGTGGGCAAGCCCAGTTGGACGAGATCGGCGGCCATGGCCCTGCCGATGTTGGGGATGTCGGTGAGCTTGAGCGCCTCGGCGGCGCAACGTGCCTTGGCCATCAGGGTGCCTCGCCATCACGCAGCGGGTTGGGCAGGGACAGGCGATCACCGCAATCTCCCTGCGCGCAGGGCAACTGGCCCACCAGTTGCAGATGCAAGCCGGCGGGAAGATCGGCATCGGTGTTGGGCAAGCGCCCCAGCACCTTGACGGCGAGGACGCGCGCACCGGGTTCCCACTTGGCAAGCCCTTCGCCTTCGATCAAGGCAAAGCTGCTCTGGTAGCCGCCGCCAACAGCCATGACGCGGGCACGCGTCGGCGCGACCACATCGTTGAGCTTCACGGCCGTCAGCACGACCTGGTCCTGGTAGCGGAAGGGGTTCTGCGCCAGCGCGTTCAGGCCGACCCAGATGCCGGCACCCAATGGCTTGGCAAAGGCCTGCAGGCGCTGCGCATTGGCCTGCTTCTGTGCGTCGCGCTCTTCACGCGCCTGGCGTTGGCGTTGCTGGCTGGCGACGCTGTTGCTGTACTGGGTGAAATCCTTGCCGGCTTCCAGCGGCAGCGACGCCTCGACGACAACGCCCTTGGGATTGCCGTACTGATCCGCCTCGAGATCGGCCTGCTGCACCACCCGCACGCGGACGTGGCTGCGCTCGCCACCTGGTCGGCCGCGCTCGCGCAGGCGGTCATCGCCACAGCGGAGCTTGAGCTTGTCCAGCGCCGAGCGCAGCATCTGCTTGGCCACGTCGTCAGACACCAGCGCCGGGCCGTCGGCCTGCAGCACGAAGAGCGTGTCGGGCTTGCAGGGGTCGGGATACTTGGTCAGCTCGCTGGTGGCCTCCACCGCCAGGCGCGGGCTCATGCCCTCCAGCTTGGGCAGGGGGCCGAGATCGAACAGCACGTTGTCGCCCCGCAGCGCGCGCGCCTTGAGGCCTTGCGACGGCTCGGGCAGGTAGACGCCGGCGCTGAAACGCCCTGCCCATTCCTCGCGGTGCTGGGGCGAATTGCGCAGTGTCCAGATGGCCTTGCCCTGGCCTTCGGCGAGGCCGTCGCGGCAGGCGCCCTGGTAGCTGAACGCATAGTCGTTGCTGGCCAGATAGGCCGGCGCGGACACCACGCAGCCGCTGGCCGCGTCCTTGTGCTGCGCGGCCTGCGCATGGGAGGCCAGCAGCCCCAACGCCAAGAACCAAGCGTGCTTCACAGCGGGATGTTCCCGTGCTTGCGCCACGGGTTCTCCAGCTTCTTGTCCTTCAGCATCGACAGGCTGCGGCAGATGCGTTTGCGCGTCTCGTGCGGCTGGATGACGTCGTCGATGAAGCCGCGGCTGCCGGCGATGAAGGGGTTGGCGAAGCGGGCCTTGTACTCGGCCTCGCGGGCCGCCAGCTTGGCAGGGTCGCCCTTGTCCTCGCGGAAGATGATCTCCACCGCGCCCTTGGCGCCCATCACGGCGATCTCGGCGTTGGGCCAGGCGAAGTTGACGTCGCCGCGCAGGTGCTTGGAGGCCATCACGTCGTAGGCGCCACCGTAGGCCTTGCGGGTGATGACGGTGATCTTGGGCACCGTGCACTCGGCGTACGCATACAACAGCTTGGCGCCATGCTTGATGATGCCGCCGTACTCCTGTGAGGTGCCGGGCATGAAGCCGGGCACGTCGACGAAAGTGACGACCGGGATGTTGAACGCGTCGCAGAAGCGCACGAAGCGCGCGGCCTTGATGCTGCTCTTGATGTCCAGGCAGCCGGCCAGCACCAGCGGCTGGTTGGCGACGATGCCGACCGTCTGGCCTTCCATGCGCGCAAAGCCCGTAACGATGTTCTTCGCGTAGTCGGGCTGCAGCTCGAAGAAGTCACCGTCGTCGACGACCTTGAGGATCAGTTCCTTGATGTCGTAGGGCTTGTTGGCGTTCTCGGGCACCAGCGTGTCCAGCGAGTAGTCCAGGCGCGTGGCCGGGTCACCGCTGGGGCGGCATGGCGCCTTCTCGCGGTTGGACAGCGGCAGGTAGTTGAAGAAGCGGCGCAGCATCAACAGCGCCTCGACATCGTTCTCGAACGACAGGTCAGCCACGCCGCTGCGGCTGTTGTGCGTGGTGGCGCCGCCCAGTTCCTCGGCGGTCACTTCCTCGTGCGTCACGGTCTTCACGACCTCGGGGCCGGTGACGAACATGTAGCTGCTGTCCCGCACCATGAAGATGAAGTCGGTCATCGCCGGCGAGTAGACCGCGCCGCCGGCGCAGGGGCCCATGATCATGCTGATCTGCGGCACGACGCCGGAGGCCATCACATTGCGCTGGAACACGTCGGCATAACCGCCCAGGGACGCGACACCTTCCTGGATGCGCGCGCCGCCCGAATCGTTCAGGCCGATGACCGGGGCACCGACCTTCATGGCCTGGTCCATCACCTTGCAGATCTTCTCGGCATGGGCTTCGGAGAGCGCGCCGCCGAAGACCGTGAAGTCCTGGCTGAAGGCGAAGGCCAGGCGCCCGTTGATCATGCCGTAGCCGGTCACGACGCCGTCGCCGGGGATCTTGTTGTCCTGCATGCCGAAGTCCACGCAGCGGTGCTCGACGAACATGTCCCATTCCTCGAAGCTGCCTTCGTCGAACAGCAGCTCCAGCCGTTCGCGCGCCGTCAACTTGCCCTTGGCGTGCTGGGCGGCAATGCGCTTCTCGCCACCGCCGAGCCGCGCACGGGCGCGCTTGGCTTCGAGTGCTTGCAGGATGTCTTGCATATGGGTTCAACCCTCGAACGGGAAATTGATCTCCACGCCATTACCGGCGGGGTCTTGGAAGAAGAACTGGTGCTGGCCGGTGACGGGCGAGCGGGACTCGTGGAAGCTCACGCCCAGCGCGCGCAGATGCGCCGCGGTGCCCACCGGGTCAGTGCCGAAGAAGGCCGTGTGGTCGTAGGTCGTCGGGGCGGCGGGGTTCACCGGGCCGCGCACCGCTTCATTGGCCCGCTGCGTGGACAGGTGGACGACCGGGTGGCCGCTGGCATAGAGCCAGTAGCCTGGGCTGTCGAAGTCCGGCCGCGGCCCTTGCTCGAGGCCGAGCACGTCGCGGTAGAAATCGCGCAGCACTGCGAGCAGCTCGGCGGGTGCGCGCAGATTGATGTGATGCAGGCCGGTGATCATGGGGTGCTCCTGAAGGTCGCCAGCAACTGGCGTGCCGCGGTGGATGCTGGCGTACGGCCTTCGCGAACGTCCGCGGTTGCGG
The DNA here is from genome assembly GCF_054049255.1 of Roseateles sp. P5_E4. NCBI lineage: Bacteria > Pseudomonadati > Pseudomonadota > Betaproteobacteria > Burkholderiales > Sphaerotilaceae > Roseateles > Roseateles sp. P5_E4. The sequence goes on along the minus strand of NZ_JBFUMS010000001.1, from coordinate 209,469 downwards.
CGTCGAGTTGGCTCTTCACGCCTGGGTGCGAGACGAAGGCCAGCTTGAGGCCGGACTGGATGCGCGCCCACATCCACGCCAGGGACTGCTCGCGGCGCTTGGCCGCCCAGCCGCCGCCGCCTTCACTCGCTGTGCGCAGTGCAGTCAGCGCGTCCCACACGGGCGCTATGCCGTCGGCCTTCAGCGCGCTGACCTTCATCACGCGATGGTTGGCGTGCGCATGCCTGGGCAACAGCCGCAGCGCGGACGTGATCTGGGCCTGGGCACGCGTGGCGGCCACGTCGTCCAGGTCGGCCTTGTTGATGACGACCAAGTCGGCCAGTTCCATGACGCCCTTCTTGATGGCCTGCAAATCGTCGCCCGCGTTGGGCAGTTGCAGCAGCAGGTATAGGTCGGTCATGCCGGCCACGGCCGTCTCGCTCTGGCCGACGCCGACCGTCTCGACGATGACGACGTCATAGCCCGCCGCCTCGCACAGCAGCATGGCCTCGCGCGTCTTCTCGGCCACGCCGCCCAGCGTGCCACTGCTGGGACTGGGGCGGATGAAGGCGCGCTGGTCCATGGAAAGCCTTTCCATGCGCGTCTTGTCGCCCAGGATGGCACCGCCGGACAGCGTGCTCGACGGGTCCACCGTCAGCACCGCCACGCGGTGGCCACGTTCCAGCAGGAACATGCCGAAGGCTTCGATGAAGGTGCTCTTGCCCACGCCCGGAACGCCGGAGATGCCCAGGCGCAGCGCGCCGCCGGTGGCGGGCATCAGCGCCGTCAGCAGCGCGTCGGCCTGTTCGCGGTGATCGGCCCGGGTGGACTCGATCAGCGTGATGGCCTTGGCGAGTGCGCGGCGGTCGCCGGCCTGGAGGGGCGTTGCAAGACTCAAGCAGCCTCCCAGCGGTATTCGATGTCGAAGTCCTGCTCCTCGACAACCTTGAAGCCATGGCGGAGGTAGAAGTCGTTGGCGCGGCTTTCGCGCAGCGCCGCCAATGTGATGGGCAGGCCTTGTGCCTTGATCTGGTCGAGCACCCAGGCACCTATGCCCTGCCCTTGCCTGTCGGCGCGCAGATAGAGGTGATGCAGGCGCAACTCGCCGTCGCGCGGCTCGACGGTGAAGTAGCCCGCGCGCTCGCCGTCGACGATGAGGTGCTGCATCCACTCAGGCCGGAACTGGCTCTTCAGCCGCGCCCGCGCGACGTCGGGATTGAAGCGGCCCAGCCGCTCCAGGCTCTCGCGCAGCGCCGCGATGCGCAGAGCCAGCATGTCTTCGAAGTCAGCCGCCCGCACCGTTTCGGTATGCAGAGTCAACACCGCACCTCCGTGGCCACGCTATTCAACTGACCGCTCCTCGGGGCGCCGGGCACCAAACAGCGCGTACTTGCATTCATCGACGGGGATCGAGATCGTCGCATTGAACATTTCAAACGCCTGATAGATCGAGGCCCCTGTATACCAACCCTCCTGCGAAGGCCCAAGGCTCCCTGATACCGTGAGGACCAACCGGTCCTCTTCCAGATTCATCCGTATCTGAAGACTGGTTACGCGCTGATGCCCCGAGGGCATCTCCTTCAGGTGCAACCCGCTCAAGAGAAAGATGTCGCCAAGACTTTCACCTTCGATGTTCACCAGGGCGGCGGTCTTGGCCCGCTCCTTCATGCGACCGAACATGCGGCTGAGCACGGCTGGTCCAACAACGGGCAAGTGAAGGTGGGGCCCTTGACCATGCGAATAGAGGGCAGTGCTAGGCGCAGGCTCCAGGCGAGGTATGTCCAGCCCGAGCGTGGGATCGACTCGGGCAGCCACCAGCCCTTCATACCCCTCTCGAGAACGCTTTTCATTTGTCAGCAGCCAGACGCTCCCGGGAAAGCGGCCGTATGTCATTGCAGGCTTGCCCGGATCTGCTCCAGAACGTCCTTGGCGCTGGCCGGGATGGGCGTGCCCGGACCGTAGATGCCCTTCACGCCCGCCGCGTACAGCATGTCGTAGTCCTGCGCCGGAATGACGCCGCCCACGAACACGATGATGTCGTCGGCGCCCTGCTTCTTCAGCTCGGCAATGATGGCCGGCACCAGCGTCTTGTGCCCGGCCGCGAGTGTCGAGATGCCCACGGCGTGCACGTCGTTCTCGATGGCTTGGCGGGCGCATTCCTCGGGGGTCTGGAACAGCGGGCCGATGTCGACGTCGAAGCCGAGGTCGGCGAACGCCGTGGCAACGACCTTGGCGCCGCGGTCGTGGCCGTCTTGCCCGAGCTTGGCGATCATCACGCGCGGGCGGCGGCCTTGCTCGTCACCAAAGGCCGCGATCTCCTCCTGCAGCTTGGCCCAGCCCTCTGCCGAGTCGTAGGCGGCCGCGTAGACACCGCTGACCTTGTGCGTGTCGGCACGGTGGCGGCCGAATACGGCCTCCAGCGCGTCGGACACCTCGCCCACCGTCGCGCGAAGGCGCACGGCCTTGATGGACAGGTCCAGCAGGTTGCCTTCACCGGTCTCGGCGGCCTGCGTCAGCGCGGCCAGCGCGGCCTGCACGGCGGCGGTGTCGCGCGTGGCCTTGATGCGGTTCAGGCGCTCTATCTGGCCGTCGCGCACCTTGACGTTGTCCACGTCCAGGATGTCGATGGGGTCTTCCTTGGCCAGCTTGTACTTGTTGACGCCGACGATGACGTCCTGGCCGGAGTCGATGCGCGCCTGCTTCTCGGCTGCACTCGCCTCGATCTTCAGCTTGGCCCAGCCTGAGTCCACCGACTTGATCATGCCGCCCTGGGCATTGACCTCTTCGATGATCTCCCAGGCCTTGTCGGCCATGTCCTGGGTGAGCTTTTCCATCATGTAGCTGCCGGCCCAGGGGTCGACGACGCTGGTGATGTGGGTCTCTTCCTGGATGATGAGCTGGGTGTTGCGCGCGATGCGGCTGCTGAACTCGGTGGGCAGGGCAATGGCCTCGTCCAGCGAGTTGGTGTGTAGGCTCTGCGTGCCGCCGAAGACGGCCGCCATGGCTTCGATGGTGGTGCGCACCACGTTGTTGTACGGGTCTTGCGCCGTCAGGCTCCATCCCGAGGTCTGGCAGTGGGTGCGCAGCATCAGGCTCTTAGGCGCGGTCGCGCCGAAGCTCTTCATGATGCGCGTCCACAGCAGCCGCGCCGCACGCATCTTGGCGATCTCGAGATAGAAGTTCATCCCGATGGCCCAGAAGAAGCTCAGGCGCGGCGCGAAGTCGTCGACGCTCAGGCCCTTGGCCATGGCCGTCTTCACATACTCCTGGCCGTCGGCCAGCGTGAAGGCCAGCTCCAGCGCCTGGTTGGCGCCCGCCTCCTGCATGTGATAGCCCGAGATGGAGATGGAGTTGAACTTGGGCATCTCCCGCGCCGTGTACTCAATGATGTCGCCGACGATGCGCATCGACGGCTCCGGCGGGTAGATATAGGTGTTGCGGACCATGAACTCCTTGAGGATGTCGTTCTGGATGGTCCCGGCCAGCTTGTCCTGCGACACGCCCTGCTCTTCCGCCGCCACCACATAGCCGGCCAGCACCGGCAGCACGGCCCCATTCATGGTCATCGAGACCGACACCTTGTCCAGCGGGATGCCGTCGAACAGGATCTTCATGTCCTCCACCGAGTCGATGGCCACGCCGGCCTTGCCAACGTCGCCGGTCACTCTGGGATGGTCGCTGTCGTAGCCGCGGTGGGTCGCCAGGTCAAAGGCCACCGACACGCCCTGGCCGCCGGCGGCGAGTGCCTTTCTATAAAAGGCATTGCTCTCCTCGGCGGTGGAGAAGCCAGCGTACTGGCGGATCGTCCAGGGCCGGGCGGCGTACATCGTCGCCTGCGGGCCGCGCAGGAAGGGCTCGAAGCCGGGCAGCGTGTCGGCGTGCGGCAGGTCGGCCACGTCGGCGGCGGTGTAGAGCGGCTTGACCGTCAGCCCCTCGGGCGTCACCCAGTTCAGTGCCGCCACGTCACCGCCCGGAGCGGACTTGGCGGCGGCCTTGGTCCATTGCTCCAGCGTGGCAGTCTTGAACTCCGGGGCGTCCCCGGCGCGGCTGTCGTCCGACATCGAAACTCTCCTGTAACTGGGCCGGCATCTTAGCCGACTGATTATTCATAATTATGAATTCAGAATCGCTACACTCGGCCGCCATGCCCGGTTCCCTCGACCACGCCCCCCTCGCCGCCTCGGCTCTGTATGAGCAGGTGGCCGACCGTCTTCGCCAGCAGATCCTGGCGCGGGAGCTGGAGCCGGGGTCGTGGATCGACGAGCTCAAGCTCTGCGCCGAGCTGGGTATCAGCCGCACGCCCATGCGCGAGGCGCTGAAGGTGCTGGCCTCCGAGGGCCTGGTAACGATGAAGCTTCGGCGCGGCGCCTATGTGACGGAGATGAGCGAGCGGGACGTCAGGGAAGCCTACCAACTGCTCTCCCTTCTAGAAAGTGACGCCGCCGCCGAAATCTGTGTCCGGGCGACGGATGCCGAGTTGAACGAACTCGGCGAACTGCATCGCGCGCTGGAGGAGGCGTTGCCCGACCGGGACGCCTTCTTCGCCGCCAACGAACGCTTCCACCTGCGTGTGCTGGAGATCGACGGCAACCGCTGGCGGCTGCAGATCGTCGGTGACTTGCGGCGGCTGATGAAGCTCAATCGCCACCATTCGCTGTTCCGGGAGGGACGGCTGGCGGAGTCGCTGGAGGAACACCGCGCCATCGTCCAAGCGCTGCTTGCGCGCGATGCGCAAGCCTGCAGGCAGCTTGTCACGGCCCATTTTTGTAACGGACTGAGCGCCACGCAGACAGCTTTGTGAAGGCAGACGGGCGGTGCGTGAACTGCCACCGAAAGCCCGCGCTTATCGGCGTGTGGCTTCGCTAAGTCCTTACTAGCATGGCAATTACTGGGAAAACCACCCCCGGTCCGGGTGTTCGGGCCGTGGGCGGCGGCCTCGGTTCGGGTTGATTCCGGCCGATTTGAGACTTTGTTCCTCAAGTCAAGCGGGGCCGGCCCGATAACCGATCGAAGCACTTGAAATCTAGGGATACGGCCGTGCCACGGCATTGGCCGGCTGCCCCGGGTTGCAAGCCGCCACCTCCATGAGGGCGTGGCCGTCAGCACAGCAGGTACAACCATGGCAAGCATCGTCCCCTTCATTCCGGTCTCCAAGATCCCTGGCCTCACGACCACGTCGATCCGGGATTTCACGACCGAAGACTGGGCCGCCTTCAGCACCGACCAGCTGATTGCGCTGACCACCGTACAGGCCGCTGTGATCACCTCCAGCGGCCTTTCTGTCTTGAGCAGCGACCAACTGCGCGCTTTCCAGACCGAGGACCTGCGCGCCATTTCGACCGCCTCCATCGGCGGCTTCAATTCCGACCAGATCGGCGTCCTGACGACCGACCAGCTGCAGGCCCTGAGCACCGGCCAGATCCTGCAGCTGAGCACCGCGCAGTTGCAGGGCTTCAATGCCGCCGACATGGTGGCGCTGACCACCGCCCAGGTCGGCGCCCTGACTTCGACGCAGGCCAAGGGTTTCTCCACGGACCAGCTGTCGGCCCTGGAAGCGACGGACATCAAGTTCCTGTCCACGGCCGCGCTGCGCGCCCTGACCAGCACCCAGCTGGACGGTCTCACCAGCGACCAGCTGCGCGCCCTGTCTTCCAGCCAGATCCTCGCGCTGACCACCGCCCAGGTCAGCACCTTGAACACCGACGACCTCAACACCCTGACGTCGGACCAGTTCAACAAGTTCAGCACGGCCCAGGTGCAGTCGCTGACGACCAGCCAGCTCAGCCACCTGACGACGGATGGCCTGAACGCGATGGGCTCGGCCCAGTTCGCCGCTCTGTCCTCCCTGCAGGTCGGTTCGCTGACCTCCGACCAACTGCCCAAGATGGAGAGCGCCGATCTGCGCGCCATCACGACGGTGGCGCTGCGCGGCCTGAGTTCCGATCAGATCCAGACCCTCACCTCCGACGAGGTGGGCGCTTTGACGACCGGCCAGATCGCCGCGCTGACCACGGCCCAGGTGCGAGGCCTGACGGCTGGTGACATGACGGCCCTGGACACTGCCCAGGTGGCCGTGCTGAGCTCGGCCCAGGTCGCCCAGCTGAACACTGATCAGTTGTCCGCCATCGATGCGGCCGACATGAAGTCACTGACGACGGTCGCGCTGCGGGCGCTCACCAGCACCCAGCTGGACGGCCTGACCAGCGACCAGTTGCGTGCCCTGAGCTCGGGCCAGATCAATGCCCTGACCACCGACCAGGTCCGTACGCTGAACACGGACGACCTGAACAGCTTGTCGTCCGACCAGTTCAACAAGCTCTCCACCGCCCAGGTCGCCGTGCTGACGACGGCCCAGTTGAGCCACCTGACGACGGACAGCCTCAACGCGATGGGCTCGACCCAGTTCGCCGCGCTGAACTCGGCCCAGTTCAGCGCGCTGACGTCCGACCAGCTGCCGACGATGGAGACGGCCGACCTGCGCGCCGTCACGACCGCGGCACTGCGCGGCCTCTCCTCCGACCAGATCCAGACCCTGACCTCGGACGAGGTGGGCGCCCTGACGACGGGCCAGATCGCCGCCTTGACGACGGCCCAGGTCAAGGGCCTGACGGCCGGCGACATGACGGCCCTGGGCACCGCCCAGATCGCCGCCCTGGGCTCGGCCCAGGTGTCGGCCCTGAACACCGACCAGCTGTCGGCCATCGAGGCCGCCGACATGAAGTCGCTGAGCACGGCCGCCTTGCGTGGCCTGACCAGCACCCAGCTGGATGGCCTGACCAGCGATCAACTGCGTGCCCTGACCTCTGGCCAGATCAACGCGCTGACGACCGACCAGATCCGCACGCTGAACACGGACGACCTCAACAGCCTGGCGTCCGACCAGTTCAACAAGCTCTCCACCGCCCAGGTCGCCGCGCTGACGACGGCGCAGCTGAGCCACCTGACGACGGACAGCCTCAACGCCATGGGCTCGGCCCAATTCGCGACGCTGAACTCCACGCAGTTCGGCTCGCTGACCTCTGACCAGCTGCCGACGATGGAGACGGCCGACCTGCGCGCCGTCACGACCGCGGCACTGCGCGGCCTCTCCTCCGACCAGATCCAGACGCTGACCTCCGACGAGGTGGGCGTCCTGACCACGGGCCAGATCGCTGCGCTGACCACGGCCCAAGTGCAAGGCCTGACGGCCGGCGACATGACGGCCCTGGGCACCGCCCAGATCGCCGCCCTGGGCTCGGCCCAGGTGTCGGCCCTGAACACCGACCAGTTGTCCGCCATCGAGGCGGCTGACATGAAATCGCTGAGCACGGCCGCCCTGCGTGGCCTGACCAGCACCCAGCTCGACGGCCTCACCAGCGACCAGCTGCGCGCCCTGACCTCCAACCAGATCAACGCGCTGACGACCGACCAGGTCCGCACGCTGAACACGGACGACCTCAACAGCCTCACGTCCGACCAGTTCAACAAGCTGTCCACCGCCCAGGTCGCCGTGCTGACGACGGCCCAGTTGAGCAGCCTGGCCACCGACAACCTCAACGCGATGGGTTCGGCCCAGTTCGCGACGCTGAACTCCAGCCAGTTCGGTTCGCTGACGTCGGACCAGTTGCCCAAGATGGAGACGGCCGACCTGCGCTCGGTCACGACCGCCGCGTTGCGCGGCCTCTCTTCCGACCAGATCCTGACGCTGAGCTCCGACGAGGTGTCCAGCCTCACGACCGCCCAGATCGGCTCACTCAGCACATCTCAAGTGCAGGGCCTGACGGCCGGCGACATGACCGCCCTGGGCACCGCCCAGATCGGCGTGCTGAGCTCGACCCAGGCCCAGGCGCTGAACACCGACCAGTTGGCCGCCATCGAGACCGGCGACGTCCGCTTCCTGTCCACGGCCGCCCTGCGCGCCCTGACCAGCACACAGCTGGATGGCCTCACCTCCGACCAACTGCGCGCCCTCTCCTCCAGCCAGATCAACTCGCTGACCACTGCCCAGGTCAGCACGTTGAACACCGACGACCTGAACAGCTTCACGTCCGACCAGTTCAACAAGCTGTCCACCGCCCAGGTCCAGTCGCTGACGACCACCCAGCTCAGCCATCTGGCCACCGACAGCCTCAATGCGATGGGCTCATCGCAGTTCGCGACGCTGAGCTCGGCCCAGTTCGGTTCGCTGACCAGCGACCAGTTGCCCAAGCTGGAGACGGCCGACCTGCGCGCCGTCACGACCGCGGCCCTGGCCGGCCTGACCTCCGACCAGATCCTGACGCTGACCTCCGACGAGGTGGCCGGCCTGTCGACCGGCCAGATCGCCTCGCTGTCGGCCAGCCAGGTCAAGGGCCTGACGGCCGGCGACATGACGGCGCTGAGCAGCGCCCAGGTGGCCGCCCTGAGTTCGGTTCAAGCCGCCGCGCTGAATACCGACCAACTGTCCGCCATCGATGCGGCCGACATGAAGTCGATGACGACGGCCGCCCTGCGCGCCCTGTCGAGCACCCAGATCGATGGCCTGACCAGCGACCAGTTGCGCGCCCTCACCAGCGCCCAGCTCAACGCGCTGACCACCAGCCCGCAGATCGTCGGCCTCAATACCGATGACCTCAATGTCCTGACGACGGACCAAATTGCCCGCCTGTCGACCGCGCAGATCCAGGCGCTGACGACCACGCAGCTGAGCAACCTGGTCACCGACAGCCTCAATGCGATGGGCTCGGCCCAGTTCGCCACGCTGTCTTCCAGCCAGTTCGGCTCACTGACAACCGACCAGCTCTCCAAGATGGAGACGGCCGACCTGCGCGCGGTCACGACCGCTGCACTGCGCGGCCTGAGTTCCGATCAGGTCCAGTCGCTGAGCTCGGACGAAGTGAGTTCGTTGACCACTGCCCAGGTGGCCGCACTGACGACGGCCCAGGTCAAGGGCCTGACGGCCGGCGACATGACGGCGCTCGGTACCGCCCAGGTGGCCGCGCTGAGCTCGGCCCAGGCCCAGAACCTGTCGACCGACCAGCTCTCCGCCATCGAAGCCGCCGACATGAAGTCGCTGACGACGGCCGCCCTGCGTGCCCTGTCCAGCACCCAGCTCGACGGCCTGACCTCGGACCAGCTGCGCGCGCTGAGCTCCAGCCAGATCAACTCGCTGACCACCGATCAGGTCCGCACGCTGAACACGGACGACCTCAACAGCCTCACGTCCGACCAGTTCAACAAGCTCTCCACCGCCCAGGTGCAGGTGCTGACGACTGCTCAGCTGAGCAACCTGACGACGGACAACCTCAACGCGATGGGCTCGGCCCAGTTCGCCACGCTGAATTCGTCGCAACTGGGTTCGCTGACGTCGGACCAGTTGCCCAAGATGGAGACGGCCGATCTGCGCGCCGTCACGACTGCGGCACTGGCGGGCCTGAGCTCCGACCAGATCCTGACGCTGACCTCCGACGAGGTGGCGGGCCTGTCCACGGGACAGATTGCTTCGCTGTCCGCCACGCAAGTCAAGGGCCTGACGGCCGGTGACATGACGGCCCTGTCCACGGCCCAAGTTGGCGTGCTGAGCTCTAGCCAAGCGGCCGCATTGAGCACGGATCAGCTGTCAGCCATCGAGGCGGCCGACATGAAGTCGCTGACGACGGCCGCCCTGCGCGCCCTGTCCAGCACCCAGTTGGACGGCCTGACCTCGGACCAGTTGCGCGCGCTGAGCTCCAGCCAGATCAACTCGCTGACCACCGACCAGGTCCGCACGCTGAACACGGACGATCTCAACAGCCTGTCGTCCGACCAGTTCAACAAGCTTTCCACTGCCCAGATCCAGGTGCTGACGACCACTCAGCTCAGCAACCTGACGACGGACAACCTCAACGCCCTGGGCACGGCCCAGTTCGCATCGCTGAATTCCACGCAATTCGGTTCACTGACTTCTGACCAGTTGCCCAAGCTGGAAACCGCCGACCTGCGCGCCGTCACGACGGCCGCGCTGCGCGGCCTCTCCTCGGATCAGGTGCTGACGCTGAGCTCCGATGAGGTGTCCAGCCTCACGACCGCCCAGATCGGCTCGCTGACCACCAGCCAGATCCAAGGCCTGACGGCTGCTGACATGACGGCCTTGGGCACCGCCCAGGTGGCCGTGCTGAGTTCGGCTCAGGCACAGTCGCTGTCCACCGACCAGCTGTCGGCCATCGACGCGGCCGACATGAAGTCGTTGACGACGGCCGCCCTGCGCGCCCTGAGCAGCACCCAGCTCGACGGCCTGACCAGCGACCAGCTGCGCGGCCTGACCAGCACCCAGCTCAACGCGCTGACGACCAGCCCGCAGATCGTCAGCCTCAACACGGACGACCTCAACGTTCTGACGACGGATCAGATCTCCCGCCTGTCGACCTCGCAGATCCAGGCGCTGACGACGACGCAGCTGTCCAACCTGGCCACGGACAGCCTCAACGCGATGGGCTCGGCCCAGTTCGCGACACTGTCCTCCAGCCAGTTCGGCTCGCTGACGACCGACCAGCTGTCCAAGCTGGAAACGGCCGACCTGCGTGCCGTCACGACCAATGCGCTGCGCGGCCTGAGTTCCGACCAGGTGCAGTCGCTGACCTCCGACGAGGTGTCCAGCCTGTCCACGGGCCAGGTGGCGGCCTTCACGACCGCCCAGGTCAAGGGTCTCACCGCCGCCGACATGACGGCGCTCGGCACCGCCCAGGTCGCGGCGCTGAACTCGGCCCAGGCCGCGGCGCTGAACACGGACCAGCTCTCGGCCATCGATGCGGCCGACATGAAGTCGCTGACGACGGCCTCCCTGCGTGCGCTGTCCAGCGCCCAGATCGATGGCCTGACCAGCGATCAGCTGCGCGCCCTCACCAGCGCCCAGCTCAACGCGCTGACCACCAGCCCGCAGATCATCAGCCTCAGCACGGATGACCTGAACGTGCTGACGACGGATCAGATCGCCCGCCTGTCGACCTCGCAGATCCAGGCGCTGACGACGACCCAGCTGAGCAACCTGGTCACCGACAGCCTCAACGCGATGGGCTCGGCCCAGTTCGCCACGCTGTCTTCCAACCAGTTCGGCGCCCTGGGCACCGATCAGCTCTCCAAGATGGAGACGGCCGATCTGCGCGCGGTCACGACCAATGCGCTGCGCGGCCTGAGCTCCGATCAGGTCCAGTCGCTGACGTCCGACGAAGTCGGTTCGATGACGACGGCCCAGATCGCCACGTTGACGACGGCCCAGGTCAAGGGCCTGACGGCTGGCGACATGACGGCCCTGGGAACGGCCCAGGTGGCCGCGTTGAGCTCGGCCCAGGCCCAGAACCTGTCGACCGACCAGCTGTCCGCCATCGAAGCCGCCGACATGAAGTCGCTGACGACGGCGGCTCTGCGCTCGCTGTCCAGCACTCAGCTCGACGGCCTGACCTCGGACCAGCTGCGCGCGCTGAGCTCCAGCCAGATCAACTCGCTGACCACCGACCAGGTCCGCACGCTGAACACGGACGACCTCAACAGCCTCACGTCCGACCAGTTCAACAAGCTCTCCACCGCCCAGGTTCAGGTGCTGACCACCGCTCAGCTGAGCCACCTGACGACGGACAACCTCAATGCGATGGGCTCGGCCCAGTTCGCCACGCTGTCGTCCACCCAGTTCGGTTCGCTGACGTCCGACCAGCTGCCCAAGCTGGAGACGGCCGACCTGCGCGCCGTCACGACCGCCGCACTGCGCGGCCTGAGCTCGGACCAGATCCTGACGCTGAGCTCCGATGAGGTCTCCAGCCTGAGCACCGCCCAGATCGGTTCGCTCACGACGTCCCAGGTCCAGGGCCTGACGGCCGCTGACATGACGGCCCTGGGCACCGCCCAGGTGGCCGTGCTGAGCTCGGCCCAGGCGGCCGCACTGAACACGGATCAACTGTCCGCCATCGATGCGGCTGACATGAAGTCGCTGACAACGGCCGCCCTGCGCGCCCTCAGCAGCACCCAGCTCGACGGCCTGACCTCGGATCAGTTGCGGGCCCTGTCTTCCAGCCAGATCAATGCCCTTACCACCGACCAGGTCCGCACGCTGAACACGGACGACCTCAACAGCCTCACGTCCGACCAGTTCAACAAGCTCTCCACCGCCCAGATCCAGGTCCTGACGACCGCGCAGCTGAGCAACCTGACGACGGACAACCTCAACGCGCTGGGCTCGGCCCAGTTCGCCACGCTGTCGTCCACCCAGTTCGGTTCACTGACATCTGACCAGCTGCCCAAGCTGGAGACGGCTGACCTGCGTGCCGTCACGACCGCCGCACTGCGTGGCCTGAGTTCGGATCAGATCCTGACGCTGAGCTCCGATGAGGTCTCCAGCCTGAGCACCGCCCAGATCGGTTCACTGACCACCGGCCAGATTCAAGGTCTGACGGCCGCCGACATGACGGCCCTGGGCACCGCCCAGGTGGCCGTGCTGAGCTCGGCGCAGGCCCAGTCGCTGTCCACCGACCAGCTGTCGGCCATTGACGCCGCCGACATGAAGTCGTTGACGACGGCCGCGTTGCGAGCCCTGTCCAGCACCCAGATCGATGGCTTGACCAGCGATCAGCTGCGCGGCCTCACCAGCACCCAGCTCAACGCGCTGACCACCAATCCGCAGATCATCGGCCTCAACACCGATGACCTGAACGTCTTGACGACGGACCAGATCGCCCGCCTGTCGACCTCGCAGGTCCAGGCGCTGACGACGACTCAGTTGGTCAATCTGGCCACCGACAGTCTCAACGCGATGGGCTCGGCCCAGTTCGCGACGCTGTCCTCCGGCCAGTTTGGCGCCCTGAGCACCGACCAGTTGTCCAAGCTGGAGACCGCCGATCTGCGCGCCGTCACGACCAACGCGCTGCGCGGCTTGAGTTCCGACCAGGTGCAGTCGCTGACCTCCGACGAGGTGTCCGGCCTGTCCACGGGCCAGGTGGCGGCCTTCACGACCGCCCAGGTCAAGGGCCTCACCGCGGCCGATATGACCGCCCTGTCCACCGCTCAGGTCGCGGCGCTGAGCTCGGCGCAGGCCCAGAACCTGTCGACCGACCAACTCTCGGCCATCGATGCGGCTGACATGAAGTCGCTGACGACGGCGGCTCTTCGGGCCCTCGGCAGCACACAGCTGGACGGCCTGACCAGCGACCAACTGCGCGCCCTGACAAGTGCTCAGATCAACTCGCTGACGACCGACCAGGTCCGCACGTTGAACACGGACGACCTCAACAGCCTCACGTCCGACCAGTTCAACAAGCTCTCCACCGCCCAGGTCGCCGTACTGACGACGGCCCAGCTGAGCAGCTTGGCCAGCGACAACCTCAACGCCATGGGGACGGCCCAGTTCGCGACGCTGAACTCCAGTCAGTTCGGTTCGCTGACCACTGACCAACTGCCCAAGATGGAGACGGCCGACCTGCGCGCCGTCACCACGGCAGCGCTGCGTGGCCTGTCTTCGGATCAGATCCTGACACTGAGCTCCGACGAGGTCTCCAGCCTCAGCACCGCCCAGATCGGCTCGCTCACGACGTCCCAGGTCCAGGGCCTGACGGCCGCCGACATGACGGCCCTGGGCACCGCCCAGGTGGCCGTGCTGAACTCCGCCCAGGCGTTTGCGCTGAGCACCGATCAGCTGTCCGCCATCGAGACCGGCGACATCCGCTTCCTGACCACGACCGCGCTGCGCGCCCTGACCAGCACCCAGCTGGATGGGCTGACCAGCGACCAGCTGCAATCGCTGACCTCGGCGCAGGTGAACTCGCTGACGACGGCCCAGCTGTCGACGATGAATAGCGACGACCTGAACGCGTTCACGACCGACCAGTTCGCTCGCATGAGCACGGGCCAGGTCCAGGCGTTGACGGCCGGCCAGCTGTCGCACCTGACGACGGACGATCTGACGGCCCTGGGAACACAGCACTACGCGGTGATGAACGCGACCCAGTTCGGTTCGCTGACAACCGACCAGCTGCCGAATCTGCAGACGGCCGACCTGCGCGCGGTGACGACGGCGGCGCTGTCGAGCCTGAACTCGGATCAGATCGCCTCGCTGCAGACCGAGCACATCGCCGCGCTCAGCACGGCCCAGGTGTTGTCGCTGTCCACCGCACAGATCCAGGGCCTGGCCGCAGCCGACCTGACGGCCATGGGCTCGGCGCAGATCTCGGTGCTGACCACGGCCCAGGTGAATTCGCTGTCCACCGACCAGATCGTGGCCATCGACTCCGACGACCTGGCCAAGCTGACTTCGGCATCGCTGCAGGCCATCACCAACACCCAGCTGGGTGCGCTGACCACCGATCAGCTGACCGGCCTGGGCACCCGCGTGTCGGTGCTGACGACCAGCCAGATCAACAACCTGGCCACCGACGACCTGAACACCTTCACGACGGCGCAGTTCGCGTCCCTGACCTCCACCCAGGTCAAGGCCTTCACGAACTCGCAGATCGCGGCGCTGGAAACCGACGACCTGCGCGCACTGACCACGGCCCACGTCGCCGCGATGAGCAATGCGCAGATCCAGGCCATCACCAGCGACCAGTTCAGCACGCTGAAGGCGACGCAGATCACGGCGCTGACCACGGCGCAGGCGGCGGCCTTGACCACGGATCAGATCCACAGCCTCACGACCGATCAGATCAGCGGCCTGGAAACCCGCGACATCACCGCCATGAGCATGGCTCAGCTCGACGCGCTGCAAGGCACGACCTTCGGCGAAATGAGCGCGGCGCAGATGAACGCCTACTTCAACGTCACGCCCATCGTGCTCGACCTGGATGGCCACGGCGTCAACACGCTGGCCGCCGCCCAGGGCGTGAACTTCGACCTGCTGGGCACCGGCCAGGCCAACAAGGTGGGCTGGGTGGCTGGCGGCGATGGCCTGCTGGTGATGGACCGCAACCATGACGGCCTCATCAACAGCGGCGGTGAACTCTTCGGCATGGGCACCGTGCTGGCCAACGGCAAGCATGCCAAGGATGGCTACGCCGCCATGGCCGAACAGGACAGCAACCATGACGGCAAGCTCGACAGCCACGACGCCAACTGGAAGCAGCTGCAGGTCTGGGTCGACGCCAACCACGACGGCAAGACCGACGCCGGCGAGCTGAAGACGCTGGACCAGCTGGGCATCACCTCGCTCGACCTGAACGCCACCAAGGGCTCCGGGTCAGACAGCGGCAACCTCATCGGCCTGGTGTCCAGCTACACGACGACCGACGGCAGCAAGCACGACGTGGCCGACGTCTGGTTCGCCAAGGACGTGCAGCCGCAGAAGGCCGATGACGGCAAGGACGCGACGGTCAGCCTGCACGACGTGCTGGCACCGCCGACCGCCCCGCTGCTCGGTGCCGAGCACGTCGACCTGGCCAAGGCGGCCGTGCCGCACCCGTCGGCCGACGCCCACCTTGCGGCCATCGACCGCAAGCTGGCCGAGGACGACGAGCACCGGCGCAACAACGGCGGCAACTGGGTGTGAAGTCCGTGAATTCGTTCAAGCCCATTCGGCGCAGCTGCCGAACGGTCGACCTTGGGTCGAGAAACCCGGTCTTTTTGCCGATTGGTTCCGAGGACTCGTCCCTAGCATGACAACACGAGCCCACCTCATCGCGGCGCTCCAGGCGGGATCGCATCCCGCCTGCGGCCGCATTGGGTTGGGTTCGGGTTTCAATTTTTTTGTGTCTCTGGCACGTCTTGGCTGCTCGACGCGCCGGGGCACAGGCTCCGCTCAGAACAACGCCTCCAGTTTCGGGGGTGGGCCAGCGATGGTCCAACGCCGCCACGCCGCAAGGCAAGGCGGCCATCAGTACAGGTGAGAAAACATGTCAACCGTCATCCCCGGCATTTCGCCATCTGTCATCTCGACTCTGAGCACGGACACGATCCGGGGGTGGTCGACGGAAGACTACGCCGCCCTCAGCACCGACCAGCTGATCGCGTTCACCACCACGCAGGCCTCGGTCATCCTGTCCAGCAGCCTGGCGGTCCTGAAGAGCGACCAGATCCGGGCCTTCCAGACCGAAGACCTGCGGGCCATCGCGACCAGCGCCCTGGCCGGCTTCAGCTCTGACCAGATCCAGGCCCTGAAGACCGACCAGGTCCAGGCCCTGAGCACCTCGCAGATCGCCGTCCTGTCGACGGCCCAGATCCAGGGCCTGAGCAGCGCCGACATGGTGGCGCTGACCTCCGCCCAGATCGGCGCGCTGACGTCCGCCCAGCTGGGCAACCTCTCCACGGCCCAGATCGCCGCCATCGAGACGGCCGACATCAAGTCGATCACCACCGCTGCGCTGCGCAACCTGTCGTCCACCCAGCTGGACGCCTTCACCAGCGACCAGCTCCGCGCCCTTTCCAGTGGCCAGGTCAATTCACTGACGACGAGTCAGGTCAATACGCTCGGTACGGCTGACCTGAACAGCCTGAGCAGCAGCCAGTTCGCCAACCTCTCTACGGCCCAGGCCCAGGCCCTGACCGCCACCCAGCTCGGCAACCTGGCCACCGACAACCTGAACGCGCTGGGCACGGGCCATTTCGCCGTACTGTCGTCGACCCAGTTCGGCGGGCTGACGACCGGTCAGCTGGGCAAGCTGGAAACGGCTGACCTGCGTGCCGTCACGACGGCTGCGCTCAACGGCCTGTCCTCGGACCAGGTCGGCGCCCTGGCCAGTGACGCCGTCGGCTCGCTGACGACGGCACAGGTCGGCTCGCTGGGCACCGCCCAGATCAAGGGCCTGACCACGGGCGACATGGTCGCCCTGACCTCGGCCCAGGTCGCCTCGCTGACCTCGACCCAGGCCGGCAGCCTTTCCACGGCCCAGATTGCCGCCATCGAGACGGCTGACATCAAGTCGCTGACGACCGGCGCCCTGCGCAATCTGTCCTCCGACCAGCTCGATGCCTTCACCAGCGATCAGCTGCGCGCGCTGAGCAGCGGTCAGGTCAATTCGCTGACAACCGGCCAGATCAACACCCTGGGCACGGCCGACCTGAACAGCCTGACCAGCAGCCAGTTCTCCAATCTGTCCTCGGGCCAGGTCCAGGCGCTGACCAACACCCAGCTCGCCAACCTGGCGACCGACAACCTCAACGCCCTGGGCACCGCCCAATTCGCGGCCCTGTCGTCCAGCCAGTTCGGTGCGCTGACCACCGGCCAGCTCGGCAAGCTCGAAACCGCTGACCTGCGTGCCGTCACGACGGCTGCCCTCAATGGTCTGTCCTCCGACCAGGTCGGCGCCCTCGCCAGCGACGCCGTCGGCTCGTTGACCACGGCACAAGTCGCCTCGCTGGGCACCGCCCAGATCAAGGGCCTGACCACGGGTGACATGGTCGCCCTGACTTCGGGCCAGATCGCTTCGCTGACCTCGACCCAGGCCGGCACCCTGTCCACCGCCCAGCTCGCCGCCATCGAGACCGCCGACGTCAAGTCGCTGACGACCGGCGCCCTGCGCAATCTGTCGTCTGACCAGCTCGACGCCTTCACCAGCGACCAATTGCGTTCGCTGAGCAGCGGCCAGATCAACTCGCTGACAACCAGCCAGATCAATACCCTGGGCACGGCTGACCTGAACAGCCTGACCAGCGGCCAGTTCGCCAACCTCTCCACGGCCCAAGCCCAGGCGCTGACCAACACGCAGCTCGGCAACCTCGCCACCGACAACTTGAACGCGTTGGGCACAGCCCAGTTCGCGGCCCTGTCGTCCAGCCAGTTCGGCGCGCTGACCACCGGCCAGCTGGGCAAGCTGGAGACGGCTGACCTGCGCGCCGTCACCACCGCGGCCCTCAACGGCCTGTCTTCCGACCAGGTCGGTGCCCTGGCCAGCGACGCCGTCGGCTCGCTGAGCACGGCCCAAGTTGCTTCGCTGGGCACCGCCCAGATCAAGGGCCTGACCACGGGTGACATGGTCGCCCTGACTTCGTCCCAGGTCGCCGCCATCAATTCGGCCCAGGCCGGCACACTGTCCACCGCCCAGCTCGCGGCTATCGAGACCGGCGACATCAAGTCGCTGACCACCGGCGCCCTGCGCAACCTGTCGTCCGACCAGCTCGACGCCTTCACCAGTGACCAGCTGCGTGCCTTGAGCAGCGGCCAGGTCAATTCACTGACGACGGCCCAGGTCAACTCGCTGGGCACGGCCGACCTGAACAGCCTCTCCAGCAGCCAGTTCGCCAACCTGTCCTCGGCCCAAGTCCAGGCACTGACCAACACCCAGCTCAGCAACCTCGCGACCGACAACCTCAACGCGCTGGGCACCGCCCAGTTCGCGGCGATGAGCTCCAGCCAGTTCGGTGCACTGACCACCGGCCAACTCGGCAAGCTCGAAACGGCCGACCTGCGCGCCGTCACCACCGCTGCACTCAACAACCTGTCGTCCGACCAGGTCGGCGCCTTGGCCAGCGACGCTGTCGGCTCGCTGACCACGGCCCAAGTCGCCTCACTGGGCACCGCCCAAATCAAGGGCCTGACCACGGGTGACATGGTCGCCCTGACCTCGGGTCAGGTCGCGGCGCTGAACTCCACGCAGGCGGGCAGCCTGTCCACCGCGCAAATCGCTGCGATCGAGACCGCCGACGTCAAGTCGCTGACGACGGGTGCGCTGCGCAACCTGTCGTCCGACCAGCTCGACGCTTTCACCAGCGACCAGTTGCGTGCACTCAGCAGCGGCCAGATCAATTCGCTGACCACGAGCCAGATCAACACCCTGGGCACGGCCGACCTGAACAGCCTCACCAGTGGCCAGTTCGCCAACCTGTCCTCGGCCCAAGTCCAGGCACTGACCAACACCCAGCTCGCCAATCTCGCGACCGACAACCTCAACGCGCTGGGCACCGCCCAGTTCGCGGCGCTGAACTCCAGCCAGTTCGGTGCACTGACCACCGGCCAGCTGGGCAAGCTGGAAACGGCCGACCTGCGCGCCGTCACGACCGTCGCGCTCAACGGCCTGTCTTCCGACCAGATCGGCGCGCTGGCCAGTGACGCCGTCGGATCATTGACCACGGCCCAGGTCGCCTCGCTGGGCACCGCCCAGATCAAGGGCCTGACCACGGGTGACATGGTCGCCCTGACCTCGGGCCAGGTCGCGGCGCTGAACTCCACGCAGGCAGGCAGCCTGTCTACCGCGCAACTGGCCGCGATTGAGACCGCGGACGTCAAGTCGCTGACCACGGGCGCCCTGCGCAACCTGTCCTCAGACCAACTCGACGCCTTCACCAGTGACCAGCTGCGCGCGCTGAGCAGTGGCCAGATCAACAGCCTCACCACCGGCCAGATCAACACGCTGGGTACGGCGGATCTGAACAGCCTCACCAGCAGCCAGTTCGCCAACCTGTCCTCGGCCCAAGTCCAGGCACTGACGAACACCCAGCTCGCCAACCTCGCCAGCGACAACCTCAATGCCCTGGGCACCGCCCAGTTCGCGGCGCTGTCGTCCAGCCAGTTCGGCGCACTGACCACCGGCCAGCTCGGCAAGCTGGAGACGGCTGACCTGCGCGCCGTCACGACCGCTGCCCTCAACGGCCTGTCTTCCGATCAGGTCGGTGCCCTGGCCAGCGATGCCGTCGGCTCGCTGACGACCGCTCAAGTGGCCTCGCTGGGCACTGCCCAGGTCAAGGGCCTGACCACGGGCGACATGGTCGCCCTGACCTCGGCCCAGGTCGCCTCGCTGAACTCGACCCAGGCGGGTGCGCTCTCCACCGCCCAGATCGCCGCCATCGAGACGGCCGACGTCAAGGCCATCTCCACCGGCGCACTGCGCAACCTGTCCTCGGATCAACTGGATGCGTTGACCAGCGACCAGCTGCGCGCCCTGTCGTCCACCCAGCTGAACGCGCTCACCACCAGCCCGCAACTCGTCAACATCTCCACGGGCGACCTGAACGTGCTGACGACGGCCCAGATGGCCAACCTGTCGACAGCCCAGATCCGTTCGCTGACGACCGACCAGCTCGGCAACCTGTCGACCGACAACCTCAACGCCCTGGGCAGCGCCCAGTTCGCGGCCCTGTCCTCCAGCCAGTTCGGTGCACTGACGACCAGCCAGCTCGGCAAGCTCGAAACCGCTGACCTGCGTGCGGTCACGACCGCTGCCCTCAACGGCCTCTCCTCAGACCAAATCGGCGCCCTGGCCAGCGACGCCGTCGGCTCACTGACCACGGCGCAAGTCGCCTCTTTCGGCACTGCCCAGATCAAGGGCTTGACCACGGGCGACATGGTCGCGCTGACCTCGGCCCAGGTCGCCTCGCTGAACTCCACGCAGGCAGGCAGCCTGTCTACCGCGCAACTGGCCGCGATCGAGACTGCAGACGTCAAGTCGCTGACCACGGGCGCCTTGCGCAATCTGTCTTCCGACCAGCTCGACGCCTTCACCAGCGATCAACTGCGTGCGCTGAGCAGCGGCCAGATCAACTCGCTGACCACCAGCCAGATCAATACGCTGGGCACGGCCGACCTGAACAGCCTGACCAGCAGCCAGTTTGCCAATCTGTCCTCGGCCCAAGTCCAGGCACTGACCAACACCCAGCTCGCCAACCTCGCCACGGACAACTTGAACGCGTTGGGCACGGCCCAGTTCGCAGCCTTGTCGTCTAGCCAGTTCGGCGCGCTGAGCACCAGCCAACTGGCCAAGCTCGAGACTGCCGACCTGCGCGCCGTCACGACCGCTGCCCTCAACGGTCTGTCTTCCGATCAAGTCGGTGCGCTGGCCAGCGATGCCGTCGGCTCGCTGACCACCGCTCAAGTTGCTTCGCTGGGCACCGCCCAGATCGACGGCCTGACCACGGGTGACATGGTCGCCCTGACCTCGGGCCAGGTCGCGGCGCTGAACTCCACGCAGGCAGGCAGCCTGTCTACCGCGCAACTGGCCGCGATTGAGACCGCGGACGTCAAGTCGCTGACCACGGGCGCCCTGCGCAACCTGTCCTCCGACCAACTCGACGCCTTCACCAGTGACCAGCTCCGCGCGCTCAGCAGTGGTCAGATCAACAGCCTCACCACGAGCCAGGTCAATACGCTCGGCACGGCCGACTTGAACAGCCTGACCAGCAGCCAGTTCGCCAACCTGTCCTCGGCCCAAGTCCAGGCACTGACCAACACCCAGCTCGCCAATCTTGCGACCGACAACCTGAACGCGCTGGGCACCGCCCAGTTCGCGGCGCTGAACTCCAGCCAGTTCGGTGCCTTGACGACCAGCCAGCTCGGCAAGCTCGAAACCGCCGACCTGCGCGCCGTCACGACCGTCGCGCTCAACGGCCTGTCTTCCGACCAGATCGGCGCGCTGGCCAGTGACGCCGTCGGATCATTGACCACGGCCCAGGTCGCCTCGCTCGGCACGGCCCAGATCAAGGGCCTGACCACCGGCGACATGGTCGCTCTGACTTCGGGCCAGGTCGCTTCACTGAACTCCACGCAGGCGGCCGGCCTGTCCACCGCCCAACTGGCGGCCATTGAGACAGCTGACATCAAGTCGCTGAGCACCGGTGCGCTGCGCAATCTGTCGTCCGATCAGCTCGACGCTTTCACCAGCGACCAACTGCGCGCGCTGAGCAGCGGCCAGATCAACTCGCTGACGACCAGCCAGATCAATACGCTGGGCACGGCCGACCTGAACAGCCTGACCAGCAGCCAGTTCGCCAACCTGTCCTCGGCCCAAGTCCAGGCACTGACCAACACCCAGCTCAGCAACCTCGCGACCGACAACCTCAACGCGCTGGGCACCGCCCAGTTCGCAGCCCTGTCGTCCAGCCAGTTCGGTGCGCTGACCACTGGCCAATTGGGCAAGCTCGAGACGGCCGATCTGCGCGCCGTCACGACCGCAGCCCTCAACGGCTTGTCTTCCGATCAGGTCGGTGCTCTGGCCAGCGATGCCGTGGGCTCGCTGACCACCGGGCAGGTCGCCTCCCTCGGCACCGCCCAGATCAAGGGCTTGACCACGGGCGACATGGTCGCCCTGACCTCGACCCAGGTCGCTGCCATCAATTCGACCCAGGCCGGCAGCTTGTCCACCGCCCAGATTGCCGCCCTCGAAACGGGCGATGTCAAGTCGCTGACGACCGGCGCCCTGCGCAACCTGTCGTCCGACCAGCTCGACGCCTTCACCAGCGACCAGTTGCGTGCACTCAGCAGCGGCCAGGTCAATTCGCTGACCACGAGCCAGATCAATACGCTGGGCACGGCTGACCTGAACAGCCTGACCAGCGGCCAGTTCGCCAACCTGTCCTCGGGCCAGGTCCAGGCGCTGACCAACACCCAGCTCGCCAACCTGGCGACCGACAACCTCAATGCCCTGGGCACGAGCCAGTTCGCCTCGCTGAGCTCCAGCCAGTTCGGTGCACTGACCACCGGCCAGCTGGGCAAGCTGGAAACGGCCGACCTGCGCGCCGTCACGACGGCAGCCCTCAATGGCCTGTCTTCCGACCAGGTCGGCTCCCTGGCCAGCGATGCCGTCGGCTCGCTGACCACGGCACAGGTCGCCTCGCTGGGCACCGCCCAGATCAAGGGTCTGACCACGGGTGACATGGTCGCCCTGACCTCGGGCCAGGTCGCGGCGCTGAACTCTACCCAGGCCGGCAGCCTCTCCACCGCCCAACTGGCGGCTATTGAGACGGCTGACGTCAAGTCGTTGACGACCGGCGCCCTGCGCAACCTGTCGTCTGACCAGCTCGACGCCTTCACCAGCGACCAACTGCGCGCGCTCAGCAGCGGCCAGATCAACTCGCTGACGACTGCCCAAGTCAACACCCTGGGCACGGCCGACCTGAACAGCCTCACCAGTGGCCAGTTCGCCAATCTGTCCTCCGGCCAGGTTCAAGCACTGACCAACACCCAGCTCAGCAACCTCGCCACCGACAACCTCAACGCCCTGGGCACCGCGCAGTTCGCGGCGCTGAGCTCCAGCCAGTTCGGCGCTCTGACCACCAGCCAGTTGGGCAAGCTGGAGACGGCCGATCTGCGTGCTGTCACGACCGCCTCGCTCAACGGCCTGTCCTCGGACCAGGTCGGCGCGCTGGCCAGTGACGCTGTTGGCTCGCTGACGACAACCCAAGTCGCCTCTCTGGGCACGGCCCAGATCAAGGGGCTGACCACGGGTGACATGGTCGCCCTGACTTCGGGCCAGGTCGCTGCACTGAACTCGACCCAGGTGACCGGTCTGTCCACGGCGCAGATCGCTGCGATCGAGACGGCCGACATCAAGTCGCTGACCACCGGCGCCCTGCGCAACCTGTCCTCCGACCAGCTCGACGCCTTCACCAGCGATCAACTGCGTGCGCTGAGCAGCGGCCAGATCAACTCGCTGACGACCAGCCAGATCAATACGCTGGGCACGGCCGACCTGAACAGTCTCACCAGCAGCCAGTTCGCCAACCTGTCGTCCGCGCAGGTCCAGGCGCTGACCAACACCCAGCTCGCCAACCTCGCCACCGACAACCTCAACGCCCTGGGCACCGCCCAGTTTGCAGCCCTGTCGTCCAGCCAGTTCGGCGCACTGAGCACCAGCCAGCTGGCCAAGATCGAGACGGCCGACCTGCGCGCCGTCACGACCGCCGCCCTCAACGGCTTGTCTTCCGATCAGGTCGGTGCGCTGGCCAGCGATGCCGTCGGCTCGCTGACGACCGCTCAAGTGGCCTCACTGGGCACCGCCCAGATCCAGGGCCTGACCACGGGTGACATGGTCGCCCTGACCTCGGCCCAGGTCGCTGCCATCAATTCGACCCAGGCCGGTAGCCTGTCTACCGCCCAGATCGCCGCCATCGAAACGGGCGACGTCAAGTCGCTGACCACCGGTTCGCTGCGCAACCTGTCCTCCGACCAGCTCGACGCTTTCACCAGCGACCAGCTCCGCGCCCTCAGCAGCGGCCAGGTCAACAGCCTGACCACGAGCCAGGTCAATACCCTGGGCACGGCCGACCTCAACAGCCTGACCAGCGGCCAGTTCGCCAACCTGTCCTCGGGCCAGGTCCAGGCGCTGACCAGCACGCAGCTCAGCAACCTCGCCACCGACAACCTGAACGCGCTGGGCACCAGCCAGTTCGCTGCGCTGAACTCCAGCCAGTTC
This sequence comes from Roseateles sp. P5_E4, assembly GCF_054049255.1. Classification (NCBI taxonomy): domain Bacteria; kingdom Pseudomonadati; phylum Pseudomonadota; class Betaproteobacteria; order Burkholderiales; family Sphaerotilaceae; genus Roseateles; species Roseateles sp. P5_E4. The sequence goes on along the minus strand of NZ_JBFUMS010000001.1, from coordinate 185,461 downwards.
GGTTCGCTGACCACCGGCCAGCTCGGCAAGCTCGAGACCGCTGACCTGCGTGCCGTCACGACGGCTGCGCTCAACGGCCTGTCCTCCGACCAGGTCGGCGCCCTGGCCAGCGACGCCGTGGGCTCGCTGACCACCGCACAGGTTGGCTCGCTGGGTACCGCCCAGATCAAGGGCCTGACCACGGGCGACATGGTCGCCCTGACCTCCGCCCAGGTCGCCTCGCTGAACTCGACCCAGGCAGGCGTGCTTTCCACCGCCCAGATCGCCGCCATCGAGACAGCCGACGTCAAGTCCATCTCCACCGGCGCGCTGCGCAACCTGTCGACGGACCAACTCGACGCCCTCACGAGCGACCAGCTGCGCGCACTGACCTCCACCCAGCTGAACGCGCTGACCACCAGCCCGCAGCTCGTCAACATCTCCACGGGCGACCTGAATGTGCTGACGACTGGCCAGATGGCCAACCTGTCGACGGCTCAGATCCGTTCGCTGACGACTGACCAGCTCGGCAACCTGTCGACCGACAACCTCAACGCGCTGGGCACTGCCCAATTCGCGGCCCTGTCGTCCAGCCAGTTCGGCGCACTGAGCACCAGCCAGCTGGCCAAGATCGAGACGGCCGACCTGCGCGCCGTCACGACCGCGGCCCTCAACGGCCTGTCTTCCGATCAGGTCGGCTCCCTGGCCAGCGATGCCGTCGGCTCGTTGACCACGGCGCAAGTCGCCTCGCTGGGCACCGCCCAGATCAAGGGCCTGACCACGGGTGACATGGTCGCTTTGACCTCGGGTCAGGTCGCTGCACTGAACTCCACGCAGGCAGGCAGCCTGTCTACTGCCCAACTGGCAGCTATTGAGACGGCTGACGTCAAGTCTCTGACCACTGGTTCGCTGCGCAACCTGTCTTCCGACCAGCTCGACGCCTTCACCAGCGACCAGCTCCGCGCCCTCAGCAGCGGCCAGGTCAACAGCCTGACCACATCCCAGGTCAACACGCTGGGCACGGCGGACCTGAACAGCCTGACCAGCGGCCAGTTCGGCAACCTTTCCTCGACCCAAGTCCAGGCGCTGACCAGCACGCAGCTCAGCAACCTCGCCACCGACAACCTGAACGCGCTGGGCACCGGCCAGTTCGCTTCCCTGAACTCCGGCCAGTTCGGCTCGCTGACCACCGCCCAACTCGGCAAGCTCGAGACCGCCGACCTGCGCGCCGTCACCACGGCCGCGCTCAACGGCCTGTCTTCCGACCAGGTCGGCGCCCTGGCCAGTGACGCCGTTGGCTCGCTGACCACGGCACAGGTCGGCTCGCTGGGCACTGCCCAGATCAAGGGGCTGACGACGGGCGACATGGTGGCCCTGACCTCCGGCCAGATTGCCGCCATCAACTCCAACCAGGCGGGTGCGCTGTCCACCGCCCAGATCGCCGCCATCGAGACAGCCGACGTCAAGTCCATCTCCACCGGCGCGCTGCGCAACCTGTCGACGGACCAACTCGACGCCCTGACGAGCGACCAGCTGCGCGCACTGAGCTCGACGCAGCTCAATGCGCTGACGACCGCCCCGCAGGTCAACAACCTGTCGACGGCCGATCTGAATGTGCTGACCACCAGCCAGATCGCCAATCTGTCGACGGCCCAGGTCCGCGCGCTGACCACCGATCAGCTCGGCCACCTGAGCACCGACAACCTCAATGCCCTGGGCACCGCTCAATTCGCGGCGCTGAGTTCCAGCCAGTTCGGTGCGCTGAGCACCAGCCAGTTGGGCAAGCTCGAAACCGCTGACCTGCGCGCCGTCACGACCGCCGCACTCAATGGCCTGTCCTCAGACCAGGTCGGTGCGCTGGCCAGCGACGCCGTCGGCTCGTTGACCACCGCCCAGATCGCTGCGCTCGGCACCGACCAGATCAAGGGCCTGACCACGGGTGACATGGTGGCCTTGACCTCGGCCCAGGTCGCCGCCCTCAACTCCGCACAGGCCGGTGTGCTGTCTACGGCCCAGATTGCCGCCATCGAGACCGCTGACATCAAGTCGCTGTCCACGGCTGCGCTGCGCAACCTGTCCACGGACCAGTTGGATGCCCTCACGAGCGACCAGCTGCGTGCCCTGTCCTCCACCCAGCTCAATGCGCTGACCACCAGCCCGCAGCTCGCCAACCTGTCGACGTCCGACCTGAACTCGCTGACGACCGGCCAGATGGCCAATCTGTCGACGGCCCAGGTCCGCGCGCTGACCACCGATCAGCTCGGCCATCTGAGCACGGACAACCTCAACGCCCTGGGCACCGCCCAGTTCGCGGCGCTGAGCTCCAGCCAGTTCGGTGGCCTCGCCACCAGCCAGCTGGCCAAGCTCGAGACGGCTGACCTGCGCGCCGTCACCACGGCGGCCTTGAATGGCCTGTCCTCCGATCAGATCGGTGCCCTGGCCAGCGACGCCGTCGGCTCGCTGTCCACGGCGCAGGTCGCCTCGCTGGGCAGCAGCCAGATCAAGGGTCTGACCACCGGCGACATGGTCGCCCTGACCTCGGGCCAGATCGCCTCGCTGAACTCCACGCAGGCCGGCAGCCTGACCACGGCCCAGATCGCCGCCATCGAGACGGCCGACATCAAGTCGCTGTCCACCGGCGCCCTGCGCAACCTGTCCTCCGACCAGCTCGACGCCTTCACCAGCGACCAACTGCGCGCGCTGAGCAGCGGCCAGGTCAACAGCCTGACCACGGCCCAGGTCAACGCCCTGGGCACGGCCGACCTGAACAGCCTGACCAGCAGCCAGTTCTCCAATCTGTCCTCGGGCCAGATCCAGGCGCTGACGAGCACCCAGCTCGCCAACCTCGCCAGCGACAACCTGAACGCCCTGGGCACGGCCCAGTTCGCAGCCCTCACTTCGGGCCAGTTCGGCGGCCTGAGCACCAGCCAGCTGGCCAAGCTCGAAACCGCTGACCTGCGCGCCGTCACGACGGCCGCCATCAATGCCCTGAGCTCCGACCAGATCGGTGCCCTGGCCAGCGACGCCGTCGGTGCCCTGTCCACGGCGCAAGTCGCTTCGCTGGGCACCAACCAGATCAAGGGCCTGACCACCGGCGACATGGTCGCTCTGACCTCGGCCCAGGTCGCCGCCATCAACTCGGCTCAGGTGGCCGGCCTGTCCACCGCCCAGATCGCGGCCATCGAGACGGCCGACATCAAGGCCCTGTCGACGGCTGCGCTGCGCAACTTCTCGACCGATCAACTGGACGCCCTGACCAGCGACCAGTTGCGCGCGCTGTCCTCGGCCCAGCTCAATGCGCTGAGCACCAGCCCGCAGTTCGCCAACCTGGGTACCGCCGACCTGAACGCGCTGACCACCGGCCAGATCGCCACCCTGTCCACGGCCCAGGTCCAGGCGCTGACCAGCACCCAGCTCGCCAACCTGACCACCGACAGCCTCAACGCCCTGGGCACGGCGCAGTTCGCGGCACTGGGTTCCAGCCAGTTCGGCGCGCTGACCACCAGCCAGCTCGGCAAGCTCGAAACCGCCGACCTGCGTGCAGTGACCACGGCCGCCCTCAATGCGCTGAGTTCCGACCAGGTCGGTGCCCTGGCGAGCGACGCCGTCGGCGCCATGACCACCGCCCAGGTGGCCTCGCTGGGCACTGCCCAGATCCAGGGCCTGACCACGGGTGACATGGTCGCCCTGACCTCGGCCCAGGTCGCTGCCTTGAACTCTGCCCAGGCCGGCTCGCTGTCCACCGCCCAGGTCGCCGCCATCGAGACGGCCGACATCAAGTCACTGACGACCGGCGCCTTGCGCAACCTGTCCTCCGACCAGCTCGACGCCTTCACCAGCGACCAGCTCCGCGCGCTGAGCAGCGGCCAGGTCAACAGCCTGACCACGGCCCAGATCAACACCCTGGGCACGGCGGACCTCAACAGCCTGAGCAGCGGCCAGTTCGCCAACCTGTCCACGGCCCAGGTCCAGGCGCTGACCAACACCCAGATCGGCAACCTGAAGACCGACAGCCTGAACGCCCTGGGCAGCGCGCAGTTCGCGGCCCTGTCGTCCAGCCAGCTCGGCGCCCTGACCACCAGCCAGTTGGCCAAGCTCGAAACCGGCGACCTGCGCGCCGTCACGACGGCAGCCCTCAACGGTCTGTCGTCCGACCAGATCGGTGCCCTGGCCAGCGACGCCGTCGGCGCCATGACCACGGCCCAGATCGCCGGCCTCGGCACGGCCCAGATCCAGGGGCTGAGCACGGCCGACATGGTGGCCCTGACCTCGGGTCAGATCGCGGCGCTGAACTCCGCTCAGGCGGCCAGCCTGTCCACGGCCCAGATCGCGGCCATCGAGACGGCCGACATCAAATCGCTGTCCACGGCAGCCCTGCGCAACCTGTCCACCGACCAGCTCGACGCCCTGACCAGCGACCAACTGCGCGCCCTGTCCTCGGCCCAGCTCAATGCCCTGAGCACCAGCCCGCAGTTCACCAACCTGGGTACCGCAGACCTGAACGCGCTGACCACCGCCCAGGTCGCCAACCTGTCCACGGCCCAGGTCCAGGCGCTGACCAGCGTCCAGCTCGCCAACCTGGCGACGGACAGCCTCAACGCGATGGGTTCGGCACAGTTCGCGGCCCTGTCGTCCAGCCAGTTCGGCGCGCTGACCACCAGCCAGCTCGGCAAGCTCGAAACCGCCGACCTGCGCGGCGTGACGACCGCGGCCCTGAATGCGCTGAGCTCCGATCAGATCGGCGCGCTGGCCAGTGATGCCGTCGGCACACTGACCACGGCGCAGGTCGGGTCGCTGGGCACCGCCCAGATCAAGGGCCTCAGCACGGCTGACATGGTCGCGCTGACCTCGACCCAGGTCGCGGCCTTGAACTCCGCCCAGGCCGGCACCCTGTCCACCGCCCAGTTGGCGGCCATCGAGACGGCCGACATCAAGTCGCTGTCCACCGGCGCCCTGCGCAACCTGTCCTCCGACCAGCTCGACGCCTTCACCAGCGACCAGCTGCGCGCACTGAGCAGCGGCCAGGTCAACAGCCTGACCACGGCCCAGATCAACACCCTGGGCACGGCCGACCTGAACAGCCTGACCAGCGGCCAGTTCGCGAACCTGTCCTCGGGCCAGGTGCAGGCCCTGACCAACGCACAGCTCGCCAACCTGGCGACCGACAACCTCAACGCCCTGGGCACCGCGCAGTTCGCTGCGCTGGGTTCCAGCCAGTTCGGCGCGCTGACCACCAGCCAGCTGGGCAAGCTGGAGACGGCCGACCTGCGCGCGGTGTCCACCGCCGCACTGAACGCACTGAGCTCCGACCAGGTTGCTGCACTGGCCAGTGATGCCGTCGGTTCCATGACAGCGACACAGATTGGCGCACTGGGCACGACCCAGATCCAGGGCCTGAGCACGGCCGACATGGTGGCCCTGACGTCGACGCAGATCGCCGCGATCAGCTCGACGCAAGCCGACGTGTTGTCCACGGCCCAGGTCGCCGCCATCGAGACGGCCGACATCAAGTCGCTGTCCACGGCAGCCCTGCGCAACCTCTCGTCCGACCAGCTCGACGCCTTCACCAGCGACCAGCTGCGCGCACTGAGCAGCACGCAGATCAACAACCTGACGACGGCGCAGATCAACACCCTGGGCACGGCCGACCTGAACAGCCTGACCACCAGCCAGTTCAGCAACCTGTCCTCCGCCCAGGCCGAAGCACTGACCACCAGCCAGCTCGGCCACCTGGTCACCGACAACCTCAATGCCCTGGGCACGGCGCAGTTCGCCGCGCTGGACTCCGACCAGTTCGGTGCGCTGACCACCAGCCAGCTCGCCAAGCTGGAAACCGCCGACCTGCGCGCCGTCACAACGGCCGCCCTGGCCGGCCTGGATTCCGACCAGTTCGCCGCCCTGTCGACCGACCACATCGTCGCGCTGAGCACCGCCCAGGTGCTGTCGCTGACGACCAGCCAGCTCGACGGCTTCTCGGCGGCCGACATGACGGCGATGAGTTCGACGCAGGTCTCGGTGCTGACGACGGAACAGGTGGCCTCGCTGTCGACTGACCAGATCGTGGCCATCGACGCCACAGACCTGGCCAAGCTGTCCACGGCCTCGCTGCGTGCCCTGACCGACACCCAGCTGGCAGCCCTGACGACTGATCAGCTGACCGGCCTGGCTGGCCGCGTCAATGTACTGACGACCAGCCAGATCAACCACCTGTCCACGGACGATCTGAACTCGTTCACGGCCTCGCAGTTCGGCGTCATGACCTCGAGCCAGGTCCAGTCCTTCAGCACCGACCAGATGAAGGCGCTGGAGACCGACGACCTGCGCGCCCTGACCACGGCCAACTTCGCGGCCCTGAGCAATGCGCAGATCGACGCGATCACCACGGCCCAGTTCACGACGCTGAAGGTGACCCAGATCACCGCGCTGACGACGGACCAGGCCGCCGCGCTGACGACCGACCAGGTCCATGCCATCACGACCGACCAGGTCGCCGGCCTGGAGACCCGCGACATCGCCGCCATGAGCATGGCCCAGCTGGACGCGTTGACCAACGCGGCCGTCGGCGAGATGAACGGCGCCCAGCTCGACGCCTACTTCTCCAAGACGCCGATCGTGCTCGACCTGGACGGCCACGGCATCAACACGCTGGCCGCCGCCCAGGGCGTCAACTTCGACCTGATCGGCTCCGGCCACGTGGACAAGGTCGGCTGGATTGCCGGCGGCGATGGCCTGCTCGTCATGGACCGCAACCTCGACGGCATCATCAACAACGGCAGCGAGCTCTTCGGCATGGGCACCATCCTGGCCAATGGCAAGCACGCCAAGGACGGCTATGCCGCCATGGCCGAGCAGGACAGCAACCATGACGGCAAGCTCGATGCACACGACGCCAACTGGAAGCAGCTGCAGGTCTGGGTCGACGCCAACCACGATGGCAAGACCGACGCCGGCGAACTGAAGACGCTGGACGAGGTGGGTGTCGCCTCCATCGACCTGAACGCCGCCAAGGGTTCGGGCAGCGACCACGGCAACCTCATCGGCCTGGTCTCCAGCTACACGACGACCGACGGCGGCAAGCATGACGTGGCCGACGTCTGGTTCGCCAAGGACGTGCAGCCGCAAAAGGCCGACGACGGCAAGGATGCGACGGTCAGCCTGAGCGACCTGCTGACCGCGCCGGCCGACGCCCTGCTGGGGGCGCCATCCGTGGACCTGGCCAAGGCCGCCCTGCCGAGCGCCGACGCCCACCTCGCCGCCATCGACCGCAAGCTGGCCGAGGACGACGAGCACCGTCGCAACAACGGCGGCAACTGGATCTGACGCTGCAGATCTCCTGACGCCGGCGCTGGGGCGCCGGCCCACGCGGGCTCTGGGGAGCATTCCTCAGGGCCCGCGCTCTTTGTGCCCTCCAAGAAAGAACGGCCTCTCGGGGCCGTCTCGTCAGCGGGCAAAACGGGCCGTCAGGGTCGGTCGTTCAGCAGCTCTTCACACTCGACCTGCGCAGCCGCCGCCGCCTGGGCCGCCAGGCTGGGCGCCGCCACGGCAGCGCGTTCGCCGGCTTCGACAAAGGCGGCCGAGAATTGGCGCATCACATGGTCGACGCCGCGCGGCGAGACCTCGCGCAGGTCGCCTTCGAGGTATTGGCCAAAGCTCTGGGCCGACGAGATGATCTCGAAGGAGGGGAAATAGTCGACCTCGTCATGCGCGTCCGCAAACCGCCCGGCGACCGCGCGCAGCACCGCCTTGGAATAGCTGGACGCAACGATGACCGGATGCGCCGTGGCCGTGGCCACCAGCGGCACCGGCGACACCGTGACGATCCAGCGCATGCCCGGGTTCACGCCGGCGACGAACTCGCGCACCCATTCCAGGTCGGCCAGGATCTCGGGGTACTCGAAGTTCACGAAGCCATGCCGCGCCGCGTCGAACTCGCCCGCTGCCGTGCCCGGGCAGACCGGGAAGACGACACCGCTGCCCTGCTCCACCCAGGCCTCGGTCAGGCCGAGCGTGAAGACGAAGACATCGCACTCGCTGAAAAGACGCCGCACCTGGGCCAGATGCCAGGTACGGTCGGCACGCAGGTCGGCCAGCGAGTCATAGCCGCCAGCCTGGACGCGCGGGCGCAGGGCGTCGAAGATACGGCCCTTTTCGGTCAGCACCGGCGGGTCGCCCTCACGCAGGCCGAAGGCGAATTCGACGAGCTGGCGCAGTTGGCGCACCGTGTAGACATTGGCATAGCGGGCCGAGAACACGCCGTACTGCAGCTCACGCGCCCGCTCGGGCGTGAGGCCCGCGGGCGCCTGCTCCACCACCCAGTGGCTGAGGCCGAAGCTCTCCAGGCGCCTGGCCATGTGCTGGGCGAAGCAGGAACCAGCCGTCGCGATCTTCAGCGACGGGGTCAGCTTGAACTTGGTGTTCGGCTTGAAGTCGAGCTGGCCCCAGGCCTGGGCGCTGACGGTCTTGCGCCAGAAGGCCTGGGCCGGCATCTGCTCATAGGGGTGGGACATCGGCGAGTACCTCCCGTATCTGTTGCGCCAGCAGCTCGGCGTAGAGCTCGTTGCCATGCAGGCAGCCGCGCGCGAATTCGGCCTTCAGGCCGCCGTTCCCGGTCAGCGCGCCGACGGGCGGCGCCAGGCTCAGGATGCCCATCTGCGCCAGGCGCTGGTTCAGGTCGCCGTACATCAGCCGGTAAATGCGCTGGCGCATCGTGAACGGCTTGATGCCATGCACGGCAAACAGCTGTCCGAAGGCTTCGGGATTGGCAGCGATGTGCTCATGCGACTCCACCGGCGGCGGCGCCGGCACATGCACGATGCGTGCGCGCGGGAACTGCTGGCGCAGGGCCAGATGCGTCGTCCACAGCGGCTCAGCGATCTGCCGCACCCAGGCCAGCGCATCGGTGCGCGACATCCAGCGTCGGCCCGGCTCCATCCGGCCGTCGTCGCCGAGGAAGTCGCCATGCGAGGGATCGTCGACCAGGGCCGCGATCGCGAACTCCTGGCCGCGCAGCAGCGAGAAGATGACCTCGGCTTCCTGAGGGATGTGACCGAGCACGCCCGTCAGCACATCCGGGATGTAGAGCACCCCTTCCTTGAGCATGGGCGGCGGCCCGGCCACCGGGGTGTTGTAGAGCACATGCTCGCCGCGCCAACCAGGCGGGGCGTCCAGCTCGATGGGCTCACGGAACGGCACGCCGGTCGACCAGACCGAGCGGTACTTGGCCGACGACACTGGCTCGATGTAGCGGTCGATCAGGCCGAAGAGATGCGAGCTGCCGATGGCAACGAAAAGCCGTGGGGTCATGATGCTTGGGGCCGAGCATAGGGGAGGCGCGGCGCTTGCCCAGGGGGCAAAAGGGCGAGGAATGGACCTCAGTTCCCCCTACGGGACGCCGAGCGCCCGCTGGATACTGCACCGGATAAGCTCAGGAGAGCCCCATGATCCCCAAGACCCTGCACATCATCTGGGTCGGCGACGAATCCAAGCGACCGGACAACTGCATAGACACCTGGCGGGTTCACAACCCCGACTGGCAGCTCAAGGTCTGGGGCAATGCCGACCTGATGTCCTACGGCTGGTACAACGCCGACCACATCCGCGCCATGTCTGGCCGCGAGCTCAACGGCGTGGCCGACATCATGCGCTGGGAGATCCTGTTCCGCGAAGGCGGCTTCGTCGTTGACGCCGACAGCATCTGCCGCCGCCCGCTGGAGCCCTGGCTGTTCGACTGCGAGGCCTGCGCCTGCTGGGAGAACGAGATCATCCGCCCCGGCCTGATCGCCGCCGGCTATGTCGCCTCTGAACCGCAGAACCCCTTCTTCCGCCAGCTCATCCTGGACGTGAAGGAAAAGGCGACCGTCATCGACCGCATGGCCTGGCAAAGCGTTGGTCCGCTGTTCCTGACCGAGGCGCACCGCCGCTACAACTACATCAACTTGACGATCTGGCCCAGCCACTTCTTCATCCCGCAGCACTACTCCGGCATCCGCTACAGCGGCAAGGGCCCGGTCTTCGCCGACCAGGAATGGGGCAGCACACGCAAGAACTACGACGAGCTGCATACACGGAGCCTGGCATGAGCGAGACGACGATTTCCACCGACACGGACCGCGGCCCCAAGCCGGCCCTGTGCCAGCCCGAGGGCCTGCCGCCGGTGTCGGCGCTGGAGCGCGCCCACTCGCCCTATTTCGTGCACCGCATTCCGGTCAGCCGCAACCTGATGGGCCATCCGCGCGTGGCGGTGCTGCAGGAGATGTGCCGCGGCAAGCGCGTGCTGCACGTGGGCTGCGTCGACTGGCCCATCACCGACCTGAACCGCTCGCTGCACCTGCAGCTCGACAAGGTCTGCCAGCTCGACGGCTTCGACATCCACGACGAGGCCTTCCCGCACATGCTGCCGCACCTGAAAGGCCGGCTGTTCTCGTCCTGGGACGACATCAAGGACCCCTATGACCTCGTGCTGGTGCCCGAGGTGCTGGAGCATGTGCCCGACGTGAAGGGCTTCCTGGAGCAGCTGGACCGCGTCGGCGCCAAGGAATACGTCATCACGGTGCCCGACGCCTACAGCTGCTTCGCGCGGCATTTCGACTACCAGACCGAGGCCGAGACCTTCGTCGAGGTCGTGCACCCCGATCACAACTGCTGGTACACGCCCTACACGCTGGCCAACGTCATCCACAAGTACACGACGCTGGACCTGCAGGGCATCTGGTTCTTCAACAACATCTCGCTGCTGGCCATCGCCCGGCGCAAGGCCTGAAGCATCGCGATGCAGCCCTTCTTCTCGATCGTCATGGCCACGCACAACCGGCCGGCCACGCTGGCGCGGGCTATTCGCTCGCTGCGCGCCCAGACCTGCGCGGACTTCGAGATCCTGCTGGTCGCCGATGCGCTGGACGCCGAGACCGCCGCCGTCGTCGCCCGCGATCTGGGCCCGGCCGACAGCTTCCTCAAGCGCACCGGCGCCAACGGCCCCGCCGAGAGCCGCAACCAGGGCCTGGCCCTGGCGCGCGGCGAATGGGTCATCTTCCTGGATGACGACGACACGTTCGAGCCCCAGCATCTGGCCACGCTGAAGCCGCACTGCGAGCGCCCGGATGCGCAAGTCCTGTTCACCGACATCACCGTCGTCACCGAAGACCGCCAGCAGCCGGGCATCCCCGAGCTGGGCCGGCAGACCACGCCGCTCGCCGGGGCGGATGTCAACACGTTGTGGGTCAAGAACTTCATCCCCCTGCACTGCCTGGCCTACCGCCGCAGCCTGCTGCAAGGGCTGAGCTTCGACGCCCATCTCGCCTCGCAGGAAGACTGGGACTGGTTGCTGGGTGTCTGCTCGCGCGCAATGCCCGTGCACGTTGCGGGCGGTGGCGCCGTCATGCACAAGGACTATGTGAACCCTGGCGCCCGCCGCGGCCAGCAGGAGGCTTCCAACAACACCACCGTTGTGCTGGATTTCCTGCATGTCTACCGGCGCTGGTCGGCACCGACGGCTGAGCTGAAGGCCGCGCGGGCGGGGCTGCTCAAGGGCGTGGGGCTGGCGTTGCCGGTGGAGTGGTTCTAGGGGTACGGCTTGGAAATCCCGGTCCTATAGTCGCGCCGCGCCGCGGCATTGCGCGGTCGCTGGAGCGCTGCCATGGCGGAGAAGCAGGCGAAGAAGCAGGCCAGGAAGCCGGTGAAGAGCCGTGCCATCGGGCCCAGTGCGGCGGCCAGGATCGGCGATGTCGTGGTCGGTCCGGTTGCGCCGCCCGTCGTGGTCGGCCCGACCCCGCCGCCCATCATCATCACGCCAGGGCCCATCCCGCACGCCATCGAGTACGTCGGCAACCTGTTCAGCGGCAGCCGCCCCGGCGATGCGGTGGTGCGGCCTGACGATCTCGTCGCGCTGCGCATCGAGCTCGTCAACGTCGCCCGCAAGCCGGGCAGCAAACCACCCGTGCTCGCCGCCAGCGGCAGCGGCGCCGCCTCGCTGATCGTCCACCACCCGCCGCAGTCCATCGCCGAAGAGGTGTTCTTCGAGCAGCAAGCTCCGGGCACCGGCGCGCCGGACATGCCGCCGCCGCTCGACGGCAAGCCCGCGCCCTCGGCGGTGGTCCCGGACAACGAGGTCGATCCGCCGCCGATCCGTGCCCGCGCGGCCAACGAGTCGCGCATCGTGTTCGAGTGGCCCGCCGGCTTCGAGTGCCCCTACACGCTGGACGGGCTGCTGGGCGCCATCCGCACGCTGGACATGCGCGTGCCACCCGGCGCGCTGCCGCGCCCGGCGCAGCGCCGCGTGCTGGAACTGTGGCCGCGCTGGCAGCGGGCCGCAGGGGTGGTGGTGACCACCAAGACCAAAGCCAAGGCGACCAGCATCACGGCGACCACCCTTCTGCCGGTGCAAGCCATGGTCGGCCTCACCGGGCCAGCACTCAACGCCTTCAGCCTGCGCCAGACACAGATCGCCCGCCGCGKCGGCGAGGCCGCCCAGGCGACGCTGCGCCGGCGCCTGGGCGACGTGATCGGCAGCCAGGCCACGCTGCCCGACGCGGTGATCGTGGAGGTCCCGCCGGTCAGGCGCGTGCTGCCCAAACCCGCGCTGCCCACCAGCACCCAGACGGCGATCGAACTGCCCTGGCGGCTCATCATCTCGCCGCACGACGGCGAGCATTGGCGGCACGCCACCAAGGCGGCCACATCGCCTTACTCAGGCCATACCGAGCTGTGGCACACGCGGCTGCTCGGCCCCGCGGGTGTCGACTCGCCGGCCCCTGATGCGGGGCGCACGGTGCGCGCCGTCTGGGCCACCACGGGCTGGGGCCAGAAGGCGATGCAGTCGGCCTTCCCTTCCGGCTTCACCGAGCTGCCGGGGCCCGACGCGGGCAACCCCTTCGTCACCAGCGAGACGGCGCTGTCGGACTACGACCGCTACCAGATCACCCACCTGTCGTCGAACTTCTCGATGACGAACTACGAGCCCCAGCCCATCGACACGCGGCTGCTGATGCTGTCCAGCCAGGGCGCCTGGCTCGACAGCCGCGGCGACTGGGAGCCGCCGGGGCTGGATGTGGAGAGCTGGGTGCACCAGGCCACGCAGGGGCGCGACCACTATGTGCGCGTCGTCTACCGCGGCGTGCTCTTCCCCTTCGGCCACCGCGCCGTGCTCATCAAGGTCAGCGAGCGCAAGTTCCACAAGCTGCCGGGCAACCCGGCCTATCTGCGCCAGCGCATGTTCATGATCGTGCGCGAGAAGATCAAGCACTACGACGACGCGTCCACGTTGCGCCCCTTCGGCGCCGGGGACGCCACCGTCGAGCACGAGCTGCCCTTCACCTCGGTGCGCATGCTGACGACGGTGACGCCCGATCTCGCGCAGCCCATCAAGACCCAGGTCGAGCCGGGCCTGGGCCAGTTGCTCTTCTGGCCCGCCACGGGCCCGGGCGACTCGCCGACGCCCTTCCCCTTCCGCATGGCCGGTACCGACCTGGACGGGCGCGAGGTGCAGTTTGAGCTGCCGCTGATCTTCATGTCCAACACCATGGCCAGCCCCCGGGACAAGGTCGGCAACAAGCTCGTGCCCAAGCATTCGGGCACCGGCGGCGCGGCGGACACCGCCAACCGCGCCCTCACCGGCTGGCGCAAGTTCCAGATCGCCGACGCGCTGGACGACCCGCAGGGCACCGAGCGCGCCACCGCCCAGCTCAAGCGCCAGCGCGTCACGCTCGCGCTGAGCAGCAAGCCCGGCGACACGGCGGTGGAAGTGGCTCATCTCACCTTCGACGCCCATGTGCCGTCCACGGTCGCCACGAGCACCTCGTTCAAGGCCTTCAAGGCCTTCACGCCGGACCTGCTCAAGCCCATGTTCTACCCGCGCGTGTCGCGGCTGAAGGCGCGCATTGGCGCAATGGCCCAGCTCACCGGCTCCGACGGTTTCAACCGCCTGCGCTGGAACACGACCTATCTGCAAAGCGGCTTCGACCCGGGGGTCAACAAGGGCGAGGTGTTTGCCGAAGTCGTCGAGCGCGCCGGCATGGGGCGCCTCGACTTCTCCAAGCAAGGCGACCGCAGCGGCGGCTTCGTCATGCCCAACCTCAGCCCGTCGGCGTTGTCGCGCTCGCTCGGGCCGGCGGCCGGCAATGTGGCCGACGTGGTGGGTGGCCAGATCAAGGCCACCAACTTCTTCCCGCCCGGCGGCGCGGGCGACCTGCCGCTACCGCTGCTGTTCGGCTGCATCCCGCTGAGCGCGGTGATCCACGACATCACCCAGCTCTTCGACAACATCGACAAGGCGCCCAAGTTCGCCTCCGAGGCCGGCACCAAGGTCGAGGCCTTCTTCAACGACCTGATGCGGCTGTACCAGTTCATCAGCAGCCTCGCTTCCCAGCCCGGCTCGCTGGGCAGCGCGGCGCTCGACGTCGTCAAGGGCACGGTGAATGACCTGCTGCAGCAGGCGGCCGCCTTCGGCGCTGCCCAGCTCGCGCCCATCACCGCCAAGGTCAACACGCTGCTCGCCACGCTGGACAGCGTCAAGGCCCAGCTGGACAACCTGGGCAGCAAGAGCCTGGACGCCGCCAACCCGCTGGCCGGCATCAACCTCGCCGACGCCCTCGACGCGCCGCAGGGCAATGGCGCGCTGCGCGCCAAGCTGGTCGACCTGAAGAACACCGTCCAGGCCTCGACGGTCATCCCCGCGGGCTTTCGCCAGCAGGTCAACGCCGTGGTGGCCCAGGCCCTCACGGTGCTGGACTCCATCAAGCTCATCGCCGGCCTCGTCGGCCATGGCAAGACCCTGTTCGACGCGCTGAAGAACCTGCTGGACAACCCGGCCGCCGGCCAGTCGCTGGGCGAGCTGATCACCAAGCCCGCCGAGCTGGCACCCAAGGTGGAGGCCGTCAAGAACGCGCTCGGCGCTGTGAAGGGCGACGTCGCGGCCTTCCCGCTGCTCGAAGGGCCGCCGCGCAAAACCCTGCTCGACATCCTGGGCGTGGTGGAAGACGCCCTGGGCGCGGTGGGCCCCTTGCTGCAGATGCTGGAGAACCTGCTCGGCGAGGAACTCGTCGTGCGCTTCGACTGGAAGCCCGAGATCAAGAGCTGGGGCTTCGACCCGGCTTCGCCGCTCTTTGTCGTACACGACAAGCATGCCTTCATCGTCGCCGTCGAGGCGCGCATGAAGAAGAGCGGCGGCGCGCCGAAGATCCAGGTGCTGTGCGGCCTGCACCATTTCGACCTCGTCCTCATCGCGCCGGCCAGCTTCATCGAGCTGAACTTCGAGAAGATCGAGTTCAGCGTCGACAGCAACGCCAAGATGAACGTCGACGTGATGCTGTCGGGCATCAAGTTCGTCGGCCCGCTGTCCTTCGTCGAGACGCTGCGCGACCTGATCCCGCTCGATGGCTTCTCCGACCCGCCCTACCTGGACATCACGGCCCAGGGCATAGATGCGGGCTTCGACGTCTCCCTGCCGGCCATCACCTGCGGCGTGCTCAACCTCAGCAACGTGAGCCTGGGCGCGGGCTTCACGGTGCCCTTCATCGGCCAGCCGCTGTCGGTGCGCTTCAACTTCTGCACCCGCGAGCAGCCCTTCCATCTGACGGTCTACGTCTTCGGCGGCGGCGGCTTCTTCGGCATCACGCTGGACCCCAAAGGCGTGCAGATCCTGGAGGCGGCCTTCGAGTTCGGCGCCGCCATCAGCATCGACTTTGGTGTGGCCTCCGGCGGCGTGTCGGTCATGGCCGGCATCTACTTCCGCATGGAGGCCGATGCGGCGAGCCTGACGGGCTATTTCCGCCTCGAAGGCCATGTGGACGTGCTGGGCCTGATCACCGCGTCGCTGGAGCTCTACCTCGAGCTGCGCTACGAGTTCGAGACCGGCAAGGCGGTGGGCAAGGCGACGCTGACCATCGAGATCGAGGTGTTCATCTTCTCCGGCAGCGTGACCATCAGTTGCGAGAAGAAGTTCGCCGGCAGCAACGGCGACCCGACGCTGCGGCAGTTGCTGGGCCTGTCGGCCGACCCGACGCTGGCGCTGGCCGCCGAGCTGGCCGCCATCGACGACAGCACGCGGTACGGCTGGCGTGACTACTGCGAGGCCTTCGCCTGAAGGAGCGACAACATGGCAAAACAAACGCTTCTTTGGACGGTGCTTCCCAACGGCCAACGCGGCGGACGCTGGTGCGTCTCCGTCGTCATCTCGCCCCGGCTGGAGCCCGGCAGCACGGCGGAGCGCCTGCTGGGCAACCCCGCCTGGCAGCCCTGGGCCGACTGGCCCAGCACGGCGGCTGGGCTGAAACTGGAACTGGTGCTGCCCAACGGCGCCGTGCCGCTGCAGCCCTTTGTCGCGGCGCCCGAGCTCAAGCCCGACAGCGCGTTGTGGAAGCAGCTCTTCCCGGCCGACCTGCCGGTGGCGCCTTTCGCCTTCATGGACATCTCGGCCAAGAACCTGCGCTCCTACCCGGTGCGCAGCGTGCTGGGCCTGCTGCGCCAGCACTACACCCAGCTCGCGCAGACGGCGGGCGACGGCGACCACCCCGTGCTGTTGCCCTGGCGCGCGGCCGACCCGGCGCTGAAGGGTCTGCTCACCGACCTCGGCACGCGCACGCTGAAGCAAGACTTCGGCAATCGCACCATCGAGGTCCCCTTCCCCGGCTTCGGGCGCTTCCATGCGCTGCGCGGCAATTCACGGGCCCATGACCGCGCCATCGACGGCAGCGTCTTCAACGCCAACAGCTGCATCCCGGCCCCTGCACGCCTGCCGGGGCAAAAGGGCGGCAGCACCACCTTCCGCCTGCGTGCGCTGCCGCCACAGTGGGAAGACCCGGCCCTCATCCGCAACGGCAGTATCGCCACCGACCCGGCCGACCGCGAGAAGCGCGCCGTGCTGATGGAGCAGTTCAGCGGCCCGGGCGAGTACGCGCTGTGGCAGAGCGACCGCTTCTACAACCGCCGCGTGCCGACCGCCGCGCAGAAGGCCATGCGCCGCCCCGGCTTCACGGGCGTGGAGGCCTCGCCGGTCGAGCCGGACTACGACTTCCACCAGCGCATCGCCAGCTATGGCGACCACCCCCACCTGATGCGCCGCCTGGGGTTGGTGATCGACTTCGTGCTGGAGAAGAACGACCTGCTCGACTCCCTCGTCACCGCGGCCGGTGCATCGGCCGCCGCGGGCTTCATGCAGCTGCGCATCGTCAGCGGAACCATCGGCGACAGCCAGCGCCCGTGGACGGCCTTCACGGCCACGCGCAAGCGCTTCGTCGTGCGCGAGCGCACGGCTGATCATGCCGACGGCCTGCTGCGCCTCGTCGGCGCCAACGACAACTACCTGCAGGCGCGTAGCCCCTTCGACATCTATCAGGTCGACCCCGACGGCGCGTCGCTGAAGACCGTCAACTTCCTGCTGACGGCGCAGAACCTCGTCGCCAAGCACCTGGAGATGGGCGCCCACGGCGCCGTCACCTACACCACCGGTGACCGCCAGCCGGTGGCCAACCTGCGCTCCGGCGGCATCGGCGTGTCACGCCACGGCCGCGCGGGCAGTGTGGGCATCAATGCCGCCACTGCGGCGCTCAACAACGCCGCCATCAAGGCCGGCGGCGCGGCCGCGGCCGCGGTGACGCTGTTCGCCGAGGACGTGCTGCGCGGCTACCGCATCGACGCCTGGGACGCGGCCGACCCCAAATGGCGCAGCCTGGTGCAGCGCGAGGGGCGCTTCCGCGCACTCGCCCGTGGCACCCTGCCCGAGCGCGCCGTCGACTTGCCGCCGGACGAAGGGCATGTGAAGGGCGCATCCGCCACCGCCTCGCCGGGAGCACCCGACGACCAGTACCTGCACGAGACGCTCTTCCGCTGGACCGGCTGGAGCCTGGCCGCGCCGCGCCCGGGGCGCACGCTGCGCAGCGTGACGACACCCGGCACGCACCTGCAGACCGAGGAGGTCGTCGACACCCCCACCGACACCGCCACGCGCGGCAACGGCATGGCCGTGTCGATGGCGGCCGTGAAGGGCAGCCTGCCACGGCTGCGCTTCGGCCGCCGCTATCGCATGCGGGCACGGCTCGTCGACCTGGCCGGCAACAGCCTGGCGCTGGACGAGCCGGGCGCCGACGAGCAGGCCAGCGAGCCGCTGGCCTACGGCCGCTTCGAGCCGGTGGACCCGCCGGCCCTGGTGCTGACGGCCAAGGTCAGCGAAGGCGAGTCGCTGGAGCGGCAGGTGCTGCGCACCAACTACGACAAGGACGCCGCGGGCTATGTGGCGCAGATCCAGGGGGAGCTGTCCGGCTTCTACGACAACCCCGACTTCGAGTACGGCAACAGCAGCGACCGCCACATCGTGCCGCCCAAGAGCTCGCAGCAGCAGTGCGAGCTGCATGGCATGTTCGACGCCTCTATCGGCGGCGCCACGCCGGCGCGCATCAAGGCCGGCTACGCGGTCGCGGCGCGCGAGAACGGCAGCCTGCTGCACCCCGTGCCGGGTGCCACCATCGAGCTCGTGACGCCCGCCAAGGCCGCCCTGGCGGCCACCGTGCAGGGCGGCGCAATAGCGCCGCCCGAGCAGGCCGACGACACCAAGGACCGCTTCGCGGCGGGCCAGTACCTGGTGCACCGCGAGGCCATCGTGCCCGTGCCCTACCTGCCCGACCCGGCCAGCGGCGGCGTCGCCATCGAAGGCGTGCCCGGGTTGAACGCCTGGATCCAGGGCAAGCCGCTGGTGCTGCTGGCGCCAGGCCTGCACGGCTATGTGCTCGACAAGGGCGCCCGCGCGGTGTTCCTGGACGACCACAAGGACCGCCTCATCCTGCTGCTGGACTTTGACCGCGACCCTTCCAACGGCGCCCTGGCCAAGAGCTGGCCCGACGACACCCGGAGCCTCCGCCTGCAGTTGCACGAGCAGCCCGGCGAGGTGGCCACCCCGCCCTGCGGCGACGACTTCACCGTGCCCGACGCGCCGAAGTGGGACTTCAACAAGGGCATGCTGCGCGTCTTCCTGCCCAAGGGCCACGTCGCCCGGCTGCGCTACGCCAGCTTCGTGCACGACGAGCTGGTGCGCCACCTCGCGCTGCCCTACTGGCAGCCCAGCACGGCCGGCGTGCAGCGGCTGCAGGCTCAGGCCCTGGCCGGCGTCAACTGGATGCTCACGCCTTGGCGCGACCTGACCTTCGTGCACGCCACGCAGCAACCGGTGTGCGAGCCCCGCGTCGAAGCCGCCAGCGTGATGCGCCAGGCCGGCTGGCAGCACGCCGACCTGCGGGCCCGCGCCGTCCTCCTGCACGGCCCGAGCACCGGCAAGTTCGAGATCGTCGGCGAGTGGGACGAGTGGGTCGACGATCCGCTGGCCGACGACCCGGCCGACCCCGGCCCCAAGCGCGTGCCTCACGAGGCTGTGCTGAGCGAGATCCGCCTCGCGGAGATGCACGGCAACCGCTTCACGCTGGAGCAGGCGGTGGCCGAGCAAACGGCCTTCACGCCGGTGGGCGGCCAGCTGCTGCCGGCCGACCTGGCCAAGCATCCCGCCGTGCCGGGCAACCGCCACGAGTTCGGCGACACCAAGTTCCGCTTCGTGCGCTACCACCTGCGCGCCACCACGCGCTTTCGCGAATACCTCCCGCCGCCCCTGTTCACCGAGCGCCAGCGCATCACGCGCGACGGCCCAGTGGTCGAGACCGACCGCGTGCAGATCCAGGCCCACGCCCTGTTGGGCGAGGCCAAGGATGCCGGCGCGCCCATCGCCGACGTGAGCACCGGCGGCACGGTCGGCACCGTCATCCGCTCGACCAGCCCACCCGACATCCCCCAGGTGCTCTACGTCGTGCCCACCTTCCGCTGGGACCGCAGCGTGCGCGACCGCAGCACGCGGCTGGGCAACGGCCTGCGCGTGTATCTCGAGCGGCCCTGGTTCTCGTCCGGCAACGGCGAGCTGCTGGGCGTGGTGCTGCAACCCAACGACGGCAAATTCGCCGACCTGCCCGCCGAGCGCATCCCCTACCTGACCCAGTGGGGGCGCGACCCGCTGTGGGATTCGGCAAACGCCGGTGACGTGGCCAACGCCGATGCCTTCGGCGCGGCCGTGCGCACCGAGCAGGTGCTGTTGCTGGAGGACGGCCAGCCGGCCACCGTCGCGGGCCACCGCGTCTACTTCGACAAGCAGCGCAAGCTCTGGTACTGCGACATCGAGCTCAACACCGGCTTCAGCTACATGCCCTTCGTGCGGCTGTCACTGGTGCGCTTCCAGCCCCATGCCCTGGCCGAGGCCAAGGTCTCCCGTACGGTGCTGTGCGACTTCGCCCAGGTGCTGCCGCGCCGCGTCGCCATCATCAAGCGCGAGCGCAACACTGTGCAGCTCGACGTCTACGGTTCGGCCGCCAAGCGCGGGCCGATGCGCCGGCTCAACACCGGTGGCCAGGCCGAGTCCCCGCTCGCCAATGCCTCGGTCATCTCCGACTTCACCGGCACCCACCTCGAGGACGGGCGCAACCGCATGGAGGCCGTGCTGCAGCGCCAGTCCCTCGACTTCGATGGCGACATCGGCTGGCAGGACGTGCAGGTGCTGGGCGGCCAACTCGTCGGCGGCGACGCTGCGTCGCGCTCCCTGGCCCTCAAGGCCCTGGAGGCGCCAGCGCCCAAGCGCGCCGCCGAGACCGTCGTGCGCACCACCCGCGGCGGCGAGACGCTGCGCTTCGACCGCCTGGAGCAGCTCAAGCCCGTCCCCGGCCTGGTGAGGGACGTCGTCGTCGGCCCTGTTGGACCAATCGGACCGATTGGTCCCATCGGCCCGATCGGCCCGCTCTTCGATCCTCCCATCTGGTCCCACACAGGGTCCCTGCCGACCCTGGCCAGCGGCTGGCGCTACCGCGTGCTGCTGCGCGAGTTCGAGCGCTTCTACACCGACAAGACCGTCCCCGACCCGCGCAACGCGACCTGGCGCAAGCTGGTGGTGGAGGAGAGGCTGACGTATGCGGAGGCGTTCGAGGTCTGAGCGGAGGGCATCGCGGGGCGGCTGAAGTCGAAAAGCAAGCCCGCGCGGTTCGGCGAGTCCAGTGCCGTCGGTCAGTTCACCTAAATGCCCTCCCCCATAGCGGACCTCACCAACCTTGTCTCGCTAGACGGAGCTTTCGCGGCTTGCCTTGCCGCATCGCTCGTCGACACCTACCTGATCGTCGCCCTGAGCGCCTGAGAAAGCCTGGCACGGTCCAGGTCGTCGCTGATCTTGCGCGCATTCACCATCAGCTCGCATTTGTCCAGCAATGCCAGCGTCTTCTCGGCTTCGGTGTTCAGCGTGTTCATCTGCTTTGTCACATAGTCGTTGACGCTGCCCTTCACCTTGTCGCGCACGTCAAGGGGAAGTCCGAGAAAGGCGTCCTGGATTGAATCGAAAGCTTCCCTCGGGCCACCCTGCAACACCGTCACGTTCTGCCGCCATTCACGCAGTTTGGTGTCCAGCCCTACGGCTATTACACCGTTGGTCGTCACCAGCCACTTGTCGGGCTCGAGGAGGGCGCGCTCCGTATCCGTGCTGAGACCACCCATGAAACGACCGTCGTTGGCACGGAAGAAATCTTCGAATGCCTTCTCGGTACCGGCGCGCTTACGGTCGAAGATGTCTTTCAGCCCGCGCTGCACCTCAGACCAGTCGCTCTTCTGTCCGTCCGAGCGCAGGCCGGATGCCACCCGGTCCATGTCCGCAATAACCGCAGCATGCGTGGCGCGGGTTCCATCCAGGTTGCATGTCTTGAGGAACTCGTCAACCTGCTGCCGGATACCGCCGTAGGCGACGATGATCACGCCTTCGTTGTCCAGCGCGGCCTTCCACACCGCCAGACGCGAGTAGTAGCCCACCTCCACGATGTTGCGGATCGGGTCGCGGAACAGGTCGATCGCGCTGAGCACATTCTTCAAGCCGCTGTCCACAGCCAGGCCCAGCCGGTATTGCACCAGCCCACCGACGTTCATCGAGCGCAGCTTGTTCAGCACGTCCAGCACGCCCTCGGTCGCCATGCCGGCCATCTGCCCGATCTCGGCCAAGGTCGCCATGTCGTTGGCCCAGGACGCCACCTTCATCAGCGCCTCGACCACCTTGCGCGGCGCACCGGCATTGATGAGCGCCTCCGTCACGTGGTCGGTGATGGTCTTGCCGAAGGCCTTCCACGCGTCCTTCAGCGCCAGCACGGCCGTGCCCATCTGCACGTAGGCCGGCATCGCCGTCGCCAGCGCCCGCTCCAGCAGGTCCTTCAAGTCCTGCGCCGCCTTCTGCTCGGCTTCCTCGACCCGCAGATCCTCTTCACTGAGGTTCTGCCACTTCTTGTCGAGCGAGGAAATCAAGCCCCTGACCTTGCTGCCGTTGTCGACCAGCGCATCGCGCGATTCCGCGAGCTTCACGCTGCCGACGAGGCCCCAGAACGCCATCTCCTCGAATTCCACCTGCTCCCGAAAGCGCACGGCCGCCTCGCTGGGGGTGGAAACCCCGGAGAGCATGTTGTCCAGCTTGTCCTGCGCCGCCCGCGTCGTGTCCCGGAACTTGGAGGCGTACTCCGGCGCCAGCGGCTCGGGGCTGTCGTCTTCGAGGAAGACCAACACCATCGTCAGCACGGCGTCCCGCGCATTGAGGTAGTCCTCGATCACACCGGCGATGCGGGTCGATTCGGTGATGTCCAGCGCGGACTGCTGCGTGGCCAGCGCCGCACGAAGTTCGCGGCGGCGTCCGTCGAAAGATGGCATGCACGGCCCCCCGTCAGATCGGTTGCAGGCTGGTGATGCGCCAAGGCCCGAGGGCCCCTGGCATGCCGATGCGTTGCAGCCGCCACCAGCGGTTCACCGTGACGTCACTGAAGGCGCGGTAAACCCGTGGCGCGCCTTCGGCTTGGCCATCAAACAGGCCGATGTGCTGCATCTCGACGATGACCTCCTCAAGTCGTTGCTGGCCGGGGTACTGGTCACCCGGGATGACGACGCGGACATCGTCCTGCCAGACCGGCCGCATGTCGAAGACGCGTTCCATGATGCGCCTGCGCGCTTCCTCGAAATAACGCGCCGGCTGCTCCACGGCGTTGGCCCGGAACAGAACCCGTCCATCCGGCAGCGATTCCACGGACCAGGTGGCAAAGAGCGAGATCCACAGATCCTGATCAGCGGCCTTGAGCGCGGCCACCATCGCCTGCATCACCACCTCGGGCTCGGCGTTGTCGGGCGGCGCCGCGGCGCCATGGTCGTGCAGCGCCTGCTCGCCGGAAAAGCGCGCCACGCCGCCGTCCATACCGCCGTCCTGCTCGCGCAGATCGACGAACATCGCGCCGCCGATCAAGGCAGCAACCGGCTGGAGCGACAAGCCGAAGTAAGCCCGCTCGCCGACCACCAGTTGCCCCGGCCGCTCCTGCACCTGGCCGATGAGTTCGTAGCACTCGTCGATGTTCGGCATCACCAGACGGCGGTAGCGGGCCAGCGCGTCCAGCATCTGGACTGCCTGCGGCCCCTCTGCGTCGGCGAAGTAGAAGCCATCACGCGCGTTGCCAGCGACAAACCAGGTCCGCCCCGCCTCACCGACCCAATCGCGGTTGCGCAGCGGGGGCAGCAAGGCGTAGCGGCCGATCACACGGGCGCGGTCACCATGTATGGGATGCACGGCGGGAAAGAGCGGGACGATCAGGTGGTCGGCGAGTTCGGCCTGCAAGGCGGCCCATTCGGCTTCAGCCTGCTGGCGTATCGCTTCGGCGCGCTGTTCACCCACCTCGCGGTAGGCCAGGGCATCGGCTGGCAGCACGACGTCAGGCCCCTGCAGGCGCAAGCGCATCGCTTCGAAATCCTGCACAACGGCGCGGGCGAAGGGGCTCGGGTATTTCGCGGCCAGCAGTTGCACGCGCGGCTGCTGATCCTGCAGTTGGCGCAGCAGGAACTGCGAGGTCTGGGCCAATGCGTACAGCGGGTCATCGAGCACGGCAGCAGACATGGCGGCGAACTTCCCTGCCCATTCGCGCCAGCTGGAATCGAAGCCATCGTTCTCGAACATCTCGGGCGGGCCGTCGGGGCCGATCAGGATGCGGTTGTCTGCGCTGCGCGCCTGCGCCGGCCCCTGCAGCGTGCCCGTCGCCTGCACCGTGAGCCAACCCCGGCCGGGCGTGGCGCGCCGACGCAGCGTCAGCGTGACGCTCGCGCCCTCGTCTTTTCCCGCATCCGCCCAGCGCTGACTTTCCTGGTAGCCGCCGATCAGGCGGGGAGCCTCGCGCCGCGCCTCTTCAGGCGTCGAAGGGAGGCGCAGCGCCACACCGTCCACCGCGATGATCTGATCGCCACGCCGCAGGCCGCTGTCGCGCAAACCACTCAGCCAGTCGATGCCCGTCACGCGCAGCGCCGGGGGCACGGCGTCCAGCATCGGCGCGACGGTCAGGCCCGTGGTGACATCGGGCATGGTGGTTGGGCTGGCATGAACATCACGGAATCATGGTTTGAGACGCGGCGGTCGGTCCCCCTCTGTGGAAGGGTGGCGGTAGGTGTTCGACCGGGGTCGGAGTGCTGACCGTGCGCGGTCGAGCTCGCTCTGACCGCCCGAAGACAATGAAAATCATATCCAGGAACCCGAGGTTTGCTATCCAGGGCCCACCGAGCAACTGCTGCCAGCGCTGGTGAACGCCACGACCGCCCTGGTGCCCTGAAGGTTGGAGACAGGTCGCCGCGGGGGCCACCTACCGCATCAGGTGTGAACACGCACCGATGGGAAAGCGGCCTGACGGGAAACGGTGTGCCAGGAACAGGGTCTGCACCCTTCAACCCGAGGTGAGGACACCGTCATTCGACAGCTGCAGACTCGTTCTCTGTGTGCCGGTCAGGCTCCGTGGTGCGGAGGATTTCGTTCAGAACGGAAGTGGCGTAATTCCCGGCGGGCAAAGAGAACGTGAGCACCAGTTGGTTGGCGTGCGGCCATTCCCATGACATATCCACCGGCCTGGCCACCAGGGCGCGGCGCTCCTGATCCAGACCGGCGTGTTCCATGCCGTTGCACAAGGTGGCGTGACGTTCAGCCACTCCGTTTTCCAGGGCCTGCGCTTGATCGGTGGTGATCACGCGGCCCCGTCCCCAGAGCGGTCCGGTGGGCCGGCCCGCCTCGTCCATCACGTCACCGGGCAGGGTCTTGCCCCAGAGTCCCTGCTGAATTCGCAGCGCCAGCGCTTCATTGAAGACGAAGGAGCGCACCGCCGACAGGTAGATGCCCTTCTTCTTCGGGTTGCGCACGGGGATTTCCCGCGCCAGCATGGCCCGGCCCTGTTCGACGTTGCCGCCGTCATGGCCGAAACGCTGAGCGCCGAAGTAGTTGGGCGCGCCATGTGACGCAACGGCCTTGAGATTGGCCTCAATGGCGTCGCGGTCGCCGGTCACGTCACGCAGCACGATGCGGAATCGGTTGCCCTGCAGATCACCGCGGCGCAGCTTTTTCGCGTGGCGGCTCTGACCCAGCACTTTGAATTCCGGGTGCTGAAGCAGGGTCAGGTCGGGCGTCTCACCCTTCGGCAAATAGATGCTGAACCACTGACGGGTGATGGCGTAGCGGTCCTTGAGGCCGGCATAGCCCACGTCCCTTTCCTGCACGCTGGCGGCCTCGGCCAGCTGCTGGGCGACGAAGGCGGTGTTGGCACCGTTCTTTTCGATGTCCAGCCAGATGTGTTCGCCCTCACCGCAGGGCAGCTGCAGCGGCAGTTCGGTCACGATGAAATCCTCGTTGAGGAGTTTCAGGGTGGCGCTGGCGCCGCTGGCCGGATAAGCGTTGGGCCACTGCGGCAAGATCGTGTATTGAGCGTCGGTCATGAGCGGTCTGACGGCACCGGCTGTAGATAGGGATTGGCTGTCCAGCCGACAGGGGCAGTCCAGACAGTGATTCTCTCCCTGCCGTATGCCCTAACGAGCGTCAACAGGTGCGACTTCAGCCTCACTTCAACGCCAGGCACCGATGCTCGGTCACCTCGTCCACCGTGCGCTCCTGCAGTTTGCCGGCCGAGCCCATGCCCAGCTTGGTACCGGTGGCGTTGATGACGCAGTCCACCTTCCAGCGACCGTCCTCCCAGCGGGTGACGTAGCCCAGGAAGTCCACCATCTCCATGTCGCCGTTTTTCCAATCCTTGCGATAGAACAGCCGCCCCGCGCCACCCACGCCGTCGGCCTTGAGGAAGCGGTAGCCGTCCAGCGACGTGGAGTACGGAGCCCCGCGCTTCAGGGCGGCGGACAAGTCCTTTTCGGAGGCCCCGCGCTGGCGCAGGTTGGCCACCGTCTCATCGACGGCGCCCTTGGCCCGGGTCTGCTTGTAGAGAGCCACGTCACCCGCCTTTTCGGCCGCCAAATGGCTCACATAGGCAGCTTCGGCCTGGGCGACGAAGTGGTCGTTCTTCTGCGTGGTGCCATGCGCCGCGGGCGTTTGCGCCAGGGCGCTGCTTGCCAGCATGGACGCGGTGAGTGCAATGGCACGAGCATGGAGGGGCACGGACTGGAGGCGCAAGTGGGTGTCTCTGGTTGATATGTGGCGTTGTGGCCGAGCCGCACGCCTGGGCGAGCGGGTTCAAGCGGAGTGTCAGCCATCATGCCGGCGCAAGCGAGGTTGCCGGGTCCCAAGCGCTGCCGGCGGCGGTTCTACCCCGCCTCAACCCGCGCGAAGTAGGCCTCCTGGGTCCGCTTCCAGGCGGGCCGGGCCAGGCAGCGGTCCCGATAGGCCGCGAGGCCCGCATAGGGTGTCATCAATGCCTGGTCCTTGATGCCCGAAACGAGCACATGCGCCATCAGGATGTCGGCGATGGTGAATGCCTCGGTCGCGACGAACTCGCGGCCGGCGAGCCAGCGTTCGAGGCTCGTCAACACCCGGTGTACCCAGCCCACCAGGAACTCGCGGTGCTTGCCGCAGCTGCCGTCCGCTGTCCAGTCGAGCACCATCAAAGCGAGCATCGGCGGCTCGACCGTGTTCATCGCGGCAAAACACCAGCGCAGCACCTGGGCCTCGCCGGTGCCACCGGCAGGAATCAGCCGACCTGACTTCTTTGCCAGGTGGACAAGGATGGCGGCAGATTCGGACAGCACCAGCCCGTCGTCGTCGATGGCGGGGATCTGCTCGAAGGGGCTGAGCCGGCGATAGGCATCGGTGTTCAGGTCATGTGCCGGATGGTCCATGCCGGCGATCTCGAAGGGCAGTTGCATCTCCTCGAGCGCCCACAGCACACGCAGGTCGCGCGTGTGGCCCCGCGCGCCGGCGTTGACCTTGGAAAAGCCGTAGAGCCTGAGCATGTGGATTCCTTCGTTGACATTCGAGCCTAGGCGGCCCGCGGTGCGTGACGGGCTTGCATGTGCTGAGCCAGGGCAAGGGACTCGCCCGTGCGGCCCGTCGCTTCGGCCGCGCGGATGGCCAGCTCGTAGGCGCGCCGCGTCGGGCGTTCGCGCAGATTGGCCTGGGCCCAGATCCAGGCGCGCTGCGGGTCGCGGCCCGCGCCGAGGTAGAACTCGGCCGCATGGTCGGCGAAGGCGGTTGGATGGCGGGCCAGCAGAGCCTCAAAACGGCGGCGCGCCCCATCGATCTCGTCCTGGCCGCGTGCCACCTCGCCCTGGCGCGCATGCAGCGCTCCCAGCAGTGCCATGGCCTCGGGCTCATCGGTGTGAATGACGACATGCAGCAGCCGGGCCTCTGCCGCGGCCTCATTGCCGCGCGCCATCTCGATCTCGGCGAGGTGGATGCCGGCCGCCGCGTAGTCGGGCAGCAGCCGCAGGGCCTCGGCGTAGAAGGCCGCACCCCGCGCCGGGTCGCCGCCCTGCTCGGACCACATCAGGCCGCGAGCGAAGGCAACGGCGGCGGCCGGAAAGGGCAAGGTGGTGTCCAGCTCGCGCAGGGCCCGGGCATAAAGCCGGTCGGCTTCCTCCAGGCGACCGACGGCGGCCACGCCGCGGGCCAGCGCGCAGTGGCTGGCAAAGCCGGGCCGGCGTTCAGCCTCAGCGTGCAACGCGGGTAAGGCTTCTGCGGCACGGCCAGTGGCCACCAGCAACGCAGCACGCTGGGCAGGCGTTGCGCCAGCGGCGTCGAGGTCCGCTTGGGCGTCGGCAAAGCGGTGGGCGGCCATGCGGGCCCGGGCCCGTTGCAAACGGTCGGCGGCACTGTCCGCCCTCGCCTCGGTCAGGGCCGCAGCGCGGTCCAGCACACGGTAGTCGGCCAGGAACTGCAGGCGCAGCAGCCACAGGTCGAGCGCTGCTGGATCGTCGGCTTGGCGCCGCAGCTGGTCGTCAAGATTGATCAGCGCGATGCTGCCCAGGGTGGTGGTGGCTGGCGGCGCGGCGCACCCTGAGAGAACGGCAATGGCCAGGGCGACAAGAAGGATGCGGTTCATGGCGCGGACAGGAAGGGGAAGTGGGTGGTGGAGTGCTCGTGGTCGTCACGTGTGACACCGTCATCAGCGACATCGGGCGTGCCGCGGATCAGCAGCGAGCGGAACACGGCATTGACGTTCTGCAGCGGCGTGCGGCCACCGCAGTCCGCCAGTGGCGGCGCCCCCAAGGCGCTGCGCTCGACGGCGAGGTAATGCAGGCAGCGCGTCTGCCGGCTGTCGACCCAGAGGCGGTCGTCGGCCAGCAGCTCGGCCAAGCGCTTGTAGCGACCGGGCGTCGCGTCCTGCGCATCGGCCAGCCACTGATTGCCGGCCACGCCATCGAAGCTGTCATACAGCGCCAGGTTGCGGCCGATCTCGGTGGCAAAGCCTGGCCAGCCGGCGGGGTCGGCGCGGTTGTAGGCCTCCTTCAGCAGGTTGGCGATGTCTTCCTCGCCGACGGTGGCCAGCAGGGCGTTGCCGGTCAGCGCGCGGCCCATGCGGTCGATGGGCGCGCCCGGCGGCGGCGGTTCATTGGCCGGCGCGAGCTGGCGGCGCTCGCTGCGGCCCCACACGGCCAGCAGCGGGCCGCCGGTGTTGACGAGGCCGAGGTCAACAGAGGCCACGATGGCCGAGGCCGTCCACCCCGCCAGGAAGTTGCGCGCCGGGCCGCCCTGAGTTTGGCCCCAGAGCTGGGGAAGGCGTTTGAGCGTCTCGGCATCGAAGCGGCGAAAGCCGCTGGCGTCCTGCGGTGCCTGGCCAGCCTGGATGGCAGCACCAGCGGCATTCAAGGCGCTGCGCGTGCCGCGCACGTTGTTGAAGTAGGGGTCGTCGCGCAGGCCGGCGAAGACGCGAAAGCGCCCGCCCCGACCTGCCAGGCCCTGTGGGCTGCTGACGTCGCCCTGCAGGCGATCGGCGCGGCCGGCCCAGCAACTGGCGGCGCCCGCGGCGTCGAACTGGCAGACCAGGCGGGTGGTGGCCGAGGTGCGGCCCAGGGCCTGGCCGCTGTCGACGTGGAAAACATACTGGACCTGGTCGGAAAAGCGTTTGCCGACGATGTCCATGACGAGATTGAGCCGCTTGCCGTCAGCCGAGGTCCAGGCGAAGAGATCGCCAATGTCCGCAGCCGGGTCGGCGATGACGGTGGGCGTGTCGAGGTGGTCGGCGGCGAAGGCGGGTGCCGTGGCGAGTGCGGCCAGCCAGACGGAGCGAGAGAGGAGGGTGAGGAGGTTTTTCATGGCACGCAGCCTAGGGAAGCCCGCCGCAGAAAACTTGGCAAAAACTGCGATGCCTGCTGACAGCTTCTGCACATCCGCCCTCCTACGATGCGCCGATGTCCCTGCCCCCGCACTCCCCGGCCGAGGCCGAGCGCCGCTACCGCCCGCTGCAGCGCGGCGCCGGGCTGCGGCTGATGCATTGCCAGTGCCGCGCCGGCCGGGGCGAGCGGGCGGTCGACGAGGAGCATCCGGCCTTCTCGATCACGCTGGTGGACCGCGGCCAGTTCACCTACCGCACCCGCGCGGGTGGCGCCTTGCTCAACGCCGGCTGGCTGATGCTGGGCAATGTCGGCGAGGGCTATGCCTGCTCGCACGAGGACAGCGATGGCTCGGGTGACGACTGCACGGTGCTGTCACTGTCGCCCGACCTGCTTGAGCAGACGCTGGGCGCCCTCGGTGTCGCCAAGGCGGCGAACCGCTTCTCACGGGCCTGCCTGCCGCCGCTGCCGCGGGTCGCCGCCCTCTTCCAGGGGCTGGACACCGGCGGCGACGAGGGTTTCGCGCTGGAGGAAGCCACCCTGGCCATCGTGTCGCAGGTGCATCGCGCCCTGATCGATGGCGAAGCCCCGGCCGCCTTACCACGACAGGATGAGCGTGCCCGCGCGGCAGCGCATTGCATCGAGACACGCAGCGCCGAGGCGCTGACGCTGGAGGAGGTGGCCCAGGTCGCCGGCCTCAGCCCTTTCCATCTGCTGCGCGTGTTTCGCCAGTCCATCGGCGTGACGCCGCACCAGTACCTGATGCGCACGAGGCTGATGCATGCGTTGAGCCTGCTGCGCGACACCCGCCGGCCGGTGACGGACGTGGCCTACGACACCGGCTGGGCCGACCTGTCAAATTTCAACAAGGCCTTCCGTCGCGAATTCGGCTGCTCGCCGCGCAGACTCAGGGGCACGGGCCGTCGAGAGATCTCTCTCGAAGCCTGAGCTGGCCTACTCGCCCCACTTGCCGATGTACTTCTTGTAGTTCTCGATCCAGCCGTTCGAGCCGAAGCCACCCTCGCTCTGGTGGGTGATGGCGATCGGCCAGGTGGCCAGGCGCAGGCCGGCGGTGCGGGCGCTGCGGCAGAAGTCCATGTCGTAGAAGTGGAAGTCAAAGCGCTCGTCAAAGCCCACCTGCCTGGCACGCAGCGTGTCGCGCCTGGCGGCCAGCAGCACGCCATCCAGCAGTTCGCATTCCGCCGGCACGGGCCCGAAGGCCGAGATCTGGCCGAAGGGGCCGGTACCGTGGGAGACGATGCCACTGAGGTTGGCGCGGTCGTCCCATTCGAACTTGGTGGTCGGGAAGGCCCAGGACGGCTGCATGGGTGCGCGGCGCTTGTTGCCGGCGACGCCGATGACGTCAAAGGCGTGCAGGGCCGCCATCACATGCTCGTAGAAGAAGTAGTCGTCCAGCCAGACGTCGTCGTGGATGAAGGCCAGCACCGGCGCCGCGTCGGCGGCAGCGATGCGCTCGTTGTAGAGGATGGGCAGGCCGCGGCTGTTCTCGAAATAGACGCGCGGCCTGAGGCGGTCGTCATGGGCCATGCGGCGCAGCGACAGGCCCAGGGCGGACTTGCCCCAGAACTCATCGGGCGTGCAGCGGGTGGCGCAGACGAGGTCGATCACGAGGGCTAGCGAAGGTAGAGGGCCAGCGTGTCGCAAGGCGGGTTGCGCACCGGTGGGCAGGGAGCCGTGCGGCGGGCGTTGTTGAGCGCATAGGCCAGCTCGCGCGGGTGGTGCCATTGCTCGTAGAAGCGGCGCGAGGCCCGGGACTGCTCGGCCAGGGACTCAGGCGTCTGCGCGGCCAGCACGCGGATGAAGTCGTCCGGCGTTTCCCACCACAGTGCTTCCTCGTAGATGAGATCGCGCGTGGAGTGGTGCTTGGACAGCGTGCTCTGCTGGATCAGCACCGGCAGGCCCGCGCCCTGGGTTTCGACCAGGCCTTTGGCCCCCTGGAAGGGAAAGGACGAGATGCACAGGTCGACATCGCCGTCGCGCAGATGGTTCCAGAGGCTGCGCACCGGCGGCTGGTATTGGAAGCGCGCCGGGTCAACGCCGGCGCCAGCCAGACGGTCCCTAAAAGCGTCGATGACGGGGCCGGGCAGCATGCCGATGTGCAGATGCGTGCCCCCCACCTCGGCCAGGCGGCGCAGGATGACGTCCAGGTAGTCGTAGCGCGCCGGGGCGATGAACTTGCCCGCCGAGCCGTGTGAGCAGGTGCGCAACTCGCCACCGGCCATGAAGGCATGCCCCGCGCGAGCGCCCTGGTCAGGCGCGGTCAGCGGCCAGTAGACCGCGTGGTGCACGCCCAGAAAGTGCTGGCATTTGTGGAAGGACAGGTTGGTGCAGTCCACATGCAGCGCATGCGGCAGGTAGACGCCCAGGGCCATGTCGTGGTCGGCATGGTGGAAATAGGCAATCTCGCGCGCCACGCCCGGCTGCGCGGCCGCGACCGCGGCCACGTCGTAGTGGTGATGGAACAGCGTCAACAGCCCGGGCTTGAGCGTGGCGAGCTGCAGGTGCAGCCACTGGAGCTTGTCGCGCAGCTGCATGGGCGGCGCCAGCAGCATCTGCACCGTGGGCGGCAGGTCGGCCAGGAAGTTCTGCAGGGGCAACTCGCGCTCATGCAGATTGGTCACCACCACGACATGGGTGAGGTCGGGCCGGGCGCGGATGACGTCCTTCAGCGCGAGCGAGTGGCCGCCCTGGCCGTCGTACAGCTCAGTGGCCACGTGCACGGCGAGGTGGTCGTGATAGCTCTCGGGGGTTGCCAGGTTGAGCTGGCGCGCGGCCAGGGCGCCCGCGGCCAGGCAGAAACGGTCCATCTCGGCGGAGCCGAAGACCAGGCCCTTGGCCCGCGGGTCATTCAGCAGCGCGATGACGGTGTTGCTGAGTTCCATCAGCATCGCCGGCCAGTCGCCCGCGGCCTGCAGGCCATCCAGGCGCTGCACCAGGTTCAGGTATTGAGTCATTGAAGGACCGGTGGGTCAGCGCGCGATGACGGAGATGCCGTCGGGCAGGTATTTCCTGTACTTCTCGAATGAGGCCTCCATGGCCTCGCGGGAGATGGCGTAGAAGTAGTCCTCGCCCTCCTCCCGTGTGCGCACGGCGCCGAAGCGTTCGTGGAATTTCCAGACCGACTCGTTGCCCACCCTCACGCTGAAGTGCGAGGCGGTGAAGCCCAGGCTCAGGGCATAGCGGTAGACCATCAGCGCCGACTCCACCGCGAAACCGCTGGGGCGGTCGTCGGCCAGGATCCAGGAACCCCAGGAAAAGGAGTCGCCCTGCGGGTCATACAGCCGCACGGTGCCGTGCCGGGTGCCGGCGTGGTCCTCGATGATGAAGTAGACCTGGCTGTCATCGCCGGCATAGGCCTGCAGCCAGGCGCGCTGCGCGGCCACGTCGGACGAGGTCTTGGAGAGGTACTGGCCTTTGACCGGATCGGTACGCAGGCCGACGATGAACTCGGCATCATCCACCGTGGCGTCACGCAGGACGATGCTCTTGCCCAGCACGCGGGCGGGCTTGACCAAAGTGATCGGCATGGCGGCTCCTTTGCTCAGGTCAGCGCCCGCACGGTGCCGATCAGCTGGTCCACCTGGGCGTCGGACATGCCGGGCCACAGGGGCAGGCTCAGCACTTCTCGGTGGATCTGCTCGGTCAGCGGCAGGCTGCCGACGGCCATGCCCAGTTCGGCATAGGCCGGCTGCAGATGCGGTGGCACGGGATAGTGGATCAGCGTGCCGATGCCGCGCTCGGCCAGGGCCTGCTGCAGGCGATCGCGCTCGGGATGCCGGATGACGAACAGGTGCCAGGCTGGCTCGGCCGGCTCGGGCACGAAGGGCAGCACAAGGTTGGCGCCAGCGAGGCCGTCCAGCAGCCTCGCGGCGATATGCCGGCGCTGCTGGGTGAGCGCGTCCAGGTCGGGCAGCTTGGCCGCCAGTACGGCGGCCTGCATCTCGTCCAGGCGCGAATTCAGGCCCTTGACCTCGTTGTGGTACTTGACCCGAGAGCCATAGTTGCGCAGCACGCGAACGCGGTCGGCCACGGCGGGGTCGTTGGTCGTGAGGCCGCCGCCGTCGCCCATGGCACCGAGGTTCTTGCCGGGGTAGAAGCTCCAGGCCGAGGCATCAGCCTGGCTGCCAACGACGCGGCCGCCCCAGCGCGCGCCGTGGGCCTGGGCGCAGTCGTCCAGCACGCGCAGGCCGTGCTTGCTGGCGATGGCGTTGATGGCGTCCATGTCGGCCGGCTGGCCGTAGAGGTGCACGGGCAGGATGGCGCGGGTGCGCGGCGTGATGGCCGCCTCGATGCGTGCCGGGTCGATGTTGTAGGTGCGCAGGTCGGGTTCGACGGGCACGGGCGTGGCGCCGCACTGGCTGACGGCCAGCCAGGTGGCGATGTAGGTGTTGGCCGGCACGATGACCTCGTCGCCCTCCCCCACGCCGAGCGCCAGCAGGCCCAGGTGCAGGGCATCCAGGCCGTTGCCCAGGCCCACGGCATGGGCCGCGCCGCAATAGGCCGCCCACTGCGACTCGAAGGCTTCCAGCTCGCGGCCGAGGATGAACCAGCCGCTGCCGGCCACGCGGCTGAGCGCCGCGTCAATGGCCGCGCGCGAGGCGGCATAGGTGGGTTGCAGGTCCAGAAAGGGCAGCTTCATGCGGGCGCGTTGCCGACGGCGGCAAGGAAGTCGTCGTAGTCGCGGATGTAGTCGCCCGCGTCGTAGGTGTCTGAGGCCAGCACCAGCAGCACGGCATCGGGCGAGAAGCGGTACTGGATGCCCCAGACCATGGGCGGGATGTGCAGCCCGACCTTGGGGCTGTCCAGGCGCAGCTCGTCGCGGTGCTCGCCATCGTCCAGCACGATGGTGCAGCTGCCTTTCACGCAGATGAGGAACTGATGGCAGGCCCGGTGTGCGTGCTCGCCGCGCACCTCCTCATTGGGCACGTCGTAGACGATGAAGAAGCGCCGCGGCGTGAACGGCAGGTGGGCGTCGATCTCGCCGAAGCTCAGCGCACCGCGCAGGTCGACGATCTTGGGCAGCGCATGCAACCGTGCACCGCGCGCCTGCAGGGCGGGCAATGCGTCGCCGAGCCGATGCGCCGAGATGGCGGGGCCGCTGACCTGGACCTCGGGCGTGTCGAGGTAGCCGACGATGTGGGCCGGGTTGCCGGCGACGATGGCTCGCGGCGGCACGTCGCGGGTGACGACGGCACCGTCCGTCACCAGCGCCCCCGGGCCGATGGTCAGGCCGGCCTGGATGGTGGCATTGGCGCCGATGCTGGCACCCGCGCGAACGCGGGTCTTGAGGAACTCCGTGGGCTTCCTGCGGCTGCGCGGCGCGGGGTCGTTGCTGAAGGCAGCGTTGGCGCCGACGAAGACGTCATCCTCCAGCGTGATGCCGTCCCACAGATAGACCCCGCACTTGACGGTCACCCGGTCGCCCACCGCCACCTCGTTCTCGATGAAGACGTGGTCGCAGACGTTGCAATCGGCGCCGATGCGGGCGCCGGGCAGGATATGGGCGAAGGCCCAGACGCGCGTACGCGGCCCGATCTGCGTGGACTCGACCAGGGCGTGCGAGTGCACAAAAGCGCCGCTGCCATCCATCATCGATTGATCTCCCATGCTTGGACTGTTCAGTATCCCTCGGCCGCGTCAGCGCAAGGGCGCCGCCACGCCGCGGCCCATGCTCCAGATCAGCGCGACGATCTGCTGCGCGTCGAACATCGCGTTCACATGGGCGACCCGCATCGAGTAGTAGTCGCCCTCGGCGGCCATCACGTCGAACAGCGAGCGGCGGCCGAGCTGCTGCCACTGCTGCAGCGTCGACGCGCGCACGCGGTCGCTGTTGCGCAGGATCTCGACGATGCGCCGGGCGCGATCCAGCGTGGAAGTGCCGACCTCGTTCATCTCCAAGAGGCGGTAGCGCTTGGCCTCGATGGCCTCGTCGCGCTGCAGCACGGTGGCCCGGTAGCGCTGCACGGCGGCACTGGCCTGGGCGTGGGCGCCGGGCTGGAGGATGGGGATGGTGACGGACACGCCGGCGCCAACGTCGTTGGAGCGCGACTCGCCGGGGCCGCTGCGGAACATCGCGCTGGCGCTGCCGGTCAGGTTGACCGTCGGTTTCTGGCCCGCAATGACGGACTCGGCAAAGCTGCGCTGCGAGCGCGCCTGGGCCTCGGCCTGGGCGACGTCAGCGCCGAGCAGGATGTCGCTCTGCATCTGCTCCAGGTCGGGCATGACGGACAGCTGGGCCGTCATGCCGATGCTGGGCGGCAGGGGCTCGCCCACCAGGCGCTTCATGCGCACCTCCGTCTGGCGCAGGGCCGACATGGTCTGCTCCAGCGACAGGTCGGCCTGCTGCAGGCTCTTCTGCGCCTGCACCAGCTCGCTGGCGCGGCCGCGGTCGGCCTTGGTGATGATCTCCAGCGCGTCGACCAGGCAGGCCATCTTGCGCACGTATTGCGTGTAGACCTGGCCCTGCAGCACATAGCGGCTGCGGTCCAGCGCCAGCGTGACGACGTTCAGCGACAACTGCTCCTCGGCGCTGCGCTGGCCTTGGGCTGCGACTTCGGCGAGCTCCTTGCGCCAGTCGGTCAGCTTGGCGACGCGGCCGGAGTCCCAGACCGGCATGCCGGCCGAGAGCGTTGCACCGGCTTGGCCACCCCGGCCGACGGTCACGCCGCCGACGTTCTGGTACACGCCGTTGGTGCTGATGGTGAGGTTGGCCGTCGGCAGGCCCAGTGCACGCGTCTCTTCGACGTCCGATCGGGCGGCATCGGCCAGCAGGCGCACGGCGCCCAGGGCCTTGCTGCGCGACAGCGTTGCGTTGATCAGTGTTTGCAGCGCGGCGCGCGGGTCGCCGGTCTGGGTTTCGAGGGCGCTCATGTCGCGGCCCAGGCGCGACAGGCCGGCGTCGTCCTCGTTGCAGCGGCCTTGGGACGCAGGCACCTCGACCGCCGGCGGCGGCGCAACAGTCTTGGGCGGGCGCGTCTGCGCCAGCGCGAGTGAACCGAAAGCGGCGAAGCCGAGGACGATGAGGGGACGGAGCGGGTACAGCATGGCCCCGTCACTAGACCATCCGCCCC
The DNA here is from genome assembly GCF_054049255.1 of Roseateles sp. P5_E4. Classification (NCBI taxonomy): domain Bacteria; kingdom Pseudomonadati; phylum Pseudomonadota; class Betaproteobacteria; order Burkholderiales; family Sphaerotilaceae; genus Roseateles; species Roseateles sp. P5_E4. Next base: position 148,853 of record NZ_JBFUMS010000001.1, on the reverse strand, counting down.
CCTCCCCTGAAGCCCGGAAAAGCGGGCCCGCACCTGCCCTTGTTCAGCGCTAGCTACGTTGTCTTGCGGGCCGAGCGCCGGGCCGCTCCCAAGCCGGCCCTCTTGGCGATGTGCTTGCCGGTTGATCCGGCAAGCATCGCCGTCCCCCCGGGGGACCGACCAAGCTCGCCGCGTTCAGCAGGCGAGACTGGGCGAGGGGCAGCTTTACCTCTCGCGCAGCGCTTCCTGCGACTTCATCATCGGCCGCAGCAGATAGCTCAGCACCGAGCGCTCGCCGGTCTTGATCTCCACCTGCGACGTCATGCCCGGGATGACGGGCAGCTTCTCGCCCTTGTACTTGAGGTTGTTGCGCTCGGACGTGACGATGACGCGGTAATGGCCCTCGCCGCTCTTGTCGCCCTCGGTGACGGCGTCGGGGCTCATGTAGGTGACCTTGCCTTCCAGGCCGCCATAGGTGTTGAAGTCATAGCCGGCCAGCTTGACCTCGGCCGTCTGGCCCAGGCGGATGAAGCCGATGTCCTTGGGCTTGATGCGCGCCTCCACCAGCACCTTGGGACCGATGGGCGAGATTTCCAGGATGGGTGCGCCGCTGGCAATGACGCCACCGACGGTGCCGGACTTGATGCTTTTGACGACCCCATGCACGGGCGACTTCAGCACCGTGCGCGTCAGCGCGTCCTGGCGCACCACCATCTGCTCGTCCATCTGGGCCATTTCGCTTTGCACGCGCACCAGTTCCTGGCTGGCTTCCTGGCGGTAGCGCGACAGGCGCTCGGTGCGCTGCTGCTGGATCTCGTTGACCTGGCGGTTCAGCCGCATGACCTCCACGTCGCTCATCAGGCCGCTGCGGGACATGTCCTGGGCGAGCTTGAGCTCCTTGGAGATCAGCCCGAGGCTGCGGTTGATGGCGCCGACCGCCTCGTCCAGCAGGCGCTTGCGGGCGTCGAAGGATTCGGCCTCGCCCTGGGCATAGCGGGCCTTGGGGTCGATGCCGGCGGGCCAGTGGATGCTGACGCGGCCATTGGCCTCGGCCTCCAGCCGCGCCGCGGCCGCCTTCAGGGCCAGCAGCTTGGCCTGGCCTTCGTTCTGCTGGGCTTCGACACGGGTCGGGTCGAGGAAGGCCAGGTCCTCGCCGGCCTGCACTTCCTGGCCTTCGCGCACCTTGAGTTCGCGCAGGATGCCGGCGTCCAGGCTGGCGATGACCTGCTCGCGCCCATCGGGCACGATGCGGCCATCGCTGCGGGTGATCTCGTCCACCTTGGCCAGGGCCGACCACGTGATGGCCACCGTGACGACGGCGCACAGCAGATACAGGGCCCAGGTCGCGCGCGGCAGGGGCTCGTCGATCTGGGCGGCATGAAGGGCACTGACGAACAGGCCTTCTTCCTTGCTCAGGGCTTTGGCGCTCATACGCTATGCCCGCTCGGCCGCCCGAAGGGCATTGCCACCCCCTCGGGGGGCAGTGAGTGAAACGAACGTGGGGGCTTCATACGCTCGCGCTGCGCTGCACGGGTTGTGCGGACGGATGCATGTGCACGCCCTCGCCACCCTGGGCGGGCGCGGCCGGGCGCACGCCGGACAGCGCCGCCAGCACCTGGTCGCGCGGGCCGTCCATGACGACACGGCCGCCATCGACGACGGCGATGCGCTGCACCAGCTCCAGCACGGCCGGGCGGTGGGTCACGACGACGAGCGTGGCCGTGCCGGCTGCGTCACGCAGCTGGCGCAGGAAAGCCATCTCGCTTTGCGCGTCCATCGAGCTGGTGGGCTCGTCCATCAACAGGATCTGCGGCTTGGTGACCAGGGCCCGGGCCAGGGCCACGAGCTGGCGCTGGCCGCCGGACAGCAGCTGGCCCATTTCGCCGACCGGCAGGTCCCAGCCCATCGGATGGCCGGAGACGACGCGGTCCAGGCCGGTCAGCTTGGCCACCTCGACGAGGCGGCCCGCGTCCAGGTGGGCGCGGCCCATCAGCACGTTGTCGCGCAATGTGCCGACGAACAGGCGCGGCTCCTGGCTGACGAAGCCGACCCGGGCCCGGTACTCGGCCGGGTCGACCTGGCGCAAATCGATGCCATCGACCTCGACCATGCCTTCGGTGGGCTGGTAGAGGCCGCCGAGCATGCGCAGGATGGTGGATTTGCCGCTGCCGATGCGGCCCAGGATGGCGACGCGCTCGCCGGCCTCCAGGCGCATGGTCACGTTGCGCAGCACCTTGGGCGCCGCCGACTCGCTGGCCGCCTGCTGCTGGCCGTGCTGCGGTTGGGGCGGGTAGCTGAAGCCGACGTCGTGCAGGCCGACCTTGCCGGTGACCTGGGACAGCGGCACGTAATTGCGGCTGCTGTCGCGCTCGACCGGTGCATTCATCATCTGGTTGAGCGCCATCATGGCGGCGCGAGCACCCTGGTAGCGCGTCGCCAGGCTGACGAGGCTGCCCAGCGGCGCGATGGCGCGGCTGGCGAACATCACTGAGCCGATCAGCGCGCCGGCCGAGATGACGCCGTCATGGATCAGGTAAACGCCCCAGATCAGGATGATGAGGTTGACCGCCTGCTGCAGCGTGCTGGACAGATTCATGCTCCAGCTCGACAGCGCGCGCGAGGTCAGGGCCGTGTCGGCGACGATGGCCGTCGTGCGCTCGTAGCGGCGCACGAAGCGGCCCTCGGCGCCCGACGTCTTCAGGTCTTCCAGGCCCTCGAGGGACTCGACCAGGGTGCCGTGCAGGTCGGCCGTCTCCTGCATATTGGTGCTCATGGCCTTGCGCAGCGCCCCCTGGATGGCCCAGGACAGGCCCATGATGAGCGGCACGGCCAGCACCAGCACCCAGCCCAGCGGCCCGCCGATGACGAAGGTCATGCCGATGAAGATGACCAGGAAAGGCAGGTCAGACAGGGCCGACAGCGTGGCGCCGGTGAAGAACTCCCGCACCATTTCCACCTGGGCCAGATGGGCGGCATAGGCGCCGGCGGAAGCCGGCTTGTGCTCCATGCGCACCCCGAGGGTCTGGCGGTAGAGCTTGGCGCCGATGACGAGGTCGGCCTTGCGGCCGGCCAGGTCGATGAGGTGGGAACGCAGCTGGCGCGCGAACAGGTCGAAGACCAGGGCCACCGAGGCGCCCACGGCCAGGGTCCACAGCGTGACCATGGCCTGGTGGGGAATGRCCTTGTCATAGATGACCGAGGTCACCAGGCCCGACACCAGCATCAGCACGTTGGACAGCAGCGCCGCCAGCATGGAAGCGCGGTAATAGGGCGTGAAGCGCTTCAGCGTGCCCCACAGCCAATGCGATTCCAGGCCTTTGTCGGCCAGCTTCAGCAGCGGCGCCTCCGCGCGCGGGGCCGAGGCGGTCTCCTGCGGCGACACGGCCAGCATGAAGCCGCTGTACTCGGGTTCCAGTTCGGCCGTTGTGGCCGGCACGGCGGCCGCCTCGGGGCCAGGGAACACCACTTCGTAGCGGCAGGCACCGGCGGCCACTGCGGCCGGGTCATCCAGGCGGCGCACCAGCACGCAGGCGTCGCCGCCATTGAGCAGCAGCACCGCGGGCAGCAGCAGGGCGTGGATGTCGTCGATGCTCTTGCGCAGCAGGCCGGCGTTGTAGCCCGCCTCGCGCATGACGCGGATGGCACCGTCGGGCGCGAGAACCCCTTCCACCGGCGCGCCGGCGCGCAGTGACTCGGGCGAGCGCGGCTTGCCGTGGTGGCGCGTCAGCCAGGCCAGGGCCTGCAGCAGCGGGTCGCCGGCGGGCTGGTTGCTCAGGTTCTCCAGCGGGTCCGGCGGCGGCGCCGGCTCGCCATTGGCGGCCAGGCGCAAGCCCGGCGCCTGCGGCTGGCCGTCAAAGAAGGGGTCGTGCTGACGCGGCATTTAGGCCTTCTGCCTCGCATCGAGCGCAAGCCGCTCGAACTCTTGCTCTATATCGCGCACGATGGCCGGGATGTCAAACAGCGGCGAGCTGCGGCCGTGCTCCGCCAGGTAACGCTTGTAAGAAGCTGCGCGGGCCGGCTGGTTGCCGATCTGTACGGCACGCTGCTCGTATTCCTCGATCGTCGTCGTGATCAGGTCGGGCAGGCCGACGGCCGTCAGCAGGCTGCCGGCCATGCGCGAGATGTAGGTACGGCCCGAGCGGGTCAGGATGGGCGTGCCCATCCACAGGCAGTCACTGGCTGTCGTGCCGGCGTTGTAGGGAAAGGTGTCCAGGAACAGGTCGGCCAGCGTGAAACGGGCCAGGTAGTCGGCCGGCTGGGCGCGACCGGCGAAGACGAGGCGTTCGGGGGCGATGCCCTCCTCTACCGCAACGCGTTGCAGGTTGGCCTTGGCAAACGGGTTGTCGGCCAGCAGCCACAGCACGCTCTTGGGCACCTGGCGCAGCACGTGCATCCAGCAGCGCCAGACCTGCTCGCTCATCTTGTGGTTGTTGTTGAAGGCGCAGAAGACGAAACCGTCCTCCGGCAACCCCATCTCGGCGCGCGTTGGCGCCGGGTTGGCAGCGCGCGTACGGTCGCTGACCTGGTAGCAGTGCGGCAGGTAGATGGGTTTTTCGGTGTGATACGGCAGCGACTCCGGCGGCATCACGAAGCGGTCGGCCAGGATCCAGTCCACACCCGGCAGCGCCGAGGTGGCCGGCAGGCCCAAGTAGCTGACCTGGATGGGCGCGCCGCGATAGGCCAGGATGCCCGGGCGCGCGCCGCTGGTCAGCCCCTGCAGGTCGACGAGCACATCGATGCCAGCCTCAGCAATCATCTCTGCGGCGCGGCGGTCAGGCACGCCGTGCAGCGGCGTGTAGCTGTCCATCGCCCCCTTGATGCGGGCGCGCAGCGGCGTGCCGTCCTCGCGGCTCCAGCTGAAGGCGTGGATCTCGAACCTGCTCTTGTCGTGCAGCTCGTACAGCTCGGCCGTCAACAGGCCGACGGCATGCATGTGCAGATCGCCGGACAGATAGCCGATCTTGATCTTGCCTTCGCGCTTGCGGCCCTTGTGCAGCGGTGGCTCGGTGACCTTGGTGACCTTTTCCAGCACGAAGCGCTGGGCGGTCAGCAGTTGCAGGGCCGGGTCATCGCTCTCGTCCAGCATGCCGAGCAGCGAGGTGCTCATCAAGAGGTGGTTGTGCGTGACGTCGCCAAAGGTCTGGTAGACCGGCCAGGCGCATTGCTTCTGGCGGATGTGCACGTAATGCTGGGCGACGTCGCTCTGGCGCGGGTCCAGCTCCAGCGAGCGGCGCATCAGCGTCTCGGACTCGTCATAGCGCTTCTCCTGCTCCAGCAGGCGGGCGGCGTTGTTGAAGGCGTGCAGGCGAAGGCTCAGCGGGTCGGTGCCCAGCGCGTCGGGCGCCTCGTTGTCGTAGACGGTGCGCCATTCGGCCAGCGCCTCTTCCATGCGCCCCTGGTGCTCCAGCTGGTGGCCGAGGTTCAGGCGCGCCTGGGCGAAGGCCGGTGCCTGCTCCAGCGCCATGCGGTAGACGGTCTCCGCCTCCTCATGGCGGCGCAGTTCGCCCAGGACGGCACCCCAGTTGAAACAGGCCACATGGCGCAGCGGCGACGCGGTGGCGCCGACCCAGTTCTGGTACAGCAGCGCGGCCGCGTCCAGGGCGCCGGCCGCCTGCAGGCGCGAGGCGGCCTCCATGACCTGGGGCAAAGGCCATTGGCCGCTGCGGGCCAGGCCAAGCCATTGCTCGAGAAGGGCAATACCTTGGGGCGGGGCAGCGGGAGGCGTCGACATGTCCATGCGGCGGGCGGTGTGATCGGATGTTCCGCCGATTTTCAAGCCGCGCCGCCAGGTTGGGCGCGGGGAATAGGCTGCGGATTGCGCAGCATTTCCCGCCCCGGGCACCTCAAACTGGGGAATCATGCCCCGCCGCGGGCAGGCGGCAGGGCCTTCGCGAGGCGTCAGACAGGCCGTAGTGGCCTGTCTTCGGTCCCCGCTCAGCCACCCAAATAGTCCGACTTGCCCAGCGGCACGCCGGCATGGCGCAACAGCGCGTAAGTGGTTGTCGCGTGGAAATAGAAGTTGGGCAGGGCGAAATGCCGCAGATAGGTCGAGCCATCGAACTTCAGCGGGTCACCGCTGCGGCGCGGGATGACGATCTCGCGCTCCTCGCTGCCGGCGAAGGCCTCGGCGGGCACGGACAGCACAAAGTCGCGGGTCTTCTTGATGCGCTCGGCCAGCTCGTCCAGCGTGGCTTCGTTGTCCTCGTACTTGGGGATCTCCTGGCCGCCCAGGCGGGCCACGCAGCCCTTGGCGGCATCGCTGGCGATCTGGATCTGCTTGGCAAACGGCAGCATGTCGGGCGCCAGACGCAACGTCAGGTAGACGTCGGTCGAGAACTTCCTGGTTTCGGCATGGGCCTTGGCGGCCTCCAGCCACGTCAGCATATTGCCCAGCATCTTGGCGAATGCCGGCGCGCTGGCGGCGTGCATGGAAATCGGGGTCATCGGGTGTCTCCTTGAGGGAAAGCGATGGTAGCCATGCAACCCTGACCCCTGCTGAGCACCGTGCACAATCCCCTGCAGCTATGAACGTGATCATCCTGGACGACTACCAAGACGCCGTGCGCAAGCTGCGCTGCGCGGCGAAGTTGGAGCCCCTCAACGCCAAGGTCTTCACCAACACGGTCAAGGGCATCGGCCAGCTGTCCGTGCGGCTGCGCGATGCCGAGGTGCTGGTGCTGGTCCGCGAGCGCACGACGTTCCCGCGCCAGTTGCTCGAGAAGCTCCCAAAACTCAAACTGATCTCCCAGACCGGCCGGGTTGGCAGCCACATCGACGTCGAGGCCTGCACGCGCTTAGGAATTGCCGTGGCCGAGGGCGTCGGCAGTCCGGTGGCGCCGGCCGAGCTGACCTGGGCGCTGATCATGGCCTCCATGAGACGGTTGCCGCAATACATCGGCAACCTGAAACATGGCGCCTGGCAGCAGGCCGGCCTGAAGGCGGCGTCCATGCCAGCCAACTTCGGGGTCGGCATGGTGCTGCGCGGCAAGACGCTGGGCATCTGGGGCTACGGCAAGATCGGCCAGCTCGTGGCCGGCTACGGACGCGCCTTCGGCATGAAGGTCATGGTATGGGGCAGCGAGGCCTCGCGCCTGCGCGCCGAGGCCGATGACTACCAGGCCGCCCCCAGCCGCGAGGCCTTCTTCGCCGAGGCCGACGTGCTGTCCGTGCACCTGCGCCTGTGCGACGCCACGCGCGGCATCGTCACATCCGAAGACCTGGCCCGGATGAAACCGACGGCGCTGTTCGTCAACACCTCACGGGCCGAACTGGCCGTCGAGGGCGCGCTTGTATCGGCACTGAACCGCGGCCGGCCCGGCATGGCCGCCATCGACGTGTTCGAGAGCGAACCCATCCTGCAGGGCCACCCGCTGCTGCGGTTGGAGAACGCCGTCTGCACGCCGCACATCGGCTACGTGGAGCAGGACAGCTACGAGCTCTATTTCGACGCAGCCTTCGACAATGTGCTGAACTTCATCAATCAGCAGCCGACGAATATCGTCAACCCGGACGCGCTGAAGGTCCTGCGCTGAAGTCCAGCGCTGAGGAAGCGGCCTTGAACCGTCCCGAATCCCTGACCGAACTCTTCCTGGCGTTCTCAAGGCTGGCCCTGCAGGGCTTTGGCGGCGTGCTGGCGATAGCCCAGCGCGAACTGGTCGAGCACCATCGCTGGATGAGCAAGGAGGAGTTCGTCGAGACCCTGGCCATCGCCCAGGTGCTACCCGGGCCCAATGTGGTCAACCTGTCCATGATGATCGGCGACCGCTTCTTCGGCCTGCGAGGCGCCGTCGTGGCGCTGGCCGGCATGCTGGTAGCGCCCGCGATCATCGTGCTGGCCCTGGCCGCCGCCTTTGACCAGCTGGCCCGCCACCCCATGGCCATCAACGCGCTGCGTGGCATGGGCGCGGTGTCGGCCGGACTGATCCTGGCCACCGGCATCAAGCTGCTGCCGGCACTCAAGAAGAGCCCGCTGGGCCGGCCCCTCGCGCTGGGCCTGGCCTTGACGGCTTTCGTGCTGATCGGGCTGCTGCGCTGGCCGCTGGTCAATGTGCTGGCCCTGCTAGGCGGCGGCGGCATGTTCCTGGCCTGGTGGAGAACGCGGCCATGACAACGCCCGTCGATCTTCTCGGCCTCTTCCTGCATTTCCTGACGCTGTCGCTGCTGTCCATCGGCGGCGCCATCACGACGGTGCCCGAAATGCACCGCTACCTGGTCGACAAGACCGGCTGGCTGAGCGATACCGACTTCACGTCGTCCATCGCCCTGGCACAGGCGGCGCCAGGTCCCAACATCCTGTTCGTCGCGGTGCTGGGCTACAACGTGGCCGGCCTGACGGGTGCGGCGGCTGCGATGGCCGGCATCATGCTGCCGTCCAGCGTGCTGACCGTGACGGCCACGCGCTGGGCCCGCGCCAACCGCGAGCACATCGTGCTGCGCGCCTTCTCGGCCGGCATGATGCCGCTGACGCTGGGGCTGATCATCGCCACGGGCTGGCTGCTGGCCCTGCCTTTCCTGCGCGCCGACGAGCACCGCTGGAGCACGCTGGCGATGATTGCCGTCACCGTGCTGCTGACGCTGAGGACGAGGCTGGGCCTCGTCTGGATGGTGCTCGGCGGTGGCGTGCTGGGCGCGCTGGGTCTCGTCTGAGTTCTCAGACGCCCAGGCCCGCCTGCGTGGTCACGGAGCGCTTGCTGACGGGGGACATGCCCAGCGTCACCTGCGCATAGACCTCGTCGGAGCGCGGCATGATGATGGGCGTGTGGATGTCGGCCCAGCCGACGATCTCGGTGCCGGCGTCCTCGTCGAGCTTGGCGGTGTCGATGGCGCGCTTCTCGGAGTAGTTGACGCTGCCCGCGGCCAGCACCGAGACGGCCTTGTAGGGGCGCAGCAGCAGGCCGCCGGCCAGCCAGGTGAAGGTGCTGATCAGGTCGTCGGCACCGCCGTCGCCGGAGGGCAGATGGTCGCCGGCGAGGTCTTCGCCAAAAAGCTCGATCTCCAGCCGATAAGTGCGGCCGACATCGCTCGCGTCGAAGGTCATCGTGCCGGCGACGGTCACGTCGCGCTTGCTGCCATTGACGGCGCCGAGGGTGATGGTGGGGGTGGAAAGCGTGGCCATGATGGGCTCCTTGAGTCCGTTGGATCAGGTCGATGGCTCGCCGAGATGGCTTGCCTGCCTGTACTGACGCAAGGCAGCGACCGCGGGGATCAACCCCGCGTTGGTGAAAGTTCACCCTGCGCCGACGCCACCCGGCCGAAACGCCGCCGGCGGGCGGCCCAGCAGCCGCAGGAAGGCGCGCCGCATGCGCTCGGTACTGCCGAAGCCGCATTCCAGCGCCACCCGCAGCACCGACGTCGATCCGCCCTCCAACGCCGCGCGCGCCGCTTCCACGCGCAGCCGCTCGACCGCCTGCGCGGGCGTGGCGCCCGTCTCGGCGTGAAAACAGCGCGCGAAATGCCGTGGGCTCATGCAGGCCCGGGCGGCCAGGTCCTCCACGCGGTGATCGCGCTTCAGGTCGCGCCGCACCTCGTCCAGCAGCGCGCCGAAACGGCCGTCGGGGCGCTGCAGGTCCAGCAGCGGCGAGAACTGCGACTGCCCGCCGGGCCGCCGCCGCTCCACGACGAGCTGGCGTGCGGCCTCCCGCGCGAGGTCTTCGCCATGATCGTGGGCCAGCAGTGCCAGGCAGAGGTCGATGCCGGCGGTCATGCCGGCGCTCGTCCAGAGTTCCGGCAAGCCAAGCTGGCGGACTGCGGGCTCGCGGACGTAGATGCGGTCGGGCTGCAGGCGCACGGCGGGAAAGTCTGTGGCGAACTGCCGGCTGCGTGACCAATGCGTCGTGGCCGTGCGCTCATCCAGCAGGCCGGCGGCGGCCAGCACGAGGCTGCCGCTGCAGATGCTGGCGACGCGCGCGCCCGATTTGCTGGCCCTGCGCAGCCAGGCAATGAGGCGGCCGTCGCGGCAGGCGGCGTCCACGCCATCGCCGCCGATCACCATGACCAGGTCGAGATCTCCCAGATGGCGCGGCAGCCCCTGCACCGGCCAGGCCACGCCGGCCGAACTGTGCACGGCAGGCGGCGCACTCGCCACCAGCCGCCAGTCGTAGCTGCCCGGCCGCGCCAGGCGGGCGAGCTCGAACACCGCCATAGGCCCGGCCAGGTCGAACTGCTGGAAACCCGGGAAGAGCACGAAGGCGATGCGGCAGGTCATGCCGACATGATGGCAGGAAAGGTGGGAACTGCGTCATGGCGGCCATGGGTCAACCCACACAAACTGCTGGCCATGGACCACGAAGCACCCACCATGACCGACCCCGGACACGACCTCATCACCATCACCCGCCGCCCCGACACGGTTTTCGTCTCGGGCCAGGGCGCCTGGCTGACCGACGAGGGCGGCAAGCGCCACCTCGACCTCGTGCAGGGCTGGGCCGTCAACAGCCTGGGCCACAGCCCGGCCCTCATCACGCAGGCCCTGCTGGCGCAGTCGCAGCGGCTGGTGAACCCGAGCCCCGCCTACTACAACCGGCCCCTGCTGGATCTGGCCGAGCGCCTCGTGGATTCAAGCTGCTTCGACCGTGTCTTCCTCGCCAGCTCGGGCGCCGAGGCCAACGAGGGCGCGGTGAAGCTGGCTCGGCGCTGGGGCAGCCGCATGCGGGACGGCGCCAACGAGATCATCGGCTTCGAGCAAGCCTTCCACGGCCGCACGCTGGCGATGATGAGCGCCTCGGGCAAGCCGGGCTGGGGCGAGATCTACCCGCCCATGCCCGGCGGCTTCGTGAAGGCGCGGCTCAACGACATCGCTTCGGTGGAGCGCGCAATAACGCCACTCACGGCGGCCGTGATGATCGAATTCGTGCAGGGTGAGGCGGGCGTCGTTGTGGCCGACCCGGGCTTCGTGCGCGAGCTGCGCGCGCTGACGGCCGAACGCGGCGTGCTGCTGATCGCCGACGAGGTGCAGACCGGCATCGGTCGCTGCGGGCATGCCTTCGCCTACGAGCACTTCGGCATCGAGCCCGACGTGATGACGCTGGCCAAGGGCCTGGGTGGCGGCGTGCCGCTGGCGGCACTGCTGTGCAAGGAGGCGTTCAACTGCTTCCTGCCCGGCGACCAGGGCGGCACCTTCTGCGGCAACCCGCTGATGGCGGCGGTGGGGCTTGCCGTGGTCAACGAGGTCTGCCGCGAGGAGTTCCTGGCCGGTGTGCGCGAGCGTGCGGCGCAGTTGTCCGCCGGGCTGCAGACTGTCGCGCGCGATCACGGCCTGGTGGGCGAGCGTGGCCTGGGGCTGCTGCGGGCCTTGGTGCTGCCGTCAGACAGTGCGGGCGAAGTGGTGGCAGCGGCCCAAGCGCTGGAGCCGGTGGGCCTGCTGCTCAACGCGCCGCGCCCTCACCTGATCCGCCTGATGCCGGCGCTGAACATCAGCGCGGCGGAGGTGGACGAAGGGCTGGCGCTGCTGCGCCGGGCGCTGCGCGAGGTGCTGGGCTGAAGACCTAGCCTTGCGTCGTGCCAAAGATCTTGTCGCCGGCGTCGCCCAGGCCCGGGATGATGTAGCCGACCTCGTTCAGGTGGCTGTCGATTGCGGCCGTCCAGCAACGCACATCAGGATGCGCGGCCTCCAGCGCCTTCACGCCCTCGGGCGCAGCCACCAGCACCAGAGCGCGCACGTCCTTGCAGCCGCGGGCCTTCAGCAGGTCGACGGTGGCGATCATGCTGCCGGCCGTGGCCAGCATGGGGTCGATGATCAGCGCCGTGCGGGCGTCGAGGTTGCCCACGAACTTGTCGAAGTAGTTCACCGGCTTGAGCGTCTCGTGATCGCGCGCCAGGCCCACGACCGAGACCTTGGCGTTGGGCAGGATGTCCAGCACACCGTCCAGCATGCCCAGGCCGGCGCGCAGGATGGGCACGACGGTGACCTTGCGGCCCGCGATCTGGTCGATCTCGGCGGGGCCGCTCCAGCAGTTGATCGTCGTCTTCTCCAGCGGGAAGTCGGCCGTCGCCTCGTAGCAGAGCAGCCGCGCCACCTCGCCGGTCAGCTCGCGGAACTTCTTCGTCGAGATGTCGACCTCGCGCATCAGGCCGATCTTGTGCTTGACGAGGGGGTGCTTGACTTCGATGACGGCCATGGCGGGCTTCCTATTTTTCTGAATAGTCAGAATTATCAACGTTGGCTCATCGACGCTGACGAAGGGCCTCGTAGAGGCAAACCCCGGACGCTACCGACACGTTCAGGCTTTCGACGGCGCCGGCCATCGGGATGCGCACCAGTTCGTCGCAGGTCTTGGCCGTCAGCTGGCGCATACCCTCGCCCTCGGCGCCCAGCACGAAGGCCACCGGGCGCTTCAGGTCCAGGTCGTAGATGGAGCGCTCGGCCTGGTCAGACGTGCCGACCACCCAGATGTCGCGTTCCTTCAGCTCATTCAAGGTCCGTGCCAGGTTGGTGACCATCAGATAGGGCACGGTCTCGGCCGCGCCGCTGGCCACCTTGGCCACCGTGGCGTTCAGGCCTACGGCGCGGTCCTTGGGGGCGACGACAGCATGGGCGCCAGCGCCATCGGCCACGCGCAGGCAGGCACCGAGGTTGTGCGGGTCGGTCACGCCGTCCAGCACCAGCACCAGCGGCGGGCCTTCCACCGCGTCCAGCACATCGTCCAGCGAATGGAGCTGGGCCAGCGCCTGCACCCGGGCCACGACGCCCTGGTGGCGCGGGCTGCCGGCGATCTGGCTCAGACGCTCGTCGTTGCTCTCCACCAGCTTGGCGCCGGCCTCCTTGGCACGCTCGACGAAGGCGCGCATGCGCTGGTCGCGCCGGGACGGGTCGAAATGGACCTCGGCGACCGAGGCCGGATGGGTCTTGAGGCGGACGGTGACGGCGTGGAAGCCGAACAGGACGGACTTGGGGGAGCTCATGGCCGCATTGTCGGTTCAGCGGCCGGCCTGCTTCCTCGCGTTCTCCATGACGTTCACGAAGCTGTCAGTCCAGAAGCGCGCCTTGTTCCTGGCCAGATGGTCCAGCAACTGGTCGTGGGCCTCGCGGGTCACGCTCAGGTGTTCGGCACCAACACCGTGAAAGAGCAGCGACACCAGCGCATGCTGGGCGGCGGCCTTCTCGACCAGGGCGATCAGCTGCTCGCCCGTCCAGCCCTCGACGAAATAGACGGGCGTGGCATAGGGATCGAGCCCTGCCGTATCGGTGACCATGGCCGGTCCGGCCGCCCGGAAGGCGACGAAATACGGCTTCAAGGCCGAGACGAAGTCCTGGCCGCCGGCGTGCATGTCCAGGCAGGGCGGCGTGAAAGTGCGCTTGGTCTTGCCATCCAGCGACTGCAGCCAGGTGTTGGCGGCGATGACCTGCTCCTGTACGCCGGCCGCCATCTGACGCTCCAGGTCGCGATGCGGCGCCACCCACTCCCGGCCCGACCCCTTGGCCGAGCAGCTGTGAAAGAGCGTGTGGTTACCCAGCTCATGGCCGGCCGCAGCGGCGGCCTTCCATTCGTTCTGTCGGCCGGGCAGCGTCGGGCCGTTGATGGGCACGTAGAAGCTCGCCCGCAAGCCCCGCTTGTTCAGCGCCGGCACCACATGGTCAAGCTGGCTGTCCAGGCCGTCGTCATAGCCTAGGCTGACGGCCGCCTGCGCGCCGTTCGGCCAGGTGAACGGTGCGGCCGTAGCGGCCAGCGCGGTGAGCAGGCCGAGCGCGGCCGCGAGCATCTTTCGCATCAGGTTTCCTCTTTCAAACACGATGGCTTGCATCGGCACAACTCATCTCGCTCGAATCGAATCGATTGACGTACTTGATCCCGAACAAGCCTTCTGCCACTTCAATCCAAACCGCTTGGCCTTCGGACACCGACATGAACTGCTGCTCAGACACGCGAATAGCTGTGACCACTTGGCCATCGCTAGACAACGCGACTTCATGTGCGGGGCCACCACGAGCTCGTCGAACCTTCGTTTTCTTCGCTACGGTGTAGACAGAACATGTCGGGGTGCTGAGATCGAGGGCCTGATTGGCATACAGAACCAGCGGCCACAGCGGCATTGAAGCGGCGGGAAGCATCAGCAGCAATCCCCCCATGCTCAGGGTCATCCGCGGATGCCAGCGGTTTCTCAACGAAAAGTGCAGCAAGGCCGTCCCCAGCACCGCCAGCACGACAGGTATCAGGAAAACTGAATCAGGCAACCTCCGCCAAACCGGGGCGAGCCTGTTGAGCACAAGAATCCACGCGGTAAGCGCGCCGATGGCAAGTGCACCGCCTATCAGCGCCGTCGACAACACCGTACGAACCCTTTTTCGCTTTGTCTTGATGACATCCAGAGGCGCCGTACTCCAGCTCTCATAAGGTTCGGAGAGGTCTTCGTCGGCCCTCATTGACCACCGACTCCGGCCAGTACTTGAGCAGCCATCAAGCCAGCGATCAACACCGGCTGATGAACCATGTAGAAACTCAACGACCAACGCCCCAGCACCGCAAGCGGCCGCGGCCCGCTGCCGGCCCAGAGCCGGGGCCAGGCGCGCGTGACGACAAAGCCGACCAGCATGACGCCCAGCCAGGGCAGCACCGGCACGTAGTCCTCGGTGACGGGCTTGTGGGTGACGAGGCCGACCCAGTTGGTCCAGCGCGTGTCGAAAAAGGGCAGTTGCACCAGCCGTGGCGCCGCAACGGCCAGCGCGGCCAGCACCAGCAGCACCGCGTTCGGCAACCGGCTCAGGCCCATGCGCAGCAGCAGCAACATCACCGCGATGCCATGCAGCACGCCAAAGCTGATCCAGCTGTTGGGGAACATGAACCACGAGCCCAGCGAGACCAACGCCGCGCAGCCAGCTACCTGGCTCCAACGCTTCCAGAAGCGGCCAGCGCCCTGCCCCGCCAGCACCGCAAGGGCCTGGCCGCCGCCGGCGCAGAACAGGAAGAGGCTGACGATGCAGATGCGCTGCCAGGTCCAGACCGGGTCGCGGTAGAAGTCCTGGCGGATCCAGCCGAAGTGGTTCAGGTCGAAACCGAAGTGGAACGCGGCCATCCAGACGATGGCCAGGCCGCGCAGGGCGTCGAGGCGATCGGAACGGGGGGGCGATTTGTCGGCGGCGGCCGTGGGCATGCAGGGCTAGGGAGTCGGCGAGGACGCCGGATTCTGACGCCTCGGCACATAGCCCCGCTGCACGAAATCGGTCTGCATCAGCCCCTGCATCGCGAACTGCGGCCCGCGCGCGCCACGCGCCCTGGCAGCACGGCGAGGCGGCGGTGCCAGCGGTGGCTGGCTGGCGGCGTTTTCGGCGGGGCGCGCCGAAGCCGGCACGTCGGACGCTGCCGAGGCGGCGGGGCTGGGGATCTCCACCCCATTCGGTTGCAGGTTGCGCGCCGGCAGGGGCACACCACTCTTCTCGCAGGGCTGGTCGGTGTAGCGCACCTGCCCGTCCACTTCACACCGCCAGACCTGCTGCGCCCAAGCACCGCCGCATGTCAGCCACATTGCCAGACACATTCCCAACCCTGCAGCCAAGCGCTTCATCGTGGATCTCCACGCAGCCCCGGCAGCGCGCCGACTGCGCGCAGACCATCGGCAAACGCCGTGCCCCCACGGGTGAGCGCTAGGAAGCCGGCGCGGAGGCGGGGTTTTGAATTCTTTGCAGTCGCTGCTGCTGGCGACGCTGCATCTTCTCCTCGGCGATGCGGCGGCGGTTGATGCGGTCACCCTCGTCGGGGTCGGCCGCACTGTGCATCGCCTCGGCGCGAAGGCGCGCGTCATAGCGGGCGCGATCGCTCAGCTGCGTCTGCGCCGCCTGGGCCTCGCGGCTGATGACCCAGTCGGCCTCGCGATAGCGCCCCTGCCCTGCACGGCACTGGCGCACGCGGCGCACCTCGTCCTGCAGGAACTGGCGTTCCGCATCGCCCAGCGTCGTCGAATTGGCGCGGACTTCCATGCCACGAATCTCGCCGTCACCGGGGCAGGCATTGCCCGCCGTCGCGATGGGCGCCGAAGCCGCGGACGCTGCTCCCATGGTGGCGCGGATCAACTCCGGCTTGAGGCTCTCGACGACATTGGGCTGCAGGCTGCGCTCGGCTACCGGCTGACCGCTCCCCGGGCAGGGCTTGTCGCTGAAGCGCACCTGACCGTTCAGCTCGCACTTCCAGACCTGCTGCGCGCCAGCGCCAAAAGGCAGCAGCGCAAGGCCAATCGCCAACCCCAAGCACGAACTCACTCGCCGCATCTCAAACCATCCCTTTGAAGTCGATCCTCGCATAACGCACCACCGGACCATGCGCCGACAGGCCAGGCGCTGGATGCGACGCGCTGCCCTGTCGATGTTCTTTACAGTCGAAGTCAAGTGCCAAGGCCACGACCTCCCGGTGGGCACCGGACACGACAGAACATTGACGCAATGTCAGGCGCTCGGGGGCGCTGGCTTTGCCAAGACATCGTGCAAGGTGCGCTGGCACTGGCGCAAGCTCAGGCAGACGCCGTGATGCTCCCGCAGATGCTGTTGCAGCAGCTTCCCATCCCATCGCCCTTTGGCGTAACCGCAGCCACCGGGCGGTATACGAAGCTCAGCAGCCACTTCCAGCGACTTCACGCCCGTTAGCCGCGGCGGCCGCCCCGGCGGACGCTCTGCCACCGGCGTGATGGCGGCCCCACGGAAATGCCGAACCCAGCGCTGCAGGCTGCGGGGGCTGTCGCCAAACCATGCCGCAACCTCCGAGCAGCTGCGCCCGCAGGCCACCAGGCAAACGCAATGCAGACGGTGCAGCGCCTGCTCCTGGGCCGATCGATCGGATCCGATTCGCAACATCTGCCGCAGCGCATCGAGCGCCGCGTCGGGCAGTTGGGTCATGAAATACCTCCCGGGCATGGCGCCCGGCGTGCGACATGCCTTCTGACGCTTCCGTCTGGAGTCGGCAACTGGCACGTTCGATGCTCGCTACCGGAGGAATCAGCCGGCAAGGGCACGCCTTCTGACAACAGCCAATATAGGCGTTGCGATCGGTGCCTACCTCCAAGGAGACACACCATGCCCTGTCCTCACACCCGCAGCAGCCATCGGTGGATTGCCTTGCCGCTTCTGGCTCTCGTGCTGCCCGCGCTGGCCGACACCGGCCCCGAGGCCAACAGCAATGACTGCAGCCAGCGCAACGCCTATGTGATCGAGCACAACTACACCCGCACGGCGCTGGACTTCACCATCAACTACACGGATCGCCGAAACGGCGGCACCATCGTCGCCTCGGATCACGTCGGAGAAATCGCGGCGGGCGGGCAAAGCGGCAAGCGCGACATCCCCGACGCCGCCAAGACGTTGACGCTCTGCGATGTCGTCAACCACACCCGTGCCGTTGGCAACCCTGGCGGCGCAGGCGGTGGGGCCGGTGGGCCGGACGACATCTGGAGCGGCGCCGAGCACGATCAGAAGTTCGAGGTGCTCTACAAGGACCCGGCCACCGGCAAATACGTTCAGCAGAGCATCTTCCATTTCCTGGCCCTGGCTTACGGCGGCGAGGAAATTCCTTTCCTCGACTTCTGGTTCGACACCAGCGGCGATGGCCGCATCGACGCCAACGATCACATGTACGCGCTCTACGACATCGGCGAGTACACGCACAGCGGTGCCGACTCGCTCGCGGCGCTGCGCTCCCGCTTCCTGCCGGGCCAGGCGGTGGACATCCTCAATGGCCGCATCGCGGGCGTCGACGGCCTTTACTTCAGCACCACCGCCTTCACCTTTGACGAGAGCAGCGGCTACCAGGGCAGCAACTACTCGGGCAGAGGTTTCGGCGTGACAGACCACACCTTCTACAGCCGGCTGCCCGAGCCCGCCAGCTTGGCGCTGACTCTGGCGGCRCTCGTGGCGGGCCTGAGTTCTCGCCGGGTGAAGCGGCCCCGGGCTTAAGCGCGCGCCCGGGAGGGCAGCACGGGCGGCGTGAAGCGGCGGGCCTCGGGAGCCCGGAGTTGTGCCCAAAATGCGGATCGACGCCACTCCCGCCGACGCCCCCGTGCCCACCCTGCCCCGCTGCCTCACCCTCGCCGTCGCGCTGCTCTTCCTCGGCTGCGCTCCCGCTTTCGCCAAGGCTCAAGCCCAGCCTCGCGCCGTCAACGCCCGCGGCGCGCTGGACGCCGAGGAGTTGAACAACATCGGCGTCTTCAAACGCGTGTCGCCGTCGGTGGTGCACATCACCACGCTGAGCGTGCAGCGCGACTTCTTCTCGCTGCGTACCAGCGAGCAGCCCAGCGGTACGGGCACCGGTTTCATCTGGGACGACGCCGGCCACGTCGTCACCAATTTCCACGTCATCCAGGGCGGCGACCGCGCCACCGTCACGCTGAACGACCAGAGCAGCTTTCCAGCCAAGCTCGTCGGCGCCTACCCGGACCGCGACATTGCCGTGCTGCGCATCGAAGCGCCCCACGAGAAGCTGCCGGCAATCGCGGTCGGTGCCAGCCGCGATCTGCAGGTGGGCCAGAAGGTCTACGCCATCGGCAACCCCTTCGGCCTGGACCAGACGCTGACCACCGGCATCGTCTCGGCGCTGAACCGCGAAATCGAATCGGTCACGCGACGCACGATCAAGGGCGCCATCCAGACCGATGCGGCCATCAACCCTGGCAATTCGGGCGGGCCGCTGCTGGACTCGGCGGGGCGGCTGATCGGCGTCAACACAGCCATCTACAGCCCGAGCGGCGCGAGTGCCGGGATCGGCTTTGCGATTCCGGTGGACGAGGTGAATCGCATCGTGCCGCGATTGATTCGAGATGGGCGCTTCATCCGGCCCGCGCTGGGCGTGACAGCCGGGCCGGAGAACCTGGCCAAGGCGCTGGGGGCGCCGAAGGGTGTGCTGCTGGTCAACGTGGCGGACGCCAGCCCGGCTGCGGCGGCGGGCTTGAAACCCTTCGGCAGGGATCGCAGCGGGCGCATCGTGCAGGGGGACGTCATCACGGCTGTCGATGGCGTAGCGGTGGCTGACTTGGACGACATGCTGTCGCTGCTGGAGACGAGGCAGATTGGGGAGAAGGTGACGTTGACGGTGTGGCGGGCGGGGCAGACGCGGAAGGTGGTGGCGACGTTGGGTAGCTCAGACTAGAACGAGGGGAAGGCTTTGAACGATTTACCTATGGCTGATGCGCGAAATGATGATCGAGCGCGAAAGCGGACTCGTGCCGCGGTCACCACAAGGAACTTAGCCAGTGCGTCTAACAACACACGATGGAACGAGCTGATCACTCACATCCGCGCTCTTGATGGCTGGCGTCCTTCTTATCGCTCGAAATCAGTTGATGGCACCGTCTCGAATTGGGATGTCGAATGGTTTTATCACCTGCCCTTTCCGTTTGAAGCTGTCGAATGGTTTGACATCGGCCTGTCCGAGGAGGGGCCATTCATAGGAAAGCTGCTTCCTAGAGCGAGCATTGACCATCGAAACGAAATCCTGCCAATCTTGGAAAAGATTGGCTTCGACTTCGAGCAGCGTGGCGACGTCGTACGTATCTGGGGTTATTTACCAAGGTCTTACGACGATTTCGCACCTCAATAGCGCGACGACAGGGGCGAGATCGGCAAGAGCCACCCCGTAAAGTAGCGACCCGCCCGACAAGTCACGCGACTTGGGCTTACTAGACAAACGACAGGACACCCCATGGGCGCGCAATGGAAAGCCAAACACAAAGACATCGCCGCCAATGCCAAGGGGCGCCTCTTCGGCAAGTTGTCCAAGGACATCATGATTGCCGCGCGCCACGGCGCTGACCCGAAGGACAACGCGCGGCTGCGGCTGGTGGTGGAGCAGGCGCGCAAGGTGTCCATGCCCAAGGAGACGCTGGACCGCGCCATCAAGAAAGGCGCCGGCCTGACCGGTGAAGTCGTCCACTTCGAGCAGGCCATTTACGAGGGCTTTGCGCCGCATCGCGTGCCGGTGATGGTGGAGGTGCTGACGGACAACGTGAACCGCGCCGCGTCGGACATGCGCGTGCTGTTCCGCAAGGGCCAGCTCGGCACGGCCGGCTCGGTGGGTTGGGACTTCGACCACGTCGGCATGATCGAAGCCGAGCCTGCCACGCCAGGCGCCGACGCCGACACCGCCGCCATCGAAGCCGGCGCGCAGGACCTGCTGCCGCCCGACGAAGAAGGCGTCACCGTCTTCCTGACCGAACCGACCGACCTCGACCTGGTCAGCCGCGCCCTGCCCGAGCAGGGCTTCAAGGTGCTCAGCGCCAAGCTGGGCTACCGCCCCAAGAACCCCATCGACCCGGCGAGCCTGAGCGCTGAGCAGCTGGAGGAAGTGGAGAGCTTTCTCGCTGCGCTGGATGCGAACGACGACGTGCAACACGTGTACGCAGGGCTGGCAGGCTGATTCACCTGGCTCGCCGTGCCAGACGCATGCCGCCCAGACTGACCAACCCGGCAAGCATCAACGCCCAACTGCGGTTTTCCGGCACGGCGTTCACCAGCAGCCCCCGGGCCGACGTCAGGGTGTAGCCGGCTGGCAGCGAATACTCCACGCGCGCGCTGAAGCTCAGAGAAGAGTTCAGACTGGACATCGCGAACTCGAAGCCGCGCTCAAACGGCGTGCCGACCACCGCGGTGAACGAGGCTGAATCGACGCGATGGAGGGTGGGTTGAGTGACGCCGCCACTGAAGGTTGCGGTGCGGCCGAAGGCGAGCACGTCACGTGACGGGTCATTGGCAATCCGATCAGCGACCGCGTTCGCCGAGGCGCTCGGCGTCAGCGAACGTTTGCCGCTGATGAAGGTGTAGCTGGTCAGCACAAAGCCGGAAGCGCTTCGAGCCGTGGTGCCATCGAGGGTGACCGTGACGCCAACCTGCACCGTGGGCGTGGGTCCCGTGATCATGAACTGGTCGAACTGGACGGCATCGATGACGGAGGTCGRCACCGTGGAGGGTGTCGACTTGACGGACAAGTGCATGTCCATCCCATTGACGAAAACATGGGCGCTGCCGCTCGAAGGGCTGCCGTAGTAGTCGGCAAACGAAGCCGTCAGGTCCGCGCCATTCGTCAGCGTGCACGACACGAAGTCGCCGCCCAGCGGCAGCAGGCCGGTACACGTCGAGTGGTCGGAAACGAAGTTGATTTCGCGGGTGACCCCTGGGGCTAGCGGAAGCGCCCAAGTGGTGCCACTGCAGGCTGTGGCCAGGCAGGCGACGGCCAATAAGCGTCGAGCCGGTGAAAGATCGTTGTGCATTGCAAGCTCCCGTTGACGCCGCCGGCGGTGCGCAGGCTGCAGTTCGATGATGGAAGGCGCGGCCGCGCCGCACCACCCACGGATGACCCACAGCACTTAGCATGCGGCGATGAATCCGTCGCAGCCTGAAGCGGCAGCCGCGCAGCGGTCGAGCGAGTTGCTGGACGTCATGCGGGCGCTGTCGGCGCAGGCCCCAGGCGCGCTGGCTCAAGCAGCGGCGCTGGCCCTGCGGGCGCAGGCGGATGGACAGGCGGCGCTCGCTGCCGGAGCAGCCGGCCTCGTGGTGCTGGTGGAGCATCTGCAGGCGGCCATCTACCGCCACGCCATGAGCATGCTGGGCATCCTGGCCGCCGTCGGCCCGGACGCGGCTGGCACCGGCATCGAGGGCCTGCTGGCCTGGGCCGGCGCCTCGATTGCCCACGACTACGGCGTGCTGCCCGCATGGCCGCCTGCCAATGTGGCGCTGTTGATGGAACGCGCCCGCGGGGCGCCCAGCGACATCTCCCTGGCGCTGGCCTGCGCGCTGGGTGAACTCTGCGAGCGCCATGGCGAAGACGCGGAGTTCGAACTGCTGTTCGCGCAAGTCGCGTCCGTTGAGAGGCAGCCCGACGCCTCGCCCTTCTGGCGCGG
Organism: Roseateles sp. P5_E4; assembly: GCF_054049255.1. Classification (NCBI taxonomy): domain Bacteria; kingdom Pseudomonadati; phylum Pseudomonadota; class Betaproteobacteria; order Burkholderiales; family Sphaerotilaceae; genus Roseateles; species Roseateles sp. P5_E4. Next base: position 127,067 of record NZ_JBFUMS010000001.1, on the reverse strand, counting down.
CCACTGGGCCATCGTCGCGGCCTGGCATCTGTATGCCTTCGCCAAGGTCGACGAAGCGCGTGAGCGGCTGGTGCTGGCGCAGCAGCTGGCCGCCGAGCACCAGTTGCCAGGGCTGGCCGCGGTCGCGGCGCTGCAGCGAGCACGCCTGGTGGAGTGCAGCAGCGACCCAGCAGCCGCGCTGGCCCTGGCAGCCCAGGCCGCGGCCGCCGGCGACGCGGCCAGCACACCGCTGTGGTGGGCCGATCAGGCCGATGTGCGCTGCCGCGTGGCCCTGCTTGCGGGCGACTTCCATGCGGCCCTGGGCCACGCGAGGCGTGCCCTGGGCCATTTGCAGATGAGCGGCGCCTGGCCCGGCTATCAAGTCACCTACCTCGTGCAGGAGGGCTATGCGCTGATCGGCTGCGGCAATGCCGAGGAAGCGGCCGCGCGCTTTCAAGGCTTGGGCGAGATGCAGTTGCCGCGCTATCTGGCGGCACGCCTGCGCTGCCTGGCAGACTTGACCGCGCTGATCGCCATCGGCCAGCGCCACGGCTGGGCCGCCCTGCCGGACGCCGCCCTGGCCCGCGCCATGCGCACGCTGCGCGAACTGGAGTGGCCCGGCGTGCTGCCGCTGCTGCCGCTGCATATCGGCGAGATCTTCTGCCAGGCCCTGGTTCAGGGCGCCGAGACGGACTGGGTGCGCTCGGCCATCCGCACGCGCCGGCTCGCCGCGCCGGCCGGGGCGCCCGAGGCCTGGCCCTGGTCGGTGAAGGTCCACGCCCTGGGTGGCTTTGAAATGTGCAACGACGCCGGCGCCGTGCGTTCAGCGGAAGGGCGCAAGGCCGCCAGCAAGCCGCTCGAACTGCTGCGCTATCTGGCTTGCCGCGGCACCGAGGCCGCATCCACCGAGGCCGTGGCCCGCGAGCTGTGGCCCGGTGACGGCCGCGAGGGCCGGCAAAAGGCCTTCGAGGTCACCGTCGCCAGGCTGCGCCGCCTGCTGGCCCACGACGCCGCCTTGCTGGTGCAGGACCATGGCGTGCGCCTGAACGCGGACTGCGTCTGGGTGGACGTGCAGGCCTTGAACGACCGCCTGACCGAGCACGAGCACGCGCCTGCTGGCAGCTCTGCCGCCGCCGGGGCCCTGGACGCCGCGCTCAAGCTCTACCGTGGCCCCTGCCTGACGCTCAGCGAGCAGGTTTGGGCGCTGGCCGCGGCCGAGCGCTGGCGGGCCCGGCTCGCCGCGGCGCTGCTGCGTGAGGCGCGCGACGCGAGCGTCGACGCCACGCGGGCGCAGGAATGGACGCTGCGCGCCGTGTCAGCCGACCCCGGCATCGCCAGCCATGTGACTGCGCCAGCACCCACTGCTCGAAGGCTTTGACCGCTGGGCGCGACCCATCACTTGTAGAACGCAGCGATCTGGGGGATGAATCTCTCCGGATTGCCGCCGACCAGATTCGTCAAGACGACGACGGCCAAGCCCTCGTCCGGATAAACGATGAAGGCCGCGCGGTTTCCGCCGATGCCGGCGACCTGCCTTTTCGGGCTTGAGGCGAGCACAGGCCAGCCGGCCGCCCAGCTGCCTTCGGCACCACTGCTCAGCTTCTCGGGTGTCCACATGCGCTGCGCGCTGGCCGCGCTGATGAACCGGCCACTGGACAGCGCGACGATCCAGTTCGCCAGCTCGGTGGCCGTCGTCTGGATGCCGCCTCCCGCATGGAGGCTGTAGGGCATCTCGTAGACCCAGTGAGACAGGCGATCGGCATCGTCCGGCGCGAGCGTTCTGCGGGGAAAGTGGCTGTAGATCGTTGCAGCGTTCGCCACGAGGTCATAGCTGTCGCCGAACGTCGTCAGCGGCATGTCGGCCAGCGCGAACTGCCGCTCTTTCATGTAGCGCTCGTAGGGCATCTTGGCCTGCTTGACGATGATCTGAGCCAGCAGGCCGTAGTTGGTCTGGTTGTAGGAAAACTTCTCACCGGGCGGCGCTTCCATGGGTTGCTGTTTGACCGCCTTCCACATGGCCGCTTCAGTGCTGCCAGTGACGGGGCCGGGTTGATCGACGATGTCGGGCAGCCCCGACGTGTGCGCCAGCAACTGCCGCACGCGGATGGGCTGCCAAGCGCTCGGCAGGTCATCGAGATAGCGGGACACGGGCGCCTCAAGATTCACGAGGCCGGCCTCGGCCAGCTGCATCACCGCAACGCCTGTGAGCGGCTTGGTGCCGGAGTTGAGCGGGAACAATGTCTTGGCCGTTGCGGGCACACGGTTTTCGACGTTGGCCCAGCCGAAGCTCTCAGACAGCACGATCCGGCCGTCCTTGACGACCGCAACCTGCAGCCCCGGTATGCGCCGTTCCTTCATCGTCTGTTGAATCAGGCGGCGCGTCTGATCGTTCGAGGTTTCGATGGCATCAGCGGCGCGGCCGAGGCCAGGCAGTGCCAACAGCAATGCCGCCGTCAGGATGACGAGGGTCTCTCTTCCAAATTTCATAGGCTGTTCAGGACGGAGCGAGGGTGAGTTGAGGTGTCGAACCTTGGCGCAACCCGTCATCGTGCGGCAGCTTCTGACCGATGACGTAAGTCAGAGAGGTTGAGGGGCGGCGCTTGATCCCACGTCACATTGCGCCAGCAACCACTGCTCGAAGGCCTTGACCGCCGGACGTGACTTGGCCGCCGGGTCGACGATGAGGCGATAGGCCCGCGCCGACGCGATGCCGGCATCAAACGGCGTGACGAGCTGGCCGCTGGCCAGCAGCGCATCCACCAGCGGCCGCCGGCCCAGCGCCACGCCCTGCCCCGCAATGGCGGCGGCGATGGCCTCGGAATAGCTCGAGAAACTCAAGCGCGCCGCCGGCCGCAGATCGACCAGGCCCCAGGCACTCAGCCAGGGCTCCCATTCGGCCGGCATGCCGGCGCTGTCGCCGTCCATGGCCAGGTGCAGCAGCGTGTGCCGGGCCAGGTCGGGCGGCTCGCGCAGCGGCAGGCCCAGCTCGCCCACCAGCCGTGGGCTGCAGACCGGCACCATCGATTCGGCGAACAGCTGTTGGCCCTGAGCCGCGCCGACCGGGCTGTAGCGGATGGCGAGGTCAAAGCCCTCGCTGGCCAGGTTGCGGTTGCCCAGGCCGGCATCCAGGCGCACGTCGATGCCCGGGTGGGCACGGGTGAAGCCGGTCAGGCGTGGGATCAGCCACAGCGACGCGAAGCCCGGCGTCGTGGTCAACGCCAGCATCTGGCGCTGGTGCGGCTCACGCACCGCACGCACGGCCACACGCAAGGTGTTCAAGGCCGTCGAGCAGGCGGCGTGCAGGCGCTGGCCATCCTCGGTCAATGCAAGCGCACGGTGGCGGCGCTCGAACAGCGTCACGCCGAGTTCGTCCTCCAGCGCGCGGATCTGCCGGCTCATGGCCGACTGCGTGATGAAGCGCTCTTCGGCAGCCTGGGTGAAGCTCAAATGCCGCGCCGCCGCCTCGAAGGCGGCCAGCAACTGCAGCGGCGGGAGGTGGTCAACGGGCTTTGTTGGCATGCGCTGGCGGAATGCGAAGCCTTCCGAATGATCGTTTGTCGGCAAGGTGGCCAAGCGGCACTATCCGCGTCAGACGGCCGCAACGCAAGCATGCCAACCCGGCATGCCAGTCCGCCGCCCCAGGAGCACACCATGCTGATCGACGTCCCCCGCACCCGGCTGTTGCTGCAACGCGGCCAGATCTCGCGCCTGCCCGAGGCCCGCGCCACCCATCTGTGCAGCGCGTCCGGCACGCTGTGGATCACCATCGACCACGATTCGCGCGACATCGTGCTGGAACCCGGCCAGTGCTTTGTCGTCCAGACCGATGAGGCGGTCACCGTCAGCGCGCTGAGCGGCCCGGCGGTGCTGGACCTGAGGCCGGCGGCGACCGGAGCGCGGCAGTGAACACGCTGCTGGCGCCAGCGCCCGTCGCCACCGAGGCGCCCGAGCATTGGATGCTGGCCGGCGGGCACCAGGTCCGCCTGCGCCCCATTGCCGCCGCGGATGCCGCTGCCGAGCAGGCCTTCTTCAGCGCGCTGTCGCTGGACTCGCGCCACAAGCGCTTCCATGTCGGCCTGCGCGAGCTCAGCCCTGCCCTGCTGAAGCTGCTGACGGATGTCGATCAGCGCCAGCACGTCGCGTGGGTCGTCGAGGCCCAGCAGCCCGGCCATCCCGTCATCGCCGACGCGCGCTATGTGCATGACGAAGACCGCCCCGAGCGCGCCGAGTTCGCGCTGGCCGTCGCTGACGACTGGCAGGGCCGCGGCCTGGGCCGGCGCCTCATCGCCCACCTGACGGCCCATGCGCGCCGCCACGGCGTGCAGCGCCTGCATGGCGACATATTGGCCGACAACCGCCGCATGCTGGCGCTGATGCGCGACCAAGGCGCCCGCTTGACGGCCCATCCAGACGGCGCACAACTGGTGCGCGCGGTGCTCTGCACGAATGATCCGGCGATTGATGCCTGAACTAAGGACACTCAATGACGAACAAATTCAGCAACTTATTGATTTGCATTTGATTTTCGTAATAAATTGAGGACAAAATTCAGGACACGACTCCTGAATCATGTCCGCGGACCTCACCAGCCTCGAACAACTCCTGCGGCCACGCGGCCCTCTGGGGCAGGCGGACATCGCCGCGGCCCTGGGCTGCTCGACCAAGACCGCCCAGCGATTGGTTGCGGCGGCCGGTGTCGCCGTCGTGGCGGCGGGTCAGACCCGGCGTCGGCGCGTCGCTTGGCGACGTGATTTCCGTGGCCAACGCGTTGAGGCCCAGCTCTACCGCATCGCTGCCGATGGCCGCCCTCAGGCCCTGGCCCAATTGCGCCCGATCTGGCCGCAAGGCTGCCATCTCGACACCCTGGCCGCCTGGCCGGCGCCCGACGCCGCACGCGACGGCTGGTACGAGGGCCTGCCCTACCCGCTCTATGACCTGCGGCCGCAGGGCTTCCTGGGCCGCAACTTCGCGCGCCGGCATGCCGCCGGCCTGGGCCTGTCCCCCGACCCACGCAGTTGGGACGACGATGCCCTGCTATTGGCCCTGAGCAGTCTCGGCGACGACCTGCCGGGCGAGTTGCTGGTGGGAGACGCCGTCCTGCGCCGTTTTCTCGATGCCAGGCTGGCGTCGCCGGCGCCGCTGCATGAGGCAGGACTGCCAGCCCGCTACGCCGAACTGGCAGCCCAGGCCATGGAAGGCGCACTGCCCGGCTCATCGGCGGGCGGCGAATTTCCCAAGTTCACGGTGGCACGCGAACTGGCAGGCATGGCGACACCGCATTGCGTCGTCAAGTTCTCGGGCGCCGACGAGTCCGCAACGGTGCAGCGCTGGCGCGACCTGCTGGTCTGCGAGCAGCTGGCGGCGGCGGCCTTGGGGCTGGAGGCGGCGCACACCCGGCTGCTGGCACATGAGGGGCGCCATTTCCTGGAAAGCGAACGCTTCGACCGCATCGGCCCGCACGGGCGGCGAGGGGTCGTCAGCCTCGAAAGCGTCAATGCCGGCCTCGTCGGTGAGGCCACGAACGATTGGACCCGGGTGGCCGCTGCACTGGCCGCCCACGGCCTGCTGAGCACGGCGGATGCCGAGCGGGTCGCCGAGCGCCAGCTCTTCGGCCAACTCATCGCCAACAGCGACATGCATGGCGGCAATCTGTGCTTCTTCCACGACGCCGCGGGTCTGAGCCTGGCGCCCAGCTACGACCAGCTCCCCATGCGCTACGCACCGCTGGCCGGTGGCGAAGTGCTGTCCCCGCCGCTCACACCCATCCTGCCGCTGCCGACGGAGCGGGATCGCTGGCTGCGTGTGCTGCCCCGCGCACGCGGGTTTTGGCAGGCCGCCGCGGCGGATGAGCGCATCAGCCTACCGTTTCGCATGCTGTGCGCCGACAACGCCGCGGCGCTTGAGCAGGCAGCCTCCGTCGCATGAACCGTTTGCTCCTCATCACGCTGCTGCTGGCTCTGGGTGTTGTCGTGGTCAGCCTGGCCGCCGGCGAATGGCTGACCCGCCCGGCCCGCGACTCCATCGGACCACCACCGCCCGATTTGCGGGCCGAGGCGCTGCGCCTCCCCTACGGCGACAGCCAGCAGGTCAGCGGCTGGTTCCTGCCCGGCCACGCCGGCGAAGGTGCAGTGCTTCTCCTGCACGGCGTGCGTGGCAACCGGTTGCAGATGCTGGAACGCGCCCGCTGGCTGCAGCGCGAGGGCATTGCCAGCTTGGCTATCGATCTGCCCTCGCACGGCGAAAGCAGCGGCGAGCGCATCAGCTTCGGGCGCCGCGAGGCGCTGGGCGTGCAGGCGGCACTGGGCTGGCTGCGCGCCCGCCTGCCGGGCGAAAAGCTGGGCGGCATCGGCGTGTCGCTGGGCGGCGCTTCGCTGCTGTTCGCCGAGCGCCAACCCGAGCTGGATGCCATGGTGCTGGAGTCCGTCTACCCCACCATCACCGATGCCGTGCAAGACCGCCTGGTGGCGCGCCTCGGCCCGGCCGGCGCCTGGGCCGCACCGCTGTTGCTGCTGCAGATCCCGCTGCGCCTGGGTCTGGGCGTGCATGAGCTGCGCCCCATCGAAGCCATCAAGGCTGTTCACGCGCCGCTGCTGGTCGCGTCGGGCACCGCGGATCGCTCGACGCGCTGGGTCGAGACGGAGCAGCTTTTCGCCGCGGCGACCGAGCCCAAGGCGCTCTGGCCGGTGCCGGGTGCCGGCCATGAGGACCTGCACGACTTCGACGCCTCGGCCTACCGCGGTCGCCTGCTGCCTTGGTTGCAATCACATTTGCGCAAAGCCGGTGGCTGACAGGGCCAAGCCGGCGCCGGCAAGATGCCTGCATGTCTACCCTGCCCCCGCTCTCCATCCTCGACCTCGCACCCGTCGTCGAAGGCGCCACGACGCGTGAAGCCCTGCTGAACAGCCTGGACCTCGTGCGCCTGGCCGACACGCTGGGCTATACGCGCTACTGGGTGGCCGAGCACCACAACATGGAAGGCGTGGCCAGCTCGGCCACTGCGGTGCTGATCGGCCAATTGGCCGCGGCGAGCCAGCGCATCCGCGTCGGCGCCGGCGGCATCATGCTGCCCAACCATGCGCCGCTGACCATCGCCGAACAGTTCGGCACGCTGGCCGAACTCTTCCCCGGCCGCATCGACCTCGGCCTGGGCCGCGCGCCCGGCACCGACCGACCGACGATGCGCGCGCTGCGGCGCAGCCTGGAGAGCAGCGGCGAGGACGGTTTCCCCAACGATGTGCTGGAGCTGCAGAGCTACCTCGCGCCACTGGCCGCGCAGGCACAAGTGCGTGCCGTGCCGGGCCAGGGCACCGAGGTGCCGATCTGGTTGCTGGGCTCCAGCCTGTACTCGGCCCAGCTCGCCGCTCACCTCGGCCTGCCCTTCGCATTCGCGTCGCACTTCGCGCCCGAGATGCTGATGCAGGCGCTGCAGATCTACCGTTCCACCTACAAGCCCAGCGCTCGCCACCCCAAGCCGCATGCGATGGTGGGCCTGAACATCATCGTGGCGCCAACCGACGACGAGGCGCAGTACCTGTTCACGTCGGCTCAGCAGCGCTTCCTGGGCATGGTGCGCGGCCGGCGCGGCAAGCTGCCCGAGCCGGTGCCGAGCATGGATGCGCTGTGGTCACCGGCTGAGCGCATGCAGGTGGAGCGCATGCTGAGTGAATCCATCGTCGGCTCGCCGGAGACCGTGCGCGCCGGGCTGGCGGAAACGAGCGAGCGCACGCAGGCAGACGAGTTCATCGTCGCCTGCGCGGTGCATGACCATGCACTGCGCCGGCGCTCGTACGAGCTGCTGGCGCGGCTCTGAGCTGCGCGCGCTGTCCGAGTCACCGTGAATAAGTGCCTCGGCGTCCAGCCAGTCTGGAATCTCATAGGGACGCGTCGCCCGAAGCGGCCCTGCCCCGTCGACGGCATCCGGGCTTGCGGCACACTGCGCGCATGCCCGCCGCCCAGCCCGCCGCCCCGGCCGAAGTCGCCCCGACGCTGTTCAAGAACGCCAGGGCCTTCGAGGCCTGGCTGAAGAAGAACCACGCGAAGTCCGACGGCCTGTGGCTGATGATCGCCAAGCGCGGCGCGGCCGAGCCCAGCGTCACCTACCCCGAGGCGGTGGAGATCGCGCTGTGCTGGGGTTGGATCGACGGCCAGAAGAAGGGGCTGGACGACCAGCACTTCCTGCAGCGCTTCACGCCGCGGCGTGCGCGCAGCGTCTGGTCCAAGATCAACGTCGAAAAAGTGGCCACGCTGATCGAGGCGGGCCGCATGCAGCCGCCTGGCCAGGCGCAGGTCGAGGCCGCCAAGGCCGACGGCCGCTGGGCCCAGGCCTACGACGGCGCGAAGACGTCCACCGTGCCCGACGACCTGGCGGCAGCGTTGGATGCGAATCCGCCGGCCAAGGCCTTCTTCGCCACCGTCAACGCGAGCAACCGCTACGCCGTGCTCTGGCGCATCCAGACCGCCGTCAAGCCCGAGACGCGTGCCAGGCGCATCGCGCAACTGGTGGACATGCTCGCCCGCGGCGAAACGGTGCATATCTTCAAGCCCAAGCCCAAGCCCGGCTAGGCCATCAGCGCTGCCCCCACCGGCCAACGCACGGAGTTGCAGTTCCGACAGCCGATAGCTGAGACGCAGTGGGTGCGGCAGATCTGAGCCCGATGCGAGCGCATGCAAACCCAGACCTACTACGCCGTCACCGCCCCGCGCCTGACCTTCCAGCCGCTGGCCGACTCGTCCACTGACGTGGAAGTGGCCGTGCTCGGCGGCGGTTTTGCGGGCCTGGCCGCGGCTCGCGGGCTGCAGGAGCGCGGCATCACCAGCGTGGCGGTGCTGGAGGCGCAGACCATCGGCCATGGCGCGTCAGGGCGCAATGGCGGTTTCGTGTTCGGCGGCTACAGCCGCGACGCGGCGGACTTGGTGAGCGACCTGGGCTTGGCAGCGGCGCGTGAGTTCTACGCTCATAGCCGCGAAGCCATCGCACTGATCCGCTCGCGCATCGAGGCCCACGCCATCGACTGCGACCGGCAAGAGGGCGGCGCTCTGCTGCTCAACTGGTTCAGGCACAGCGCACGCGCCGAGCGCCAGTTGCGCGATCAGGCGCGCTGGCTGCGCGAGAACTTCGGCGTCACCTGGGACGAAATCGAGTCTGCCCAGGTCCGGCAGTGGCTGGACACGCAGCGTTATGGCGGCGCTCTGCTGGAGCGCGATGCCTTCCATTTCCATCCGCTCAAGTACGCGTTGGGGCTGGCTCGCGTCATCGAGCATGCCGGTGGCAGGGTGCACGAGCACAGTGCCGTGATGAGCATCGAGCGCCTTGCCACCGGTGGCTTCGTGCTGCGCACCTCACATGACGCCTCGATCCGCGCGGCCCAGGTCGTCGTGGCCGGTGGTGCCTATCTGAAGGCCATGCTGCCAGCCCTGACCGGCGCGCGCCTGCCCATCGCAACCTATGTCATCGCGACCGAACCGTTGCCGCCCAACCTGCGACCGATCCGCACGCCCGCCGCCCTCTACGACAACCGCTTCGCCTTCGACTACTACAGAGCGCTCGCCGATCACCGGCTGCTATGGGGCGGCCGCATCTCCATCCAGGAGCGCGACCCGGCCCGCATTGCGCAGATGCTGCAGGCGGACCTGCTCAAGGTTTATCCGCAGCTCGCCGCGGTGCGCGTCTCGCATGCCTGGGGTGGGCTCATGAGCTATGCCCGGCACAAGATGCCGCAGATCGGCCAGCTGGCGCCGGGCCTGTGGTTCGCTCAGGCCTTTGGCGGCCATGGCGTGGCGCCGACGACGGTGGCCGGCGAATGGCTGGCGAACGCCATCAGCGGTCGCGCGGACCTGCCCGCCGCCTTGCGGCGCTACGGATTGACGCCGGTCTTCGGCCAGGCGGGCCTGCTGGCGGCCCAGGCCACCTACAGCTGGGCCGAGCTTCGCGACGCGCTCAAGGAGAGGCTGCCCGGCTGATCACTTGATGCGCTGCTTCTCGAGCTTGCGCGCCAGCGTGCGCCGGTGCATGCCCAGGCGCCGCGCCGTCTCGCTGATATTGAAGTCGGTCTCGGCCAACACCTCGTGGATACGCTCCCATTCCAGCGTCTTGATGGACGCGGTCTGGCGCTCGGTCACTTCCACGTCGGCATCGCCCTGCTTGCGCGCGAAGGCGGCTTCGATGTCGTCTGTGTTGGCCGGCTTGGCGAGGTAATGGCAGGCCCCGAGCTTGATGGCCTCGACGGCCGTCGCGATGCTGGCATAGCCGGTCAGCACGACGATGAGGACCTCCGGGTCCCAGCCATGCAAGGCCTGTACGCAGGACAGGCCCGAAGCGCCGCCAGCCAGTTTGAGGTCGACGACGGCATGGCCGAGTTCCTCGTCCTCGGGCAGCTCGTCGAGCAGGGTCTTCATGTCGTCCAGGCCGGTGGCTCGCAGGCAACGCCAGCCGCGGCGCTCGAAGGAGCGCGTCAGCGTGTGGGCGAAGCTGTCGTCGTCCTCGACGATGAGCAGCAAACGGTCTGCTTCAGCGGGCATGAGTGGCGGATTGTCGCGGCAGCAGCGAAGCCAGGGGCAGCGTCAGCACGACCTCTGCGCCGCCGCCCTCGCGGTTGCGAGCCTCCAGCCGTCCGCCCAGGGTGCGCGCGACGTTGACCGACAGGAAGAGGCCCATGCCACGGCCCGGCTGGCCCTTGCTGCTCTGGTAGGGCTCGCCGAAATGCTTGAGACGGTCGGCGTCGAAGCCGGGGCCGTTGTCGCGCACGCTCAAGTGCAGCGTGGCTTCGTCCGGGCAGGTGGCGACGAGGGTCAGCGGCATGCCTGGCGCTGCCTCGAGCGCGTTGTCGAGCAGGTTGGCGACGACCTGCTGCAATGCGCTGTCCGAGATGATCTCGACCTCGGGCAGGTCCTTGTTGCGAAGGGCCAGATCGGCGCCTGCGTGGGCGGACAGCCAGTCCTTGGCCAGGCTGTCGGTGAAGGCCTGCAGCGTCGTCAGCCGCGGTGCCTCGCCGCGCATCTCGCCGGCCGACATCAGGATGCCCGTGACGATGGCCTTGCAGCGCAGGATCTGGCGCTGCATCTCCTCGATTTCCTCGCGCAGCTCGGGCTCGCCCGCAAACGGGGCCATATGGGCCCAGTCGCCCAGGATGACGCTGAGCGTGGCCAGCGGCGTGCCCAGCTCATGCGCGGCGCCGCTGGCGAGCAGGCCCATGCGCACGATGTGCACCTCCTCGGCCGCGCGCTGCTGCAGCTCGGCCAGCTCGGCATCGCGCTGGCGCAGGTTGCGGTTGATGCGCACGATGAAGACGCTGAGCAGGCCGACATTGAGCACGAAGCACAGCAGCAGGCCGCCCAGGTAGTTGGGCGACAGCGTCGTCGGCGATGAGGCATCCAGCAGCAGCGGGCGGTGCCATTGCGTCAGCAGCACGAAGCCCGACACCGCGCTCAGCATGACGGCCATCAGATAGGCCGGCCGCAGCAGCACCGAGGCCACGGCGACCTGCAGCAGATACAGGTAGATGAAGGGGTTGTCGCTGCCGCCGGCCAGATAGAGCTGGCCGGTCAGCACGCCAACGTCGACCAGCAGCGCGATGCAGAGCTCGATCTGCGACACCGGCTGCGTGAGCTTGTTGCGCCAGATGCTGAACAGGTTGAAGACGACCAGGATGCCGAGCAGGCTCAGCATCTCGGCCCAGGGCAGCGTGATCGCCAGGCCGACATGCACGACGAGCACGGTGGCGAGCTGGCCGACGACGGCCAGCCAGCGCAGCTCGATGAGCTGGCGCAGGTTGGCGCGGCCAGCGCGACGCTCGGGCGCGACGATGACTGGCTCAGCAGGTTCGGCGGTGGGGAGCAGCGGCGTGGGGTTCAAGGCAGGGAGCGGCGGCGCTCTTCGCGGAGCAGATAGATGGCGGCAGCCGCAGACATGGCCGCGAGCGCCAGCCAGGTGATGGCGTAGACGGCGTGATTGTTGGCGAAGCGGATCACCGTCAGGCCCGGGCGAGGCCAGCGCCGGGGTTGGGCAGGGTCGGCGGACTCGTCGACAAAGAAAGGTGCGACGGGGCCCGTCAGGCCAAGTTCGGTCGCAATGCCAGCAACATCGCGCGAGTACCAGCGCCCTTCTGCAGGCACGTTCTTGCGCAGCGGGCCGCCACCGGTTTCGGTCAGGCGCAGCAAGCCCGTCAGCTCGACGGGGCCGGCAGGCGCGGAATGCTGTTCGGGCGCGCGCTGCTCGGGCGGCACAAAACCGCGATTGACGAGGGCAGCGGTGCCGTCATCCAGCCGCAGTGGTGCCAGCACCCAGTGGCCGCCACCGAGTTCGGTCGTGGCCTGCACCAGCACCTCGCGCGGCTCGAAGCGGCCGCGCAGACGCAGAGGGCGGTATTCGTCGGCTTTCGATACTGGCGCGGAAGCGCCCGGCGGCACCACCGGCTCGGCGTGAACCTGCCGTTCGACGCGAGCGATCAGATCCTCTTTCCAGCCCAGGCGCTGGACCTGCCAGGCCGCCAGCGCGAGAAAGCCCAGGCTGGCCAGCGCCGCAGCAACGATCAACGCCATGCGCGCCGCGCGATTCATGACGCCCTCTCGGCACGCGTAGTGCCTGTTGCGGGCCGAGCGCCGGGCCGCTCCCTAGCCGGCCCGCACTGACGATGTGCTTGCGGCTCGATGCCGCAAGCATCGCCGTCCCCTCGGGGGCTGAGGCCGGACATGGCGAGTCCTGAGGACTCGCCATGCCTGCCGAAGCGATGCGGGCTCTGGCCGCAGCGCGGTCCCGACCGGACACGTCCGCGTTCAGCGGGGCGAGGCTGGGCGAGGGGCTTCACACCCTAGGGCATGTTTCTCATGGCTGCCGGATCGGGCGTCGGCATCATGTTGGCGTTCATGTGATACATGACCCAGACCGAGCCGGACAGCATGATGACGACCAGGGCGCCGGTGAACAGCAGCGCCAGCAGGGACCAGCCCTGCTCGACCTTGGCGTTCATGTGCAGGAAGTAGATCATGTGCACGACCATCTGCACGGCCGCGAAGCCGAGGATGACCAGGCCCGTGAGTTTGGGCGTGGGCAGCACCTTGCCCATGACGAGCCAGAAGGGAATCGCCGTCAGGATGACCGACAGGATGAAGCCGACGGCGTAGCCCTTGAAGCTGACGTGGAAGTCGCCGTCGTCATGGTGGTCGTCGTGGTGAGCGTGGTCGGCCATCACAGCACTCCCATCAGGTAGACGAAGGTGAAGACGCCGATCCAGACGACGTCCAGAAAGTGCCAGAACATCGACAGGCACATCAGGCGGCGGCGGTTGGCCGGCGTGAGGCCGAGCTTTTGCACCTGGATCATCAGCGTGACCAACCAGATGCAGCCGAAGGTGACGTGCAGGCCGTGGGTGCCGACCAGCGTGAAGAAGCTGGACAGGAAGGCGCTGCGGCCGGGGCCGGCACCCTCGTGGATGAGGTGGTGGAACTCGAACAGCTCGATGCCGAGGAACCCCAGGCCGAACAGGCCCGTGATGGCCAGCCAGGCCAAGACCTGGTTCTTGCGCTTGGCCTGCATCGCGATCATCGCGAAGCCATAGGTGATGGACGAGAACAGCAGCAGGCCCGTGTTGACGGCCACCAGCGGCAGGTCGAACAGGTCGGCGCCCGACGGGCCGGCCGCGTAGTTGCGGCCCAGCACGGCATACACGGCGAACAGCACCGCGAAGATGAGGCAGTCGCTCATCAGGTAGAGCCAGAAGCCCAGCATGGTGCTGGGCTGCGGATGGTGGTCGCCGGTGTCGTAGAAGACGGGCGCGGCGCCGTTGACGTGAGAGGTCGCAGTTGCAGTCATGTCAGCTGTATCCCGGTCAAGCAGCGGATGCAAGCGCGCGGGTGCGCTCGTCCTCGGTACGGGTCACCGCATCGGCCGGGATGTGGAAGTCGCGGTCGTAGTTGAAGGTGTGGACGATGGACGCGATGACGGTGGCCGCAAAGCTCGCCGCGGCGATCCAGTACATATGCCAGATCAGCGCGAAGCCCATGGCCGTGGCCAGCATGGCGATGATGAATCCGGCGCCGGTGTTCCTGGGCATGTGGATGGCCACGAAGCCTTGGCGAGGGCGCTCGGCATTGCGCTGCTTCATGTCGTGCCAGGCGTCCATCTCATGGGCGATGGGCGTGAAGGCGAAGTTGTAGTCCGGCGGCGGCGAAGACGTGGACCATTCCAGCGTGCGGCCACCCCAGATGTCGCCCGTCGTGTCGGCCAGTTCCTTGCGGCGCCAGATGCTGACGGCGATCTGCACCAGGAAGGCACCGATACCGCAGGCCACGATGCCCGCACCCATGGCGGCGACGACGAAATAGGGTTGCAGCGTCACGTCATCGAAGTGGCTGACACGGCGCGTGATGCCCATCAGGCCCAGCACGTACAGCGGCGTGAACGCGACCCAGAAGCCGATGAACCAGCACCAGAACGAGACCTTGCCCCAGAAGGCGTCCAGGCGGAAGCCGAAGGCCTTGGGGAACCAGTAGTTGATGCCGGCGAAGGCACCGAACACCACGCCGCCGATGATGACGTTGTGGAAGTGGGCGATCAGGAACAGGCTGTTGTGCAGCACGAAGTCGGCCGCCGGCACGGCCAGCAACACACCCGTCATGCCACCGATGGTGAAGGTGATCATGAAGCCCACCGTCCACAGCATCGGCACCTCAAACTTGATGCGACCGCGGTACATGGTGAACAGCCAGTTGAAGATCTTGGCGCCCGTCGGGATCGAGATGATCATCGTCGTGATGCCGAAGAAACTGTTCACGCTGGCGCCCGAGCCCATCGTGAAGAAGTGGTGCAGCCAGACGAGGTAGGACAGGATGGTGATGACCACCGTCGCGTAGACCATGGACGCGTAGCCGAACAGCTTCTTGCGGCTGAAGGTGGAGACCACTTCCGAGAAGATGCCGAACACCGGCAGCACCAGGATGTAGACCTCGGGGTGGCCCCAGATCCAGATCAGGTTCACATAGAGCATGGCGTTGCCGCCAAGGTCGTTGGTAAAGAAGTTGGTGCCGAGGTAGCGGTCGGCCGTCAGCAGCGCCAGCGTTGCGGCCAGCACGGGGAAGGTCGCGACGATGAGCACGTTGGTGCACAGCGACGTCCACGTGAAGACGGGCATCTTCATCATCGTCATGCCCGGCGCGCGCATCTTGATGATGGTGGCGATCAGGTTGATGCCCGACAGCGTCGTGCCCACGCCCGCGATCTGCAGGGACCACAGGTAGTAGTCCACCCCCACGTCGGGGCTGGCCAGGATGCCCGACAGCGGCGGATAGGCCAGCCAGCCGGTCTTGGCGAACTCGCCGATGAACAGCGAGATCATGACCAGCACAGCGCCACCGGCCGTCATCCAGAAGCTGAAGTTGTTCAGGAAGGGGAAGGCCACGTCGCGTGCGCCGATCTGCAGCGGCACGACATAGTTCATGAACCCGGTCACGAAGGGCATCGCGACGAAGAAGATCATGATGACGCCGTGGGCCGTGAAGACCTGGTCGTAGTGGTGCGGCGGCAGGAAACCGGCGTTGTCGGCGAAGGCCATGGCCTGGTGGGCGCGCATCATCAGCGCGTCCGCGAAGCCGCGCAGCAGCATCACGACACCCAGGATGATGTACATGATGCCGATCTTCTTGTGGTCGATGCTGGTGATCCAGTCGGTCCACAGATGGCCCCAGAGGCGGAACTTGGTGATCAGCGCGAATACCAGCGCGCCGCCCAGCACCACGGCAATGAAGGTGGCGACGAGGATGGGCTCGTGCAGCGGCAGCGAGTCCCAGCCGAGGCGGCCGAGGATGGGATGCAGCTGATCGAGCGTCTGGTGTTGGGCAACGACGGGATTGGACATCGGTCGGTCTCAGTTCTTCAGCGCGACGGGTGAAGCCTCGGGGGCTTCGACAGGCAGGCCCAGCAGGTTGGTCGGCGTGCACAGCGCGGCCACCACCATGCGGTCGCGCTTGTTCCCTTCGGCATCGCGCCAGGGGCTGCGCATCGTGCTGGCCACGCCGCCCTTGCCGGCACCGCCGGCTGCGTCGATGGCCATCATCTGGCTGGCGCACATCTTCTTGCCGTCGACGCAGCGGTCGACGATGGCGCTCCAAAGGCCAGCCTCGACGCTGGCGAAGCGGCGGATGGGCTCCTTGGTGCTGGGCTGCTCGAGCTTGAGGTAGTCGGCACGGGTCAGCGTGTTGCCGCCGGCCTTGTTGCCGTCGACCCAGCGCGCAAACTCTTCGTCCGTCAGGCCGTGGAATTTGAAGCGCATGTCCGAGAAGCCGGCACCGCTGTACTGGGCCGACAGGCCGTCATAGACGCCGGCCTTGTTGATGACGGCGTGCAGTTGGGTCTCCATGCCCGGCATCGCGTAGATCATGCCGGCCAGGGCGGGCACGTAGAAGGTGTTCATCACCGAGGTCGACGTGAAGCGGAAGTGGATGGGGCGGTCCACCGGCGCGGCCAGTTCGTTGACGGTCGCGATGCCCTGCTCGGGGTAGATGAACAGCCACTTCCAGTCCATGGACACCGCATAGACCTCCAGCGGCTTCACGTCGGCGGCGACGGGCCTGCCCTCGGCGATGCGGTCCAGCGGGCGGAAGGGGTCGAGCTTGTGGGTGCTGATCCAGGTGATGGCGCCCAACGCGATGATGATCAGCAGCGGCGCGCCCCAGATGACGAGTTCCAGGCGCGTGGAATGATCCCAGTCCGGCGCGTACGTCGCCTCCTCATTGGACTGGCGGTAACGGTATGCAAAGAGCAGCGTCAACGCGATCACCGGGACGATGATCAGCAGCATCAGCAGCGTGGATGTGACGATGAGCTGGGCCTGCTGTTGCGCGATGTCGCCATGCGGCTTCATCACGATCCAATCGCAGCCAGACAAAGCGAAGCTGGCTGACAAGACCAGGGCGCTGTTGAGGAGAGACTTGTTGGGGTACATCCTGAGGCGCGCGCAAGGGTTAACGATCTTGCTCGCAGCGATGGAATGTAAGTTGATTGAGGTAAATCAACGATTGGACATTTTGTCCAAGGCACAGACGGAGACAAGCCCGAAATGGCAGTTGCAGGTAGTACTTTCCATCACCCCAATTCCGGTCCCGTGACCACGCGGACGGACGAGGATCTCGCCCCCGGCGATATCGCAGTCGGCGTCATCATCGGCCGCGCGTCGGAGTATTTCGACTTCTTCGTCTTCGGCATCGCCTCGGTGCTGGTCTTCCCGCAGGTCTTCTTCCCCTTTGCCGACCGCCTGACCGGCACGCTTTACGCCTTCCTGGTCTTTGCGCTGGCATTCGTCGTCCGACCGGTCGGCACGCTGATTGGCATGTCCATCCAGCGCCATTTCGGCCGCTCCGCCAAGCTGACCGCCGCCCTCTTCCTGCTCGGCTGCTCCACGGTCGGCATGGGCTTGCTGCCCGGATATGCCGAAGCCGGTAGCGCGGCCATCTGGCTGCTGGCGCTGGCCCGCGTCGGCCAGGGCCTGGCCTTGGGCGGCTCCTGGGACGGCCTGCCCTCGCTGCTGGCGCTGAACGCGCCGCCCGACCGCCGCGGCTGGTACGCCATGCTGGGCCAGCTCGGCGCGCCACTGGGCTTCTTCGTCGCCTCGGGCGTGTTCCTGTACGTGTTCGGCAGCCTGGACGCCAAGGATTTCCTTTCCTGGGGCTGGCGTTTCCCCTTCTTCACGGCCTTCGCGATCAACGTCGTCGCGCTGTTCGCCCGGCTGCGCCTGGTCGTCACGCACGAGTACGAGAAGCGCATGGAAGAGCAGGAACTCGACCCCGCCTATCTGCGCGAGCTGCTGCCGGCCCAGGGCCACCACATCGTCATCGGCGCCTTTGCCGCCCTGGCCAGCTATGCCCTCTTTCACCTGGTGAGCGTGTTCCCGCTGTCCTGGGTGGCGCTGTACGGCACCGAGGGGATCGAGGACTTCATGAAGATGGAGTTGCTCGGTGCGGCCTTCGCTGCCGTGGCCATGCCCATGTCCGGGCTGATCGCCGACAAGATCGGCCGGCGCAGCTACCTCGGCACCATGGCCCTGGCCATCGGCGTGTTCGCGCTGTTCGCCCCCTTCATGCTGGGCGGCGGCAAACCCGGCCAGGCCGCCTTCATCCTGATCGGCTTCGTGTTGCTGGGCCTGTCCTACGGCCAGTCCGCAGGCTCGGTGACGTCCAACTTCCTGCCGCACTTCCGCTACACCGGCGCGGCGCTGACGGCCGACATGGCTTGGCTGCTGGGCGCGGCCTTTGCGCCCGTCGTGGCCCTCTTCCTGTCCTCGCGCTTCGGCTTGGTGTCGCTCAGCCTCTACCTGCTGTCGGGCGTGGTTTGCACGCTGGTGGCGCTGCGGGTGAACAAGCGGCTGCAGGCGGCGGCCGTCGTTCAAGACTGAGGACCCGCGCTCCGGCAAAGGCGGGCTCTGGCCCGCCTTTATTTTGGCGCGACAGTTTCCTTTATCTGAAAGTTTCCATACACTTAGCCATCACGGAAACTTTAGAGCCGCCATGTCCCTGACCCTGCACTACCACCCGCTGTCCTCCTACTGCTGGAAGGTCCTGATCGCCCTCTACGAGAACGGTGCGCCGTTCGAAGCCCGCAATGTCAATCTCGGCGACCCGGCGGCACGCACGGCCTATGCAGCGCTCTGGCCCACGGCCAAGATCCCGCTGCTGGTCGACGGGGGCCGCGTGGTGCCCGAGACCTCCATCCAGATCGAATACCTGGACCGCCGCCACCCGGGCCGCGTGCAGTTGCTGCCCGATGACTTCGAGGCGCAGTTGGAGGTGCGCTTGTGGGATCGCGTCTTCGACCTGCACGTGATGACGCCCATGCAGCGCTTCATCGCCCAGCAGCTGCGCCCCGAGGCCGAGCGCGACGCGGCCACGCTGACCGGCGCGGTCAACGACTTGGGGCTGGCTTACGACCTCATCGAAAGCCGCCTCGGCGACCGCGAGTGGGCAGCAGGCGAGTCCTTCACGATGGCCGATTGCGCGGCTGCACCGGCTCTGTTCTATGCCGCCATCGTGCGGCCCTTCTCGCCCGCGCACGCCAAGCTCAACGCCTATTTCGAGCGCCTGCTCGCCCGCCCCTCGGTCTGGCGCTGCATCGTCGAGGCTCGCCCGGTCTTCCAGTACTACCCTCTGCGTCATGCCCTCCTCGCTCGCTTCCTCGCCGACTGACGCTCGGCTGGACTGCCTCTTCGCGGCGCTGGCGGATGGCAACCGGCGCGCCATGGTCGACCAGCTCAGCCGCGGGCCGGCCTCGGTGTCGGACCTCGCCAAGCCCTTGGACATCGCCCTGCCCTCGGCGTTGAAGCATCTGGCGGCACTGGAAGCGGGCGGCCTTGTGCAATCGGACAAGGCCGGTCGCGTGCGCACTTACCGCATCGCGCCGGATGCCTTTGGCGGCCTGGAAGCCTGGGTCGCCGAGCGCAAGGCGATGTGGCACCGCCAGTTCGATGCCCTTGAAGCCCTTCTCGAAGAACAGGACAACCCACCGTGACGACGACTCCCGCCGCCCACACCAGCTTTGTGCTGGAGCGCCGCTTCAAGGCCTCGGCCACCCGCGTGTTCGCCGCCTGGGCCGACCCGGCCACCAAGCAGCGCTGGTCCGACTGCCATGCCGAGATGAACGCCACGGAGTTCAGCATGGACTTCCGCCCCGGCGGGCAGGAGATCTACCGCAGCGCCCTGCCCGACGGTACCCAGCTCGCCGTCGACAAGCTGTTCCTGGACATCGTGCCGCAGGCGCGCATCGTCTTCGCCTACTCGATGGCGGCAGACGGCCGCGCGCTGTCGGCCTCACTCGTCACCGTGGAGTTCGCCAACACCCCCGCGGGCTCGACGCTGAAGCTGACCGAGCAGCTCGCCTATCTCGACGGGCACCAGGACCTGGAGCAGCGCCGGCGTGGCACCGAAGAAGGCCTCGACCGGCTGTTGCTCGAAGTCGACGCCGCTTAACCGAACGCCTTGCGCGCGTTCTGGAACATTCGCAACCAAGGGCTGTGCAGCGCGCGGTCGCCGCTGGTCCAGCTCATCTGCACGTTGCGGAAGACACGCTCGGGGTGAGGCATCAGCGCGGTGAAGCGGCCATCAGCCGTCGTCACCGAGGTCAAGCCGCCCGGGCTGCCGTTCGGGTTGAACGGATAGGCCTCGGTCGCCTGGCCGTGGTTGTCGACAAAGCGCATGGCCTGGATGACCTTGGCTGCATCGCCCTGGCGCGCGAAGTTCGCAAAACCCTCGCCGTGAGCGACGGCGATGGGCGCGCGGCTGCCGGCCATGCCCTTGAAGAAGACGCTGGGCGAATCCAGCACCTCGACCAACGCGAGGCGGGCCTCGTACTGCTCGCTCTGGTTGCGCGTGAAGCGCGGCCAGGCGTCGGCGCCCGGGATGATGGGCGCGAGTGCGGCCAGCATCTGGCAGCCGTTGCAGACGCCCAGGGCCAGGGTGTCGGAGCGGGAGAAGAAGGCACGGAACTGCTCGGTCAGCACCGGGTTGAACATGATGCTGCGCGCCCAGCCTTCGCCGGCGCCCAGGGTGTCGCCATAGCTGAAGCCGCCGCAAGCGACGAAGGCTGCAAAGGCGTCCAGCTTGACGGCACCCGACTGCAGGTCGCTCATGTGCACGTCGAAGCTGTCGAAGCCGCCCAGCGACATCGCATAGGCCATCTCGACATGCGAGTTCACGCCCTGCTCGCGCAAGATGGCGACCTTGGGGCGCGCGCCCGTGCTGATGAAGGGCGCCTCGGGCGTGAACGTCAGGTGCACGTGCAGACCAGGGTCATCCGCCTTGCCAGCCGCCGCGTGTTCAGCATCGGCGCCGGCCGGGTTGTCGCGCAGTTTGGCGATCCGCCAGCTCACCTCATCCCAGGTCTGCTGCAGCGCCGTGAGATCAGCAGCAAAGACCTTCTTCGCATCGCGCCAGACTTCCATCTGTCGCGCCGCATTCGGCTTGGCCACGACATGCGAATGCTTGGACAGGCCATGCGCGCGCAGCACCTGCATGACGGCGTCGCGGTCGGCCGCGCGCACCTGGATCAACGCGCCCAGTTCCTCGCTGAACAGCGCGCGCAGCGTCAGCTCCTCGCGACGGGCGCTGACCTGGGCGGCCCAGTTCTTGGAGTCGCCCATGTCGGCGCGGCTGTCGCTGATGCCGTCCCCTTCGGTGACCAGCATGTCCACGTTCAGGCTCAGGCCGGTCTGGCCAGCAAAGGCCATTTCGCAGGCAGCCGCCCACAGGCCGCCGTCCGAACGGTCGTGATAGGCCAGCAGCTTGCTCTCGGTGCGCAGTTCGTTGATGGCATTGACCAGCGAAACCAGCAGCTTGGGCTCGTCCAGGTCGGGCACGTCGGCGCCGAACTGGTTCAGCGTCTGCGCCAGGATCGATCCGGCCATGCGGTGCTGGCCCTGGCCGAGGTCGATGAGGATGGCGCACGAGTCCTCGCGCTGCCATTCCGGCGTCAGCGTGCCGCGAACGTCGGCGATGCTGGCAAAGGCCGTGACGATCAGCGACACCGGCGCGGTGACCTGTTGGCCATCCCACTTGGTGCGCATCGACAAGGAGTCCTTGCCGACCGGGATCGAGATGCCCAGCGCCGGGCACAGCTCCATGCCGACGGCCTTGACCGTGTCGAACAGCGCCGCGTCTTCACCAGCCTCGCCGCAGGCCGCCATCCAGTTGGCGCTGAGCTTCACGCGCGGCAGTTCGAAGGGCGCGGCCAGCAGGTTGGTGATGGCCTCGGCCACGGCCATGCGGCCGGAAGCCGGCGCGTTGACGGACGCCAGCGGCGTGCGCTCGCCCATGCTCATGGCTTCGCCGGCAAAACCGTTGAAATCGGCCAGCGTGACGGCGCAGTCCGCCACCGGCACCTGCCAGGGGCCGACCATCTGGTCGCGGTGGTTCAGGCCGCCCACGGTGCGGTCGCCGATGGTGACGAGGAAGCGTTTGCTGGCCACGGTCGGGTGGCGCAGCACGTCGAAAGCGGCCTGCTCCAGCTTGACGCCGGACAGGTCCAGCGCGCCGCCGCTGCGGACCACACGTGTCACGTCGCGCTGCATCTTGGGCGGCTTGCCCAGCAGCACGTCCATCGGCATGTCGATGGGGTGGTCGGTGACTTCGGTGTCGCCGTCCACCAGCTTCAGGTCGCGCTCTTCGGTGACGACGCCGACGACGGCGAAGGGGCAGCGCTCACGCGCGCACATCGCCGCAAAACGATCCAGGCTGCCGGGCGCGATGGCCAGCACATAGCGCTCCTGGCTCTCGTTGCACCAGATTTCCTTCGGGGCGAGGCCCGACTCTTCCAGCGGCACCTTGCGCAGATCGAAGCGCGCGCCGCGGCCGGCGTCGTTGACGAGCTCGGGGAAGGCATTGGAGATGCCACCCGCGCCGACGTCGTGGATGGCCAGCACCGGGTTGTCCTGACCCAGGCCCCAGCAGTGGTTGATGACCTCCTGCGCACGCCGTTCGATCTCGGGGTTGCCGCGCTGCACGGAGTCGAAGTCCAGGTCGGCCGTGTTGGTGCCCGCCGCCATCGACGAAGCCGCGCTGCCGCCCATGCCGATGCGCATGCCCGGGCCGCCCAACTGGATCAGCAGGCTGCCGGCCGGGAACTCGATCTTCCGGGTCAGGTCCGAGCGGATGGTGCCCAGGCCGCCGGCAATCATGATGGGCTTGTGATAGCCGCGGCGCACGCCGTCCACGGTCTGCTCGTAGACGCGGAAATAGCCCGCCAGATTCGGCCGGCCGAATTCGTTGTTGAAGGCCGCGCCACCGAGCGGGCCCTCGATCATGATCTGCAGCGCCGACGCGATATGCGCCGGCTTGCCCACGGGGTTCTGCTCCCAGGGCTCGTTCAAACCCGGCAGATGCAGGTTGGACACCGAGAAGCCGGTCAGGCCCGCCTTGGGCTTGGAACCGCGGCCGGTGGCGCCTTCATCGCGGATCTCGCCGCCAGCGCCCGTGGACGCACCCGGGAAGGGCGAGATGGCCGTCGGGTGGTTGTGCGTCTCCACCTTCATCAGCACCTCGGCCTGCTCGGGGCGGGCCGTGTAGGCCGAGCCCGGCGCGTCGGCGGCCATCCAGCGCTGGATGGCGTGGCCTTCCATGATGGCGGCGTTGTCCGAGTAGGCGACGACCGTGTGCTGCGGGTTCAGCTTCTCGGTGTTGCGGATCATGCCGAACAGGCTCAGCGGCTGGGCCTCGCCGTCGACGATGAAGCTTGCGTTGAAGATCTTGTGGCGGCAGTGCTCGCTGTTGGCCTGGGCGAACATCATCAGCTCGACGTCGCTGGGATTGCGGCCAAGCTTCTTGAAGTTGGTGTCGAGGTAGTCGATCTCGTCGGTGGACAGCGCGAGGCCGAATTCGACATTCGCCTTTTCCAGCGCTGCGCGGCCCTGGCCGAGCACGTCGACATGCGCGAGCGGCTCGGCCGTGCGTTCGTCGAACAGATGGGCGGTGGCCTCGCGCGTGAAGCAGACCGACTCGGTCATGCGGTCATGCAGCAGTTCGGCGCAGGCCTGCAGGTCGGCTTCGCTCAGCGCCTTGGCACCACCGAGCAGGCCGGGCTTCAGCGAGACGCGGTATTCAACGACGCGCTCGACACGCTTGAGCGCCAGGCCGCAGTTGCGTGCAATGTCGGTGGCCTTGGACGCCCAGGGGCTGACCGTACCGAAGCGCGGCGCGACGACGACGAGGTCGCCGGTGGCTGCAGCTGCGGCCGGTTCGCCATAGGTCAGCAGCGCCTCGAAGCGCTGGTGCGCATCGCCGGCCATCGCCGTGTCCGTCCAGACCCAGTGCACCGCGCGGGCACTGACGGCGCTGATGCGCTCGTTGACCTGTTGCAGCCGGCCCAGCAGGGCTTGGGCACGGAAGGCGGACAAGGCGTTGCCGCCCTCGAAACATTGCAGATGCAGGGTGCGGGTCATGGCGTCGGGAGGCGGGGCCGCGCGGCCGGCGTAAGGGGAAACCAGCATTCTAGGCGGCAGGATGCCCTGCGCCGGCTATGCGCCCAGACTCAGGCCGCGGCTTTGCAGCCAGGCCTCGGCCTCGGCGACGCTGGCGCAGCCGTGGAAGTTGGTCAGCGTGGCGGCGCGGGCCGCCATCGGCTGGATGATGAGGGCCTGGAAACTGTCCGGGATGACCGTCGCCGCCGCGGCGAGGTCATGGGCCAGGGCGTCTTCGAAGAAGGCCCAGATGCCATCCAGCGCCTCGGGCGTGGCGCCTTCCCAGGCGGCGGTGTCGCTCAGCAGGCCCCAGGGACGGCCGGCACGCTCACGAGCCAGGCGGCCGCCCTCTTGGCGCAGCCGCGTGGCGGCCACCTCGTTCCAGGTCCCTTCAAGGCGCAGAACCAGCACATCGCCACGCCAATTGAGGCTGAAGCGGCCGTGCTGGCTCCACGCTCTGGTCATGGCGCTTTCATTCGGCCGACGACGTCGCGCACCTCGGCCATCAGTGCCGGCACATCGATGGTGACCGGCTGGCGCTCACGCAGCACCTGGCGGCCGCCGATCCAGACATTGCTGACATGCTCGCGGCCGGCAACATAGACAAGCTGCGCCGCGGCGTTGTACACGGGCTGGCATTCGATGCTGTCCAGCGACACGGCGACGCAGTCGGCCAGCTTGCCGACCTCCAGCGAGCCCAGGTCGTCGGCGCGGCCCATGGCCTTGGCGGCGCGCACCGTGGCCATCTCCAGCGCGGTGCGCGCAGAGGCCACCGTCGGGTCGCCCGTGATGCCTTTGGCTAACAGCGCTGCTGAGCGGATCTCACCGAACATGTCGAGACGATTATTGGACGCCGCGCCGTCGGTGCCCAGCACGGTGTTGACTCCGGCGGCCTCCAGCGCCTTCAACGGCATGACGCCCGAGGCCAGCTTGAGGTTGGAATTGGGGTTGTGCACCAGGTGCACCCCGTTCCTGGCCATCAGCTCGATCTCCTCGTTATTGAGATGCACCATATGGACCGCGATCATGCGTTCGTTCATCAGTCCCAGCTTAGTCAGCCGTTCCAGCGGCCGCACGCCGAACTGTTTCAAACCGTCTTCCACCTCGCCCGCCGTCTCGTGGATGTGGCAATGCATCTGGATGTCCAGCTTCTCGGCCAGGTCGCGCAGCTTGATGAAGGTCTCGTCGGACACCGTGTAGGGCGCGTGCGGCGCACTCGTCCAGTCCAGCAGCTTCTCGCCCTTGTACTGTTCGTAGGCGGCGATGCCCTTGGCGATGTAGTCGTCGGGGCCGCTGGCATAGCCGGTCGGGAAGTCGATGACGTTCATCGACACGGCAGCGCGCACGCCCGAGTCCACGGCGGCGCGGGCCATCGCGGTCGGGAAGAAGTACATGTCGTTGATATAGGTCGTGCCGCTGCGCAGGCCTTCGGCGGCCGCGAGCTTGGAGCCCAGATACGTCCACTCCTCGCTGACCCACTTCTTCTCCAGCGGCCAGATGTGGTTCTGCAGCCAGTCCATCAGCGGCACGTCATCGGCCACGCCGCGCAGCAGCGTCATGGCCGAGTGGGCATGGGCGTTGATGAGGCCGGGAATGAGGATCTGCTCGGGCAGCTCGACGCGCTCGGCCTGGGGATACTGGGCCAGCAGCGTCTCGCGCGGGCCGACGGCCGCGATGCGCTCGCCGTCGATCAGCAGCGCGTGGTTTTCCAGCGTGTCTTCGCCGGCCTTCATGGTCAGGATCCAGCGGGGCAGCAGCAGGGTCTGGGGCATCTTGTTCTCCTTGTGGGATTCAGTTTGTTTGCGTGAGGAGTTGCTCGACTTCGGCGCGGCGCGGCATCGCATCCTGCACGCCGGCGCGGGACACGGCCAGGGCCGCTGCGGCCTGGGCGAAGGCGAGCGCGTTCTCGATGGGCTGGCCCTCGGCCAACGCGGTGATGAGGGCCCCAACGAGGGTATCGCCAGCGCCGACAGTGTCGACGGCCTTCACGACACGGGCGGGCACGCGGCGGACACCTTCCGCGTCGATCCAGCACAGGCCTTCGGCGCCCAGCGACACGAGAACCGCTGCCGGCCCCTTGGCGCGCAAGGCCCGGGCCAGCGTCTCGGGTTCGGCGGCGCCACCGCCCAGCGTCGTGATCAGGGCCTGGGCTTCCAGCGCATTGACGACGAGCAGGTCGACCAGCGGCAACAAAGCCTCACAACCGGCGCGAAAAGGTGCGGCGTTCAGCACGGTCTTCACACCGGCCGCGCGGGCGCGCTCGAAGGCTCGGGCGACGCTCTGCAGCGGCAGCTCCTGCTGGGCGACCAGCCAGCGCAGACCCGCCATGTCCAGGGCTTCGACCTGCTCCAGCGGCAGCGTGCCGTTGGAGCCGGCGACGGTGACGATCTGGTTCTCTGCGTCCTCGGCACCGACGACGATGAGCGCCACGCCGGGCACCTCGTCGGCTGGCTGGGCAATCGCGCGCGTGTCGACGCCTTCCGCAATCAGTTGGGTCACCATGGCCGCGCCGTTCTCCAGCAGGCCCACCCGTGCAGCCAGTGCCACGCGGGCACCCAGGCGCGCCGCGGCCACGGCCTGGTTGGCGCCCTTGCCGCCCAGGCAGGAGCCGAAGCGCTGGCCGCGCAGCGTCTCGCCCGGCAGCGGCAGCCGCGGCGCATGCACGATGAGGTCGCGGTTGACGCTGCCGAGGACGAGGATCTCAGGACGGGTCATCAGGGTTCCCAAAACGAAAGAACCCCTCGGGAAGACCGAGGGGTTCGCATGAGGCGCTAAGTGTCGTTCAGCGATCAGCGCTGGGCGATGGGCTTGACGTCGCGCGGCGTGGCGCCGACGAAGAGCTGGCGCGGGCGGCCGATCTTGTACTCGGGGTCGCCGATCATCTCATTGAGCTGGGCGATCCAGCCGACCGTGCGGGCCAGCGCGAAGATGGCGGTGAACAGCGGCACGGGGATGCCGATGGCGCGCTGCACGATGCCCGAGTAGAAGTCGACGTTCGGGTAGAGCTTGCGGGCGACGAAGTACTCGTCTTCCAGCGCGATCTTCTCCAGCTTCATGGCCAACTCGAACAGCGGGTCGTTTTCCAGGCCCAGCTCGCTCAGCACTTCGTGGCAGGTCTCGCGCATCAGCTTGGCGCGCGGGTCGTAGTTCTTGTAGACCCGGTGACCGAAGCCCATCAGCTTGACGCCGGAGTTCTTGTCCTTGACCTTGTTGACGAACTCGCCGATGCGGGCAACGCCGCCCTGCTTCTGGATGTCGCCCAGCATGTTCAGGCAGGCCTCGTTGGCGCCGCCGTGCGCGGGGCCCCACAGGCAGGCCACGCCGGCCGCGATGGCCGCGAACGGGTTGGTGCCCGACGAACCGCACAGGCGCACGGTCGAGGTCGACGCGTTCTGCTCATGGTCGGCATGCAGCGTGAAGATGCGGTCCATGGCGCGCACCAGCACCGGGTTGGGGCTGTAGTCCTCGCAAGGCGTGGCAAACATCATGCGCATGAAGTTGCCGGCGTAGCTGAGGTCGTTCTTCGGGTAGATGTAGGGCTGGCCGACGGTGTACTTGTAGGCCATGGCCACGAGCGTGGGYATCTTGGCGATCAGGCGGATGGCCGAGATCTCGCGGTGCTCGGGGTTATTGATGTCGGTGCTGTCGTGATAGAACGAGGACATCGCACCCACCAGGCCCGTCATGACGGCCATCGGGTGGGCGTCACGGCGAAAACCCCGCAGGAAGAACTGCATCTGTTCGTTGACCATGGTGTGGTGCATCACACGGTCTTCGAAATTGGCCTTCTCGGCCGCGTTCGGCAGCTCTCCGTACAGCAGCAGGTAGCAGGTCTCGAGGTAGTCGCAGTTCACCGCGAGCTGCTCGATGGGGTAGCCGCGGTACAGCAGCTCGCCCTTGTCACCGTCGATGTAGGTGATGGTGGAGTTGCACGACGCCGTCGACAGGAAGCCGGGGTCGTAGGTGAACTTGCCGGTCTGCGCGTAGAGCTTGCGGATGTCGATGACATCCGGGCCGATGCTGCCCTTGTACAGGGGCAGGTCCATCGAGGGACTGCCGTCGGAGAACGACAGGGTGGCTTTCACGTCGGACGGGGTCATGGTGCAGTCCTTTGAGGCTTTGAAAAACTGGAGTCAGGTGCGCAGATCGGCGAGCACGCCTCGCACGGCAATGGTGTCGATTTCACCACTGGGTTCCTTGCGGCGCAGTAACAGATCCAAAAGGTCGTTGTCGGCCAGGTCCATCAACGCAGTCAGGCCTTCGGCATGGCTGAGGCTGATGCCTTCGGGATGACGATTGAAGAAGCGCTCGATGAAAATGTCGTTCTCGAGCAGGCCCCGACGGCAGCGCCAGCGCAGCTTGGACAGCGCGCGTTCGTCGATCATTTCAGCGATCAGGGCCTCTACTGCTTCAGCCATCGTCAGACCGCGCGGCGGACCATCAATTCCTTGATCTTGCCGATGGCCTTCGTGGGGTTCAGGCCCTTGGGGCAGACGTCCACGCAGTTCATGATGGTGTGGCAGCGGAACAGGCGGTACGGGTCTTCGAGGTTGTCCAGGCGCTCCGCGGTGGCTTCGTCGCGGCTGTCGGCGATGAAGCGGTAGGCCTGCAGCAGGCCGGCCGGGCCGACGAACTTGTCGGGGTTCCACCAGAAGCTCGGGCAGCTCGTCGAGCAGCTCGCGCACAGGATGCACTCGTACAGGCCGTCCAGCTCCTCGCGCTCGACGGGCGACTGCAGCCGCTCCTTGTCGGGCGGGATGTTGTCGTTGACGAGATAGGGCTTGATCGAGTGGTACTGCTTGAAGAACTGCGTCATGTCGACGATGAGGTCGCGCACGACGGGCAGGCCCGGCAGCGGCTTCAACGTGATGGTGCCCGGCAGCGTCAGCATGTTGGTCAGGCAGGCCAGACCGTTCTTGCCGTTGATGTTCATCGCGTCCGAGCCGCAGACGCCTTCGCGGCAGGATCGGCGGAAGGACAGCGTCGGGTCGACGGCCTTCAGCTTGACCAGGGCATCGAGCAGCATCCGCTCATGACCATCCAGCTCGACCTCGAGGGTCTGCATGTAAGGCTTGGCGTCCTTGTCCGGGTCGTAGCGGTAGATCTGAAATGTGCGCTTCATATGCTTCGGCTCACTTAGAAGGTACGAACCTTCGGGGGCACGGATTCAACGGTCAACGGCGTCAGATTCACCGGCTTGTAGTCCAGGCGGTTGCCTTCGGAGTACCACAGCGTGTGCTTCATCCAGTTCGCGTCGTCGCGGTTCGGGTAGTCGTTGTGCGCGTGGGCGCCACGGCTCTCTGGGCGGGCGGCGGCCGAGATCATCGTGGCCTGGGCGGCTTCGATGAGGTTCTCGACTTCCAGCGCCTCGACACGGGCCGTGTTGAAGACCTTGGACTTGTCCTTCAGGCCGATGCTGCCGACGCGCTTGGCGATTTCCTTGATCTTGGCCACACCTTCATCCATCGACGCCTGCGTGCGGAACACGCCGGCGTGCTGCTGCATGGCGGCGCGGATGTCGTTGGCGACGTCCTGCGAGTACTCGCCATTGGTGGCCGAATCCAGGCGCGCCAGGCGTGCCAGCGTCTTGTCGGCGGCGTCCTTGGGCAGGTCCTTGTGGGACTTGGTCTTCAGGTTGAAGTCGACGATGTGGTTGCCGGCCGCGCGGCCGAACACGAGCAGGTCCAGCAGCGAGTTGGTGCCCAGGCGGTTGGCGCCGTGCACCGACACGCAGGAGCACTCACCCACGGCGTAGAGGCCGTTGATGATGTCGTTGGGCTTGCCGTTCTTCGGGATGACGACCTGGCCATGCACGTTCGTCGGGATGCCACCCATCTGGTAGTGGATGGTCGGCACGACAGGAATCGGTTCCTTCGTGATGTCGACGTTGGCGAAGTTGTGGCCAATCTCCAGCACCGAGGGCAGGCGCTTGGCAATCGTCTCGGCGCCCAGGTGGGTCATGTCCAGCAGCACATAGTCCTTGTTGGGACCGCAGCCGCGACCTTCCTTGATCTCCTGGTCCATCGAGCGCGACACGAAGTCACGCGGTGCCAGGTCCTTCAGCGTCGGGGCATAGCGCTCCATGAAGCGCTCGCCGTTGCTGTTGCGCAGGATCGCACCTTCACCGCGGCAGCCCTCGGTCAGCAGCACGCCCGCGCCGGCCACGCCGGTGGGGTGGAACTGCCAGAACTCCATGTCTTCCAGCGGGATGCCGGCACGCGCCGCCATGCCCAGGCCGTCACCGGTGTTGATGAAGGCGTTGGTGGAGGCCGCGAAGATGCGGCCGGCGCCGCCGGTGGCCAGCAGCACGGTCTTGGCGTGCAGGATCTGGACCTCGCCCGTCTCCATCTCCAGCGCGGTCACGCCGACGGCATCGCCCTCGGCGTCGCGGATGATGTCCAGCGCCATCCACTCGACGAAGAACTGCGTGCGCGCCTTGACGTTCTGCTGATAGAGCGTGTGCAGCAGCGCGTGGCCGGTGCGGTCGGCCGCGGCGCAGGCGCGCTGCACGGGCTTCTCGCCGTAGTTGGCGGTGTGGCCGCCGAACGGGCGCTGGTAGATGGTGCCGTCGGCATTGCGGTCGAAGGGCATGCCGAAGTGCTCAAGCTCGTAGACGACCTTGGGCGCCTCGCGGCACATGAACTCGATGGCGTCCTGGTCGCCCAGCCAGTCCGAACCCTTGACGGTGTCGAAGAAGTGGTAGTGCCAGTTGTCCTCGGACATGTTGCCCAGGGACGCGCCGATGCCGCCTTGCGCGGCGACGGTGTGCGAGCGGGTCGGGAAGACCTTGGACAGCACGGCCACGTTCAGGCCGGCCAATGCCAGTTGCAGCGAGGCGCGCATGCCGGAGCCACCGGCCCCGACGATCACCACATCAAACTTACGGGTCGCAAGCTGCGCCATCAGAGTCTCCACAGAACCTGGATCGCCCAACCAGCGCAACCCACAAGCCAAACGAGCGTGAACACCTGCAGTGCCAGGCGCACGCCGACAGGCTTCACGTAATCCATCCAGATGTCACGCATGCCGACCCAGGCGTGATAGGCCAGGGACAGGATGGTCACGAAGGTGATGACCTTCATCCACTGCTGGGAAAAGATCGCCGCCCAGCGGTCATAGCCGAGGGCGCCGGGCATCAGCACCTGCACCAGCAGCACGACGGTAAACAGGGCCATCAGCACGGCGGTGACGCGTTGCGCGAGCCAGTCACGCAGGCCGTAATGCGCACCGACGACGATGCGCTTGGAGCCGAAAGTACTCATTGTTGTTGTCCTCGAGGGCTCAGTACAGACCGAACAGCTTGGCGCCCAGCAGCAACGTCAGCAGCGTGCTGAGGACCAGTGTGACCATTGCCGAGTTGTGGCCCTGGGCCTTGCTGACGCTGTGCGTCGCGTCCATCCACAGGTGGCGCACGCCGGCGATGAAATGGAACAGATAGCCCCAGATCAGGCCCAGCGCCACCAGCTTGACGAACCAGCCCGGGATGCCTGCGAAGCCGGCCACGAACACGTTCGTGAAGGTCTCGAAGGAGATTTCCGTGCTCAGGCTGCTGTCCAGCATCCAGACCACGAAGGGCAGCAGCAGGAACATCAGGAAGCCGCTGATGCGATGCAGGATGGAGACGATGCCGGCAGGCGGGAGGCGGTAGCTGACGATCTGTGTGACGTGAATATTGGTATAGACCGGTCTTTTCTTGACACTGTCCGTCATGGTCGAGCCTGCGTAATCAATGTGAAACCGAAAGATTCTAGGGCCTAGATCCCCGTCAACCTTCGCACTTGCTGCACTGCGGCATTGTCAGATTCAGTTCAACTCATTGAGGTAGTGGTCTGCTTCGGTGTGGTAAAGCCCGCGACGCAATTCGACCGGTCGGTCGCCATAGGTGAACGCCACGCGCTCGACACTGAGCAGGGGTGCGCCGTCGGCAACACCCAGCAGTTCGGCGGCCTCGGCGGTGGCCGCCACTGCACGCAGCTTCTCCTCGGCGCGCACCATGTGCACCTGGAAGCGCTCCTCGAACAGCGCGTACAACGTGCCGGGGTAGGCGTTGATGACTTCGCTGCTGAGCCCGCGGAAGTGCCGTTCCGGCAGCCAGAGGTCGTCGAGCACGACAGCGCGGCCGCGCCGCAACAGCAGCCGCCTGACCTCGAGGACGGGCTCGGACGTGCGCAGATGCAGGGCCCGCGCCGTCTCGGCTGTCGCCCGCGCCCGCCGGCAATGCAGCAGCTCGCGCGTGAGGCCGGTGGTGCCATCGTCGGCCACCAGGCGCAGGAAGCGGTAGGCGTCGCGCGGCGCGGTATGCGTCGACACAAAGGTGCCGGCGCCCTGGCGGCGCTCGACGACATGGGCCGCTGCCAGTTCGTCCATCGCCTTTCTGACGGTGCCCGAACTGGCATGGAAGCGCTCGGCCAGCGCGGCCTCGCTGGGCAGAGCGTCGCCCGGCCGCCACTCGCCCGCTGCCAGCGCCGCAACGATCAGTTGGCGGATTTGCTCGTACAGGGGGGCGGGCGGCCTTGGCTTCATTGGGGGCATGCGCGCATTGCAGCACAGGGTATGCCCGTACACTTCCCCGCCTTCAGGCGATGCGCGCGGCGCCGCCTAGACACCAGCTTCATCAACTGTCCCCGGAGATCTCCATGAGCAAGAAACCCGTTCGCGTCGCCGTCACCGGCGCAGCTGGCCAGATTGGCTACGCCCTGCTGTTCCGCATCGCCTCCGGCGAAATGCTGGGCAAGGACCAGCCCGTCATCCTGCAGCTGCTGGAGATTCCCGACGAGAAGGCTCAGAACGCGCTGAAGGGCGTGATCATGGAACTCGAAGACTGCGCCTTCCCGCTGCTGGCCGGCATCGAGGCCCACAGCGACCCGATGACCGCCTTCAAGGACACCGACTACGCCCTGCTCGTCGGCGCCCGCCCGCGCGGCCCCGGCATGGAACGCGCCGACCTGCTGGCCGCGAACGCCCAGATCTTCACGGTGCAGGGCAAGGCCCTGAACGCCGTCGCCTCGCGCAACGTGCGCGTGCTGGTGGTCGGCAACCCCGCCAACACCAATGCCTACATCGCCATGAAGTCGGCCCCGGACCTGCCGGCCAAGAACTTCACCGCCATGCTGCGCCTGGACCACAACCGCGCTGCCTCGCAAATCGCCTCCAAGACCGGCAAGCCGGTCGGCTCGATCGAGAAGCTGGCCGTCTGGGGCAACCACTCGCCCACGATGTACGCCGACTACCGCAACGCCACCATCGACGGCCAGTCGGTCAAGGCGCTGATCAACGACGAAGACTGGAACCGCAACACCTTCCTGCCGACCGTCGGCAAGCGCGGCGCGGCCATCATTGCCGCTCGCGGCCTGTCGTCGGCCGCTTCGGCCGCCAATGCCGCCATCGACCACATGCGCGACTGGGCGCTGGGCACCAACGGCAAGTGGGTGACGATGGGCATCCCCTCGGGCGGCGAATACGGCATCCCCAAGGAAGTCATGTTCGGCTACCCCGTCACCTGCGAAGGCGGCGAGTACAAGATCGTGCAGGGCATCAGCATCGACGAGTTCTCGCAGGAGTGCATCAACAAGACGCTGAAGGAACTGACGGACGAGCAGGACGGCGTCAAGCACCTGCTCTGAGGCGGCATCGACGGCGGGCTCGCCCGTCAGCCAGCTGCGAGACACCCTTGCGAGGGTGTCTTTTTTTTGCTTTCGCTCGCTGCGACAGCCCCGCGCCGCCCAAAAAGCGCGGCCGGGTCAGTCGGATCGATTGACAAAGCGCAAGTCGGCCCCCGGCCCGGGCGCGCAGGATCTGCCCTGCCCCGGATTCACCCAGGAGCCGCCATGAAGATCGTTCTTGCAGTCGACGGCAGCGCGTACACCAAGCGAATGCTCAGCTACCTCGCCGCCCACGACGAACTCGTGGGCAAACACCACGAATTCGTCGCCCTGAATGTGACGGCCCAGGTGCCGCCGCATGCGGCCCGCTTCCTGCCGCACGACACCTTGCAGACGTACTACGCCGACGAAGGCGAGAAGGTGCTCAAGCCGGTGCGCGAGTTCGCTGCCATGCAGGGCTGGAGCCTGCGTGAGCACCACGCGGTCGGCCATCCCGCCGAGGTATTGGCCGAGATCGTCAATGAAGAGGCTCCGGACCTGCTGGTCATGGGCTCGCATGGTCACGGGGCTTTCGCCGGTGCCGTGCTGGGCTCGGTGTCCGCGCGCCTGCTGGCCCATACCAAGGCGCCCGTGCTGCTGGTTCGCTAGTCGGCGAAGGTGCCGCCGGCGTCCTACTGCCGGTCACGGCCTGACAGCAGCACTGAGCGGCCGCAATGCCGCCCAGCATGCTCAGTGCGAAAGCAACACCGGCACGGGCGAACTGGCCATCAACGTGCGCGTCACGCCGCCGAGCACAGCCTCGCGCAGGCGCGAATGGCCGTAGCCACCGGCGACGATCAGCTGGGCACCCATGTCCGCCGCGTGCGACAACAGCGCTTCGCCCGCCGCCACCTTGATGGGCACATAGCTGACCTTCACCTTCAGCCCATGACGCGCAAGCCAGAGCCCGATGTCGGCGCCCGGCATCTGGCCGTGATTGCGCCCCACGTCTTCAGGCGTCTCGAACACGGCCACCTCGACACTCGCCGCCTGCCTCAGCAGAGGAAGCGCATCACGCATGGCCCGTGCGGCTTCGCGGCTGCCGTCCCACCCGACCAGCACCCGTGCCGCCGCCGGCACCTCGCACTCGCCCGCGAACGGCAGCACCAGCAGCGGCCGGCCCGAGCGCAGCAACATTTCCTGAGCCATCTGCACCGACTGGCCGTTGCACGCGTCGTCGGGATTCAGCTGGGAGACCACGGCCAGGTCACAGTAGCGCGCTGCAAGCGTCATCACTTCACCTGCATAGCCCATCTCGACGCGGCCTTCATAGGAGGTCACACCCAGGAGCGAGACCCGTTCCTGGAAGAGGCGCGCGCAGGCGAGTGCCCGGCTGCGCAGTTCATCCATCGCCGCCTGCTGATAGGCGGCAAGCCCCCCGCCCCCGGCGCCTTCGGGCGGCAGGGCGTACCACCCGGCCGGCGCAAGGCCGATGAGATGAGCCTCGTACCGCAGGGCCAGCGCCGCGGCAGCGTCCACGCGGCCCTGGACGTTCACTCCACTGTCGAGGTGAACGAGGATGCTCTTGATTCCCATGCTGTTTCTCCATTGACGCCGTGGCGCCGTTGCGTGCGCCAGATGTTTCTCGACCGCGGCGGCGACGTGGTTGACCCTGGTCAATGAAAGCAGGGGTTTCTCGCTGCCGCCGGGCCGGGCTTCCGTTCTTCAGTCGGTGACGCCCTGGAAGCTGAGCCTATTGATCCCGCGCAACGCGACGCAAGCTCCACCTCGCTAGCCTTGGGTGATGAATACCCATGCGCGACGCGTTCTCCTCATCCTCGGGCACCCTGACGCCACCCGAGGCCACCTCTGCCACGCGCTGGCGGATGCCTATGCCGAGGGCGCGCGGTCCGCGGGCCATGACGTGCGCCTCATGGACGTGGCGACGCTGGATTTCCCGCTGCTTCGCAGCAAGGACGAATGGGACCACGGCGCCCTGCCCGCTTCGCTGCTGCCCGCACAGGAGCACATCCGTTGGGCCAGCCACGTGGTGCTGTTCTTCCCGCTGTGGCTGGGCGACATGCCGGCTTTGCTGAAGGCCTTTCTCGAACAGGTGGCGCGCCCCGGCTTTGCGCTGGGCAAGGCGGGCGATGGGGCGGCCGGCGGCAAGCTGCTCAAGGGCCGCTCTGCGAGGGTGGTCGTGACCATGGGCATGCCGGCACTCGTCTACCGCTGGTATTTCCGTGCCCACAGCCTGAAATCACTGGAACGCAACATCCTGGGCTTCGTCGGCTTCGCTCCGGTTCACGAAACGCTGGTGGGCGGGGTCGAGTCCCTGGGCGAAGCCGGCGTGGCGAAGTGGCTCAAGCGGATGCGCCAGATCGGCGCGAGCGCCGACTGAGCCGCCTTCGGATGCCCAGGGCGCCCCATGCCAACAACCGCCGAGTTCAGCTTGGCGGCCTCGATGCCGAGGCACTGCGCAGCCGCCCGCTCCATGTGATCCCGGCACCCACTGCCAGCGCCACCGTCACCCAGGCCAGCAAGAGGTCCCCGGGCGCCGGAACGCCAAAATGCAGCAGGCGCCTCGGGCCTGGCACCAGCACGGCGGTCGCCAGCGCCGACGCCGCCACGGCGGCGACTGCCCAGAAGGCCCGGGCGCTGCGACCGGACAAGGCGCGTAGCCCGTTGCCGACTGCCATGTTGGCCGCCACCAGCATCAGGTTTCCGAACGTCAGGCCGACCACCGCCAGCGTGCGGGCCACGTCGGTGTCACGCCCGGCCTGCAGCGCCAGCATGTAAACGCCAAGGGTCGCCGCGAGCAGGCAGCTTCCCTGCGCCAAGCCCTGCCACAACATCGACCAACCCACGATGCCGTCGTCCGTGCGCCGCGGTGGCCGCCGCATCAGCCCCGGCGCTTCGGCGGCACCTTCGAAGGCCAGCGAGCACACCGGATCGATCACCATCTCGGTCAGCACCACATGGACCGGCAGCATCAGCGGCGGCAGCCCGAGCAGCAGGGGCAGCAGCGCCAGTCCGGCCACCGGGACATGGATGGCGGTGATGTAGGTCATGACCTTGCGGAGGTTGTCGAAGATGCGCCGGCCCATGCGAACACCGCCGACGATGCGCCCGAAATCTTCGTCCAGCAGCACCAGGCCGGCGGCCTCGCGCGCGACGTCCGTCCCACGTATCCCCATCGCGATGCCGACGTGAGCCGCCTTCAGCGCCGGTGCGTCATTGACGCCGTCGCCCGTCATGGCCACGGTCTCGCCGTTGCGCCGCAGCGCCAGCACCAGCCTGAGCTTGTGCTCCGGCATCACGCGGGCGAAGACGCGCACATGCCGCACGGCCCGGGCGAGCTCGGCCTCTCCGAAACCGGCGATGTCGGCCCCGGTCAGGACGCCCCCACGCACGTCGAGGCCGGCCTGCTCGGCAATGGCCAGTGCCGTGGCCGCATGATCGCCGGTGACCATCACCACCGCGATACCGGCTTCCCGCGCCTGCGCGACCGCATCCGGCACGCTGTCGCGCAGCGGATCCTCGAAGGCCGCCAGGCCCAGCAACGTGAAGTCGTGGTCATGCTGATGCGCCACCGTTTCACCACGCGGCGGGCACGCCTCGGCCACGGCCAGCACGCGAAGTCCCTGTGCGGCCAGGCGCTTCACACGGGCCAAGAGATCGGCACTGCGTTGCGGGTCGAGGTGGCACAGATCGAACACCGCTTCCGGCGCACCCTTGGCGGCGACGCGAAGCCGGCCGGCTGCGTCCGTCCATTCATGCGACATCGCCAGCAATTCGGGGCTGAGCGGAAACTCACGCGTCAACGTCCAGTCGGGGTGCAGGTGTGCAGTGCCTGCCAGCAAGGCATCGCCTCGCGCGAGCAGCGCACGGTCCATCGGGTCGCTGCCATCACGCCGCGAAGCCAGCATGCCGAACTCGAGCAGCCGATGCGCCGCCTCGGGCAGGTCCTTGCCAGCCTCGATCCCGACCTCCATCTCGTCGGTCACCAGACGGGACAGCTGCATCCTGTTTTCGGTAAGGGTCCCTGTCTTGTCCACGCACAACACCGTGGCTGCACCCAGCGCCTCGATGACCGCGGGACGACGCGCCAGCACCTTGATGCGAGCCAGCCGCCAGGCGCCCAGCGAAAGGAAGACGGCGAGCGCCATCGGGAACTCTTCGGGCAGCATCGCCATGCCGATGGCGACGGCCGACAGCAGCCCCTGCATCCAGTCGCCGTGCACCAGGCCGTAAACCACCACGATCACTGCGCAAATGGCGGCGGCAGCCAGGCCAAAGACACGCACCAGTCGGCGCAGATGCTGCTCCAGGGGCGTTGGTGCCGTTTCAATGGCGGCCAGCGATGCGCCGATGCGACCGACCTGCGTGCCTGCGCCGGTGGCCACCGACTCGATGACGGCGTGGCCCGTGATGGCCAGGGTGCTCGCGTACACGAAAGCACTGGCATTGCGCTCGGGCGACGCCATGGCCAGGCCGTCTTGCACCTGCCACACCCGTTTGTCCACCGGCACCGATTCCCCGGTCAGCAGCGACTCGTCGACCTGCAGCCCGACCGCCTCGCGAACGATACCGTCGGCCGCGACCCGCTCGCCCTCCCCGACCAGGAAGATGTCGCCAGGCACCAGCTCACGCGCCGGGATGCGTGCCATGCGCCCGTCACGCACGACGCGCACCTGCGGTGCAGACAGCGTGCGCAAGGCAGCCAGCGCATGCTCGCTGCGCCGCTCCTGCATGACGACGAGGCCCACCGTGACAACAGCGAAGAAAGCCAGGAGCAGGCCCTCGCCCAGATCACCCAGCAGCAGGTAGATGGCCGCAGCAGCCAGCAGCAGCAGGAACATGGGCTCGCTGAACACACCGCGAAGCGTGCGTGCCAGGCCCCGCTTTTGCGTGTCGCCCACCTCGTTGGGGCCATGGAGCGACAAGCGCTGGCGGGCCTGCGCGTCGCTCAGTCCTCGAGGCAGCGTGGGCGTGGACTGGGTTGCCTGTGGCGGTGACGCGGGGATGCCTGCGCCGGTCGGCGCCTCGCTCTCAGCGTGCAAGGCGGCCACCATCGAAGGCTGGAAGACCGATCCCCGAGGTGCAGCCCGTCATCAGAGCGACATTTTCTTGAAGCATGGCATTCCCCTGCCGCGAAGGACCTGAAAGCGGCCCCTCAGTCGGGCGCCCGCGGCCGCGAAGGGCGGCCCGCGCCCTGCACACCGTCGGCCCGGGCCGACAGATAGGCGTAGAGGTCGATGATGTGGGCCGTCACGGTGGGGTCGCCCTGCCAGGCAGGCATCACCAGCGCCGCTTCCCGGCCCTGCAGAACCTTTTCAACCAGGGCGCTCTGCGAGGCACCCTGCGGGTCGGACTCCGCCGCCGCGAGGATCCAGTCGTAGCGCCTGAGCACCAGGCTCACAAACTGGTGCGAGCCCATCTCGCGGAGTCTGGGCAGCAGGTCGGGGCCGGCCGCCGTACCGGTCGCCGCTGGGCCGTGGCAGGTCGCGCACTTCTGCTGGAACACCCGCCAGCCGATATAGACCTCGCCTTCCGGCAAGGCGCGGCGCGCCAGCTCCCGGGCGGGTTTGGCGTTTTGCACCTCTACGGCGCAACCGGCGGCCAGTGCGGCCGCGGCGAGTGACGCGAGGGCCAGACGGTACCGCCCCACGCCGTTCGCATTCATGACAGATGCTCCCGGACCGCCTGGCAGCCTGCGCACAGCCGCACGGACGGCAGGGCCGTGAGGCGCGCCACGGGAATAGCCTCGCCACAGTTGGCGCAGTCGCCATAGCCTCCCGCGGCCAGCCGACCCAGCGCGTCGTCAACGTCCTGCAGCTCCCGCAAGTCCCGGGCGGCCTGGAAGTCCTCGGTCTGCTGGCGCTGCATGAGTTCAGCGTCGTCCTTGAGATCCCGCACCTCCTGGGACTGCGTCTGCACCGCTTGACGTGCCAGCTGCGCCGCATGAACCTCGGCTCGCAGCTCGGTCTGGCGGTACAGCAGCAGTTGGCGCAGCATGGGCAGGTGCGCTTGAGTCTGAGTTTCCATCTTGGGCAATCCTTGGTCGGCGAAGGGCCATGCTAGGCAGCCCACCGGCAAATGGATTGCGCTGGATCAAGCCGGACGACTGAAGCCCCGACCTGGTCGCTGCATCGATCGCCGCACGTTGCGCATTGACTGGGATCAACGCCGACGCTGCACTGGCCGCATAGATTGACTCGTCGTCAGGGCTGCGAGGCAGCCGCCAATCGAGGGACACGCATGCCAATGAATTCAGCCTCGCAAGGCCGGCCGGGCGGCGACAAAGGCAGCGGGCATGACGCCTGATCTCGCCGGCCGCTTCTTCGTCGCCCTCCTCATCGGCATCCTGGTCGGCATCGAACGGGAGAAGAAGCGGCCGGCCGCGCCTTCCCACACGATCGGCGGCATTCGCACCCATGCCCTGCTGGCCTTGTCCGGCGCGGCGTCGGCCTGGCTCGGGCAGCAGCTGCAGCTTCAGTGGCTCTTCGTGGCAGTGCTCGTGTGCGCGAGCGCAATGGCAATTGCCAGCCACGCGCTCTGGCGCCGGGATGGCAAGGATGCACCTCCCAGCATGACCAGCGAGATCGCCGCCTTGCTCGTCGTGCTTCTGGGCGGCATGGCGGCGACCGGCAATCAGGCGCTGGCCGTGGCCCTGGCCGTGGCGTTGTCGGCAGTCCTCGCCTTCAAGCAGCCCCTGCACGCCCTGGTGGAGCGGGTCGGCCTCGATGACATCCTTGCAGGCATCAAGCTGCTGATTGCCTCGGTCATCGTGCTGCCCCTCGTGCCGAATGAGACGGTGGACCCCTGGCACGCACTGAACCCCTACCAGCTGTGGCTGCTGGTGGTGCTGATCTCCGCACTCTCCCTGGCCGGCTACATCGGCATGCGCTGGCTGGGGCCGGCGCGAGGCGCTGCCATCACCGGCCTTGCCGGAGGCCTGGTCTCTTCGACGGCCACCACGCTGAATTTCGCACGTGACAGCCGGAAGGCCGAAAGCTCCGCCAACGCCAGCGCGGCGGCCGCCGGCATCCTGTGTGCCTGGTTCGTCATGTTCCTGCGCGTGACGACGATCGTCGCCATCCTCAATCGGCAGCTGCTGGGCGCCTTGTGGCCCCCGCTGTTGGCCATGGCCCTGGCCACTGGCGCGCTGGCATTGCGGCACTATCTCGCCGGAGCGGCCGCCGCAACCAGCCCCGCCCAGGCAGCCACACCTCTGAAGAACCCCTTCAGCCTGGGCGCGGCGATCCGGTTCGGCATCCTGTTCGCCGTCGTCCTCGTCGTGACGAAGCTGGCCCAGCAGCAATTCCCGAGCGGCGGCCTGCTTGCGATCTCGGCGCTCGCTGGCGCGGCAGACGTTGACGCGATCGTGCTTTCGCTCAGCGGCCAGAAGGACGGCTCGCTGACGACGGCCGCGACCGCGTGGGCGCTGCTGGCGGCCCTGCTTGCCAACACGGTGGTGAAGATCGCGATGGTGCTGCTTGTCGCGCGCGGCACGGTGCGCCGGGAGATGGCCATCGCGAGTGTGGCGATCTGCCTGGTGGGCGGCACCTCGGCCTGGGTTTGGCTCTGAACCGAAACTGGGCCACGCCCACCACGGCGTCAGCGGGTGGCCGGCAGCCGGAAGGTCGACACCGTCTCCACCAGCTGCTGGGCCTGCACCTTGAGGCCGTCGGCCGCGGCGGCCATTTGCTCCACCATCGCGGCGTTCTGCTGCGTGGCCTGGTCCATCTGCGTGACGGCCGCGCCAACCTGGCTCACGCCCGAACTCTGCTCGGCACTGGACGAGCTGATCTCACCCATGATGTCGGTCACACGCTGGATGCTGCTGACCACCCTGTCCATCGTCGCGCCCGCCTGATCGACCAGCGTGTTGCCGCGGTCGACGCGCTCCAGGCTCTGCGAGATCAGCGTCTTGATCTCCCGGGCGGCTTCCGCGCTGCGGCCGGCCAGCAGCCGCACCTCGCCGGCGACGACTGCGAAGCCGCGGCCCTGCTCGCCGGCGCGTGCCGCTTCCACGGCGGCGTTCAGCGCCAGGATGTTGGTCTGGAAGGCAATGCCGTCGATGACGGAGATGATGTCGCCGATGCGGCGCGAGCTGTCGTTGATGCCCTTCATCGTGTCGACGACCTGCTTGACGACCTGGCCGCCTTCAGCAGCGACGTGCGAAGCGTTCTGCGCCAGC
This sequence comes from Roseateles sp. P5_E4, assembly GCF_054049255.1. NCBI lineage: Bacteria > Pseudomonadati > Pseudomonadota > Betaproteobacteria > Burkholderiales > Sphaerotilaceae > Roseateles > Roseateles sp. P5_E4. The sequence goes on along the minus strand of NZ_JBFUMS010000001.1, from coordinate 85,377 downwards.
TGGTTGGCCTGCTGGGCGTTGTCGACGTTGTTGCGCACGGTGGCGCCGAGTTCGTCCATGGAGGCGGCCGTCTGCTGCAGCGCGCTGGCCTGGCTCTCGGTGCGGGCGCTCAGGTCCTGGTTGCCAGAGGCGATCTCCGAGCTCGCATTGGCCACCGACTCCGAGCCGTCTCGCACCTGCTGCACGATGTTGGCCATGCTGTCGCGCATGGCCTTCACGCCCTGCATGACGCTCTCGTGGCTGCTGCCCTTCAGGTCGATGTCGACGCTGAGGTCACCCTCGGCCAACTGCCGCGTGATCTCGTTGACGCGGGCAGGCTCGCCACCCAGCTGGCGCGTGATGCTGCGCGTGATGGCCAGGCCCAGCACCAGCAGCACGGCCACCAGTGCGAGCACGCCCAGCCCGACCTTCCAGGCCCGCTGCACGATGGCGTCGTTGACGGTGTCGACGTAAACACCCGAGCCGATGATCCAGCCCCATGGTGCGAAGCCCTTCACATAGGACTCCTTGGGCACCGGCTGCTCGCTGCCGGGCTTGGGCCACATGTACGGGATGAAGCCCCCGCCGCTGGCCTTGACGATATCGACCATGGCCACGAACAGCGGCTTGCCGGTCGGGTCCTTGTTGTTGTTCAGCGCCGTGCCGTCGAGCGCCGGCTTGATGGGATGCATGACCATCAGCGGCGTCATGTCATTGATCCAGAAATACTCGCTGCCGCCGTAGCGCAGGCCCTTCACGGCGACCAGAGCCGCCTTCTTGGCGTCCTCCTCCGAGAGCTTGCCGGCGGCAACCTGGGCATGGAAATGCGAGACGACGCCGTGCGCCACCTCCACCGCCTGCTTCACCGCCTGCTGGCGCTCATTCATGATGAGCGCGCGTTCCGAGAACAGCAGGAAGCCTGCCACCAGCAGCACGCCAAGAACAGCGCCGAAGGTCTGCAGGGCCAAGCGGCGGGAAACTCTGAGCGACTCGAGCTTGAGCATGGCTTTGTCTCCGGAGATCGTTGTGCGCAGATGCTGTCACGCCTGGGTCAGATATGACAGTGCGTAAGCACCCTCTTGTTCCCGCAAACGTCGCGATTTCGCGACCGGCGTCACATCTGGCGCCGCCGCCGGCCTGGGTACAGTGGCGCGATGAGCGCACTCCTGCACCCCCGCCAGGCCCTGTTCGGCCACGAAGCCGTTCGGCCCGCGCTGCCCGTCGCCGACCACTACTGCGGCGTCGAGGCCCGCATGCGCAAGAGCCTGGCCCTGCAGGCCGAGCTCGGCCCCGTCTTCGACATCACGCTGGACGCCGAGGACGGCGCTCCGGTCGGCGGCGAAGCCGAGCATGCGCTGCTGATCGCCGAACTGGCAACGAGCCCGGCCAACCGCTTCGGCCGCGTCGGCGCGCGCGTCCACCCGTTCGGCCACGCCGCCTTCGAAGCCGACGTCGACACCTTGATCGCCAAGGCCGGCGACAGGCTGGCCTATCTGATGATCCCCAAGCCAGAGAGCGCCGAGGACGTCGAGCGCGCTGTGGCCGCCATCGATGCCGCCTGCGAGCGCCACGCCCAGCCCAGGCTACCGCTGCAGGTGCTGATCGAAACGCACGGCGCGTTGCGCGAGGTCTTTCGCATCGCCGCCCATCCGCGCATCGAGTCGCTGTCCTTCGGGCTGATGGACTTTGTCTCGGCCCATGGCGGCGCCATCCCCAAGACGGCGATGGAGCTGCCCGGCCAGTTCGAGCATCCGCTGGTCGTGCGCGCCAAGCTCGAGATTGCCGCCGCGGCCCATGCCTTTGGCAAGACGCCTTCGCACTGCGTGGTCACCGAGTTCCGCGATGCCGAACGGCTCGCGGCGGCCGCGCGGCGCGCCGCGCGCGAGTTCGGCTACACGCGCATGTGGAGCATCCATCCCGACCAGATTCGTCCCATCGTCGAGGCCTTCGCGCCAGCCGCCGACGAAGTGGCCGAAGCGGCCGAGCTGCTGCTTGCCGCACAAACCGCGCAATGGGCTCCCATCTCTTTCCACGACCGCCTGCACGACCGCGCCAGCTACCGCTACTTCTGGACTGTGCTGGAGCGCGCCGAGCGCACCGGGCGCGCCTTGCCCGACGCAGCGCGATCGGCGTTTTTCCCCGTAGCCATCGGGGTAATCGCCGAGTGAGGCACGGACCGGCGTGCAGTCCGTCACGCGGACAATGCCTACATCTTTTCACCGCTGCGCGGCCGCATTGCAGCCATGATTCGCCAGCTTTTTCCACCCTCCTTTCCCACCCCGATTCCAGATGCCGATGACTTCGCTCCGTGCCAGTGCCGCCGCCCTGATCCTCTGCGCCGCCTTGCCCGCCCTGGCCCAGACCGCTCCGGCCAAGCCCGTCGCAAAAACCAAGGCCGCGGCCAAGCCCGCGCCCGCCAAGAAGGCACCGCCGCCGCCGCCGGAACCCGTGTTGACCGACGCCGACGAGGCACAGCTCGCCGCCTCGGAGCGAGCCTACCTGGGCGACTACGCCTGCGAGTTCAAGGAGACCGTGCAGATCGAGAAGCATCCCAAGGTGGCCGGCTACATCAACGTGGCCTGGAAGAAGCAGGTCTTCACGATGAAGCCCGTGCTGTCGTCCACCGGCGCACTGCGCCTGGAAGACGTGACCGGCCGCACGCTGATGATCCAGATCGCCAACAAGTCCATGCTGCTGGACACCAAGATCGGCCAGCGCCTCATCGACGACTGCGTCCACCCCGAGCAGATCAAGCTGATGGAAGCTGCCAAGGCGGCCAAGATCAATGACCCGGAGGCCGAAGCCGCCGAGGCCGCGCGCAGCAGCCTGGGCATCACGCCCACAGCGGCCGAAACGCCCGCAGCGGCCCCGGTAGCGGCGAAACCGGCCAAGCCGGCCAAGGTCAAGTGAGTCATTGCTGTTGAAACCCGTGGCTTGGGTATGTAGAATAAATACATACTTTTCGATGCATACCTGAGCCACCGCCTCCGCGGCGCTCAGCCGCTGGAGGCGCCATGGAAGCCACCGTTGCCGAACGCGGGCAGATCACCCTGCCCAAAGCCGTCCGAGATGCCCTCGGTCTGACCAAGGGCACGACGCTCAAGGTCGAGCTCGATGGCGGGCGCATCATCCTGCGCAAGAACGTCGACGACGCGCTGGCCAAGCTGCGCGGGCGGTTCAAACTGCCTGAAGGCGTCACCACCGACGACGTCATGCGCGAGCTGCGTGGCCGCGCCCCCGGCGACCCGGTCGAGCCGTGATCGCCATCGATTCCTCCGTTCTCATCGACCTGCTGGGCGGTGACGTGGGCGCCGAATCCGCTGAAGACTGTCTTCGCCAGGCGCTGGCGCGCGGGCCGGTCGTCGCCTGCGACGTCGTGCTCAGCGAAGTCGTCTCCGGCCTCGGCTTTGGCGCCGAGCTGCTGGATGCGCTGGAAGGCGTCGGCATCGTCTACTCTCCCATCGAATCCCGCGCGGCCGTTCGTGCCGGCGAAATGCAGCGCCGCTACAAGGAGCGCCGCAAGGCCTCCGGCCAGGCACCCACCGGTCCGCGCACCGTTCCCGACTTCCTGATCGGCGCCCACGCCCTGCTGCAATGCCAGGCACTGATCAGCCGCGATCAAGGTTTCTTCCGCGACTACTTCAAGGGTCTCAAGGTCATCGTGCCTGGAGCCGCCTGATTCCTTTTCCATCCCCGTTCCGCCAGGAGTTCCCCCATGCTGTCCGCCTACCGCCAACACGCCGCCGAACGTGCCGCCCTCGGCATCCCGCCCCTCGCCCTGGATGCCAAGCAGGTCGCCGAGCTGATCGAGCTGATCAAGGCTCCGCCCGCCGGTGAAGACGCCTTCCTGCTGGACCTGCTGACCCACCGCGTGCCCCCGGGCGTGGACGACGCCGCCAAGGTCAAGGCCAGCTTCCTGGCCGCCGTCGCGCACGGCGACATCAAGGTCGGCCTGATCTCCAAGGCCAAGGCCACCGAGCTGCTCGGCACCATGGTGGGCGGCTACAACGTGCATCCGCTGATCGAGCTGCTGGACGACGCCGAAGTCGCCGGCGTGGCCGCTGAAGGCCTGAAGAAGACCCTGCTGATGTTCGACTTCTTCAACGACGTGGCCACCAAGGCCAAGGCCGGCAATGCCAAGGCGCAGGAGGTGATGAAGAGCTGGGCCGATGCCGAGTGGTTCACCAGCCGCCCCGAGGTCGAGAAGAAGATCACCGTCACCGTCTTCAAGGTGCCCGGCGAGACCAACACCGACGACCTGTCGCCGGCGCCCGATGCCTGGAGCCGCCCCGACATCCCGCTGCACTACCTGGCGATGCTGAAGAACACCCGTGGGGACTTTGGTTCTGCTGGCGGTGCGGCCTTCAAGCCCGAGGAAGACGGCAAGCGCGGCCCGATGCAGTTCATCGAGGACCTGAAGAAGAAGGGCAACTTGGTCGCCTACGTGGGCGACGTCGTCGGCACCGGCTCCTCGCGCAAGTCCGCCACCAACAGCGTCATCTGGGCCACGGGCCAGGACATCCCCTTCGTGCCGAACAAGCGCTTCGGCGGCGTCACGCTGGGCGGCAAGATCGCGCCGATCTTCTTCAACACGCAGGAAGACTCCGGCTCGTTGCCGATCGAGGTGGATGTGTCCAAGCTGGAAATGGGCGACGTCATCGACGTGCTGCCCTATGACGGCAAGCTGGTGAAGAACGGCGAGACGCTGGTCGAGTTCAAGCTCAAGAGCGACGTGCTGTTCGACGAAGTGCGCGCCGGCGGCCGCATCAACCTCATCATCGGCCGCTCGCTGACGGCCAAGGCGCGCGAGTTCCTGGGCCTGCCCGCGTCCACGCTGTTCCGCCTGCCCTCGCCGCCCGTGGCGACCAAGGCCGGCTTCACGCTGGCGCAGAAGATGGTCGGCCGCGCCGTGGGCCTGCCCGAGGGCCAGGGCGTTCGCCCCGGCACCTACTGCGAACCCAAGATGACGACGGTCGGCTCGCAGGACACCACCGGCCCGATGACCCGCGACGAGCTGAAGGACCTGGCCTGCCTGGGCTTCTCGGCCGACCTGGTCATGCAGTCGTTCTGCCATACGGCCGCCTATCCCAAGCCGGTGGACGTCAAGACCCACCGCGAGCTGCCCGCCTTCATGAGCAACCGCGGCGGCGTGTCGCTGCGCCCGGGTGACGGCGTCATCCACAGCTGGCTGAACCGCCTGCTGCTGCCCGACACGGTTGGCACCGGCGGCGATTCGCACACCCGTTTCCCGATCGGCATCTCCTTCCCCGCCGGCTCCGGCCTCGTGGCCTTCGGCGCCGCCACCGGCGTCATGCCGCTGGACATGCCCGAGTCGGTGCTGGTGCGCTTCAAGGGCGAGATGCAGCCCGGCGTGACGCTGCGCGATCTCGTGCACGCTATCCCGCTGTACGGCATCAAGGCCGGCCTGCTGACGGTTGCCAAGGCCGGCAAGAAAAACGCCTTCTCGGGCCGCATCCTGGAAATCGAAGGCCTGCCTGACCTGAAGGTCGAGCAAGCCTTCGAGCTGAGCGACGCCTCCGCCGAGCGCTCGGCCGCCGGCTGCACGATCAAGCTAAACCCCGCGCCGATCAAGGAGTACCTCACCAGCAACGTCGTGCTGATGAAGAACATGATCGCCGACGGCTATGCCGACGCCAAGACGCTGCAACGCCGCATCGAGAAGGTCGAGGCCTGGCTGGCCAACCCGGAACTGCTGGAAGCCGACAAGGACGCCGAGTACGCCCACGTCATCGAGATCGACCTGGCCGACATCAAGGAGCCCATCCTCTGCTGCCCCAACGACCCGGACGACGCCAAGTTCCTGTCCGAAGTCGCCGGCACCAAGATCGACGAGGCCTTCATCGGCTCGTGCATGACCAACATCGGCCACTTCCGCGCCGCGGCCAAGCTGCTGGGCGGCCAGCGCGACATCCCGGTCAAGCTGTGGGTCGCTCCGCCCACCAAGATGGACCAGAGCGAGCTGATCAAGGAAGGCCACTACGCCGCCTTCGGAACGGCCGGTGCGCGTACCGAAATGCCGGGCTGCAGCCTGTGCATGGGCAACCAGGCCCAGGTGCGCGAAGGCGCGACCGTCGTATCCACCTCCACCCGCAACTTCCCGAATCGCCTGGGCAAGAACACCAACGTGTTCCTGGCATCGGCCGAGCTGGCGGCGATTGCCTCGAAGCTGGGCCACATCCCCTCGGTGCAGGAGTACCACGAGGCGATGGGCGTCGTGAACAAGGACGGCGCCTCGATCTACAAGTACCTGAACTTCGACCAGATCGAGGAGTACGCGGACACGGCCAAGGCCGTGGCGGCCTGAGGCTGAAGGCTTCAAAAGCCAGCCCGCCGCGCGCCAGCCCGGCGGGCTTTTTTGCGCCCTGTGGGGCGCCTAGCGCAGGACGTGCATCAGATCGCCATGCCCTTGAGCGTCGGCATGGTCTGCGGCCGTCCAGCCTTGGGGATCGCGGTCTGCCTTGCGGGCGCCGGCAGCGAGCAACAGGTTCACCATCTCGCGCGACCCGGTGCGCGCGGCCAGCATGAGAACCGTGCGGCCCTGGTTGTCACGCAGGTGGACCGAAGCGCCGGCCTTCAGCGCCGAGCGTGCCGTCGCCAGGTCAGCGTGATCGGCAGCCGCCAACAGGAAGGCATTGGCCGGCATGGTGGCTTTTGCCGATTCGGCGACGTCAGAGGCGGCCAGGCTTTGGGCCATCTGCGGCGCCGCTCGAAACCTGGCCGCGACCCCGCTTGAAACTGCTTCCGACCGCGCCAGCATCTCGGCCTGGCTGGACGCGTCGGCCACAGCTCGGGGCGGCGGCGCGGCAGCTACCGCCGGTGCAGCGGGCGGTGGCGCGGCAGCCATCACCGGCTCGGCCGGTGGCGACTGCATCACAGGTGGCTCCGGTTTGGCCGTGCCCGCACTCACCTCCGCCTGCCGTTGCAACCGCGGCGGCGTCGCATCCGCCATCATGGCAGGAGCAGACCGTTCGGCACGCGGCTTGGCAAGGCTGGCCTTGGCCATTGTGCGGGGCGCTTCAGCGGCAGGCGCGGGCTGGGGCTCGACGGCCGGGCTGGCTTGGGCCACCACCACGGCCGCCGTCGATGCGGGCGCGGCCGCGGCCAGCCGCGGATCGGCTTCCGGTCGCGGCTCGGTGTTTCGTCCTTTCAAGACCAGTGCTGCCGCCACCAGCAGCCCCATCATGAGCAGGCCCAGCGCATAGGGTTGCCAGCGCCAGGCCAGGGCGTTCTCGGCGACGGGCACGGCAGCAGGCGCTTCGGGTCGAGGTAGTGCCGCCATCAGTCGCGCGCGGCGCTGCTCGCGGCCCGCGTCGTCACCCAGCAAGGCTTGGGCATACGCAGCCTCGGCCGCGTCGTTCGGTGGAATGGGGTCGAACTCAGCCATCGCGCCACTCGCTCAAACGATGCCGCAGCGCCTCGCGCGCATAGCGCAGCCGGGTCTTGGCGGTTTCGGGGTGGGCCTGGGTCACGTCGGCAATCTCGGCGAGGCTGAGCTCGACCACGGTGAAGAGCAAGAATGCCTCCCGCTGCTCGACGGACAGGCGCAGCAAGGCGCCCTCAACGGCCTGGACCAGGCGTTTGGACGCCAGCAGCTGCTCCGGCCCGGCGGCGGCCGAGGCCAGTTGATCCGGGTCGGCCTCGTCTCCCTGCGGCGGACGCGCCCGAACATGGTCCAGCACGCGGTTGCGCAGCACGGTGTAGAGCCAGGTCGAGAACCTGGCCTTGCCCGGCACGAAGCTCGCGGCCTTGGCTGCAACGGCCAGCCAGCCTTCCTGGTGCAGGTCCTCCACCGTGGCGCGGTCCGTGGGGTGCAGCATCTGGCGAACGAAGGCAAAGGTCTTGCGGTCATGGCGGCGGTAGAGCCGGTCGAACGCACCCATGTCGCCGCGCAGATAGCTGGCGATGAGCTCTTCATCAGCGGGTTCACTCGCAGGCATGCGGCGCGGATGCTACGCCGGCAAGATGGGTTGCAGCATCAGGCGAGACCTCACCAGCGCGGCGGCGGGTCGGGCACATAGCCGCCGCTGCTGTTGGGGAAGGACCGCGGCAATTGCGCCATGGGTCGGGGCATGATGCCGGCCGCCATCAGGTTGGCCTGGCTGTCGTAGCGGATCTCCAGCAACTGCTCGGGCTGGCTGCTGCGGCGCTGGAAGGCGGTGTGGGCAATGGGAGACCATTCGGAGGCGCCATGGCCCGTGCCGAGCTTGGCCCGCACCGAGCGCTCCTCCTCAACCCGCCCCGCGCTTTCGCGCACTGGAGCTGCCTGGGCTGCAGCGTCCGCTGTCCCACTGTTGAGTCGGCTCAATGGGCTGGGCGCCACTGGCGCGGCAGGCGACACGAGCGGCGCGTCGTAGACCGGCGGCGGCACGTAGACCTCGCGGAACACCGCCGCGCCGATCACGCCGACATTGGCCGGCCGCCCGGTGCGCGCCGCATAGGAATCGCCCAGCGAGGTGAACTCGAAGGCCGCGATGCGCTCATCGCTCTTGCGCCAGCCCGTGATGTCATGGCTCTCGCCCGGGCTCAGCACATAGCCCGACTGGTTGAAACCCGCGGTGTCGCCGGTGATGGCGTTGACGCCGTCCACCGACAGCACCACCAGCACCCGCTCGGCGCTGTGGTTGCTGAGCCGGACGGCGTAGCGCGAGCCGGGCGTGCCCGGGCTGAAGCGGCGACCACGGCTGGCGTACTGGGCCAGCGAGGCGCCGCTGTCGCGGTCGATCAGCTGCATGTCGAGCAGGGGCGGCGACACGACGGCGGCACAACTGGCGTGCAGCCCGGCCAGGCCCGTCAAAGCGGCTAACTGGAGCAAGGCGGTGCGGCGGCGCAGCGGAAGCAGGGAACTCATGGCGGATCCTTCGCAGGGATGGGACCTTTGCTTGTACGGAGCCGCTCGGTAAACGGGGTGAAAAAGCCGGCCGGCCAAAGAAAAAGCGGCCCGAGGCCGCTTCTGTCGCAGGAGGAAGGCCGCTCAGGCCTTGATGTCCAGCAGTGCACCAGTGGTGTTGATCTGCGTCTGCAGCACCTTCAGGTTGGCGACGAAAGAGTAGGCCGCGGACTGCTGTTCGACGATCTCGTTGGCCGGGTTGATCTCGCGCTCGGGCACCTTGTCAACATTGGTCGGCTCGACGCTGGGGCGGGCCTGGTTGCTGCTCGCCAGATTGGCGATATTGGCCGCCGACGCGCGCAGCCGCTCGTTCGCTGACGAGATGCCGGACATGGCGGTGGACAAGGGGACGTTCATCGGGATTCAGTTCTCAGGCGCGCTGGCCGCTACATCGACCGCGTTGTAGGTGAACTTTAGAACATTTGGCGAAAAACCCCGCATTTCCGGGGTTCGCCCTGGCGTCAAACGTGAAATCAGCCCGCAAGCTCTTCGTAGCCGCCAGCCGAAACGAAGACGCGCACGCTGTCGCCCCCGGCTGCCTTGGCCTCCGTGCAGGCCAGCGCCGCGCCGCCGAGCACGGCGTCCACCGTTACCAGCGTCGGCTGGATCTGCACGACGCCCAGCGAGGCTTTCACGCGGGTGCGGTGCAGGCCCCAGCGCAGGCGGTAGCTGGCGATGGACGAGCGCACCTTCTCCGCGATGATCTGGGCGTAATGCTGGTCGCAGTCGGGCAGCAGGATGGCGAAATGATCTTCCTCCAGGCGCGCGACCAGGTCGGAAGCCCGCACCTTGCTGATCAGCATCTGCCCCAGGCCGTAGAGGAAATGGTCACCCACCTCGGCGCCCATGTCCTTGATGACCTCGCCGAAACGGTCCACGTCAACCCACAGCACCGACACCGGCTCGTTGCGCCGGCTGCCGACATGCTCGCCCAGGCGGCGCTCGAACTCGCGACGGTTGGCCAGCTCGGTGACGGCGTCGTGCTTGGCCGTCCAGGTGGGCTGCAGGCGCAGCGCGCGGGCGGCGCTGACGTCTTCGACGATCCACAGCGACTCGCCAGCGGGCGCTTCCCAGTGCACCGGCGTGGCCTGCAGGCGGCCCCAGAACCGGTGACCGTCGCGCTTGACGTATTCGATCTCCTCGTCCAGCGGTCGACCCGCGGCGAAGGCGGCGGCGGCGCGTTCCTGCAGCGCTGTGTGGGCCATGTCGGTGGTGTGGACGAGGCGCGTAGGCTGTCCGGCCAGTTCACCGTCGTCGTTGAAACCGAACAGGTGGTTGAACTCCTCGCTGACGACTTCGAAGCGCTGGCCGGAAACGAAGGCGACGGCCGTTGGCGCGCGTACCAGCAAGGCTCGCAGGCGGGCGGCGATGGGGTCCTCGGCGGAAGCGGGCGTGCCGGAAGTAGCGCTGCTCATGGGGGTCTCCGAGTCGATCTTCTAGGCCCGACTATCGCAGGACTGAAGGCTTTCGGCCATGACGCAGATCACGGCGTTAGAGTCCGCGTCCTTGCCGTACCACGGCGCCATCACAAGACGAGACGATGCGCTTGCTTCCGGTCTCCCTGCTCGCCCTGCTGACCGGCCTGACCCAGGCCCAGCAGCCCAGTGAAATCCCTCAGGGTCTGCGCGATGCAACGCCACGCTGGCACGCCTTGACGGGCGCGCGGCTGGTGCTGGCGCCGGGCCAGATCGTCGAGAACGGCACCCTGGTCATGAAGGACGGCGTCATCGTCGCCGTCGGTGCCAACGTGAAGCCGCCGGCAGGCGCCCGGGTCTGGGCGCTGCAGGGCCGCACCGTCTATGCCGGCTTCATCGACGCTGCCAGCAGCGTCGGCCAGGGGCGCATCGAAGCTTCCAAGGCCAAGGGCCTGACGCCGGGACAGCGCTGGGTGCGCAGCGAATTCCACCAGGCCGCGGCGCTGGAGATCAAGCCCGAGGACGTGCGAGCGGCGCGCGAACAGGGCTTCACGACGGCCCTGTCCCTGCCGCCCGTGGGCGCCGTCTTCCGCGGCCAGAGCGCGCTGATCAGCCTGCGCGACGGCACGGATGCACGCAGCCTCGTGCTGGCGGCCGAGGTGGCCCAGCACCTGGCCCATGAGTACACAACCTTCGACTTCGAGAGCGGCGCCCGCCCGGGCAACTTGAGCTACCCGACCTCGCTGATGGGCAGCATCGCGCTGGAACGCCAGACGCTGCTGAACGCCCGCTGGGCTGCCGGGTCGGCGCCCGCCGGCGAGCGGCGCGAATTCAACGCCAGCCTCGGCGCCCTCGCCCCGGCCCTGACCGGCAAGCAGCCCATCGTCCATGAGGTGCTGGACGAGGAAGACCTGCTGCGCGTTGCCAGGCTGCGCGACGAATTCGGGCTCAGGCTGATCGCCCAAGGCACCGGCCATGAATACCGCAAGGCGGCCCAGCTCAAGGCCCTGGGCCTGCCCCTCTTGCTGCCGCTGGCCTTTCCCGCGGCACCCGAAGTCGAGCAGCCCGAGAGCGCGCTGGACGTGCCCCTGCACCAGTTGCAGCACTGGGAGCGTGCGCCAGGCAACGCTGCCGCCCTGCAGGCGGCGGGCGTCGAGTTCGCGATCTCGACGCAAGGGCTCAAGGACGTGAAGAAGGAATTCTGGCCACGGCTGCGTCAGGCCGTGCAGCACGGTCTCACGCCCGAAGCCGCCCTCGCGGCGCTGACGACCACGCCGGCCAAGCTGCTGAGCCAGCCGCGGCTGGGGCGCCTCGCACCGGGCCAGCTGGCCCACGTCATCGTCGCCAGCGGTGATCTTTTCATCAACGAGCAGGCCGAGGTCGAGATCGCCTTCGTCGACGGCCAGCCGCTGCCGACCGAAGCCTGGGAGCGCTTCGACGCGCGCGGCCGCTGGACGGTGAAGGCCGCTGGTGGAGCCGAGCAAACCTGGCAGATCGCCGGCACGCGGGCCAAACCCACGCTGCAGGTCGATGGCAAGACCTGCGAGCTGCAGCAACGCGGCCGCGAACTGCTGTTGCGCTGGCCCTGCGAGGTCGGCGCGAAGGAAAGCCTGCGCCTGGAGGGCCGTGGCCCGTCAATGGCCGGCGCGATGACGCTGGCCGATGGCCGCAGCCAGCCCTGGACGGCCACGCGCATCGTGCCCTACCAGCCGCCTGTGGCCCAGGTTGTCGCCCCACCACCCCTGTCGCCCGCCACGTTCCCGGCGGGCGTCTTCGGCCGTACGGCGCCACCCGAGCGCCCGGCCGTCGTGCTGGTGCGCAACGCCACGGTCTGGACCAGTGCCGCTGCCGGCAATCTCGAAGCCACCGATCTGCTGGTGCGCGACGGCCGCATCGCCGCCATCGGCAAGGGTCTGGCAGCGCCTGCTGGCGCCGTCGTCATCGACGCTGCAGGCAAGCACCTGACGCCCGGCCTCATCGATGCCCACTCGCACACGGCCATCAACCGCGGCACCAACGAGTTCGCGCATTCGGTGACGGCTGAGGTGCGCGTTGGCGATGTGGTCGACGCCACCGACATCAGCCTCTACCGTCAGCTTGCCGGCGGCGTGACCAGCGCCAACTTGCTGCACGGCTCGGCCAATGCCATCGGCGGCCAGAATCAGGTCATCAAGCTGCGCTGGGGGCTGGACGCGGAAGGCCTGAAGTTCGAAGGCGCGCGCCCCGGCATCAAGTTCGCGCTCGGCGAGAACGTCAAGCGCGCCAACTTTCCCCCCAACGACGGCGACCCGCGCTATCCGACGACGCGCATGGGTGTCGAGCAGGTCATGCGCGATGCCTTCCTGGCTGCGCAGGCCTACCGCGAACGGCGCAAGGCCGACCCGAACACGCGCCGCGACCTGCAGATGGACACGCTGGTCGAGTTGCTGGAACGCAAGCGCGTCATCCACATCCACAGCTACCGCGCCGACGAGATCCTGATGTTCGTGGCCCTGGCCAAGGACTTCGGCCTGGAGGTAGCCACCTTCCAGCATGTGCTGGAGGCCTACAAGGTCGCGCCCGAGATCGCGGCGCTGGGCGCCGGCGCCTCCGGCTTCTCGGACTGGTGGGGCTACAAGGTCGAGGTGCAGGACGCCATTCCCTACAGCGGCGCGATGACGCAGAAGGCGGGTGTGCTGACCAGCTTCAACTCCGACAGCGACGAGCTGGCGCGCCGCCTCAACACCGAGGCGGCCAAGGCGCTGCGCTATGGCGGCAAGGCCTGGGGGATGAGCGAGGCCGAGGCGCTGAAGTTCGTGACCATCAACTCGGCCAAGCAGCTGCGCATCGATGGTCGCGTGGGCTCGCTGGAAGTGGGCAAGGACGCCGACTTCGTCATCTGGAGCGCGAGCCCGCTGTCGAGCGCGGCACGCGCCGAGCAGACCTGGATCGACGGGCGGCGCTACTTCGATCTAGCCGATGACGCTCAGCTGCGCGAACGCGACCGTGCCGAGCGCGCCCGACTCGTTGCGATGGCGCTGCCCGAGCGCGCCAAGGCCGCGGCGCCACCCGAGGGGCGACCTGCCACGCCGCTGGCCGCCGCGCTGGACCAGCTCGAACTGCAACGCTGGCTGCACGAGGCAAACCGTGATCGCCAAAGCTATTTCGGCGGCGACGCCTGGCATGAATGCACCGTGGACGCGTACTGACATGAAGCTCGCACTCATCACGGCCCTGCTGGCTGCCGCCTTCACCGCCCAAGCCACGCCCAACACGCCACCCCCGCCACAGCGCGAACCGCTGCTGCTGCGCAATGCCGTCATCCACCCGGTCAGCGGCCCGGTCATCGCCAACGGCAGCCTGCTCATCGAGGCCGGCAAGATCCGCGCGATCGGTGGCACCGAGCTGGCCGCGCCCGCTGGCGCCAAGACCGTCGATCTGGGCGGCCGGCATCTCTACCCCGGCATGGTGGCGGCCAACACCAGCCTGGGCCTGGCGGAGATCCGCTCGGTCAACGCCTCGATGGACAGCGTCGAGACCGGGCCGCTGAACCCGAATGCCCGCGCCCTGGTCGCCTTCAATGCCGACAGCGAGCTGCTGCCCATCACGCGCGGCGGCGGCGTGCTGGCCGCGCTGTCCGTGCCCGAGGCCGGCCGCACCGGCCTCATCGCCGGTACGTCGGCGCTGCTGCAGCTGGAGGGCTGGAACTGGCAGGACATGGCCCTGCTGCCCGAGGTCGGCCTGCACATCGCCGTGCCGCGGCTGCGCCTGAACAGCGCCCTCTTCCCCAACCAGCCCGAAGCCCGCCTGGCCGAGATGCGCCGCTCGACCGAGGCCAGGCTCAAGCTGCTCGACGACGCCTTCGAATCGGCCCGGGCCTATGCGCTGGCGCGCGCTGCCGACCCGAGCACGCCCATCGACACGCGCTGGGAAGCGATGCGCCCCGTGCTGCCCGCCACAGCCGGTGCGGCGCCGGCCCGGCCCGTCGTCATGCATGCCGATGACCTTGCGCAGATCCGCTTTGCGCTGGACTTCGCGGCCCGCCATGGCCTCAAGCTCATCATCAGCGGCGGCGCCGATGCCTGGCGCCTGGCCGACACGCTGCGCGAACGCCAAGTACCCGTCATCATCGACGGCCTGCTGCGCCTGCCGATGCGCCGCGACGACCCGCCGGATGCCCTTTTCGCCCTGCCCGCCCAGCTCGCCGCGGCCGGCGTGCGCTACTGCATCGCCGACGGCGGCCGCGACTCGACGAATGCCCGCAACCTGCCCTTCGAGGCCGCGCATGCCCGCGCCTTCGGGCTCAGCGACGACGAAGCCCTGAAAGCCGTCACGCTCTACCCGGCGCAGATCCTCGGCATCGCCGACAAGCTGGGCTCCATCGAGGTCGGCAAGCTGGCCAACCTCTTCGTGGCCGATGGTGACCCCCTCGAGCCCAGCACGCGCATCGAGCGGGTGTTCATCCAGGGCCGCGAGGTGGAGCTCAGCGACCGGCAGACGGCGCTGCGCGACAAGTATCTGAAGCGCAACTAGCCGGCCGTCTTGGCCGGCGGCGTGGCTGCCGGCGAAGTGGGCGCGGCCGGCGCGCCCAGGCCCATCTGCGCATTTGGCCGCGCGTCGTGGCCGCGCTTCCACTGCCGCATGGTGTCGACCGCCACCGAGCGGCGGATGTAGCGATGCCAGATGAAGCTGAGGTCGAAGATCAGGATGGCCAGCCACCACAGATAGAGGAAGGCCGCGCCGGCGAGCAGGACGGGCCAGGCGGCGGGGGGCGGTGACGCCGTCGGGCCGTCGGCGCCCAGCAGCCGCGACAGCACGATGAAGGCGATGACGAGGGCGCCGACGCCGACCAGGCAGCGTCGCCCCCAGTTGGGCTTGCGCGGCAGCAACCAGCCGCTGAGGGCAATCAGCGCGGCAGCGGCGATCGGAGCGAGCCGGCCGACGAGTTCCGCCACGTGGGCGGGGGCGGCGCTGCTCGTGAACGGACTGCCGAGGAAGTCAGCCGGCCCGTCCGGCAGCCACAGGTAAAACGGCCAGGCGCCAATCAGGAAGACGAGCGTGGCCGCGAGATGCCAGCGCAGGCCACCGGTATGCACCAGCCGCGGCAGCCGGGCGGCGGCGGTGATGCCCATCATCAGGCCGCTCATCAACAGGATCTGCAGCGGCAGCCGATCGAAGGTCGCACCCGTCGGCGTCACGCCCTTGTAGAGCAGGAAGACCGCAGCCACGTGCAAGAGCAGGCTCGCCACATAGGGGATGGCCAGGCTCACCCGGTCGACGAGCCCGTTGCTGGCCGGGACTTTCGGCTGGACTGTCGGGTCCGGCAGCACCACGTCGTCGATGAAATGGCCGAACACCTCGGAGTCGTTCCAGTAGTCGTTGTGCGCCTTGCCGGGCAACCAGTAGCGGCTGAAGCCATGGTCATGCTTGCTGCCGAACTCGAAGGCCTCGCAGCCGCTGTCCTTGAGGAAACCCATGGCGGAATCGAGCTTGAATCCGATGGGATCCCCGAAGTCGTAGTAGTTGCGCCACTTGATCTGCTGCGCCAGCGTCAGCCGCGGCGCCTCGCTGTCGCCAAAGAGCACCTGCTGGCCGGAGCAGCTGGATTTCAGCTTGAGGCCCTGCCAGAGCGCCGGCCACAGCACGATGTGCTTGTCGATCGGCGAGCCTATCGTCATATAGCCGCGCACATAGCGGATCCAGCCGTCGTCAACCGGCGCACTGGATCGGTTGTCCGGGTCGACGATGGGGCGGCCCGACAGCGCCTCGAGCAGGCCGAGGAAACTGATGACCGTGCCCTCGCTGTGCGCCACGATGTAGATCTCCGGATGCCCCCCCGGGCAGGCCTCCTGGAATGTCGCCACCACCTGCGCGAGCGCGCTGTGGAAGCGGTGCAGGATCTTGTCGCGGTAGTAGGGAAAGTCGGTGACGAGCTGGACGTCGCCAACGTAGTCGCGCAGCAGCGGCGCCAGCTCGAACTTGAAGATGCCCATGCGGGCGAGCACGGCCAGCAGGCTCTCCAGCACCCCCACGGTCTCGACGATTTCGTCGACGATGCCGGTACCGAGCTGGAAGTCCTCGGCCTTCAGATTGCCGTTGGGCACTTCCTTGCGGTACTGCGACTCCGCGCGGCTGACCACCGTGTGTCCCCAGGCCTTGGTCTCCTCCAGCGTGTCATTGGCCTTGACGACCTGCCCGGGAATGTCGGCCCAGTAGATCTCGGCGAAGCCGATGCGCGACAAGGCGTCTGCAGGCTTGGCGTCCAGGCGGCTGATGCGAACCGCAGCCGCCGAGCCGAGGTTGAAGTAACCCAGCGGCATGACCGGCAGTGGCGGCGAAGCCCTGTCGCCGAAGCGCCGCGCCACCGAACGTATCGTGTCGCTGCGCAGCTGGCTGCCAATGCCGTGGATGGCCACGACGATCTTGTCCATCGGTGGGCGGCCCTGGCTGGCGTCCGAGATGGATGCGGCCGTGGCCGTCTGCTGCTCGGAAGTGGATGCAACCGTCATGGGGAACTCTCCTCACGGGAAGTCCACGCATGGTGCCTCCGAGGCGGCCCTCACCGCTTCACCAAGACTGAGGAGACGCCGCCTCAGGGGGCGATCTGCTCCGCGTAGTCGTACAAGGCCGACAGGATCTGCTCACCTCGCTCGTCGGCTGTTTCACCGAGAACATCGATACGCTCCATGAAGGCCGCCAGCGTCTGCGCGCCGCCTTCGCCCTCATGCAGCCGCGCAGCCAGGTGGCCCTGCCAGCGCTCCGCCTCTTCTGCCGACAGGCTGGACGGGAAGTTGCGCGCACGCCAGCGGAAGACAAGCTCATCCAGCCGCCCGTCCTGGAAGGCCAGCTTGCCTTGCGCCGCGCGCTCGGCGAGCTGCGCGGGCGCCATCGTGCGCACCTTGTTCAACGCCCGGCGGTCCTCGTTGCCGATGAAGCCGCCGTAGAGGTCTTCGTCCACGTCGGCCGGCGCGAAGGGCTCGCGCTGGAAGACGTCGGCCCAGAGCCCGTCCAGCAGCCGGCCCTTCTCGGCCAGCAACCGGGCGCTGGCGAGCTGGACCTCGACGTCGTGGTTCCAGCGCTCGGCCATCGCCGGGCTGAGCGTCTTCAGATTGCTGATGACGATGGGGCTTTTGTTGACGTGGATGGTCTTGATGGGCAGCCGCGTGACGCCCTCGGGCAGCAGTTCCTGCTTGGTGAACATTCGCTCGCGGATGGCGGCGGCGTTCAGCGACAGCAGCTCCTCGGGCGAGGCCGAGCAGTCCCAGACGATCAGCTCGTTCTTGTTGGTCGGATGCGGCGCCAGCGGCCAGACCACGGCGATGCAGCCGCGCTCGGGGCCGTACATGCCGGAGATGTGCAGGAAGGGTTTGCCGATGCCGATCTCGTCCCACACCGCCTGCTTGCTGCGCAGCTTGACGCAGAACTCCCACAGCTTGGGCTGGGCCTGGCGCAGCTTGCGCGCCAACGCCACGGTGGCGCGCACGTCGGACAGCGCATCGTGGGCCGCCTCGTGCGCGACGCCGTTGGCGATGGTCAGGTGCTCGAGCTTGAAGCTGGGGCGGCCATCCTCGTGCTTGGGCCACTCGAAGCCTTCGGGCCGCAGCGCATAGGCACAGCGCACCACGTCCAGCAGGTCCCAGCGGCCGCAGCCGTTCTGCCATTCGCGGCCATAGGGGTCGATAAGGTTGCGCCAGAACAGATGACGCGTCACCTCGTCATCGAAACGGATGCTGTTGTAGCCCACGCCAATGGTGTTGGGCGTGGCCAGCACCGTCTCGATGGCGGCGGCGAACTCATGCTCGGGCACACCCTGCTGCAGGCAGTGCTGGGGCAGGATGCCGGTCAGCAGGCAGGACTCGGGGTCGGGCAAGTAGTCCGGGGCCGGCTGGCAGTACAGCATCAGCGGCTCGCCGATCTCGTTGAGCTCCGCATCGGTGCGCAGGCCGGCGAACTGGGCCGGGCGGTCCCGGCGTGGCACGCGGCCGAAGGTCTCGTAGTCGTGCCAGAAAAATGAAAGGGAAGACATGGCCGCCACGATAGCTCAGCCGATAGAGTGGCTCGCATGAGACTTGCCCTGCTGCTCCTGGCCGTTTGCGCCGCGGCACACGCCGACGACGCGATCTCCCCCGACCGGCCCGACTTCACCAACGGCCCCGATGTGATGGCCGCAGGCCGCTTCCAGGTCGAGACCAGCGGCGCCTGGCAGCGCGACGCTGCAACACGGCTGCGATCGACGCCGACGCTGCTGCGCCTGGGCGTCGACCATGACCTGGAGTTGCGGCTGGAGACCGACGGCGCGCTGCGCCAGCGCAACCCGAGCGCCAGCGGCCGAGGAGATCTGGCAGTCGGCTTCAAATGGCAGATGCAGGACGGCGACGAGGCCAAGCCTGGCCTGGGCTGGCTGTTCGAAGTGCAGACACCGACAGGCAGCGGGCCGTTCAAAGGCCATGGCTTGCGGCCCGGCCTGAACTTTCTGGCCCAGTGGGAGCTGCCGGCCGGCTACTCGCTCGGCACGATGGCTGGCGTCTTCATCGATCGCAACGACAACGACCAGCGCTACACGGGTGCCCTGCTGTCGGCGAGCCTGGGTATCCCGCTGGGCGAGAAGCTGCACGGCTTTGCCGAGATCGCCGGCCAGCAGATCGCGTCGGCCCGCAATGGCGGCAATGTCGTCACGGCCGGCACGGGGCTGGCCTGGCAGCTCACAAGCGACGCTCAGCTCGACACGGCCGTCTTCCGCGGCCTGAACCACAACACGCCCGACTGGGCGTGGACGATCGGCCTCTCGCTGCGTTTTTAGCGCTTCTTGACGACCACGCTGCCGATGGAATAGCCCGCGCCGAAGGAGCAGATCACGCCGGCGTCGCCAGCCTTCAGGTCACCCCGGTGATGGTGGAAGGCAATGATGGAGCCGGCCGACGCGGTGTTGGCGTATTCGTCCAGGATCAGCGGCGCGATCTCGCTGCCGGCATCCGCACCCACCAGCTTCTTGATGACGAGCTGGTTCATGCCCTGGTTGGCCTGGTGCAGCCAGTAGCGGCGCATCTGCGTTGGCTCCAGGCCCAGCTTGCCCAGGTGGGCCTCGATATGGGCCGCGGCCATGGGCACGACTTCCTTGAACACCTTTCGGCCTTCCTGATAGAAGGTCAGGTCGCGGTCGCTCGGGTCGCGGTCCTCGGCGCGGTTCATGAAGCCGAAGTTGTTGCGGATATTGCTGCTGAACTGTGTGGCGAGCTGCGTGCCGAGGATTTCCCACTGGTCGGCGCCGGTGGCGTCTTCCGCGCGCTCGACGATGAGGGCCGTGCAGACGTCGCCGAAGATGAAGTGGCAGTCGCGGTCGCGCCATTCCAGGTGGGCCGAGGTGATCTCGGGGTTCACGACCAGCACGCATTTGCTGGCGCCCGAACGCACCGCGTTGAAGGCCTGTTCCAGCGCGAAGGTGGCTGACGAGCAGGCCACGTTCATGTCGAAGCCGTAGCCGCCGGCGCCCAGCGCCTGCTGGATCTCTACCGCCATGGCCGGGTAGGCGCGTTGCATATTGGCACTGGAGCAGAGCACGGCGTCGACATCCGCGCCGGTTTTGCCGGCCTGTTCAAGCGCCTTGCGGGCAGCATCGGCGGCGATCTCGGCCATCAGCGAGACCTCGTTGTCGCCGCGCGGCGTGAAGCGCGGGTACATGCGGGTCGGGTCCAGCACGCCGGCCTTGTCGACGACGTAGCGCTGCTTGATGCCCGAGGCTTTCTCGATGAATTCGACGCTGGAGTGTGTCAAGGCGGAGCGCTCGCCAGCGGCGATCGCCGTCGCGTGCTCGGCGTTCTGCAGGTCGGCGTAGGCGTTGAAGGCCTCGACCAGCTCGGCATTGGTGATGACATGGGGCGGGCGGTACAGGCCGGTGCCGCTGATGACCACGGCCGGGAATGAAGCTTGCATATTGAAGACGGAAGCCGCCGCTGCTGATGTACGAAGGCTGAAATCTTATCGATCCGGTTTGCTGCCTTCTCTAGGCACTAGCCTGGGGCCCTGGACAAAACATGCACGAAGACAGCCTGCTCCCTCCCGACGACGCCCTGCGCCTGGCCCTGCACAACGAGGTGCATGCCCGGCCGCCGGCGCGCATCCGCCTGCCGGCCGTCATCGTCCACATCGCCGTGCTCAACGACGGCATCAGCCGGGCGCAAGAGCATGCCCACCTGCGCCAGCTGCCCGGCCAGCACGACCTGGCCGAGGAGGCGCTGAACGCAAACTTTCTGCGCCTGCGCTGCGGCGAGTTCTCGCTGAAGTGGGAGCGCCATGCCGAGTTCACGCGCTATTCGGTCGTGCAGCCCCTGCCCGCCGACGCCGAGGCCAGCGCGCAGACGCTGGATGCGCTGGCGCTGCGCGTCGCACCGGATTGGCTGGGACGCATCCCGGGGCGCACCTTTGCGGCCATCAAGCTCGTCATGATCGAGCGGCAGCTGACTTTCGCGCCCAGCGCCTTGACTGAGGCCCAGGCCTGGTTCGGCGCGCATGCAACGGTCGCGTCGACGATGGGCGGCGGCCATTCCCTGGTTGTCACCGACTTCTGCCTGCGCGCGACCGGCTTCGAGCACATCGTCGTGCTGGCTGAGCCCGGCACGCCCGAGACCCGCGCCGGCCGCATCTGCCAGCGCCTGTTGGAGCTGGAGACCTACCGCCTGATGGCCCTGCGCGGCCTGCCCGCCGCCAAGTCGCTGGGCTCGACGCTGGCCGAGGTGGAGGCCACGCTGGCCAGCATCACCGCGCGGCTGGAGAAGCGCGGCGCGTCGGAAGCCGAACTGCTGGACGACCTGATCTCGACGGCCGCGCGCATCGAGCACGCCACCGCCTCGCACCAGTACCGCTTTGCCGCCACCCAGGCCTACCAGGCCATCGTCGAGCAGCGTCTGGCCGAGTTGCACGAGGGCAAGGTGGCCGGCAGGCAGTCGCTGGGCGAGTTCATGCAGCGCCGGCTCTCACCGGCCATCGCGACGGTCAATGCGACGGCGCAGCGGCTGGCCGGCCTGTCACAACGCATCTCACGCGCAAGCGCCTTGCTGCGCACGCGGGTCGACATCGCCACCGAGGCGCAGAACCAGCAGCTGCTGGCCCAGCTCGGCGAAGGCCAGCGCACGCAGCTGCGCATGCAGGCCACCGTCGAGGGGCTGTCGCTCGCGGCCATTACCTATTACGTCGTCAGCCTGCTGCTGTACTTCTTCAAGGCGCTGAAGGCCGAGGGCTGGCTGCCAGTACAGCCCGAGCTGGCGGCGGGGGCGGCCATTCCCTTCGTGCTGCTGGCCGTCTGGCAGACGACAAGGCGCATCCACCGCAAGATCTTCAACCACCAATGACCAGGATCTCCAGGCCCGGCAGGCGCAGAGCCTGCAGCGCGGCCGGGTCGGCCTGCGGCGTGACGATCAGCGTCGACAAGGCCGACAGCGGCGCGATGCGGTAGGGCGAGACCTTGCCGAGCTTGTCGCTGCTGGCCATCAGCACCGTTTCCGCAGCGCTCGCCATCAGCAGCGCCTTGACCTGGGCCTCCTCGGCGTCGCCGGTGGACAGACCGAAGCCGGCCTCCACACCGGTTACGCCGAGGAAATAGCAGTCCGCGCGCAGCGCCTGGATGGCCTGTGCCACACCCGCGCCGACGGCCACGCCGGAGTGCTTGAAGAGCCGCCCCCCCAGCATCAGCACTTCGACAGTGGGGTGCTCGATCAGCGCCGCGGCGATGACGGGGCTGTGTGTGGCGACCGTGGCGTGCAGCGTGGCCGGCAGCTGCTGGACCATGGCCAGCGTGCTCGTGCCGCCGTCGACAAAGACAAGCTGGCCATCGGCGATGAGAGACGCCGCATGGCGGCCCAGCGCCTGCTTCTCGTCGACGGCAATGGCGCTGCGTCGCGCCAGGTTGGCCAGGGCCGGTGACACCGGCAGCGCGCCGCCATGCACACGCTGCAGCGCGCCCCGCGTGGACAGCTCGCGCAGGTCGCGCCGGATGGTGTCCTCTGACACCTGCAGGCGCTCGGCCAGTTCGCGGGCCAGCACGCGACCTGCAAGCTGAAGTTCTTCCAGGATGGCCAAGTGGCGTTGTTCGGTCAGCATCTGTGGGATTGCATGGTTTTGCGTTATTTTGCATGATTTTACTTAAATTCAGGAAACAACATGCAAACCCAGACCGATTCGCGCATTGCCGACCTGCCCCTGTCCGAACGCGTGCGCGTCCAGCAGGAGAGGCTGCTGTCCAACAACTGGTACACGTTGAAGACCACCCGCTTCGACTTCCTGCGCAGCGATGGCCAGTGGCAGACCCAGGACCGCGAGACCTATGACCGCGGCAATGGCGCCACCATCCTGCTCTACCAGCGCACGCGCCGCCGTGTGCTGCTGACACGGCAGTTCCGCTACCCGGCGTTCGTCAATGGCTGGCAGCAGTTGATGATCGAAGCCGTGGCCGGGCTGCTGGACGAGGCCGATCCGCTCAGCTGCATCCGCGCCGAGGCCGAGCAGGAAGCCGGCGTGAAGCTGCGCGAGGTGCAGCCGCTGTTCGAGGCCTATATGAGCCCCGGCTCGGTGACCGAGAAGCTGCATTTCTTTGCGGCCGAGTACGAGGATGGCGACTTGGTTGGCGCGGGTGGCGGCCTCGTTGAGGAGGGCGAGGACATCGCGCGCTTCGAGCTGGACTTCGACGCGGCCATGCGCCAGGTCGAGGCCGGCGAGATCGTCGATGCGAAAACGATCATGCTGCTGCGCTGGGCCGAGCGCCATGTCTTCGGGCCGCCGCCCCGCAAGGGCCCGTTGCTGGTCTTCATCGCCGGGCCGTATCGAAGCGGCACGGGCGACCGGGAGGACGCGATCGCCGCCAACGTGCAGGCCATGCAGGATGCCGCCCTGCAAGTCGCAGCCCTGGGCCACGTGCCGGTGCTCGGCGAGTGGGTCGCCCTGCCGCTCATCGCGGCCGCTGGCGGCCGGCGCGGCGATGCGGTCTGGGACCGCTACTTCCACCCCAACGCCCAGGCCCTGCTGGAGCGATGTGACCTGCTGCTGCGCATCGGCGGTGATTCGGCCGGCGCCGACGCCATGATCAAGGCCGCTTTGGCCTGCGCGATGCCCGTGCACTACGGCCTCGCTTCAATACCAACCAGGCCCGCGTAGAATCAATCACCGGGCCCAAATTTTGGCGTCCGGTTTTTTTTGCCCGCTGCAAAAGCGGGCAGCAAAGCCGGCAGAGCCAAGTCAAGCGCTCGCAGCCCAGGTCGCGCACTGCCAAACGCGCGCCGCAACTGTGAACTTGAATCATGGAAATCTTCGACTACGACAACATCCTGCTGCTGCCGCGCCGCTGCCGCGTTGAAAGCCGCTCGGACTGCGACACCTCGGTGCAGTTCGGCCCGCACCGCTTCAAGCTGCCGGTCGTGCCCGCCAACATGAAGACGGTCGTGGACGAGCCCATCACCGAGCTGCTGGCCCGCGAGGGCTACTTCTACGTGATGCACCGCTTCGACCTCGACAGCCTGGCCTATGCCAAGGACATGCGGGACAAGGGCCTGCTGGTGTCGCTGAGCGTCGGCGTGAAGCCGGCCGATTTCGAGCTGGTCGACAAACTGGCCGCCGAGGGCGTCGGCGCCGACTACCTGACCATCGACATCGCCCACGGCCATGCCGAGAGCGTGCAGCGCATGATCGGCCACATCAAGCAAAAGCTGCCCGAGACCTTCGTCATCGCCGGCAATGTTGGCACGCCCGAAGGCGTCATCGACCTGGAGAACTGGGGTGCCGACGCGACCAAGGTCGGCGTCGGCCCGGGCAAGGTCTGCATCACGCGGCTGAAGACGGGTTTTGGCACCGGCGGCTGGCAGCTATCGGCGCTGAAATGGTGCTCGCGCGTGGCCACCAAGCCCATCGTGGCCGACGGCGGCATCCGCCACCATGGCGACATCGCCAAGAGCGTGCGCTTC
Source organism: Roseateles sp. P5_E4 (assembly GCF_054049255.1). NCBI lineage: Bacteria > Pseudomonadati > Pseudomonadota > Betaproteobacteria > Burkholderiales > Sphaerotilaceae > Roseateles > Roseateles sp. P5_E4. Next base: position 61,150 of record NZ_JBFUMS010000001.1, on the reverse strand, counting down.
GGCGCCAGCATGGTCATGATCGGCTCGCTGTTCGCCGGCCATGAAGAGTCGCCAGGCACGACCGTCGAGGTCGACGGCAAGCTCTACAAGGAGTACTACGGCTCGGCGAGCGACTTCAACAAGGGCGAGTACCGCCATGTCGAGGGCAAGCGCATCCTGGAGCCGGTCAAGGGCAAGTTCGCCGACACACTGCGCGAGATGCAGGAAGACCTGCAGAGCTCGATCTCGTATGCGGGCGGCACGCAGTTGTCGGACCTGCGCAAGGTGAATTACGTCATTCTTGGTGGAGAGAATGCGGGCGAACATTTGTTCATGTGATCACCTGCGGAACGCGGGCGAGCGTCTGTTCATGTAAGCCGCAATGGACTTCGCTGCCTACCGCCGCCACGACGCGACCTCCCTGGCTGCCGAGGTGGCGGCAGGCCGCGTCGAAGCGACAACCCTGCTCGGCCTGGCGCTCACAAGGCTGGCCGAAGTCCACCCCCAGCTCAACCCGGTCTGCCGGCTGATGGAAGGCCAGGCCCGCGCCCAGCTGGCGCGCGGCGTCGGCAACGGCCCACTGGCCGGCGTGCCCTGCCTGATCAAGGACGTGGCCGAGGACTATGCCGGCCAGCCCACCAGCTGGGGCAGCCGGGCTCTCGCTTCGCTACCTCCACCGAGAGAGCACGCCCATGTCGTGCGGCGCCTGCTGGACGCCGGCCTCGTCATCTTCGGCAAGACCAATGCGCCGGAGCTGGGCCTCAAGGGCGTCACCGACCCGCTCGCCTTCGGCCGCAGCAGCAACCCCTGGGACGTGCGCCGCACGCCTGGCGGCAGCAGCGGCGGGTCGGCGGCGGCGGTGGCAGCGGGTGTCGTGCCAATGGCAGCGGGCAACGACGGTGGAGGCTCCATCCGCATCCCGGCAGCCTGTTGCGGGCTGGTGGGTTTGAAACCTTCGCGAGGACGAGTTTCAGTCGGCCCGGGCGCTGGCGAAGTCTGGTTCGGCGCCTGCAGCGAAGGCGTCATCTCGCGCAGCGTACGCGACACCGCCCTGGCGCTGGACATCCTCAGCGGCCCGGAGCCCGGCGACGCTGTCGCCCTGCCCGCGCCGGCCACGCCCTTTGTCCATCAGCTGCGCTCACCGCTGCGCCGGCTGCGCATCGCCTGGTGCGCCGATTCGCCGATTGGCGAGCCGGTGCACGACGAGGCCCGGCTCGCCGTGGAGCGAAGCGTGTCGCTACTGAAAGGCCTCGGCCATGTCGTCGAGCCGGCCCGCCCCGACATCGATGGCCGCACGCTGGCCAACAGCTTCCTGCATATCTACTTCGGTCAGGTGCCGGCCACGCTGAGCCGCGCGGTCGCCCTGGGTGGCCGCGAAGCCGACTTTGAGCCGTTGACCCGTCTCATCGCCACGCTCGGCCGCGCCACCAGCGCCGAACGGCTGACGCTGGAGCTGCTGCGCTGGAACGACTACGCCCGCAGCTTGGCCGCCCTGCACGCGCGCTACGACCTCTACCTGACGCCGACGCTGGCCTCGCCACCGGTGCTGCATGGCACCGGCGACCCGCCGCCGCTGCAGATTGCCGTGCTGGGCGCGCTGCGCGCCTCGGGGCTGCTGGGCCTGCTCAAGCACGCCGGCCTGCTCGATGGCGTCGTGCAGCAGATGGCCACCGACAGCCTGCGCCATGTCCCCTTCACCCAGCTCGCCAACCTGACGGGCACGCCGGCGATCTCACTGCCGCTGCACTGGACGGCCGACGGCCTGCCGCTGGGCGTGCAGTTCGTTGCAGCGCCGGGCGAAGACGGGCTGCTGCTGCAACTGGCCGCGGAACTGGAAGCCACCCAGCCCTGGTTCGACCGGGTGCCTAGCTGAAGCGCACCGAGGCCTCGAACCCCGGCTCGGCATTGCGCAGCTCCAGCCGGCCGCCATGCGCTTCAGCCACCAACCGGCACAGGCACAGGCCCAGGCCAACCCCGCCGTCGTGCCGCGTGCGCGCCGCATCCGGCCGGTAGAACGGCTGGCCCAGTTGGGGCAGCGACTCCGGCGGCACGCCGGTGCCGAAGTCACGCACGGTCAGACGCACACCCGCGCCTTCACGAGCCAGGCTGAGCCGCACGGCGCCACGGGTCACATCGTTGTGGCGCAGCGCGTTCTGGACGAGATTGCGCAGGCACAGCTGCACACGCAGGCGATCCAGCCTCAACGGCGGCAGATCGGGCTCGACATGCAACTCCACGCCGGGCTGGGCATGCTCCTGCGCCAGCGCGCCGAGATCACAGTCCGACAGTTGCAGCGCGCTGTGCCCGCTGCCCAGCCGCTCGCTCTCCAGCAAGGCCGTGATGAGATCGCGCATCTGCGCCAGCTCGCCCAGCAGCGCGTCGCGCGATTCGCCCTCGCCCACCAGCTCGGCGTGCAGGCGCGCGCGCGTCAGCGGGCTGCGCAGCTCGTGGCTCATGGCCAGCAGCAAGGCGCGCTTGCCGTCCAGCATGGCCTGGATGTCGGCGGCCATCTGGTTGAAACGCAGTGCCAGGTCACCGATCTCGTCGCTGTGGATCACGGGCACCCGGTGCGAGAACTCACCGCGGCGGAAGGCCTCGGCGCCGATGGCCAGCGCATGCAACGGCCAGACCATGTGGCGGATCATGCCGAAGGCCAGGCCCGTAACCACGAATAGCGCCGGCACGGCCCAAAGCAGGCCGTAGGCGCTGCCCATCGACATCCACAGAATGGTGCTGCTGATGCAGGCGAGCAGGATGAAGATGGCGATCAGCCGCGCACCGAGCGAATGCTTGAAGCGCTTGTGCTGGTGATGCCAGCGCTGGTGCCAACGATGGCGCACACGCCAGCGGTATTCCCAGTCGCGGTTCATGCGCCGGGCGCGCTTGGCCCGCTTGCGTTCCCAGCGCTCGCGCCAGCGGTGGTCGTAGGCGTGGGGTTTCATGGTTTGCCTGGCAATGCGAAGCAATAGCCGGCGTTGCGCAGGGTCTTCAGGGCCACCAGCGGCTCAAGCTTGCGGCGCAGGCGGCTCACCAGGATGTCGACGGCCCGGGTGAACAGCTCGGCTTCCTGGCCACGCAGCCGGTTCAGGATGTCGTCGCGCGAGAAGACCTTGCCCGGCTCGCGGGCCAGCATCACGAGCAGCTCGTATTCGGTGCCGGTCAGCTCGACCAGGCCACTCGCGCACAGCACCTCGCGGCGCGTGGTGTCGATCTCGAGGCCCTCGAAGCACAGCTTGGTGGAAGGCTGAACCACGCTCGGGGCAGCCGCCGATACAAAGCGCGTGCGGCGCAGGATGGTCTGCAGCCGTGCCGCCAGTTCGCGGGGCTCGAAGGGCTTGGGCAGGTAGTCGTCGGCGCCCAGCTCCAGCCCGACGACCCGGTCGGTCAGATCGCCGCGCGCGGTCAGCATCAGCACCGGCATGTCGCGCCAGGCCTCGCTGCTGGCACGCAGCTGTTTGCAGAACTCGAAGCCGTCCATCTCGGGCAGCATGCCGTCGAGGATCAACGCGTCGAAGCGCTCGGCCGCCAGCCGCGTCAGCGCGATGCTGGGCCGCGTGACAGCCTCGAGCTGGAGGTCGAAGCGGGCAAGGTATTGCGTCAGCGGCCCGGCCAGGGCCTCGTCGTCGTCGATCAGCAGCAGTCTGTGCATGTCGCGATTATTCGGCCCGCACCAGGGTGATGGCTCGCTCGGGACAGGTGCTGACGCAATGGCCGCAGGCTTCGCAGGCGGCGGCATTGGGCGTGAAGGCCTGCTCCCAGCCGTGGGCCATGCCCCGGAGCTTGCCGAACAGGCTCAGGGACTGGCGCTGCTCGGGTGCCAGCTTGCCCAAGGTGAACACGTTGAAGGGGCAGACAGCGACGCATTCGCCCTTGCCCTCGCAGCGGTTGCGGTCGATGTGCGGCACAAAGCGGCCGCGGGGCTGCTTGCCGCAGTGGACATCCATCACGCCGCGTCTCGCCGCTCATGCCGGCCGAAGCGCCGCATCATGAAGCGCAGCACCTGACGCTGCTCCGTGTCCAGCGAGTCGAAGAAGTCGGCAAAGGCCGTGACAAGGCCGGGGCCGGCGGCGCGCAGCGCATCCAGCTTGGCGTCCAGCAGTTGCTGCGCCGGCTCGCGGGCGAATTGCTCACCGGCTAACAGGCCCGCCACCTCGGGGCCGCGGGCCAGGCCCCTCATCGTGTCGCGCTGGTGCTGGAGCTGCTCAAGCCAGGCGCCGAGCTTGCGGTGCTGCTCGGCGTCCAGGTCCAGCTTGGCGCCGACTCGGTTGAGAAGGAGGTGGGCGAAGCCATCAGCATGGCGGCCGAAATGATGGCCGTGATGGCCGTGGCCAAAGTGGTGGTGGAACTCGTGGTGGGCGTGCCAGCGACGAAAAAAGTTCATGGTGCTGCTCCGTGGGGCGCTCGAGGCCCGTGGTTGGGATGGCGCTCATGTTTGCGGTTAGCCCGCGCCAGAGCATCTCGACGCGGTATCGCCGGGTATCGTTTTGTTTCGCCCGGGGCCGGGAGGCGGTGCGCCCTTGTCACAGTTGAAGCTGCAGACGCGCTGATCGGCGCGGAGGCCGCGCGAGTGCGGCCCCCTACAATCGCAGACCCCCGAAAAGCCCTCTTTTCGCCCCAGCTTCACAGCGGGCGACGCCGCGATGACCGAACTTGCCAAGTCCTTCGAACCCGCCGCCCTGGAAGCCCATTGGGGCCCCAAGTGGGAAGCCGCCGGCCTGTATGAGCCGACGCTGGACCCGGCCAAGCCCTCGTTCAGCATCCAGCTGCCGCCGCCCAATGTGACGGGCACGCTGCACATGGGCCATGCCTTCAACCAGACGGTGATGGACTCGCTGACGCGCTACCACCGCATGAAGGGCGACAACACGCTGTGGGTGCCGGGCACCGACCATGCCGGCATCGCAACGCAGATCGTCGTCGAGCGACAGCTGCAGGCTGCCGGCACCAGCCGCAAGGAACTCGGTCGCAAGAATTTCGTCGCCCGCGTGTGGGAATGGAAACAGCAATCCGGTGACACCATCACCGGCCAGATGCGCCGGCTTGGCGACTCGGTCAGCTGGGGCCATGAGTACTTCACGATGGATGAAAAGCTCTCGACCGTCGTCGTCGAGACCTTCGTGCGGCTTTACGAGGAAGGCCTGATCTACCGCGGCACTCGCTTGGTGAGCTGGGATCCGGTGCTGCAGTCCGCCGTGTCCGATCTGGAGGTGAACTCCGAAGAGGAAGACGGCTCGCTGTGGCATATCCGCTATCCGCTGGCAGACGGTTCGGGCTCGGTCGTGGTGGCCACCACGCGACCGGAGACCATGCTGGGTGACGTGGCCGTCATGGTCCACCCAGAGGACGAGCGCTACGCCGCGCTGATCGGCAAGCTGGTCAAGCTGCCGCTGACGGACCGCGAGATCCCCGTCATCGCCGACGACTACGTGGACCGCGAGTTCGGCACCGGCGTCGTCAAGGTCACGCCGGCGCACGACACCAACGACTACGCGGTGGGCCAGCGTCACAACCTGCCCATGATCGCGGTGCTGGACCTGCAGGCCAGGATCAACGACAACGCCCCCGAGACCTACCGCGGGCTGGACCGCTTCGTCGCCCGCAAGCGCGTCGTCGCCGACCTGGAGGCGCAAGGCCTGCTCGTCGAGGTCAAGAAGCACAAGCTGCAGGTGCCGCGCTGCGAGCGCACCGGCCAGGTCATCGAGCCGATGCTGACCGACCAGTGGTTCGTTGCGGTCACCAAGCCCAGCGCCGACGGCAAGAGCATTGCCGACAAGGCGATTGCCGCCGTCGAGACCGGCGCGGTCAAGTTCTACCCCGAGCAGTGGGTCAACACCTACAACCACTGGATGGGCAATCTGCAGGACTGGTGCATCTCGCGCCAGCTGTGGTGGGGCCACCAGATCCCGGCTTGGTACGGCACGGGCGGCGAGCTCTTCGTCGCGCGCAGCGAGGATGAGGCGCAGGCCCGCGCCAAGGCCGCCGGCTACCTGGGCGAGCTGACCCGCGACCCCGACGTGCTGGACACCTGGTACTCGTCGGCCCTGGTGCCCTTCTCGACGCTGGGCTGGCCGCAGAAGACGCTGGAGCAGGAACTCTTCCTGCCCTCCTCCGTGCTCGTCACCGGCTACGACATCATCTTCTTCTGGGTCGCCCGGATGATCATGATGACGACGCACTTCACCGGCCAGGTGCCCTTCAAGGACGTCTACATCCACGGCCTGGTGCGCGACTCGCAGGGCCAGAAGATGAGCAAGAGCGAGGGCAATGTGCTGGACCCGGTGGACCTGATCCAGGGTGTCGACCTCGACACGCTGATCCAGAAGTCCACCACCGGCCTGCGCAAGCCCGAGACGGCGCCCAAGGTCGCAGCCCGCGTGAAGAAGGAGTTCCCCGAAGGCATGCCGGCGTACGGCGCCGATGCGTTGCGCTTCACGATGGCGTCGTACGCCAGCCTGGGCCGCAACATCAACTTCGACACCAAGCGCTGCGAGGGCTATCGCAACTTCTGCAACAAGCTCTGGAACGCAACCCGCTTCGTGTTGATGAACACCGAAGGCCAGGACTGCGGCCTCGCGCACGACCAAGGCGCCTGCCCGCCCGGCTACAACAAGTTCAGCCAGGCCGACCGCTGGATCACGAGCGAACTGCAGCGCGTCGAAGCGGCCGTGGCCCAGGGCTTTGCCGAGTACCGCCTCGACAACGTCGCCAACGCCGTCTACAGCTTCGTCTGGGACGAGTACTGCGACTGGTATCTGGAAATCGCCAAGGTGCAGATCCAGACGGGTGACGAGGCCCAGCAGCGCGCCACGCGCCGCACACTGATCCGCGTGCTGGAGACGACGCTGCGCCTGCTGCACCCCGTCGCGCCTTTCATCACCGAGGAGCTGTGGCAGACCGTCGCCCCTGTCGCCGGCCGCAAGGCAACCGACTACATCGGCCAAGCGCCCTACCCCGTCAGCCAGCCCGAGCGCATCGACGCTGCCGCCGACGCCTGGATGGCCCAGCTCAAGGAAGTGGTCGGCACGACCCGCAGCCTGCGCAGCGAGATGAACCTCAGCCCCAGCGACCGCGTGCCGCTGCTGGTGGGCGGCGATCTCAGCTTCCTCAGCGAAGCCGCTGCCGTGCTCAAGGTGCTGGCCAAGCTGGCCGCCGTGGAACTGATCGCCGACGAGGCCGAGTTCGCCAAGCAGAGCGCGACGTCACCGGTGCTGCTGCATGGCGCCGCGAAGCTGGCCCTGAAGGTCGAGATCGACGTGGCCGCCGAGCGCGCCCGCTTGACCAAGGAAGCGACTCGCCTGGAAGGCGAAATCGTCAAGGCCGAGGCCAAGCTGGGCAATGAGGGCTTCGTCGCCCGCGCGCCGGCTGCCGTCGTCGAGCAGGAGCGTGCCCGCGTGGCGGGCTTCAAGGAGACGGTGGCGCGCCTGCACGAACAGCTCAAGCGCCTGCCGCCTCAGTAATAGTCGATGGCCACCTTGGATGTGGCCTTCTTCTTGCCCTTGGCTGGGGCACCCAGCAGTTCGTCCAGGCCGCGCGCCACCGCCCAGGCGGCGCGCACGCGCGACTCCCGCGTCGTGCCCGCCAGCCGCGGCGTCACCTGCAGCGTGGCGATGCCGTGCAGGGGTCGCCCTGCCTCCAGCCAACCCGGTTCCAGGCTGTCGAACCACGCGGCTCGCAGCTTGCCGTTGCGCAGAGCCCGGCCCAGGGCCGCCTCGTCGACGACGCCGGACTGGCTCAGGCCGACCAGGACCTGGCCTGCGCGCACGTTCTCCAGCTGACGGTCGCCGAGGAGGCCGCGAAAGCGCGGGAAATAAGGCAGCAGCAGCACCAGGCCGTCGCTGTGCTCGACGAGTTCGCTCAAGGAAACCGAATCGATGCCCCAGCGTGCCCAGGTCGCGTCGCTCGGATGCAGGGCCGGGTCATAGCCGATGACCCGTGTACCGAAGGCATGCAGCAGCTGGGTCAACACCTGCGCCGTCGGTGTCAGGCCCAGCACGCCAATCGTCGAACAGCCCAGCTCCCGCCCCACCTTGAGGCCGTCGCTGCCCTCGATGGGCACCCGCCTGAGCAGGCTGAGCAGGGCACCGACAGCGAATTCCGCCTCGGCGCTGGCCGTGGAAGCCTGGGAGCGCACGACCTCCACGCCCGCTTTGCGACAGGCCTCGATGTCGATGTTCTCCGCGCCGCCGCTGGCACGGCCGATGGCACGCAGTCCCGGCGCGCCGCGCAGCAGTTCGGCATCGATGCGCACTTCGGGGGGCGCCACCAGGGCACGGGAGTTCTGCAGTGCCTCTACCAGGCCCTCCGGGTCACCCACGAGTTCAGGCGCAAAGCGGGCATCGTGGCGCTCGGCCAGCCATTGCACCACCTCGGCTTCCAACGGTTCAAGGATCAGGACTGTCATTGTTTGTATGTGCCCGACTCAGGGGTCAGACCGTCACAACCCCCGTGACACAATCGTTGCGACCCTGTCAACCCAGTGTATGCCCATGGCTTCTTCGTCCAAATCGCCGATCACCAAGGCCATCTTCCCGGTGGCCGGCCTCGGCACCCGCTTCCTGCCGGCCACCAAGGCCCAACCCAAGGAGATGCTGCCGGTTGTCGACAAGCCGCTGATCCAGTACGCGGTGGAAGAGGCCTATGCCGCCGGCGTGCGCGAGATGATCTTCGTGACGGGCCGCCACAAGCGCCCCATCGAAGATCACTTCGACATGACCTTCGAGCTCGAGGTGGCGCTGGAAAACTCCGGCAAGCAGGACCTGCTGGACGTGGTGCGCTCGGTCAAGCCCGACGACATGGAGTGCATCTATGTGCGCCAGGCCCAGGCCCTCGGCCTCGGCCACGCCGTGCTGTGCGGTCAGCGCCTGGTGGGCAACGAGCCCTTCGCCGTGCTGCTGGCCGACGACCTGATGGTGGGCGAGACCCCCATCCTCAAGCAGATGGTCGAGCAGTTCGCCGACTGGCGCGCCTCCATCCTCGCCGTGCAGGAAGTGCCGCCCGAACACACCCGCCGCTATGGCATCGTCGCCGGCACCCAGGTCAATGACCACCTGATGGACGTGAACCGCATCGTCGAGAAGCCCGCGCCCGAAGACGCACCCTCACGCCTGGGCGTGGCCGGCCGCTACATCCTGACGCCGGGCGTCTTCCACGAGATTGCCAACCAGCCGCGCGGCGTGGGCGGCGAGATCCAGCTGACCGACGGCATTGCCGGCCTGCTGCGTCGCGAGAAGGTGTTTGCCTACCGCTATGACGGCAAGCGCTATGACTGCGGCAGCAAGGAAGGTTTCCTGCAGGCCAATGTGGAACTGGCCCTGGCCCACCCGCAGCTCGGCCCGGGCTTCAAGGAATTCCTGCAGGGCCTGAATCTCTAAGCTTTGCGGGACAGACCGCCCGAGCGTAGCGAGTAGCTCTGTCCCCAACTGACTCAGGATTGGCTTTGCGGGACAGACCGCCCGAGCGTAGCGAGTGCCTCTGCCCCCAACTGACTTGGGGCCTGCTCAGCGTCTGCGCAGCACGTGGATGAACTCGTCGCCCGACGAGTTCTGTTCGACCAGTTCGTTGCCCGTCTGGCGCGCAAAGGCCTGGAAGTCGCGCATCGAACCCGGGTCGGTCGCCACGACGCGCAGCAACTCGCCGCTGAGCATTTCGGCCAAGGCCTTCTTGGCTTTCAGGATGGGCAAGGGGCAGTTCAGGCCCCGCGTGTCGATCTCGCGTTGGACGTCCATGGCCTCATTCTCGCTTCAGGTCGAGCCATTGGGGTTCGATGCCTTTGCTGCGCAGCCAGGTCGCCAGCGCCTGGCCGGTGCCCTGCGGCCAGCAGCGCACGTTCTCGGGTGCAATCAGCTTGTACTCCGCCAACTCAGGCGACAGGCGGATCTCGCCGCGCGCCGCCGCATGGTAGGCAATGATGATCTGGTTCATGCGCTGGAAATCCCAGACGCCCAGCAGACGCAGGGAATCAACCTCCAGTGAGGTCTCCTCGGCGATCTCGCGACGGATGCCCTCCTCCGGCGTCTCGCCAGACTCCATGAAGCCCGTGATCAGGCCGAAGAAGCGCCCCGGCCAGGCCGCGTTGCGGGCGAGCAGCACCTGGCCGTCGCGGTCCGTGCATTCGATGACGGCGGCCAGCACCGGCGTCGGATTGTTCCAGTGCGTGAAGCCACAGGCCGGGCAGCGCAGGCGTTCCTTGTCGCCACCGTCCTCGGCCTGCGTGATCCAACCCAGCTGCGTCGCGCAGACGGGACAGAACTTGTAGTCCGTCATGCAGGAAACACGCCCGTCGACAGATAACGGTCGCCGCGGTCGCAGACGATGAAGGCGATGGTCGCGTTCTCGACGCGGCGCGCGATCTGCAGTGCCACCCAGCAGGCGCCAGCGGACGAAATGCCGGCGAACAGGCCCTCCTCACGGGCCAGGCGGCGCGCCATGTCCTCGGCGTCGCTCTGGCTGACCAGCACCAGTTCGTCCACGCCGCTCGGGTCATAGATCCTGGGCATGTAGGCCTCGGGCCACTTGCGGATGCCGGGGATGCGCGACCCTTCGGCCGGCTGGGCGCCGACGATGCGCACGGCGGGGTTCTTTTCCTTCAGAAAGCGCGACACGCCGGTGATGGTGCCCGTCGTGCCCATGGCGCTGACGAAATGGGTGATGCGCCCGCCGGTGTCCTTCCACAGCTCGGGGCCGGTGGTCTCGTAATGGGCGCGCGGGTTGTCGGCATTGGCGAACTGGTCCAGCACGCGGCCCTTGCCTTCGCCGGCCATCTGCTCGGCCAGGTCACGGGCGTACTCCATGCCACCGGTCTTGGGCGTCAGGATCAGCTCGGCGCCGAAGGCCTTCATCGTCTGGGCGCGCTCGATGGACAGGTCCTCCGGCATGATCAGCACCATGCGGTAGCCGCGGATGGCCGCGGCCATCGCCAGCGCGATGCCGGTGTTGCCCGAGGTCGCCTCGATCAGCGTGTCGCCTGGCTTGATCTCACCCCGCTCCTCGGCGCGCTTGATCATGCTGATGGCGGGCCGGTCCTTCACGGAGCCGGCCGGGTTGTTGCCCTCCAGCTTGGCCAGGATCACATTGCCGCGCGCATCGTCGCCGAGCAGTCGCTGCAGGCGCACGAGGGGGGTTGCGCCGATGACGTCTTCGAGGGTCGGGTAGCTCATGGGCGACGATTGTGGCAGCGGGAACAAAGTCGAGCCTTGTCGAGTGCATAATCCGCCCCTCGCGTGCAAAGCGCGATGCTGTTTCCGACGGGCCCGGGTGGCGAAATCGGTAGACGCAGGGGACTCAAAATCCCCCGCCGCAAGGTGTGCCGGTTCGAGTCCGGCCCCGGGCACCAGGCGAAACAGCAGCCGGCTTGTGCTGGCATACTCAAAACGACAAGCACCGGCCCTCCCGGTGCAGGCGCCCTCCCCGGGCGCAAGCCGCGCGATCCATGCCCCCACTGCCTTCAGTCACCAAGGCCTTCATCCTGGCCTGTGTCGGTGCCTTCTGCTTTTTCTACCTCTTCCCGGGATTGGCCTATTGGTTCCAGCTGTGGCCGCTGAACTCGGGCTTCTTCATGCCTTGGCAGCTGCTGAGCTATGCCTTCCTGCATGGCAGCTTCGAACATCTGCTGTTCAACATGCTGGGCCTGTGGATGTTCGGCGGCGAGCTGGAGCGCGTCTGGGGCGCACGGCGCTACACGCAGATGCTGGTGGCCAGCGCGCTGAGCGCCGCCATCGTGCAACTGATATTCACCTGGGTCATCGGTGCCCAGTCCCCCACCGTCGGGGCCTCCGGCGCGATCTTCGGCCTGCTGCTGTCCTTTGGCATGCTGTTCCCCAACCGCATCATCGTGCCGCTGATCCCGCCGATCCCGATGAAGGCGAAATACTTCGTCGCCATCTTCGGCGGCCTGGAACTGATCCTGGGGTTCAGCGGCAGCAGCGGCATTGCCCACTTCGCCCACCTGGGCGGCATGCTGGGCGCGTGGCTGTTGATCCGCCACTGGCGCTCGCCGCGGCGGCGCGGCTAGAGGCCTTCTTTCGGGGTCGGGTAGCGCAAGGCGAGTCGCAGTTCGCGCTTGAGGCGCGCATTGCCCAACCGGCGCGATTCGCTCCAGAAGCTCAGCTGCATGGCGCTCATCCGTTCGCCGGCTTCGGCGCGCGTGATGCGCACAGGCCGCGGCAGACCACCGAGGTCGGCGGCCAGGTCGAAGTAGTCGCCCATCAGCAGCTGGCTGTCGTCGCAGACATTGACGGCGCGCTGCGGCAGGCCGCGCAACAGCGCCAGCAGGCAGGCCTGCGCCAGATCATCGGCATGGATGTGGTTGGTGTAGACGTCCTCCTCCCGTCTCAACACCGGCGTGCCCCGCGCCAGGCGCTCGCGCGGGTGGCCCCCTTCGCGGTCGCGTGCATAGATGCCGGGAATGCGCAGCAGGCTGACACGCGTGCCGTGACGGCGACCAAAGGCGCGCAGCTGGGCCTCTGCATCGACACGTCGGCGGGCACGGTCGGTCGCCGGGTTCAGTGCCCGCGTCTCGTCGATGAAGGCACCACCGCAGTCGCCATAGACGCCGGTCGTGCTCGCGTAAACCAGCGCCGCGGGCGGCTTGCACGCGAGGGCAGCGAGCAGATGGCGGGTGCGCAGATCCGCCTCGCCGTCGCGAGCCGGTGGCGCGAGATGCAGCACGAGATTGGCCAGTCCAGCCAGGCGCGCCAGCGTCGCCGCGTCATCGAGATTGCCAACCAGCGGGACGGCTCCTGCGGCCCTGAGCTCCGCTGCACGGCTTGCGCTGGACGTCAGTGCAAGAACCCGCCAGCGGCCCGCGAGCAGCTTCAGGACGCGCAGGCCGACGTCACCGCAGCCAATGATGAGGAGTCGTGGGGTCAAACCGGCCTCGGGCAAAATGGCGGGCAGTCTACGGCCCCGGAAATGTCTGCGGGGCCGCTGCTTTTTGGAAGCCATGTCCCATCAGATCACCATCCAGCCCGCCGGCCGCGTCTATCAGACCGAGGGCGATGACACCCTGCTTGCCGCCGCCATCCGCAATGGCGTAGGCCTGCCTTATGGCTGCAAGGACGGCGCCTGCGGCTCCTGCAAGAGCAAGCTGCTTGAAGGTGCCGTCATCCACGGCAACCACCAGCCCAAGGCGCTGACCGCCGAGGAAGAGGCCGCCGGTTATGTGCTGACCTGCTGCGCCCGGCCGCAGACCGACTGCACCGTCGAAGCCCGCACGGTGCCCGGCGCCGGCGAGTTCCCGGTGCTGAAGCTGCCCAGCCGCATCACCGCCATACTGCGCCCGGCGCCCGACGTGGCGGTGCTGACGATGCAGCTGGCGGCCAACCAGAACTTCCAGTTCCGCGCCGGCCAGTACGTCGAGTTCATCCTGCGTGACGGCTCGCGCCGCAGCTACTCGATGGCCAATGCGCCGCATAGCCTGCCTGGGCAGATCGAGCTGCACATCCGCCACATGCCCGGCGGCAAGTTCACCGATCACGTCTTCGGTGCGCTCAAGGAGAAGGACATCCTGCGCATGGAAGGCCCATTCGGCAGCTTCTTCCTGCGCGAGGACAGCGACAAGCCCATCGTGCTGCTGGCCAGCGGCACCGGCTTTGCACCCATCAAGGCCATCATCGAACGGGCCCGCCACATCGCGTCGACCCGGCCCATGGTGCTGTACTGGGGTGCGCGCAAGCAGGCCGACCTCTACCTGCACGACTGGGTCACGCAGATCGCCGCCGAGTGGCCGCAACTGACCTATGTGCCCGTGCTGTCCGAGCCCGACGAGGGCTGGACAGGCCGCACGGGGTTCGTCCACCGTGCCGTCATGGAAGACTTGGCCGACATGACGGGCCATCAGGTCTACGCCTGCGGCGCGCCCATCGTGGTCGAGTCGGCGCAGCGGGACTTCGTCGCGCAGTGCAACCTGCCGGCGGAAGAGTTCTACGCGGACGCGTTCACGTCCGAAGCGGACAAGCACTGAGATGTTCGAGCCGCCGTGGACACCCGCTGCTGAACTGGTCGACGCGCTGAAGCGCGATGGCGAGGCCGTGCTGGCGCCAAGTTCGCTTGGCGTGCTGGGCGCCTCTGCCGACGACCTCGACACCCTCAAGCCCTGCTGGGACGACCTGCCGCCCGATGGCTACCTGCGCGACGGCGGCCGCTACCGCTTCCGACGCCACGGCTGCTTCGTCGCCGACGGCGACACGCTGACTCTTCAGCCCCACCGCGCCCACTGGCAGCCGCTGGACTACAACGCGCTGCACGGCGGCATCCAGCGCTGGTTCGTGCCGCTGGCGCAGGAGATGGTCAATTCACCTGCCTGGACGGCGCTGCTGCTGGGGTTGGCGAAAACGGCGTCGGCACTGAAGGGCGAGCAGGCCTGGTTCATCGAGGCCCACCCTTTCCGCATCGACACCAGCGATGGCATCGGCCGCCCGACGCCCGAGGGCGCCCACCGCGACGGCGTCGACCTCGTAGCCGTGCTCTTCGTCGGCCGCCAAGGCGTCAAGGGCGGCGAATCACGCGTCTTCGACGCCGCCGGCCCGGCGGGCCAGCGCTTCACGATGACCCAGCCCTGGACGACGCTGCTGCTGGACGACGCCCGCGTGATCCACGAAACCACCCCCATCCAGCCCGTTGTGGCGGGCGAACGCGGCTGGCGCGACACCCTCGTCATCACATTAAGAGGCGGCGGATTCCAGGGTCCGTAGAATCCCGAACGGCCACGCCAAAAGCGTGGCCGTTCTTCTACCTACTGCCGCGCCAAAAGCGCCGACCGTCATGAACCCGACCTCCCTCTTCGGCCTGCCCGAGCAGTCCCCGCACGAGCGCGTGCTGCTCGCCACCGACCCGGCCACCGGCCTCAAGGCCATCCTGGCCGTGCACAGCACCGCCCGCGGGCCCGCCTTCGGGGGCTGCCGCCTGTGGCACTACGAATCCGAAGCCGCCGCGCTGAACGACGCGCTGCGCCTGTCCCAGGGCATGAGCCTGAAGAACGCGCTGGCCGACCTGCCTTTCGGCGGCGGCAAGGCCGTCATCCTGAAGCCCGAGGGCGCCTTCGACCGCCCTGCCCTGTTCGCCGCCTTCGGCCGCGCCGTGCAGTCGCTGGCCGGTGCCTACATCACCGCCGAGGACGTCGGCACGACGACCGCCGACATGCGCGGCATGCAAGCCCAAACGTCCTTTGTCAGCGGCATCCCGCGCGAAGGCGCCTTCGGTGGCGACCCCAGCCCCAAGACGGCCTGGGGCGTGTTCGTTTCCATCCAGGCTGGCGCCCGCCTCGTGCTGGGCCGCAACTCGCTGGAAGGCGTACGCGTCGCGCTGCAGGGCCTGGGCGCTGTCGGCTGGCACCTGGCCGAGTTCCTGCACAAGGCTGGCGCCAAGCTGGTCGTGGCTGACGTGGACGCCGCCAAGGTCGAGCGCGCCGTCGCGCAATTCGGCGCCACGGCCGCCAGCGTGGCGGACATCCTGGCCGCCGACGTCGACGTGCTGGCGCCCTGTGCGCTCGGCGCTTCCCTGAACGAGAAGACGGTGCCGACGCTGCGTGCCAAGCTGATCGCCGGCGCGGCCAACAACCAGCTCGCCACGCCCGATGACGGTGACGCACTGCAGCGCCACGGCATCTGCTACCTGCCCGATTACCTGGTGAATGCCGGCGGCATCATCAGCGTGGCTCGCGAGTACCGCGGTGAGGGCGAAGAGACGGCCGTGATGGCCGAGGTGAGCAAGATCGCCGAGCGTGTCGAAGAGCTGCTGCAGCGCGTGCAGACGGCCGACTCGACGCCCGCTCGCGTCGCCGATGACTGGGCCCGTTCCAAGCTCGTCCGCCTGCCCTAAGTCCATCCCTGCAATGGCCGGGCGGTGGCGCCCGGCCAACATTTAGAGAGCCCTCTCAAGTCCAGGGTTTGTCTCGACCGGTTTGTCCTCATGGCGACACGGCGGCTGCGCACAATCTGCGCCGGTTACGTACGATTACCGGAGGCAAACCCTATGCGACGCACTACACGTCCAACCCGCGCGCTGCGCCCCTTGCTGGCAGGTATCGCCCTGCTGCCCCTGGCCCTGACGGCCCATTCAGCCGGCTACCGCTTCGGCACCCAGAGCGCCGCCGCCGAAGGCACCGCCAACGCGAACGCGGCTGAGGCCACCGACGCCAGCACGCTGTTCGCCAACCCCGCCGGCCTCACACGCCTGACGGGCTGGAACTTGTCCGGCGTCGTGGACTACGTCGACCCCAAGACCCGCTTCACCGACCAGGGCTCCTATATCTCCCTGCCCGGCTCCGGTCTGGCGCCGCGCTCGACGGGCACCGTCGGCGACACGATGAGCTTTGCCAAGGCCGCGGTCGTGCCCCATCTCTATGCCGCCTACAAGGCCTCCGACACGCTGGCCTACGGCCTCGGCGTCTTCGTGCCCTGGGGCACCAAGCTCGACTACCGAGCTGACTGGGGTGGCCGCTACAACCTGCAAAAGGTCGAGCTGAAGTCCATCTCGATCAACCCCAACGTCGCCTGGAAGACCTCGCCCGAGCTGTCGCTCGCGGCCGGCCTGAACATCCAGTACATGGAAGGCAAGCTGCGCCGCGCTGTGCCCTACGCCTCCGTCTACGCCGCCGGCCTGCTCAACGCCGCCCACCAAGCGGCCGCCGCTGGCGCGCCGGGCCTCGCGCTGCAACTGCAGCAGCAGGCCGCCACGGTCTTCGGCAACCCGGCCTATGACGGCTCCATCGCCGTCGAGGGCAAGGACTGGGGCCTGGGCTTCAACCTCGCCCTGCTGTGGGAGCCCGCTGCCGGCACGCGCATGGGCCTGAGCTACCGCAGCAGCGTCAGCCACAAGCTCAAGGGCAGCGCCGACTGGACCCAGCCCACCAACCTGCCCGCCGAAGTGCTGGCCGCCATCACCGCCAAACCCTACAACGGCGTCTCGGCCCTGGACCACAACGACTCCGACGTCAGCCTCTCGGTGCGCACGCCCGAGTCGCTGTCCATCCACGGCTTCCAGCAGCTGACGCCGACCATCGCCGTGATGGGCGACTTCACTTTCACGCGCGACTCCCGCCTGAAACAGCTGCGCATCGATTTCGCGAACAGCACGGCCGACTCCACCACCGCCGAGCACTGGAAGGACAGCACCAAGGTCTCGGTCGGCGCCCAATGGCAGGCCCTGCCTGCGCTGCTGCTGCGGGCTGGCTACAGCAAGGACATGTCGCCCGTGCCCTCGGCGACGCGCAGCCCGGCCCTGCCCGATGCCCACCGCACCTGGCTCGCCCTCGGCGCCAACCTTGCCCTGATGGACAACGCCAGCATCGATTTCTCCATCGGCAAGGTGAAGCTCAAGGACGCGGCGATGAACGCGACCGACGACGGCGACGGCGAGCAGCCCTGCAACTGCGCCTACTCGACCGCACGCGGCAACTACGCCTCCAAGGCCACCATCTTCGGTGTCCAGTTCAACTACAAGTTCTGAGGAGGCGACACATCATGGATCGCCGCAGTTTTCTCCGCCGCAGCGCCGCGCAAGCCGGCGCCCTGATCACCGCCTCCACCGCCCTGTCCAGCCTCGTCGGCTGCGGCGGCGGTGGCGATGCGGGCGCGCCCATCGAGCCCTTGCCCGCCACCTTCCCAGGCAGCAGCACACCGCTGCCGACGACGGCCGCCGCGAGTGGCACGTTCAAGTTCCCGCAATCGGTGGCCTCGGGCGACCCCAAGCCCGACGGCGCCGTGCTGTGGGCCCGCGTCGTGCCCAGCAGCGCCGATGACGTAACCAGCGCCACGGGTGGCGGCAGCTACAACGTGACACTGAAGATCAGCAGCGCCGCCGGCAATGCCGCCCTGCTCGGCACGACCTCGACACTGGCGGGCACGGCCGACGCTACCGCCGACGTGCCGGTCTACGAGTTCTACGACCACACGCTGCGCCACCGCATCAGCGGCCTGCAGCCGGCCACCGTCTACTACTACCAGTTCACTGCCGGCAGCAGCGTGTCGCGCATCGGCCGCTTCAAGACGGCGCCCGCGGCTGACACCGATATCAGCGCGCTGAACTTTGCCTTCGTTTCCTGCCAGGACTGGAACGTGAACCACTGGGCCGGCATGGACATGCTGGCCACGGAAAACATCGATTTCATCGTCCACCTGGGCGACTACATCTACGAGGCCGTCGGCGCCGACTACCAGGCCGGTGGCGTCGAGAGCGCGCACGCCGCGCTGACCCTGCCCAACGGCACAGCCCTGCCCACCGGAGGCAAGTACGCGACGACGCTGGGCGACTACCGCTACCTCTACAAGCGCTACCGCACCGACCGCCGCCTGCAGAACCTGCACGAGCGCTTCGCCTTCGTGGCCGTCTGGGATGACCACGAGTTCAGCGACGACTGCTGGCAGGACCGCGAGACCTACGACAACGGCACGTTCAACGCGACGACGCAAGTCGGCGACAACGCGGCCCAGACCTCGCGCCGCCTCGCGGCCAACCAAGCCTGGTTCGAGAACATGCCGGCCGACATCAGCTTCACGCTGGACCCGGGCCAGGGCATCACCGGCATCCGCATCTATCGCGACCTGAAGTTCGGCAAGCTGATGCACCTGGTCATGACCGACCAGCGCCTGTACCGCGCCGACCACCTGATCCCCGAGGCCGCGCCCAGCCCGCTGACCGGCCAGGCCGTCGGCAGCATCGGCGCGCGCTACATGGTGCCGCAGGCGACGCTCGCCGGCGTCGAGGCCGCCAAGCTGGCCGCCGGCGCGTCGCTGCCCGACCCGCTGGCCCTCGTCAGTGTGCTGGGCGGCGCGCAGCGCCAGTGGTGGGTGCAGACGATGGCGGCGTCCACCGCGCTGTGGAAGATCTGGGGCAACGAGGTTTCGCTGCTGCGCATGGGCATGGACGGCAACAAGATCCCCAGTGCGCCGGCAGCCTTCAAGGCCAAGTTCGTGCTGAATGCCGACCAGTGGGACGGCTTCAACGCCGAGCGCAAATACCTGATGGGCCAACTGCTGAGCAAGGGCGTGAAGAACGTCGTGGCCGTCACCGGCGACATCCACGCCTTCTACGCCGGCGTCGTCATGGCCGACTACGACGCCGCCACGCAGGTGCCGGCGATGGTCGACCTCGTCACGGCAGGCGTGTCCAGCAATTCCAACTTCAGCTATTTCTACACCGCGGCCCTGCAGCCGTCGTTTGCGGCACTGAAGCCGCTGGTGGCGACGAGCGAGTTCGAGGCCGAGGCCATCGCCATCCAGATGCTGAGCGTGGCCATCGCGATCGGCGCCGGGGTGACGGACCTGAGCAACACCGCGGCCATCCAGGCCGCCGTGCAAGGTGCCATCCTGGCGGGCCTGGTGCCGGCGGCGGCCTTCGCGCCGACGGCCTCGCTGTCGCGAGCCATCGTCAACACCTTTGACGAAACCCAGGTGGGCACGATGGGCACGCTGATCTCGGGCCTGATCACGAGCATGGCCGTGGCCGGCAAGTCGGTGGCCGCAATGACGCTGTATGGGCTGATCCAGCAGAAGCTGGCGGCGGCCCTGGGCATCCCGGCCAACTTCGTGCCGGCGTCCGAGATCGTCAAGCGCCTGAATCCGTTTGCAGACCCGACGACGGCCGTTGCGCCGCCCGTCAACAACCCCTGGATCAAGCATGTCGACAGCGACGCCCAGGGCTATGCCGTCGTGTCACTCAGCAAGACCGAGTTGATCTGCACGTTCAAGAAGATGGCACGCCAGGTCGGCGGCACGGCGCCGGCGTCGCCGGTGGCCGCCGTCAGGACGGTTCGCGTCGCCGCTGGCGTGACGGATGTGAGCGTGATGGCCGGACTCTGACGCGGCCGTCCGCACGAATCAGAACGCCCGGCAATGCCGGGCGTTTTCTTTTGCCGCGCCACGCAGCTGGGCACCTGTGAGGCGTGCTTAGACTCCCGCATGCCTCTCTACCGCGTTCTGGTCATCGGCGGCTACGGCTTCTTCGGGCGCCGTCTCGTTGAACGGCTGGCCCGCAGCCCCGGCCTGCACCTCATCGTGGCGGGTCGGTCCGCCGCACAAGGCCTGGCCCTGGTGGATGCGCTGCGCGGGGCGGCGCGCGCGCAACTGAGCTGCGCCACGCTCGATGCGGATGCACCGGCTTTCGCCGACGACCTCAAAGCGCTGGCGCCTGACATCACCGTGCACACCTCGGGCCCGTTCCAGGGCCAGCGGTATCACGTCGCTCAAGCCTGCATGGCCGCTGGCGCGCACTACATCGATCTGGCTGACGGCCGGGATTTCGTGGTCGGCATCAGCAGTCTGAACCAGGCCGCGCTGGACCGTGGACTGAGCATCATCAGCGGCGCGAGTTCCGTGCCTGCCCTGTCCGATGCAGCAGCTCGCCATCTGGCGCAGGGACTCACCCGCGTCGACCACATCGACATCGGCATCAGCCCGGGCAACCGTACCGAACGAGGCCTGGCCACGGTGCGCGCCATCCTGAGCTACTGCGGCAAGGCCCTGCCGGCCGTGGACCACCGTCCCAGCTTTGGCTGGAGTGGGAGCCGGCGTCACCTTTATCCCGTGCCGGTCGGGAACCGGCTGCTGTCGCCTTGTGACGTGCCTGACCTCGCGCTGCTGCCCAAGCGCCATGCCGGCTGCCCGACGATCAGCTTCGGCGCCGGCCTCGAATTACCGCTCCTGCACCGAGGCATGAACGCCCTGGCGCTGCTGGCCCGGGTCGGCATCGTCAAGGACTGGTCGGCTCATGCGGTGGCCCTGAAGTGGCTCGGCGACCGGTTCAGCGGCCTGGGGTCGAACGCGGGCGCCATGCATGTCTGTGTCAGCGGGGAAACTGCTGAAGGCATCAGGCGCAGTCGCACCTGGCATTTGGTTGCTACTCACGGCGATGGCCCCTTCGTCCCCACGCTGGCCGCTGCGGCGCTGATCCGCAAACTGCAGCACGGCGACGCATCGCTCGCAGGCGCCCAGCCCTGTGTGGGCCTGCTGTCCCTGCAGGACTTCGCACGAGAATCCGAAGGCCTGCACATCGACATGAACGAATCGTCCAGCATCGACGCCCTGAGCCTCTACGAACGCGTGCTGGGCGCCAGCTATTCACAACTGCCAATGGCGGTGCAGCGCTTCCATCGGCTCGCGGGGCACACCGTCTTGAACGGCTGGGTGCGGACACAGGCGCCGAGTTCGCTGCCGGCCCGGCTGCTGGCCTTCTGCCTTGGGACGCCACGCCGTGCCAGCAGCGGCCCGCTCAGCTTCGAGCTCGACGCCAGCGCGGAGGCCGAACGTTGGACGCGCCACTTCCCGACGCGGACCATGACATCACGAATGCGGCTGGTGGCCGGCAAGATCCAGGAGAAGCTCGGGGCTGCCCGGCTGACTTTTGGCTTGAGCGTTGCCGATGGCCGACTGAGGATGGAGCTTGAAGGCCTGCGTTTCATGGGCCTACCGTGCCCGCGATGGCTGATGCCGCAGGTGGTGGCCGAGGAAACCGGCAAGGACGATCAGCTGCACTTCCGCGTCGCCGCCGGCCTGCCGCTGCTGGGCACCGTCGCGGCCTATGACGGCCATCTCGAACTCGGTCCGGCGCAGGCCACTTCATGATCATCGTGTTCGATGCCCAGTGCCTGCTCTGCAACGGCTGGGTGCAGTTCATCCTGCGGCATGACAGCAAGGCCCGCTTGCGCTTTGCTTCCATCCAGGGCGCCGCGGGGCGGCGTCTGCTGGCCGCAGAGGGGCTGGTGCCCGAAGGCCTGCAGACATTGCTGCTCGTCGATGGCCCTCGCGCGTGGCAGCACACGGCAGCCATATTTCGCGTGCTGCATGCGCTGGGCTGGCCCTGGCGCCTGGCCTGGATCGCATGGCTGATCCCGTCCATCGTCCGAGATCCGTTGTACCGCCTGGTCGCCAGGAACCGCTACCGGCTGTTCGGGCGCTCGGCCCTCTGCATCCGCCCGCAGCCTGAGCATGCGGCCAGATTCCTCGACTAAAAAAACGCCCGGCAGTGCTGGGCGTTTTTTCTAGAGCGGTTCGGAACCGCTTATTCGCCCAGGTAGGCGGCGCGCACCTTCGGATCGTTCAGCAACGCTTGGCCCTCGCCCTCCATCGTCACCTCGCCCGACTCCATCACATAGCCGCGGTTGGCCAGTTGCAGCGCGCGGCTGGCGTTCTGCTCGACGAGCAGGATGGTGACGCCCTGCTGGTGGATGTCGTTCACGACCTCGAAGATCTTGTCCACCATGATGGGCGACAGGCCCATGGACGGCTCGTCCAGCAGCAGCACCTTGGGGCGGGCCATCAGCGCGCGGCCCATGGCCAGCATCTGCTGCTCGCCGCCGGACATCGTGCCGGCCAGCTGCTTGGCGCGCTCCTTCAGGCGCGGGAACAGGCCGAAGACCTTGTCCATGTCCGCCTGAATCTCGCCATCCTTGCGGTTGTAGGCGCCCATCTGCAGGTTCTCGGTGATGGTCATGCGCGTGAAGGTGCCACGGCCTTCCGGCACCATGACCAGGCCCTGCTTGGCCAGGTCCCAGGCGCCCTGACCCTTGATGGGCTTGCCGAGGTATTCGACGCTGCCAGCGGCCACCGGCTGCAGGCCGGTGATGGCCTTCAGCGTCGTCGTCTTGCCGGCGCCGTTGGCGCCGATCAGCGACACCAGTTCGCCCTCGCGCACCTCGAAGCTGACGCCCTTGACGGCCTGGATGCCGCCGTAGGCGACCTTCAAGCCAGAAACCTTGAGCAGGGTTGCTGCCATACCTATCACTCCAAATCGTGCGTTGACCAAGCGGCACCCGTGGAACTGGCTTTGCCAGGCCACTGGGTGCGCCCCCTTGAGGGGGAGCGCGAAGCGCTACGGGGGTGGGTCATCCTTAGTGGTTCTTGTGGCCGGCGCCGAGGTAGGCCTCGATCACCTTTTCGTTGCGCTGCACGTCGTAGGGCGTGCCTTCGGCGATCTGCTTGCCGTAGTCCAGCACCGTCACGCGGTCGCACAGGCCCATGACCAGCTTCACGTCGTGCTCGATGAGCAGGATGGTGCGGCCGTCGTTGCGGATGCGGTCGATCAGCTCGCGCAGCACGACCTTCTCGGTCGCGTTCATGCCCGCGGCGGGTTCGTCCAGCGCGATCAGCTGCGGGTCGGTGGCCAGGGCCCGGGCGATCTCCAGGCGGCGCTGGTCGCCATAGCTCAGCGTGCGGGCCTTGTAGTCTGCGTACTTGCCGATGCCGACATAGTCCAGCAGCTCCTGGGCGCGCGCCTTGATGGCGGCCTCCTCGGCCTTGAACTTGGGCGTGCGGAACACCGCGCCGATCAGGCCGGACTTGGTGCGGATGTGGCGGCCAACCATCACGTTCTCGATCGCCGTCATGTCGGCGAAGAGGCGGATGTTCTGGAAGGTGCGCGCGATGCCGGCCTTGGCGACCTGGTGCACGGCCTGCGGCGTGTAGGGCGTGCCGCCGAGCGAGAAGCTGCCGCCGTCCGGCACGTACAGGCCCGTGATGACGTTGAAGAAGGTCGTCTTGCCGGCGCCGTTGGGGCCGATGAGGCCGTACACCTGGCCGCGCTGGATCTGGATGCCGACGTCGGACAGGGCCTGCACGCCGCCGAAGCGCTTGGATGCGCCGCTGACGTTGAGAACGATGTTGTCGTGTTTGCTCATGTTGGTGTCCTCCCTCACTTCGCGGCAGGCGGGGCGACCTTGCCGTGCTCGGGCGCCGGCCACAGGCCGCGCGGGCGGGCCAGCATGATGCCGATCATGGCCAGGGCCACCAGCAGCTGCCGCAGGATGGAGGCGTCGAGGCGACCGTCAGTCATCTGCTGCAGCGGGCCGGCGACGTAGCGCAGCACCTCGGGCAGGGCCGACAGCATCAGCGCGCCGAGGATGACGCCGGGGATGTGGCCTATGCCGCCGAGCACAACCATCGCGACGATCATGACCGACTCCTGCAGGCTGAAGGACTCGGGCGACACGAAGCCCTGGAAGCTCGCGAACATCGCGCCCGACACGCCGCCGAAGGTGGCGCCCATGCCGAAGGCCAGCAGCTTCAGGTTGCGGGTGTTGATGCCCATGGCCTTGGCGGCGATCTCGTCCTCGCGGATGGCCATCCAGGCGCGGCCGATGCGGGAGTTCTCCAGCCGATAGCAGACCACCACGCCCCCCACCACGAGGGCCAGGAAGAGGTAGTAGTACAGCGTCACCGACGGCAGCGTGAAGCCGAACACCTCCCAGGACTTGCCCAGGTCCACGCCGAAGACGTGGAAGGAGTCGATCTGGCCGATGCCGCGCGGGCCGTTGGTGATGTTGACCGGGTACTCCAGGTTGTTCAGGAAGACGCGGATGATTTCGCCGAAGCCCAGCGTGACGATGGCGAGATAGTCGCCGCGCAGCTTCAGCGTTGGCGCCCCCAGCATCACGCCGAAGAAGGCTGCCAGCGCCGCTCCGGCCGGGATGACCAGCCACAGCGGCGAATGCAGGCCCGTCGGGAACGCGGCCTGGATGGCCTCGAAGTTCTCGCTCAGGTGCGGGCTGGACATCAGCGCGAACATGTAGGCGCCGACCGCGTAGAAAGCGACGTAGCCCAGGTCCAGCAGGCCGGCATAGCCAACGACGATGTTCAGCCCCAGCGCCAGCAGCACGTAGAGCAGCGCCAGGTCGATGATGCGGACCGGACCATTGCCGAGCTGCTGTGCGAACAACGGCACAACGAGCAGGCCGATGGCGGCCGCGAGGAAGGTGAAGATTTTCTTGGTGTCCATGTCTTGTCTCCCTTCAGGCGCGATCGGCCACACGCTCGCCGAGCAGGCCCGAGGGGCGCAGCGTCAGCACGAGGATGAGGGCGACGAAGGCGAAGATGTCGGCGTAGTGGCTGCCCAGCACGCCACCGGTCAGGTCGCCCAGGTAGCCCGCGCCGATGGCCTCGATGAGGCCGAGCAGCACGCCGCCCACCACCGCGCCGGCCAGGTTGCCGATGCCGCCCAGCACCGCGGCCGTGAAGGCCTTCAGCCCGGGCATGAAGCCCATGGTGTGCTGCACGGTGCCGTAGTTGGCCGCCCACATCAGGCCGGCCACTGCGGCGAGCGCAGCGCCGATGACGAAGGTGGTGGAGATGATGAAGTCGGGCTTCACGCCCATCAAGCCGGCCACGCGCGGGTTCTCGGCGGTGGCGCGCATCGCGCGGCCCAGCTTGGTGTAGTTCACCAGGTACATCAGGCCGGCCAGGATGCAGACCGTCAGGCCCAGGATCAGGCATTGCGTGACGGTGATGACGGGGCCGCCCAGGTCGAACGGCGTGGTGGGCAGCAGCAGCGGGAAGGGCTTGGGATTCGGCTTCCAGATGATCATCGCCAGCACCTGCAGCAGCAGCGACATGCCCATGGCGGTGATCAGCGGCGCCAGGCGCGGCGCGTTGCGCAGCGGCCGGTAGGCGATCTTCTCGACTGCGTAGTTCAACGTCGCGCAGACGACGATGGCGGCGGCCAGGCCGATCAGCATCAGCAGCCAGCCGGGAATGCCGGAATCCGCCAGCAGCGTGACCAGCGTCCAGCTGACCATGGCGCCCACCATCAGGATCTCGCCGTGGGCGAAATTGATGAGGTTGATGATGCCGTAGACCATCGTGTAGCCCAGGGCGACGAGGGCATACATGCTCCCCAGCACCAGGCCGTTGATGATCTGTTGAATCAGAGTCTCCATGAGGGCTCCAGGAATAATTGTTGGGGCGCAGCATGCGCCAAGCGACCCGGGATAAATCGCAACCCTCGTGCCAATCAAGACGTTTCAAGGGTATTCACCGACGGTATGAAACCCTCGACCGTTTGATCCGTCCCCAGAGGGTGACCCTGGTCAGATTTCACGAGTGTCGACCAGCAAAAACTGGGCGGAAATCCGCACAAACCGCAGCGACTGCGAGCGGTTCTCCGCCAGCATCGAAAAAACTGCTGCAGGCGCTGTCGTGCGCGCCATCGCATGGGCAAACTACACGGCCCCGCCATGGTTGTGACTGCCTCTCTTCGCCCGCGCGCGCTGCGCCTCCTCCGCCTGCTGAGCCGGCCGGGCTTCCATCTCTTCCTGACAGGCTTGCTGATGGTGCTCGGCTTCGTGCTCGCGCACCGCATCAGTGAACGCAGCGGCCGCGAGCAGTTGTCGGCACTCAGCACCGAGCGGCTGGAGCTCTACGCCTCCAACCTCGCTGCCGAGCTGGGCCGACACGCTTCCCTGCCCAGCCTGCTGGCCATCGCGCCCACGCTGCAGGCGCTGATGCAGGCGCCCGAAGATGCGAACGCCCGCCGCGCCGCCAGCCAGATGCTGGCCCGCGTCAATGTGCGCGCCGGCACTCACCAGATCTTCGTCGCCGACGCCAGGGGCCAGGTCTTGTCAGCCAGCGAGGCGTTGGCGCCGCCCGCTCGACTCACCGAAGCGCTGGCGCAGGGTCGCACCCACTTCTTCGCCGCCGACCCGACGACGGGCAGCACCGACTTCTACCTGCTGCACCCGCTGCGCGGGGCCAGCCAGGTGTCATCGGCGGGAGCGGGAGAGATCCCGCTCCGGGGCGTCATCGTCGTGCGCTTCAACCTCGCGCCACTGGAAGCGACGTGGATCGACCTCGGCCTGCGCTCGCAGAACGAACGCATCCTCATCGCTGACGATCAGGACGTCGTCATCATGAGCTCCGTGCAGGCCTGGAAGTACGCCGTGCTGGGCCACGCCGACCCGTCGCGCCGCCAGGCCCTGCAGGCCAGTGCGCGCTACCCGCAGGCCATCGGCCCCAACCTGGACCTGCCGGCTTCGCTGGAGGTGCACCAGGGCCAGCAAGTCAGCCTGCCTTTGCCCGGTGCCAAGCCCATGCTGGCGCAGCAGCGCCAGATCGTGCCGCTGGGCCTGCGCCTGGTGGCTCTGTCGGACCTGACCGAGGTGCGCCAGCGCGCCCAGCTCGCGGCCTGGGGCGGTGCAGCGTTTGGCGCCAGCATCGGCCTGCTCGTGCTCTATCTGTCGTCGCGCCGGCGCGCGCTGCGCCAGCTCACCAAAGCGCAAACGGAGCTGCAGCAGGCCCACGCCCTGCTCGAACAACTGGTGGACAGCCGCACCGCCGAGCTGCGCCAGACCAACGACGCGCTGAAGACCCAGATCGCCCAGCGCCTGCAGACCGAGGGCGAACTGCTGCAGGCCAGCAAGCTCGCCGTGCTGGGCCAGATGTCTGCCGGGCTGTCGCACGAGGTCAACCAGCCGCTGACCGCACTGCGCGCGCTGGCGCGCAACTCGATTCGGCTGTTGGAAGCCGGCCGCCAGGACGCGGTAGCGACCAATCTGCAGCTGATGGACGACATGGTCGAACGCATGAGCCAGATCACGCGCCAGCTGAAGAGTTTTGCCCGCAAGGCCGACGAGCAGGTCACGGGCGCCGTATCGTTGCTGGACTGCGTGCGCAACGCCCTGCTGCTGCTGGAGCACCGCAGCCGCGCGCTGGATGTGCAGGCCGAGATCGAGGTGCCCGCCGGCCTGCGCGTGCGGGCAGAGGCCAACCGGCTGGAGCAGGTGCTGGTCAACCTGTTCGGCAACGCCATTGACGCGATGCAGAACGAGGCCGAGCGCCAACTCCGCGTGCAGGTCATCGCACAGGATGGCGGGCGCCGCGCCCTGATGCGCGTGCAGGACAGCGGTGCCGGTGTCGGCGAGGCAGACCTGCAGCGCCTGTTCGAGCCCTTCTTCACCACCAAGCCCGCTGGCGAAGGCCTGGGACTGGGCCTGGTGATTTCAGCCAAGATCGTGCATGAGTTCGGCGGCACGCTGCGCGCCCAACGCCTGGAGCACGGCATGAGTTTCGAGTTCGACCTTGCCGTCGAAACCTGGGCGGCAGTACCGGAGACGAAAGATGTTTGAAGGCTACAAGGTCGTGTTCGTCGAGGACGACCTGCCGGTGCGGGTCAGCCTCACGCAGACGCTGGAGCTGGAGGGCTTTGCCGTGCAACCTTGCCGCACGGCCGAGGAAGCCCTGCCCCACATCCAGCCCGGCGCACCCATCATCGTCATCACCGACGTGCGCCTGCCCGGCATGGATGGCCGCGCGCTGCTGGCCCATGTGCAGGCCACCGACGCGAGCATTCCCACCATCCTCATCACGGCCCACGGCGACGTGACGATGGCCGTGCAGTCCATGCGTGCCGGCGCCTACGACTTCATCGAAAAGCCCTTCGCGCCCGAGCGCCTGCTGGACGTGGCCCGCCGCGCCCTGGACCTGCGCACGCTGCGCCACTCGGCCGACGAGCTGCGCACGCAGCTGCAGCGCGCCAGCGGCATCGAGGCCGCGCTGCTGGGACAGTCTCCGGCCATGCAGCAGCTGCGCCGCCAGGTGCTGAATCTGGCCGGCACCTCGGCAGATGTGCTGATCGTCGGCGAGACCGGCACCGGCAAGGAGCTGGTGGCGCGCTGCCTGCACGACCAGAGCGCGCGCCGCGACCGCCATTTCGTCGCCATCAACTGCGGCGGCCTGCCCGAGGCGCTGTTCGAGAGCGAATTGTTCGGCCACGAGCCGGGCTCGTTCACGTCAGCCGCCAAGCGCCGCATTGGCAAGATCGAGCATGCCAACGGCGGCACACTGCTGCTGGACGAGATCGAGACCATGCCGATCGCGCTGCAGATCAAGCTGCTGCGCGTGCTGCAGGAGCGACGCATCGAGCGCCTGGGCTCCAACGAGGAGCTGCCGATCAACGTGCGCTTCATCGCCGCCAGCAAGTCGGACCTGCGCGAGCAGGCCGCCAAGAACGAGTTCCGCAGCGACCTTTATTACCGACTCAACATCGCCACGTTGACGCTGCCGCCGCTGCGCGAGCGCCGCGAGGACGTCCCGCTGCTGTTCCAGCACTTTGTCGTGCAAGCCTGTGCGCGCTACGAGCGTGCCGCGCCCGAGTTGACGCCCGAGAAGCTGCGCGAGCTGATGGCCCACGACTGGCCGGGCAATGTGCGCGAGATCCGCAACGCGGCCGACCGCTTCGTGCTTGCGCTTGACGACCTTGACCCCCAGGCCGCGCTGCAGGCCGTGCCGGCGCTCAACCTGGCGCGCCAGATGGACCTGGTCGAGAAGACGCTGATCGAGCAGGCCCTGCGCCGCTGCCACGGCAAGGTGCCCGCCGCCATGGAGCTGCTGGGCACGCCGCGCAAGACGCTGTACGACAAGCTGAACCGGCACGGCATCGTGCTGGACGACTTCCGCTAGCGATACTTCTCGGGATCCGGCGAGTCGGTCGGGTTCGCAATGACGCGGCGGAAGGCCGCACTCATCGGCAGCTTCAGGTTCAGCCCCTGCGACGGCAGCGGCGACTCGAACCAGCGGCGGTAGATCGCGTGGATCTCGCCGCTGCGGTAGAGGCCGGCCAGCACCTCATCCACCAACGCCTTGAACTGCGGATCATTCTTGCGCAGGCCGATGGCATAAGGCTCCACGGTCAGGGCCTGGTCGGAGATGCGGTAGTCGTCCGCGCCAGGGCCCTGCTGGGCCAGCAGCGCGCGCAGCAGCACGTCGTCCATCAGGAAGGCCGAGGCGCGGCCGCTGCGCAGCAGCTGGAAGCCTTCAGGGTCGTCCAGTCCGCCGAGGATGCGGATGCCCAAGCCCTGCTGGTCGTTGGCCTTGGCCAGATGCTGGATGCTGGTCGTGCCGATGGTGGACGCTACGGCCAAGCCGCGCAGGTCGGTCAGGCCCTGCACGCGCTCGGCGGCACGCGTCATCAGCCGAGTCTCGGCGATGAAGATGGTCAGCGAGAAGGCCTGCTGGCGCGCCCGCTCGGCGGTGTGCGTCGTGATGCCGCATTCCAGGTCCAGCGTGCCG
The DNA here is from genome assembly GCF_054049255.1 of Roseateles sp. P5_E4. Lineage (NCBI taxonomy): Bacteria > Pseudomonadati > Pseudomonadota > Betaproteobacteria > Burkholderiales > Sphaerotilaceae > Roseateles > Roseateles sp. P5_E4. The sequence goes on along the minus strand of NZ_JBFUMS010000001.1, from coordinate 31,403 downwards.
TTGATGACCAGCGGCATGCGGGTGGCCGAAGCGACTTCGACGCGACGTACTTCGAGGTCGGGCAACTGCAGCTTGGTCCGCACCGCAGCGACGATGCGGTCGCAGAGCTCGACCGTGTAGCCGGTGGGGCGCAACTGGGCGTCGAGATAGGAGAAAGGCAGGGATGCCGGCCGGTAGCCGATGACGATGACGCCGGTGTCGCGCACCCGCGTGAGCGTCGGCCCGTCGGCCGCGTGTGCAGCCAAGGCGCACAGCGCGAGCAGGGCCGCGCTAAGTCGCTTCATCATCCAGGCGGCGCAGCTCGGCCAGCTTGTCGGCAATGCGCAGTTCCAGCCCGCGCGGCACGGGTTCGTACCAGCGCTGGCCTTCCAGCCCGTCTGGCAGGTATTGCTCGCCGGCCGCATAGCCATTGGGCTCGTCGTGGGCATAGCGATAGGCCTTGCCATAGCCCAATTCCTTCATCAGCCGCGTCGGCGCATTGCGCAGATGCTCGGGCACCGGCCGCGTCTGGTCCTGCTTGATGAAAGCTTTGACCGCGTTGAAGGCCTTGTAGACGGCATTGGATTTGGGCGCGATGGCGAGGTAGACGACCGCCTCGGCCAAGGCCAGCTCGCCCTCGGGCGTGCCCAGGCGCTCGTAAGTGTCAGCCGCATCCAGCGTGATGCGCAGCGCGCGCGGGTCGGCCAGGCCGATGTCCTCGCTGGCCATGCGGATCAGCCTGCGCGCGATGTAGCGGGCGTCGACGCCGCCATCCACCATGCGCACGAACCAGTACAGCGCCGCATCGGGATTGCTGCCACGAACCGACTTGTGCAGGGCGCTGATGACGTCGTAGAACTGGTCGCCACCCTTGTCGTAGCGGCGCAGCTGTTCGCCGAGGGTCCGCTCCAGCAGTGCTTCGTCGATGCGGGCGCCATTGGCGAGCGACGCGGCGGACTCCAGGGCGTTCAGCAGCCGGCGCGCATCGCCGTCAGCGTAGCCAATCAGTCGGTCGGCGGCTTCCTTCGTCGGCGCCTCGACACCGAGCTCCCTGGCGCCACGTTCGATCAGCTCCTGCAGCTCGCTCGCGTCCAGGCTCTTCAGCACCTGCACCTGGGCGCGCGACAGCAGCGCCGAGTTGACTTCGAAGCTGGGGTTCTCGGTCGTCGCGCCGATGAAGGTGAACAGGCCGGACTCGACATGCGGCAGGAAGGCGTCCTGCTGGGCCTTGTTGAAGCGGTGCACCTCGTCAACGAAGACCACCGTACGCCGGCCCTGCTGGGCTGCAATCTGGGCACGGTCCACCGCTTCGCGGATGTCCTTCACGCCACCCAGCACGGCCGAGATGGCGATGAACTGCGCGTCGAAGGCGCCAGCTACCAGGCGCGCCAGCGTCGTCTTGCCGACACCGGGCGGGCCCCACAGGATCATGCTCTGCAGCCGCCCCGCCTCGAAGGCCGCACGCAGCGGCATGCCTGGGCCTAGCAGATGGCGCTGGCCGATGACCTCGTCCAGCGTCTTCGGGCGCAGCCGTTCGGCCAGCGGCGGCGCGGGCGGGTCGGCGTCGAAGAGCGAACCGATGCTCACTGCTCGATCAGATCGGCCCCGGCCGGCAGCTTGAACTGGAAGCGCTCGGCCGCGACCGGCACATTGGCCTGCACGGCGCTGAAGTCCAGCCGCGAGCGCTGGCCGAAGCTGTCGACGATCTCCATCGCCGCCAGCTCCTTGCCCTTGAAGCCGAGCTTGAGCGATTGGATGGTGGATTCGGCCTGCTTGGGCGCCGCCTGCACCCAATCCAGACCGCCGTCGCTCGCTTGGGACTTCAGCGTGAAGTCGCGTTCAAGATTGCTGCCGGCGAGCAGTGCCGCCGGCGTGGCGCCCAACGCGTCCGCCAACTTGCGCGAACTGGCCTGGTTGAGGTCGGCGTCATAGATCCAGACCTTGTGGCCATCGGCGACGATGACTTGCTCGAAGGGCTTGGCATAGGCAAAGCGAAAGCGGTTGGGCCGCTCGAACTCGAAGCTGCCTGAAGAGACCTTCTTGCGCTTGCCGTCGGGCGACGTCACCGTTTGCGTGAAATTGGCCTTGCCGCTCTTCACGTCGCGGCCGAAGTCGCGCAGCGCATCGACCGCATCGGCGTGGGCGATGCCAGCAATGAGCAGCGTCAGGGAGAGCAGGAGTTTCTTCATTCGTCTCGTTTAGGAATGATCAGTTCACGGCTGCCGTTGGATGCCAGCGCGCCAACGAGGCCGGAGTTTTCCATCTGCTCCAGCAGCCGCGCGGCGCGGTTGTAGCCTATGCGCAGATGGCGTTGCACCAGCGAGATGGAAGCCTTGCGATGTTGTAGGACGATAGCCACGGCCTGGTCGTACATGGGGTCTTGCTCACCGCCGGCCTCGCCCGGCGCCGGCGCCTCGCCGTCGATGCCGTCGAGCACGCCACCTTCGAGAATGCCTTCGATGTAATTGGGTTCACCCTGGGACTTGATGTACTCCACAACGCGGTGCACCTCGTCGTCGCTGACAAAGGCGCCATGCACGCGCATGGGCAGGCCGGTGCCCGAGGGCATGTAGAGCATGTCGCCCATGCCAAGCAGCGCCTCGGCGCCCATCTGGTCGAGGATGGTGCGGCTGTCGATCTTGGAGCTGACCTGGAAGGACAGGCGGGTCGGGATGTTGGCCTTGATGAGACCGGTGATGACGTCCACCGACGGCCGCTGCGTGGCCAGGATCAGGTGGATGCCGGCCGCGCGCGCCTTCTGCGCCAGGCGAGCGATCAGTTCCTCGATCTTCTTGCCGACGACCATCATCAGGTCGGCCAGTTCGTCGATGACGACGACGATGAACGGCAGGCGCTCCAGCGGTTCGGGTTCTTCGTTGTTCAGCGCGAACGGATTCGGAATGCTGATGCCGTTGGCCTTGGCCTCGTCGATCTTCTTGTTGTAGCCGGCGAGGTTGCGCACGCCCATCTTGGACATGAGCTTGTAGCGCCGCTCCATCTCGCCAACGCACCAGTTCAGCGCATTGCTGGCCTGCTTCATGTCCGTCACGACCGGTGCCAGCAGATGCGGGATGCCTTCGTAGACGCTCATCTCCAGCATCTTGGGGTCGATGAGGATGAGGCGCACATCACGGGCCTCGGCCTTGTAGAGCAGGCTGAGGATCATCGCGTTGATGCCCACTGACTTGCCCGAACCGGTCGTGCCGGCCACGAGGCAATGCGGCATCTTGGCAAGGTCGGCGACGATGGGCAGGCCGACGATGTCCTTGCCCAGGCCCATGGTCAGCTGGGACGACGCGTCCGCGTAGACCTGCGAGCCGAGGATTTCGGACAGGCGGATGGTCTGGCGGCGCGCGTTGGGCAGCTCCAGCGCCATGTAGTTCTTGCCCGGGATGGTCTCGACGACGCGGATGGACACGAGGCTCAAGGAGCGCGCCAGGTCCTTGGCGAGGCCGACGATCTGCGAGCCCTTCACACCGGTGGCCGGTTCGATCTCATAGCGCGTGATGACCGGGCCGGGGGATGCGGCGACCACATGCACCTCGACGCCGAAGTCGCGCAGCTTCTTCTCGATGAGGCGGCTGGTCATTTCCAGCGATTCAGGCGTGACCGTCTCCTGGCGGCCGGGTGCGGCGTCCAGCAAGTCAACTTGCGGGAGCTTGGCGTCGCCGGCGTCGACGAACAACGTCTGCTGGCGCTCCTTGGCCACCCGCGTGGACTGGGGCACCTCGACGACCGGCGCCTCGATGACGAGCGGCGCGTGGTCGGCTCCACCTTGTTCCCACTGGCGTTCGGCTTGGCGCTCGACCTCGACCTCCTGCTCGCGCTCCTTCACCGCCTGCTCACCGGCCTTCTGATCGGCCTTCATCTCGCGCTGCTCGATGCGCTTCTCGCGCAACTGCTCGATACGCTCACCGATGCGCTCCGCCAGATGCCCCCAGGAGAAGCGGAATGCCCAGGCCATGCCGGTCAGCAGCAGCACGATCCAGACAACGCCGGAGCCGGCAAAGCCCAGGCCCCTCATACCCAGGGGCCCGAGCGCATAGCCGACCAGGCCGCCGGCATGGCCGGGCAGGCGCGCCTCGAGGGCATAGAGGCGGCTCCACTCCAGCGCGCAACTCGCGCCGATGAGCAGCACGATGCCAGCCCAGAACCGCGCGCGCTGGCTCCAGCGCAGCACGGGGTCCACGTCATGGCGCAACAGCCCGGCCAGGCTGCGCAGCCAGCCGCGCAGGGCCAGCAGCGGCAACCACCAGGCGGAAAAGCCGAACAGGAACAGCAGGCCGTCCGATAACCAGGCGCCAAAGCTGCCAACGCGGTTGCCGACGAGGTCTCGCTGGCCGCTGGTGCTGAAGGCAGCGTCGCGCAGGTCGTGCGTCGCCATCGCCAGCACGAGCAGCGCGAGCAGCAGGGCCGTCAACGCCAGCCACAGCGGCGTGCGCAGCAGCCGCGAGGCGGCTGACGGCGGGGCCACTTCGCGCTTGGGCGCCTGGCGGCGGGTGGGTTTGGCGGGAGCGGCGGGCTCGCCGGCGGCATCGTCACCGCCCAGCAGGGAACCGAGGGGAAAACTCATCCCCGCATTGTCGCCGTCAATCGTGGGTCAGCCGTTCCTTGATGACCACCGAACCGTTCTCAAGCGTTTCAATGACGCCGCGCTCTTCCAGGTCCTTCATGACCCGACTGACCATCTCGCGCGAGGCGCCGACGACCTTGGCCATGTCCTGGCGCGAGACCTTGCCGCGGATGAGCTTGATGCCCTTCTCGTCCTCGGACATGTCCAGCAGCGTGCGCGCCACGCGGCCATAGACGTCAAGCAGCGCCAGGGACTCGATCTGCCGGTCGGCATTGCGCAAGCGCGCCACCAGCCCGCGCAGGATGCCGTAGGAGAGGCTGCTGCTCTCGGGCAGGCAGCGCGCGAACTCGAGCCGGCCGAGCACCAGCATGTCGGTCTGCACCTCGGCGCGCACCGTGGCCGAATGGGGCTCGTTGTCGATGAGGCTCATCTCGCCCACGTAGTCGCCCGACTGCAGCACGGCAAGAATGACCTCGCGGCCGCGGTGGTCGGCCGTCAGCACGCGGGCACGGCCGTTGAGCAGGATGAAGAGGGCGTTGGACTTGGTGCCCTGCTCGACGATCAGTTCGCCGCGCTTGAAGCGGCGCTTGACGACGCTGTCGGCGATGGATTGGGCCTGATCGGTGGTCAGCATCGAGAACAGCGGAACACGGCGGATCAGGTCGAGGTTGGAAATCATCGCCATATGCAGTCTCCAGGTTTGGGCCCCAGGCAAGCGGCAAGAAATGCGCCTGCCTAAAATGGCGTGCATTGTGCACACGCGGCAGGCTTCTCCGCATCGGGTAAGGCCGGGGTTTTCACCCCTAAGACTACCTTGCGAGCCGTTAACCCGCCCTCACCTTCCCTGCCATGACCGCTACGACCCAACACCACGGCCTGCTTATCCTCGGTTCCGGCCCCGCCGGCTACACCGCCGCCATCTACGCTGCACGCGCTAATCTCAAGCCTACGCTGATCACGGGCATGGCCCAAGGGGGTCAACTCATGACCACGACGGAGGTCGACAACTGGCCGGCCGACGTGATGGGCGTGCAGGGCCCCGAGCTGATGCAGCGCTTCCAGCAGCATGCCGAGCGCTTCCAGACCCAGATCGTCTTTGACCACATCAATGCGGTCGACTTCTCCAAGCGCCCCTTCACGCTGACTGGCGACAGCGGCACCTACACCTGCGACGCGCTGATCATCGCGACCGGCGCCTCTGCAAAATACCTCGGCTTGGACTCCGAACAGGCCTTCATGGGCCGCGGGGTCAGTGGTTGCGCGACCTGCGACGGCTTTTTCTACCGCGGCCAGGAAGTCTGCGTCGTCGGCGGCGGCAACACGGCCGTCGAAGAGGCGCTGTATCTGTCGAACATCGCCAGCACGGTGCACCTGATCCATCGCCGCGACAAGTTCCGCGCCGAACCCATCCTCATCGACAAGCTCAAGGAGAAGGCCGACGCCGGCAAGATCGTGCTGCATTTCTTCCAGCAGCTCGACGAGGTTCTGGGCGATGCCTCGGGCGTGACCGGTGTGCGCATCCGCAGCACGCTGGACGACAGCAAATCGGAAATCAAGCTGCACGGCTGCTTCATCGCCATCGGCCACCAGCCCAACACCGACATCTTCAAGGGCCAGCTGGAGATGAAAGACGGCTACATCATCACCAAGAGCGGCCTGAACGGCTTTGCGACGATGACCAGCGTGCCGGGCGTCTTCGCGGCCGGCGACGTGCAGGACCACATCTACCGCCAGGCCATCACCAGCGCCGGCACGGGTTGCATGGCGGCCTTGGACGCCCAGCGCTTCCTGGACCAGGAAAACGGCTGACCCCTCGTCCGGCCACGCCCCACTGAACGTGGGCGAGTCCAGCCGGTCCCCCGAGGGGACGGCGATGCTCTCGGCATCGAGCCGCGAGCACATCGCCCGACGGGCCGGCTCGGGAGCGGCCCAGCGCTCGGCCCGGAAGGCGTAGCACGGCCTTCCTGGCCCGCGGGTTTTCCGCTACACTCGCGGGCTTGCCTGCTGGATGGACCGCATCCAAAGCGTTGATTCGAAAGAATTTCGCCTGAGGATTAGCAGGCATATGCGGTCAAAGGGCCGCTCGAAAAGTTCGGGCGGCTGGTCAAAGAAGTCAAACCGGAGAAGCGTCATGGCACGCGTCTGTCAAGTCACGGGCAAGAAGCCCATGGTCGGGAACAACGTTTCCCACGCCAACAACAAAACCAAGCGTCGGTTCCTGCCGAACCTGCAATACCGCCGTTTCTGGGTGGAATCGGAAAATCGCTGGATTCGCCTGCGCATCACGAATGCCGCTCTGCGTTTGATCGACAAGGTCGGCATTGACCAAGTCGTCGCCGATCTGCGCGCCAAGGGCGCGCTCTGATCGTCGCTCACTGACCTACTGAAGGAATACGACCATGGCATCCAAAGGCGGCCGCGAAAAGATCAAGCTGGAGTCCACTGCGGGCACCGGCCACTTTTACACGACGAACAAGAACAAGAAGACCACGCCCGAAAAGCTCGAATTCATGAAATTCGACCCCAAGGCGCGCAAGCACGTCCTGTACAAGGAAATCAAGCTGAAGTGATGAATGGCGGCGCGAGCCGCCAACGCACGCAAGCAAAACAAAACCCGCCAAGCGGCAACGCTGGCGGGTTTTTGCGTTCCTGACGAGACTGCTTCAGCGCGCCGCGGTCACTGTGGCGCCAAACTCTTGCTTGAACCAGCGATCAAGCATGCGCTTCTCATAGCGCAGCGTGTCCCCACTTGAATAGCCATTGAAGCCGTCCTGGTAGTTCATGTCACGCAGCTTGACTTCGCCCTGCCGGACGACCTTTTCGCCCTCTCGTACTTCGTAGTTGAAGGCGATGGACGGCAGTGTGACGGTACGCATGACGCGCAGCCATTGCATGCGGCGGCCGAACGGCTCGACCTCGCCGGCCAGATCCACGTCGGTCACGTTGATCCGCACATCCCGGCCCGGAAGGCGCTTGCCGACCTGCTCGACAAGATAGGCTTCGATGTCCTTCAGCACCTCGGGCTGGCGGAAGCCGTTGTTGTCCTTGATGTCCGAGAACTTCTCGGAACCGATGAAATTCACCTGCACATCGGCGCGCGCGGTGGCGGCCAGGGCGAACAGGGCAACGGCAATCCAGCGGTATTTCATGGCAAGCCTCCTAAGCAAATCAGCGACTGCATACGGCAAGTCTAGGCCAGCCCAAGAAAAAGGGCGCCCGACGGGGCGCCCTTTACTTCAGGAAACCAAAGCTCAGGCGTGAGCAGCGCGCAAGCGCATCGAGAAGGCCTGCAGTTCGGCAATACCGCTCTCCTCGGCGCGGCGGCACCAGGCCTGCAAGTCGGCAACCAGTTGCTCGGCCGACACATTCGTGCGCGTCCACATCTGGCGCAGTTCCTCGCGCATGGTCACCAGCTTGTCGATGACCGGGCTGGCAGCGCGGGCATTCGCGAGGTCGCCGTGCACGGCGACCGGGATGCGCTCCTCGTCGCGGTGCAGCCAGCGTTGGGCCTGCTTGAACTCCTCAAACCGCGCGCTGTGCTTGCCGCCCTCGGCCTTGATCTTGGCCAACTCGGCGGCGCAGGCCGCTTTCAGGTCACGGGCATAGCTAGCCATGACTTCGTAGCGATTGGCGATCAGTGCCTCGAGCGTGCGCGCGTCGGCCGGCTTGATTTCACCCAGGCTCAACTTGGGTGCCGTCTTGCGGACCTTGGCCATGCCCAGCATTTCCAGGCCACGGATATACATCCAGCCAATGTCGAACTCGTAGGGCTTGACCGAGAACTTGGCGGAYGTCGGGTAGGTGTGGTGATTGTTGTGCAGTTCTTCGCCGCCAACGATCAGCGTCCAAGGCGTCAGATTGGTCGACGCGTCGGGTGCTTCGAAATTGCGATAACCCCAGTAGTGGCCGATGCCATTGATGACGCCGGCAGCCCAGATTGGAATCCAGATCATCTGGATGGCCCAGATGGTGGCGCCAATGGCACCGAACAGCGCCATGTTGACGATCAGCAGCAGCGCGACGCCCTGCCAGCTGTACTTGGTGTACAGGTTGCGCTCGATCCAGTCCTCGGGCGTGCCGCGGCTGTACTTGGCAATCGTCTCGGCATTCTTGGCCTCGGTGCGGTACAGCTCAGCGCCTTCGGCCAGCACCTTCTTCAGGCCGCGGGTCTGCGGGCTGTGCGGGTCTTCCTCGGTTTCGCACTTGGCGTGGTGCTTGCGGTGGATGGCAACCCATTCGCGGGTGACCATGCCCGTCGTCAGCCAGAGCCAGAAGCGGAAGAAATGCGAGGGGATGGGACCGAGATCCAGCGAGCGGTGAGCCTGGGCGCGATGCAGGAAGATCGTGACCGAAGCGATCGTGATGTGGGTCACAACCAGCGTAAAGATCACTAATTGCCAGGCGCTGAAACCCAACAGGCCATCGGCCAGCCAGTTCATCAGCGCGTTCAGGATGTCGTTCATGCGTCCAAGACCTCGGCCACAGCGGCCATGCAAAGGAATGTCAATTGTAGAGGAGAGCCCCCAAATTCAAGGGGTTTGGCGCACCGTATTCAGGCGGTGACGTGCGAATCGACGCGTTCTTTGACCTGCGTCAGGCCGATCTTTCCCATGCGACAGCAAAAAACCCGTCTGTGGCGTGTCGGTGAGGCCACAACCGGAGTGCGCCGTTTTCCACGACCTCATCGGAGCGTTCAACCTGGGCCTTGGCAAGCGCCTCTCCCGCGGCGAGCGGTTTGAAGTCGGGATGGGCGGCGGCAAACTCGGCCGCGATGACCTCGTTCTCGGCATCCAGCAGGCTGCAGGTCGCATAAACCAGCCGGCCTCCCGGCTTCACCAGGCGGGCGGCGCTGGCCAGGATGGCGCGCTGCTTGGCCTGCAGTTCAGCCACCCCCTGGGGCGACTGGCGCCATTTCAGGTCGGGGTTGCGGCGCAGCGTGCCCAGGCCGGAACAGGGCGCGTCGACCAGCACGCGGTCGATCTTGCCGGCCAGGCGCTTGATGCGGTCGTCGCGCTCATGGGCAATCTGGGCCGGATAGACGTTGGACAGGCCGCTGCGCGCCAGGCGCGGCTTCATCGCCGTCAACCGGTGGCCGGAGGTGTCGAAGGCATAGAGCCGACCTGTGTTGCGCATGGTTGCGCCCAGGGCCAGGGTCTTGCCGCCGGCGCCGGCGCAGAAGTCCACCACCATCTCGCCACGCTTGGGCGCCAGCAGCAGGGCCAGCAGCTGGCTGCCCTCGTCCTGCACCTCGATGCTGCCATTGGTGAACAGCTCCAGCTTGTTCAGCGCAGGCTTGCCGTCGATGCGCAAGCCCAGGGGTGAATACGGCGTCGGCGTGGCCTCAATGCCAGCCGCCTTGAGTTGCGCCTGCGCCTCTTCACGCTTGAGCTTGAGCGTGTTGACACGCAGGTCCAGCGGCGCTGCTTCGTTCAGCGCGGTGGCGAGCTTCCAGAACTCTTCCTCGCCCAGCCGGGCGAGCAGCGGCTCGGCCAGCCATTCCGGCATGTTGTGCCGCATCTTGGACGCCAGGCTCATCGGGTCGATGGCCTGGACCTGTTCCAGCCATTGCTGCTCCTGGAGGCTGAGCGCCCCACGGAGAAAGGCCGCATTGCCGCGCCAAGCCAGCATAGCCAGGCGGCGCGACATGGGGCCGCTACCGCTCTGGGCCAGGTTCTGGAACTTGATGCGCTCGCGCAGCAGCGCGTAGACGGTCTCGGCGAGGCTGGCGCGCTCGCGTTGGCCGAGGTTCTTGTGTTGACGGAAGAAGGCGGAGACGGTGGAGTCGGCCGGGGCTTCGAGCTGGTTGACGACGGCGATCAGCTCGGCGCTCAGCTCCAGGAGGGCATTAGGATGCATCGCCCCATTATCCCAAGCGCCCTGCTCCTTGCCGCATGAATCTCTGGACCCAGTTGCGCCTGCGCCCCCGGCTGCTGTTGTCCATCCTCATCGGCAGCACGCTGGCTGCGTTGTGGCCAGGCACTGTGCCGCTGACCACGCGCCTGCTGCTGGGCTGGGACTTCACGCTGTGGATCTATCTGCCGCTGGCGCTTTGGATGATGCTGGGCCGCGCGGGCTCGGTGAATGTGCAGCAGCGCGCCAGCCAGCTGACCGAAGGCCTGCCCGTCATGCTGCTGCTGGCCGTTGGCGGGGCGCTGGCCAGCTTTGGCGCCATTGCGCTGGAACTGGGTTCGGCCAAGCAAGCCCATACCGCCAACGGTTTGACGCTCGCCTTCGCCATTGCCACCGTCTGCAGCTCCTGGTTGCTGCTGCCGGTGGAGTTCGGCATCGCCTACGCCAGCCTCTATCACGGCGGCGGCAAGGCGTCACATGGGTTGGAGTTTCCAGGCGACGACGAAGGACCGCCCGACTACGGCGACTTCCTGTACTTCTCGATCACCGTGGCGGCCACGTCGCAGACCTCGGACGTCAGCGTCAGCTCGCGCGCCATGCGCCGCCTCGTGCTGGTTCAAGGCCTGCTGGCCTTCGTCTTCAACACCGGCGTGCTGGCGTTGACCGTCAATATCCTCGCCGGGCTGATCAGCTGAGCAGCAACTGCTGAGCCGCACCGTCGCGGTGAGTGACGCGCTCGCCGTCCCACACCAACGCACCTTCGACAAACCAGCGCACCGACTGCGGATAGATGCGGTGCTCGGCCGTCAGCACGCGGGCCGACAGCGTCTTCGCGTCGTCGCCAGGCAGCACCGGCACGACCGCCTGCATGACGATGGCGCCATGGTCCAGCTCGGCGGTGACGAAATGCACCGTCACGCCGGCGACCTTGCAGCCCATCTCCAGCGCCCGCTCATGCGTGTGCAGCCCGGTGAAGGCCGGCAGCAGCGACGGGTGGATGTTGAGCATGCGGCGGGCGTAGCGCGCCGTGAAGCCGGGCGTCAGGATACGCATGAAGCCGGCGAGGACGACGAGGTCAGGCGCGAAGCTGTCGATGACGCGGGCCAGCTCGGCATCGAAATCCTCGCGGCCGGCATATGCCTTGTGGTCCACGACGGCGGTCGCGATGCCATGCTCTGCTGCGAACTGCAGGCCAGCCGCATCAGGCCGGTTGCTGATGACGGCGGCCACCTCGGCCGGCCAGCCTTCGGCCTTGCCGGCCTTCACGATGGCCTCCATGTTGGAGCCCCGCCCCGAAATCAGAATCACCAACCTCTTCATGGCCGGCAGTTTAGGGGGCGGCCGACCCACCACCCCTTGAACGACAATCCGCGCCCCATGTCGAACCCCACCCCTATCCGCCCACGCGTGCTTTCCGGCATGCGTCCGACCGGCGCCCTGCACCTCGGCCATTACCACGGCGCCATCAAGAACTGGGTGCGGTTGCAGGACACGCATGACTGCTTCTTCTTCGTCGCCGACTGGCATGCGCTCACCACTCAGCGCCCGAGCGGTGAGACGCTGACCCGCCATGTCTACGAGATGGTCACCGACTGGCTGGCCGCCGGACTGGACCCCGAGCGCTGCACGCTGTTCCTGCAAAGCCGCATGCCCGAACACGCCGAGCTGTTCACGTTGCTGGCGATGTGCACGCCGTCCTCGTGGCTGGCGCGCATGCCCAGCTACAAGGACCAGGTCGCCGCCGACCCCGAACTGGCGACGTACGGCTTTCTGGGCTACCCGCTGCTGCAGGCGGCCGACATCCTGCTCTACAAGCCTGCCGGTGTGCCGGTGGGCGAAGACCAGGCCGCCCACGTCGAAGTGACCCGTGAGGTCGCGCGCCGCTTCAACCGGCTCTATGCCGAGGCCGCACCCATCTTTGTCGAGCCCCAGGCACTGCTGACCGAGACCGCCCGCGTGCCGGGCCTGGACGGACAGAAGATGAGCAAGAGCCTGGACAACGCGATTGCGATGCGCGACGAGCCCGAGGCCGTCGCCGCCAAGATCCGCACCATGCCGACCGACCCGCAGCGCGTGCGCCGCACCGACGCCGGCGACCCGGCGCGCTGCCCGGTCTGGCCTTTGCACCAGATCTACAGCGACGACGCGACCCGCGCCGCCTGCGACAGCGGCTGCCGCACGGCCAGCATCGGCTGCCTGGACTGCAAGCAGCCGTTGATCGAGTCCATCCAGCGCGAGCAGGCGCCCTGGCGCGAACGCGCTGCGGCCCTGGACCCGCAGCAGGTGCAGTGGACGCTGGAGGTTGGCACCGAGCGCGCCCGCGCCGTCGCGCGCAAGACGCTGCGCGAGGTGCGCGGCGCCATGGGGTTGGTGGCTTGAGCGGGGACGAGCGTAGGGCCGCCCCAAGCCGGCCCGACACTCCCTCGGGGGATCGACCGGCGTACCCGCCTGTCGAGGGGCCTCATTCTGCGATCCACGTGACTGACCTCGAGGCCGCCATCAACTGGTGGCGCGAACGTTCACCCTCGCCTGACGGCATCAGCGCCGCACCCGAGGTGCGTGCGCTGGCCGAGGCCTATGCGCTGCTCGCGCTGAGCCGCGCGACCGAACTTGACCCTGCCACGCTGAAGCCCATGGCCCTGGATGCCTGGCTGGCCTGGTACGCGACGACGCCTGACTCACCCTGCATTGCGATCTGCTCCACGGCCCAGGGCGACGCCATCTGCAAAGGCTGCGGCCGCACCTTCGACGAAGTGCAGCATTGGCCGGCGCTCGACCCCTTCGAGAAGCGTGTCGTCTGGCACCGCATCACCCACGAAGGCACGGCCTGGCGTTTCAACCGCTACGCGGAGCGCGTGACCCGATGACCCGCATCCGCTTCATCGACAGCGTTCGCCGCCTCGTGCCGCTGGCCTGGCCCGTCCTTGTCGGCCAGATCGCCGTGATGATGTTCAGCACCATCGACACGCTGATGATGGGCCGCGTCAGCCCCGAGGACCTCGCTGCGTTCGCTGTCGGTTCGGCCGCCTACGTGACCATCTTTGTCGGCCTGATGGGCGTCATCCTCGCGGTCGGGCCCATCGCTGGCCGGCAGTTCGGTGCCCAGGATCTACCCGGTGCCGGCAGCAGCTTCGTGCAGGCGCAGTGGCTGTCGGTGCTGCTCTGCATTCCGGGCTGCCTGGCGCTGTGGTTTCCGGATCCTTTCACGGCACTGGCCCACCTCGACGCAGCCCAGGCCGACAAGGTGCGCGCCTACACGCGGCCCGAGGCTTTTGCACTGCCCGCCGCCCTGCTCTTCACTGCCTTCCGTGGTTTCTCGACCGCCGTCAGCCGCCCCAAGGCCGTCATGGCGATGCAGCTCACCGGCCTGGCGGCCAAGGTGCCTTTGAACGCCGTGCTCGTCTTCGGCTGGGGTCCGATTCCTGCGATGGGCGTCGCTGGATGCGGCGTCGCGACGGCCATCGCGCTGATCGGCCAAGCCGCCGTTGCGATGCTACTGCTCAGGCGCGACGCCTTCTACCGGCCGTTCAGGATCCCGCACCTGTGGCAGACCCGACCGCATTGGGGCGAACTCGCAGCGCTGGTGAAGCTGGGCCTGCCGATGGGCGGCTCCATCCTCGTCGAGGTGACGGGCTTCACCTTCATGGCCTTTTTCATCGCCCGTCTTGGCGCAACACCGGTCGCCGGCCACCAGATCGCCGTCAACCTCGTCGCGATGATGTTCATGATCGCGCTCGCAATGGCCACCGCCGCCGGCACGCTGGTCGCACAGCATCTGGGGGCCGACGAAAAGCACGAAGCGCGCACCGTCGGCAGGCATGCGATGACGCTGGCCACGCTGACCGCCGCGGGCGTCGGCGCCGTTGTCGCCTTCGCGCGCGAGCCCATCGTCGCCCTCTACACCTCGAATGCGGCGACAGCCGCCGCCGCACTGCCGCTGCTGGTCTGGGTCTGGTTCTTCCACCTCGGCGACGCCCTGCAGACGGTGGCGGCCTATGTGCTGCGCGCCTACCAGGTCGCCACGCTGCCGATGATCATCTACGTCCTGGCGCTCTGGGGCCTGGGCATCGGTGGCGGCTACTTCCTCGCCTTTGGCCAGAACGGCGTCGGCGCGGTCGGCTTCTGGCAAGCGGCCACCGCCGGCCTGATCACCGCCGCCTTGCTTCTCAGCCTGCTGCTCAGGCGGGTCTTCAACGAGAACCGCTGATCAGCGTCCCGCCGTGGGCAGGAAGATCACGAAGCGGCTGCCGCCACCGTCGCGTGCCAGGCAGCGCACGCTGCCGCCGTGGCGCTCGGCGATCTGCTTGACGAGGCTCAGGCCCAGCCCGACGCCGCCCGCCATCTCGGCATGGCCGGGCAGCCGGTAGAAGGGTTCGAAGATGCGCTCGCGCAGATCGACGGGCACGCCCGGGCCTCGGTCGGCAACGATGAATTCATAGCCTCCGGCGACCGGCCGCAGCGCCAGTTCCACGTCGGGGCCGCCGTAGCGGCGCGCGTTGTCGAGCAGATTGCGCAGCGCGCGGCGCAGGAGGCGCTCCTGACCGTCGATGCGAGCGGAATCGGTCTCGGGCTCAAAGGCGGCTTCCGCGTGAGCCGCCTCCTCGGCGCCTAGCGCGAGCAATTCGACGGCATGGGTTTCGCCAACCGCGCTGCCGGCCTCCAGCCGGCTGGCCAGCAGCACTTCCTCGACGAGCGCGTCCAACTCGGCGATGTTGACGTCGATCTCCTTCGCCAGGCGCTGGCGCTGTGCGGGCGCAGCGTCGTCCAGCATCGCGAAAGCCATCTTCAGCCGTGCCAGGGGCGAACGCAGCTCGTGGCTGGCATTGGCCAGCAGGGTCTGGTGAGAACGCAACAGTGTCTCGATGCGGTCGGCCGCCTGATTGAAGCTGGTGGCCAGGGCGGCCACCTCATCGCGACCACTGTCGTCGACGCGATGGCCCAGTTGGCCGGAGCCGAACTTCTCGACGCCACGCTTGAGCGCTTCGAGCCGCCGCGTCAGCCGGCGCACGACGGGATAGGCGCCGACCGCCACACCGATGAAGAGCAGCACCAGCACGACGGCCAAGGTCGACACCGCCGGCGCGCCTGGCGACACGGGGCGATGCAGCCAGGGGCCGGTCCAGGGGCCTTCATCCAGCCGGGGCGGCCGCGCGCCGGGGCCTCCAGGACCCGAGGCGCCTGAAGCGGCGCCCTGAGGGCCTGGCGGACGCACGGTACGCACCATCTCCAGACTGCGGCCATCGCCCAGGTTGGCGCTGACGATGATGGCGCCGGGGTCGTCGGCACGGCGCTGGAACATCTGCGTCGTGGCGATGCGCTTGCCGTCGGCATCCTCCAACGCGATCGGCATGCGCAGGCGCAAACCCCAGTCGGCAAAGACGGCAGCCTGCTCGGCACGCGGCGCGTCGGCCGGCGGCAGCGCGAGCTTGAGCAGCCCGGCCATCGCGTTCAGTCGCTCTCCAGCCGCCAGTTCGACGTTGCCGCGCTCCTGCTCGATGTGACGCTGGAACAGCCATGCCGAGCCGAAGGCAAACGCCAGCAGAAGCGCCACCAGCGTCAGGTAGATGCGGACGTAGAGGCTTTTCAAATCAGGGGCGCGTGGAGTTTTGCGGGCCGAGCGCCGGGCCGCCCCTAGCCGGCCCGCGTAGGGCGATGTGCTTGTGGCTCAATGCCGCAAGCATCGCCGTCCCCTCGGGGGACCGGCTGGGCGCACCCGCGTTCAGCGTGGCGAGACTGGACGAGGGGCTCACACTCAAGCAGCGTCGGCGTCGGCGTCCTGCTTGCGGGCAAAGACATAGCCGGCTCCACGCACGGTCAGCACGCGGCGCGGGTTCTTGGGATCGTCTTCGATGACGGCCCGGATGCGCGAGATGTGCACGTCGATGGAGCGGTCGAAGGCTTCCAGCGGGTGGCCCTTCAGCGCATCCATGATCTGGTCGCGGCTCAGCACCCGGCCGGGGCTCTGCGCCAGCACGACGAGCAGGTCGAACTGGTGGCTGGTCAGGTCGCAGATCTTGCCGTCCAGGCGAGCCACGCGGGCGGCCAGGTCGATCTCCAGGCGGCCGAAGCGCAGCACCTCGTCGCCATCCAGCTTGGGCTCCAGTCGGCGCAGCAGGGCCTTGATACGGGCTTGCAGTTCGCGCGGCTCGAAGGGCTTGGCGAGGTAGTCGTCGGCGCCCAGTTCGAGGCCCAGGATGCGGTCCATGGGCTCGCCGCGGGCCGACAGCATCAGCACTGGCTGGTGGCGCCAACGCGGGTCGCCGCGCAGCCAGCGGCAGAAGTCCAGGCCGTCGCCGTCGGGCAGCATCAAGTCCAGCACCAGCAACTCGAAGCGGCTGTGGGCCAAGGCCTCACGGGCCTGGGCCAGGCTGCCGGCCGTGTTGACCTCGAAGCCGGCGGAGCGGAGATAGTCGCCCACCATGCCGGTCAGGCGGGCATCGTCATCGATCAACAGCAGTCGGGCGCTACTCATCACCGGGGCCAGGGAAGAAAAAGGAATCCGGCGCACTTCGGCGCCGGTGGAACGGGGCTCAAGCATCGCAGAACTCCTGGTCAAGGGCCAATCAGCCGGCGTGACGGGAAGCCATGCGGGCCTGGCGCTTCTTCATCACCTCGGTAATCTTGGCGCGCTGTTCGGGCGTCAGCACGCGGGCGGCGTCGATGCTGGCCTGGCTCAGGCGCTTGGAGGCGGCCTCGTGCTGGGCGCTCATCTGCACGCGCACGGCCTCGATTGCGGCGGCGTCGATGTTGGTGGCCGTGTAGAGCGTGGCCATCTGCTGGTGCAGCTTCATGCCGGCTTCGCGCTGGCCCGACAGGTCCTGTCGGGCCGCCTTGAAGATGGCTTCGATCTGGCTGCGTTGGGATTCGGTCGCGCTGACCACGTCGAGCATGTGCTCGATGTGACCACCGAACAGACCGCCGGGCGCCATCATGGCCGGGCCGCCGTGGTGACCCCCGTGGGCAGGCTGGGCTTGGGCAGCAACACCGCCGAAGGCCAAGGCCGCAGCCACCGCACCGACGCGCAACAGGTTCTGGATCGGGAAGGACTTCATCAAAGGTCTCCTGGAAGAAGAGTGAGTGAGGTCATCTTCCAGGCGGCCTGTGTGGGATCTTTGGGGGTGGGGTAAAGAACTGTGTCGACAAACAGGGCCAGTTTTACCTGCGGTGAACCAGCCTCCCCTTCGATCAAGGCTTACTTGATCGGCTTGAAGCGCATGCGCTTCGGGCGCGCGCCTTCTTCGCCCAGGCGCTTCTTCTTGTCGGCTTCGTACTCGTGGAAGTTGCCGTCGTAGAAGAACCACTGCGAATTGCCTTCGCAAGCCAGGATGTGGGTGCAGATGCGGTCCAGGAACCAGCGATCATGGCTGATGACCATGGCCGAGCCGGCGAACTCCAGCAGCGCTTCTTCCAGCGCGCGCAGGGTTTCGACGTCCAGGTCGTTGGACGGTTCGTCCAGCATCAGCACGTTGCCGCCCTGGGCCAAGGTCTTGGCCAGGTGCAGGCGGCCGCGCTCACCGCCGGAGAGGGCGCCGACGAGCTTCTGCTGGTCGTTGCCCTTGAAGTTGAAGCGGCCCAGATAGGCACGGCTGGGCATGACGAACTTGCCGACGATGATGTTGTCCAGGCCGCCGGAGACGTCCTGCCAGACGGTCTTGTCGGCTTCCATGCTCTCGCGGCTCTGGTCCACAAACGCCATCTTGGCCGTCTTGCCGATCTTGACCGTGCCCGAGTCCGGCTGCTCCACGCCCTGCAGCATGCGGAACAGCGTCGACTTGCCGGCACCGTTGGGGCCGATGATGCCAACGATGGCGCCCGCCGGCACCTTGAAGCTCAGGTTGTCGATCAGCACGCGGTCGCCGAAGCTCTTGCTGACGTTCTCGAACTCGATGACTTCATTGCCCAGGCGCTCGGCCACGGGGATGAAGATTTCGTTCGTGACGTTGCGCTGCTGGTATTCGACGTCCGACAGCTCCTCGAAACGGGCCAGGCGCGCCTTGCTCTTGGCCTGGCGGCCCTTGGCGTTGGAGCGAACCCACTTCAGTTCCTCCTTCATCGCCTTCATGCGTGCGTCTTCGGACTTCTGCTCGGTCTCCAGGCGCTTTTCCTTCTGGTCCAGCCAGTCGGAGTAGTTGCCCTTCCATGGAATGCCATGGCCGCGGTCGAGTTCCAGGATCCACTCGGCCGCGTTGTCCAGGAAGTAGCGATCATGGGTAATGGCCACGACGGTGCCGGGGAAACGCTGCAGGAACTGCTCCAGCCACTCGACCGACTCGGCGTCCAAGTGGTTGGTGGGTTCGTCCAGCAGCAGCATGTCGGGCTTGCTCAGCAGCAGGCGGCACAGCGCCACGCGGCGCTTTTCGCCGCCGGACAGCACACCGATGACGGCGTCCCACGGCGGCAGGTTCAGCGCGTCGGCGGCCAGTTCCAGCTGCAGGTCGGTGTTCTCGGAGCCGGCGGCGGCAATGATGGATTCCAGCTCGCCCTGCTCTGCAGCCAGCGCGTCGAAGTCGGCATCTTCCTCGGCATAGGCGGCATAGACCTCGTCCAGACGCTTCTTCGCGGCAAGCACGCCGCCGATGCCCTCTTCCACGGCCTCACGCACGGTCTGGTCGGGGTTCAGGCGCGGCTCCTGCTCCAGGTAGCCGATCTTGATGCCAGGCATCGGCGTGGCTTCGCCCTCGTACTCCTTGTCGACGCCCGCCATGATCTTCAGGATGGTCGACTTGCCCGAACCGTTCACGCCCAGCACGCCGATCTTGGCGCCGGGGAAGAAGGACAGCGAGATGTCCTTCAGGATGTGGCGCTTGGGAGGAACCGTCTTGTTGACGCGGTTCATGGAAAAGACGTACTGGGCCATGGGCAAATCCTGTGAGGCTGAAACAGCGGCAGGCCCCGGAAGAGGGCCTGCATTGCCTGGTATTGTCGCCGAGCCCGCGTTTCCAGGAAGTCAGATGCTCCGTCTTGCCGCCGCCCTGATCGTTCTCGCAACCGGCCTCGTCCAAGCCCAGACCCTGCGCTGGTCCAGCCAGGGCGACATGCAGACCACCGATCCGCATTCGCAGAACGAGGTCATGACCAACAGCCTGAACAACCAGGTCTACGAGGGCCTGACCCGGCGCGGCAAGGACATGAGCATCGGCCCGGCGCTGGCGACCGAGTGGACCCAGGTCACGCCGCTGATCTGGCGCTTCAAGCTGCGCCCGGGCGTCAAGTTCCATGATGGCACGCCCTTCACCGCCGACGACGTCGTGTTCTCGATGCAGCGCCTGCGCGACCCGAATGCGCCGCAGCGCGTCTATGCGAATGCCGTCGGCATCCCGAAGGCGGTGGACCCGCTGACCGTCGTCTTCGCGCTGGACAAGCCCAATCCCATCGTGCCGGAGCTGATAGCCAACCTGTTCATCATGAGCCAGCGCTGGTGCGAGCAGCACCGCGTGACGAAACCGCTGAACTTCAAGCAGCAGGAGGAGTCCTATGCCAGCCAGAACGCCAACGGCACCGGCCCCTTCATGCTGGTCAGCCGACAGCCAGGCGTAAAGACGGTCTTCAAGCGCAACCCCAACTGGTGGAACAGGTTCGAGGGCAATCTGCAGGAATTCATCTATGTGCCCATCAGCAACGACGCGACACGCACGGCGGCCCTGATCACCGGCGAGATCGATTTCGTGCTCGATCCGCCGCCGCGCGACGTCGCCCGGCTGCGCACCGTGCCCGAACTCAAGGTCGTGGACGGCCAGGAGAACCGCATCGTCTATGTCGGCATGGACCAGACTCGCGACAAGCTGCTCTACGGTCAGGCCCCTGGCGACAAGAACCCGTTGAAGGATTTGCGCGTGAGAAGGGCCCTGTATYACGCCATCGACATCGAGGCCATCAAGACCAAGCTGATGAGCGGCTATTCGACGCCCACCGGTGGCCTGACCTCATCGCCGCGCGGCGCCTATGGCGACGCCAGGCTGGAAACCCGCCTGCCCTATGACGTCGCGACCGCAAAGAAGCTGCTGGCCGAGGCCGGTTATCCGGACGGCTTCGACATCACGCTGGACTGTCCCAACAACCGCTACGTCAACGACGAGCGCATCTGTGTCGCGCTGGCCAGCATGTGGGCCCAGGTCAAGGTCAGGGTCAAGGTCAACGCCATGCCGCGCACGATGTACTTTCCCAAGGTCGAGAAATTCAACACCAGCCTCTTCCTGACCGGCTGGGGCGGGGGCTCGACCGATGCCGACATCATGCTGACCCCGGTGCTGCGCAACCGGGGCGAGCAGGGCGTCGGTGTGGCCAACTACGGCGGCATCGTCAACAACGAGGCCGACGCGCTGGCCGCCTCGTCCACCATCGAGACCGACCCGAAGAAGCGCGAAGCGTTGGTGAAGTCCGCGCTGCAGTCCTACCGCGACCAGGTCAACATCATTCCGCTGCACCGCCAGGTCATCCCCTGGGCCATGCGCAAGGAGGTCAGCATCCCGCATTCGCCGAATAACTGGGCCAGCATGGATTGGGTCACGGTCCGTAAATAGTTCAGCCGCTAGAATGGCCCCAACCGCCGCGCTTCTCAGTCTTGCGCGGCGTTCTCTTTTCAGCCCCTGCACGCCGCCCGCCCTGCCCGAAGACTGGCGCCGCTCTCCGCGGCGCGGCAGGCGATGCGACCAGGCGTGCTCACTCCCCTACCGAATGAGTTTCGATTCTCTCGGCCTGGCAGCGCCGCTGCTCAAGGCCATTGCTGACGCTGGCTACACCACCCCCACCCCCATCCAGGCCCAGGCCATTCCCGCCGTCTTGAACGGTGGCGACCTGCTGGCAGGCGCCCAGACCGGCACCGGCAAGACCGCCGGCTTCACGCTGCCGTTGCTGCACCGCCTGTCCACCGGCGAGAAGCTGCTCAACAAGCGCGGCAAGATCGCCATCCGCGCCCTGGTGCTGACCCCCACCCGCGAACTCGCCGCCCAGGTCGAGGAAAGCGTTCAGACCTACGGCAAATACCTGCCGCTGAAGAGCATGGTCATGTTCGGCGGCGTCGGCATGCAACCGCAGATCAACAAGCTGCGCGACGGCGTCGACATCCTTGTCGCCACGCCCGGCCGCCTGCTCGACCACGCGCAGCAAGGCACGCTGGACCTGTCGCAGGTGCAGATCCTGGTGCTGGACGAAGCCGACCGCATGCTCGACATGGGCTTCGTGCACGACATCAAGAAGGTGCTGGCCCTGCTGCCGGCCAAGAAGCAGTCGCTGCTGTTCAGCGCGACCTTCAGCGACGAGATCAAGAACCTCGCCGACCGCCTGCTCAACGCCCCGGCGCTGATCGAGGTGGCCCGCCGCAACCAGACCGCCGAAGCCATCGTGCAGAAGGTCCATCCGGTCGGCCGCGAGCGCAAGAAGGAGCTGCTGGTTCACCTGATCAAGGGCGGCGTGAGCGGTGAGCCCTGGCAGCAGGTGCTGATCTTCACGCGCATGAAGCACGGCGCCAACCGCCTGACCGACTACCTGAACGACCAGGGCATCAGCGCCATGGCCATTCACGGCAACAAGAGCCAGGGTGCGCGCACCAAGGCGCTGGCTGACTTCAAGACTGGCGACCTGACCTGCCTGGTGGCGACCGACATCGCCGCCCGCGGCATCGACATCGACCAGTTGCCCCACGTCGTCAACTTCGAGCTGCCCAACGTGGCCGAAGACTATGTGCACCGCATCGGCCGCACCGGCCGCGCCGGCGCCACGGGCGAGGCGGTCAGCCTGGTCTGTGTCGACGAGAACGGTTTCCTGAAGGAAATCGAGCGCCTCATCAAGCGCGAGATCCCCCGCGAAATCGTGCCGGGCTTCGCGCCCGACCCCAACGAGCGCGCCGAGCCCATCGTGCTGGGCCGCACCGTGCTGAACCCCAACGGCAGCCGGGGCCGCAACCCCAACCCGCCGGCTGGCGCCAATGGCCGCGGTGGCCGACCTGGTGGCGGCGGCGGTGGCCGTGGCGGCGACAGCCGCGGCGGCTCGCGTGACGGCGGCCGGCCCAGCGCAGGCGGCGGTGGCGGTGGTGGTCGTGGCGGCAAGCCCGCCGGCCACACCGGCGTGGGCGGCGCCAAGACCGCGCCTAAGCCCCATGCCGAGCACGCCCCTCGCGCAGCCGGCGCCCAACCAGCCCGCGGCAACGCCGGCGGCGCCCCGCGCCACAACAACGGCCCGCGCCTGACGCAGTCCAAGCGCTGAGTCCAAGGCATCGCCTGCGCGGCCTGTCCCTCACGGGGCAGGCCGTTTTTGCTGGGCGACCGCTGCTGCAACCTCTGCGGCTCACGGCTCGTGCATCGGCAGCTGGCCCCTCAAGGCAGCTGCGTGGCGGCCCGGCGCCTGGCCCAGCCGAGGCCCAGTAGAGCCGCCAGGACCAGCGGCGCCGTACCGGGCAGCGGCAGCTCATGCGCGCCATCGCGGGGTGGCACGTCCGTACTGGTCAACGCGGTGATCTCGTAGCGGTACTGCTTCTCGTTGGGCATCTGGAAGCGGATTTCATGACGGGACTGGAAGTCCTCCAGATACAGGTAGGGCATGGCGCCGGTCGTCAGCGCATCCACGCCCGTTGTCCCCTCCAAGAACAGCTGGAAGACGGGCCACGGATCGTTCAGGTCAATGAAGCTGAAGAAGCTGTCCATATCCGCGTCGACGAAGATCCGCTTGCTCTCATTCGTGTATGCCATGCCGTCCTGCACGCCACCTGAAACACCGCCCGACATCTTGGCGCCGCTGTCATAGAGGCCGCGCGTGGGCCCCGCATCCGAGTCGACGGCATCCATGTCCACCACCAAGCTGCCCGACAGCGTTCCGCCGGTCGCCGCGTCCAGGCCTTTGGCCACGAAGCTGTAGTTGACGAGGCCCGCCTGAGCCGCGGCGCTGCAGGCCAGCGCGACCGCGCCGATGAGGATGTGACGCAAAGACATGGTGATCTCCCTGTGGGGTTTGAAAAGGTTCACGACGACGTGTCGCGATGCAAATCAGTGTCTGGATCGGCGGTATCAATGCCGCTTCCCGCAGGCGTGCAATGGTTTCAATTGCTACAGGCGGGTGCCGCTTGCCGAACCCGTTGAAACACAGGCGCCGCCGACCCCGGATTCCCATGAGGGGCTGATCTAATTCCACCCATGGCACGCCCCCCGCTCGACAACTCGCTCAAGTTCAACCTGCCCGATGGCACGGTCGTCACCGCCCAGGAGATGCTGCGCAAGATCCAGGAAGCCAAAGCGGCCCAGCGGACCGAGCAACTCGCCGCCCCCGGCGCCCTGCCCGAGGCCGACCTGCAGACCTTGCTCGACGCCCTGCTGCTGCTGGGCGGCACCGCCAGCATCAACGCCGTCATGCAATGGCTGTCGCTGACCGGCCGCGAGCGCGCCAACGGCGAGACCTTCGACCACTACGCCACGCGCGATGGCCTGCAGGCCCTGGTCGCCCAGCGCCGTGCCGAGGGGCTGTACGGCAAGGGCACGCGCGTCTCATTGATCGATCACGTCGAGCGTCTGCAGACCTTGCTTGCCGCCCCCGGCCACGAGCGCTACTGGCGCCAGCGCCTGTGGCTGCTGGGCTCGGGCCGGGGCGACTGGCAGGACCCCATCGCCTGGGTCAACTTCCGCAGCCCCGAGGACATGCGCACGGTGCTGCGGCTAATGATCTTCTCGGGCATGCCCGCCGCCGAGTTCCATGAACTGCTCGCCACCCGATTGCCGGAACTGAGCCCGCCGATGCTGGCCCTACAGGCCCTGATCGAGCCCTGGTGCCCCGGGCTGCTGGCGCAGATCGACCCGGATCTTCGAGATACCTTGCTGGGCCAGTTGCTGGACGTCCTGCCCGCCGGCCACCCGGTGCGTGCCGAGCTGCGCACCTGGCTGCAGGCCGGTACCGGCACGCTCAGCATTCCCATGCACGCCCGCCTGGCCGAGGCCGACATGCTGGCCCTGCAACTGGACAGCGCCGAGCAGCATCTGCGCGGCCTGGCCGGCCCGGGCGTCACGCTGCTGGCCGCCACCCGGGCCCTCGTCGATGGCCGCTGGGCCGAGGCCAGCGCCGGCTTCGAGGCCGCCATCAAGGCCATCCACACCGCCAGCCGCAGCCGTCGCAACGCGCTGTCGCTGGACACCGCGCGCCTGTACCTGCTCAGCCTGCTGGCCCAGGACGACCCCAAGGCCTGGGCGCAGGCGCGCAAATACGCCATCGCCGAATCCGGCAGCCGCAGCCCCACCGCCTACGAGGCCTGGGGCCTGTGGGCCCACGGCATCGGCGTGCGGCTGGGCGAGGACAGTTTTCTGGAAGCCGCCTTCACGCCCCGCACGCCGGGCGATGCCGCGCCGGTGGACCGCCTGCTGCTCACCGCCTGGCTGGGCAAGCCAGCACCCGGCTGGACGCCCCAGCTCGCACAGGCCGTGCTCGCCGGCCTCGGCCCAGAAGAAGCCTTGCTGGCCGACTATCTGAGCGCAGCCCTGCAGCGCCTGGAACTGGGCGGCGCCGGGCCGGCCCGCGTTGCCAACTTCCTCGGCCAGCCGCGCCAGGCCTGGCAGGACGCCCTCGCGGCCATCGCCGCCCTCAGTGACGATGGCAAGCCCGCCGGCAGCGCCACCAAGCCTGAGCTGGCCTGGCAGCTCAAGCTCGACAACGCCGGCCGCGTGCACACGCTGGAGCCGCTGGAGATGAACCACGGCGCACGCGGCGGCCTCAAGTTCAAGGCCGTGACGCTGGCCAAGCTCAAGAAGCAAGGCGCCCAGCGCAGCCGCGACAACCTGGTGCTGCGCCACATCGAGCGCGACGCCTGGGCCGGTGTGCATGATCTGCGTCTGGACGTGAGCCAAGCCCTGGTCGCACTGATCGGCCATCCGCACCTGATGTTTGCCGACGCGCCGGGGCAGTGGGTGGAGCTCAGCGAGGGGCTGCCGGAGCTGGAGATTCGGCGGGTTGGCCAGGACGCCAATGCCGCCTTCGAGTTCCACCTCCATCCGCCGTTGGTCGCCGCCGAGTCGCCGCATGCCGGCATGCTGCACGGCGCCCAGGCCGAGGCCGAACGCGAGCGCCGCAACACCCAGCGCGTGCTGCGCGAGGGCCCGAGCCGGGCGCGGCTGATTCGCATCACGCCCACCCAGCGCCGCGTGGCTGAGCTGGTCGCCCAGGGCTGGAAGGTACCGGCCAATGCCACGGCCGAACTCGGCGCTGCGCTGCAGGTGTTGACCGGCCATTTCCAGCTCCATTCCGACGCCGACGCCGGCCAGCGGGTGGCCGGCGACAGCCGCCTGCATGCCCGCCTCACGCCACAGGGCGAGGGCCTGTCGCTGCTGCTCGTGGCCCAACCCTTTGGCGACTTCGGCCCCGCCGTCACGCCGGGCCTGGGCCGCGCGCGACTGATGTGCCTGCACGAGGGCCTGAGCCTGGCCACCGAGCGTGACCTGGGTGCCGAGGCCGGCCACCGCGCCGCCGTCATCGAAGCCCTGCCCTTTCTCGACCCCGAGCAGCCGCCCGACCAGCCCTGGCTGCTGGCCGATGCCGAGGAGGCGCTGGCCGCCGTGGAACGCCTGCCCGGCCTGGCGGCAATCGCCGCGCTGGCCTGGCCCAAGGGCAAGCCGGTGCGCGTGCTGCCGGTGGACGGCGCCGCGGTGCAGATCGAGGTCAGCAGCGGGCGCGATTGGCTGGGCGTGACCGGCGAGGTGCAGGTCGAGGAAGGCCGCGTCGTCGGCCTGCAGGAGCTGCTGTCCCTGAGCCGCGCCAGCAAGAGCCGCTTCGTGCGCATGGCCGAGGGGCACTACCTGGCGCTGTCCGAGCAACTGCGCCAGCAGCTGCGCGACCTCGATTCACTGGCCCAGACCAAGAAGGGCGAGCTGCAACTGCCCAATGCCAGCGCCGCCTGGCTGGACCAGGGCCTGGCCGGCGTGCGCTTGGGCGGCGACAAAGCCTGGCGGGCGCGGGTGGAGCAACTCACGGCCGCCGCCGCGCTGCAGCCCCAGCCGCCCAAATCCCTGCGCGCCGAGCTGCGTGCCTACCAGGTCGAGGGCTTTGCGTGGATGAGCCGCCTGGCCGCCGCCGGCTTTGGCGCCTGCCTGGCCGACGACATGGGCCTGGGCAAGACCGTGCAGACGCTGGCGCTGCTGATCGAGCGCAGCGCGCTGGGCCCGGCCCTGGTGCTGGCGCCCACGTCGGTCTGCGGCAATTGGGCGGCCGAGTGCGCCGCGTTTTCGCCGGGGCTGAATGTGCAGGTCTACGCCGAAGCCGCCGACCGCAACGCGCTGCTGCAAGCCGCCGGCCCGGGTGACGTCATCGTCGCCAGCTACGCGCTGGCGCAGATCGACGCCGAAGGCTTTGCCGCGCGCCGCTGGGCCACGCTGGTGCTGGACGAAGCCCAGGCGCTGAAGAACGCCGCCACCAAGCGCGCCAAGTCGGTCGCCGAGTTCGATGCCGACTTCCGCCTGGCCCTGTCCGGCACGCCGGTCGAGAACCGGCTGGCGGACCTGTGGTCCATCATGAACCTCATCAACCCCGGCCTGCTGGGCACACCGCAGCAGTTCAATGAGCGCTTTGCCGGCCCCATCGAGCGCCAGCAGGACGCGCCGGCCCGCGCCCGGCTGCGCCGCATCGTCGCGCCCTTCCTGCTGCGCCGGACCAAGGCGCAAGTGCTGCAAGACCTGCCCCCGCGCACCGAGATCGTCCACCGCGTGGAGCCCAGCGAGCAGGAACGCCACTTCCTCGAAGCCCTGCGCCGCGACGCGCAAGCGGCGGTGGCCGCGGCAGCGGCCAGCGGCGAGCGCGCCGCACCCATGCAGGTGCTGGCCGAGCTGATGCGCCTGCGCCGCGCCGCCTGCGACCCGCGCCTCGTGTCACCCGAGCTGGGCCTGGTGGGAGCCAAGATGGCCGAGTTCGAGCACATCGTGCGCGAGCTGGTGGCGGGCGGCCACAAGGCCCTCGTCTTCAGCCAGTTCACCGACTACCTCGACCTGCTGGGCGAGCGCCTCACGCAGATGGGCCTGCCCTTCCAGCGCCTGGACGGCAGCACGCCGCAAGCCGAGCGCACCAAGCGCGTGGCGGCCTTCCAGCGTGGCGAGGGCGATGTGTTCCTCATCAGCCTGAAGGCCGGCGGGTTCGGTTTGAACCTGACGATGGCCGACTACGTCCTCATCGTCGACCCCTGGTGGAACCCCGCCGCCGAAGATCAGGCCAGCGGCCGTGCCCACCGCATGGGCCAGCAGCGCCCGGTCACCGTCTACCGGCTGGTGACGGCCGGCTCGGTGGAGGAGCGCATCATCGAGCTGCACCGCGACAAGCGCGGCCTGGCCGAGGGCATGCTCGAGGGCCATGAACAGGCTTCGCCGCTGGACGCGCAGGCGCTGGCCGCTCTGCTCGAGGACTAGATGACAAGCACCTGGATTGCCGGCGCGACCGGTCTCGTCGGCCGCGCACTGTGCGCCGAATGGCCCGACGCCATCGCGCTGGCGCGCAAGCCGCGGCCGGGCATGACGGCGGTGGGCTACACCCAGCCCGGCTCGTTCGCCGCATTGCCCGTCCCCGGCTGCGTGCTGATTGCGCTCGGCACGACGATGGCCCAGGCTGGCTCGCGCGAGGCCTTTCGCGCGGCGGACTTCGATGCCGCCGTCACCGTCGCCCGCGCGGCGCGCGAGGCGGGCGCCACGCATTGCGGCCTGGTGTCGGCGCTCGGTGCGAACGCGCGTTCGCCGGTCTTCTACAACCAGGTCAAGGGCGAGGCCGAGGACGCGCTGATCGCACTCGGCTTCGAGCGCCTCGTCATCGCTCGGCCTTCCCTGCTGGACGGCGAGCGTGAGCAGCTCGACCAACCGCGCCGCACGGCGGAGGCCTGGACGCTGAGGCTGGTACGGCCGCTGGCCGGGCTGATTCCCGGCACTTGGCGCCCCATCTCGCCGCAGCGCATTGCACGGGCCATGCGCCTGGCCCTCGAAGCCCCCGGCCCGGCCGTGCGCATCATCGAGTCCGGCGAAATGCAACGCATGGGCCAATGAAGTCCCCGGCGATCGAGCCGGCCGAGGTCGACTTTTCCGACCCCGACGCACCGGCCTCCCCCACCTTCGGAGACGTCTATCACTCGCGCGCCGGCGCCCTGCCCCAGGCCCGCCACGTGTTCGTCGCCGGCAACGGCCTGCCCGGCCGCTGGCAGGGCCGCGAGCGCTTCGTCGTGCTGGAGACCGGCTTTGGTCTGGGCAACAACTTCCTCGCCACCTGGAACGCCTGGCAGCAAGACCCGGCACGCTGCGAGCGCCTCATCTTCGTCAGCGTGGAGAAGCACCCGCTGAAGCGCGACGATCTGGCCCGCGTCCATGCGGCCAGCCCCTTGCCCGACCTGGCGGCCCAACTGGTCGAACGCTGGCCACCACTGACCACCGGCCTGCACACGCTGAGCTTCGAGGACGGTCGCGTCGAACTGCTGCTGGGCCTGGGCGATGCGCGCGAGTTGCTGCGCGAACTGGTGCTGAACGCCGATGCTCTCTACCTCGACGGCTTCGCGCCACAGCGCAACCCGGAGCTGTGGGACGAATGGCTGCTGAAGAGCCTGTCCCGGCACGCCGTGCCCGGCACGACGGCGGCCACGTGGAGCATCTCGCGGCCCATGCGCAGGGCGCTCACCGCACTGGGCTTCGAGGTGCGCCTGGCGCCAGGTTTTGCCAACAAGCCCGAGATGACCGTCGCCCGGTTCGCGCCTCGGCACACGCAGCGGCCGGCCGGCCGCGAGCCGCTGGCGCCCGGCGCGAAGCAGGCCGTCATCGTCGGCGCCGGCCTTGCGGGTGCGGCCTGCGCGCTGGCGCTCTCGCGGGCGGGCGTGGCCTGCACCGTCGTCGATGCGTTGCCAGGCCCGGCCCAGGCCAGCTCGGGCAACCCGGCCGGCCTCTTCCACGGCACCCTCAACCCGGACGACGGCCCGCACGCGCGCTTCAACCGCGCCGCGGCGCTGGCCACGCAGGCTTTGCTGACGGAGCTCGCCCTGCCTCATCAGCGCGGCCTGCTGAGGATGGAGACGCGACTGCCGCTGGCCGCCATGCGCGGCGCGCCGGGCTATGTCGAGGCCCTGTCCGCCGAAGGCGCCTCGATCCTGGCCGGCACCGCCCTCGCCCACCCGGCCTGGTTCTATCCCGGTGGTGGCGCGCTGGACCCGGCCGCCTACATCCGCGCCATGCTGGCCGCCAGTGGGGTCGCCCTGAAACTGGGCAGCCCCGTCGCCGCCCTGGAAGCAGCCACCGACGGCTGGCGCCTGCGGGATGCCCAGGGTCATCGCATCGCCGAGGCGCCCCTTGTCGTGTTGGCCGGCGGCCATGGCCAACTGTCGCTGCTCGGCGAACTGGCTGCCGGCTTGACCGTGCAGCGCGGCCAGTTGACCCACTTGCCGGAAGCACCCTGGTGCCCCACCGTCCCCATCGCCGGCGACGGCTACGCCATCGCCGATGGCCGCGGCGGCCTGTGGTGCGGTGCGACGACCCAGGACGGTGATCTCGACCCGGCGCTGCGCGAGGTTGATCAGGCCGACAACCTCGCCCGCTACGCGCGCTTGGCCGGCCTGGCCACCCCGCCGCAGGCGCCGCTCTCCGGCCGCGTGGCCTGGCGCCTCATCGCGCCGGACCGCCTGCCGCTGATCGGCGGTCTGGCGGCTCCCGGTGAGGCGGCCGAGCAACTGCGCCTGCAGCCACGCCAGCCGGGGCTCATCGCCTGCACCGGTTTTGCCTCGCGAGGCATCACCTGGGCGGCCCTGGCCGGGCGCCTGGTCGCGGCGCTGGCCCTGGGCTCGCCACGGCCGCTCGAGGCCGAGCTGCTGGACGCTGTCGACCCGCTGCGCTTCGCGTTGCGCCAGCGACGCAGGCCGGGCGGCTGAGCCGGCCTGTTTGGCCCTGGTTCGGGCAACTATTGCCGCTTCCTCCCCCATATCGCTCTTCCGCCCCACCAGAGCCGGCGGCACACTGCGCTGTTGACACCGGCCTGGCCAGTGTCCTTTTCCTTATCTGATGGAGACGACGGCATGAGCGGTTCGCAGCGGTTGAAGTTGGCTCTGGGCGTTGTGCTCGGCGTGGTCACCGTGGGCGCCGGCATGGCGCTGTCCGGCCTGGGCGACACCGCCGGCGCCGCCAAGGGTTGGTTGTATGCCGTTCTGGCGCTCACCTGGGTGGCCGGCCTGTTCGGCCTGCTGACCAGTGGCGGCTCGGGCGGCAGCCTGCATGCGGCCACCGAGGCCGCCGAGGCGCTGGCTCGCTTTGACCTGACCCACCCCATTCCGCGCGGCGGCAGTGGTGACGTCGGACGCCTGCTCGGCGCGCTGGACGACACCCAGCAAGGGCTCCAAAAACTCATCGCCAAGGTGCGCGAAGCCGCCGACAGCATTGGCACGGCCAGCGCCGAAATCGCCACCGGCAACCTGGACCTCAGCCAGCGCACCGAGCAGACGGCGAGCAATCTGCAGAACACCGCGTCGTCCATGTCCGAGTTGACCGGCACCGTCAAGCAGACGGCCGACGCAGCCATGACGGCCAACCAGCTTGCCAGCTCCGCCGCCAGCGTCGCCCGGCGCGGCGGCGAGGCCGTGTCGCAGGTCGTCGCGACCATGGATCAGATCAGCCACAGCTCGCGCAAGATCAACGAGATCATCGGCACCATCGACGGCATCGCCTTCCAGACCAACATCCTGGCGCTGAACGCCGCCGTGGAAGCGGCCCGCGCCGGCGAGCAGGGCCGTGGCTTCGCCGTCGTGGCCGGCGAGGTGCGGCTGCTGGCCCAGCGCAGCGCCGAGGCCGCGAAGGAGATCAAGAGCCTCATCAGTGCCAGCGTCGAGCGTGTGGACTCCGGTACCCAGCAGGTGCAGGACGCCGGCGCGACGATGACCGAGATCGTCGCCAGCGTGCAGCGCGTGACCGACATCATTGGCGAGATCAGCGCCGCGGCGCGTGAGCAGAGCGAGGGCATCGGCGTCGTCAACGGCTCCGTCGTGCAGCTCGACCAGATGACGCAGCAGAACGCCGCCCTGGTGGACCCTGGTGGA